>CAZQOB010000026.1:49189-60464 GCA_964594885.1 uncultured Acidobacteriaceae bacterium
TGTCCAGCCATGCGGAAGTCGTATTCGCTCCAGACCTCCACACCCAATCGTCAACCCACAGGTACCGCCGCCTGCAATCAGGCCAATCTTGTAAGGTAACAATTGCACGGTCAAACGCGGATCAGGGTCTCAATGAACAGCGAGTGGTACACTTGCGGCGGCACGATCGATACGGAAGTAAGAAATTCGCTGGAGCGCACGTGAGCAAGAAAGGTTACTGGGCACTGTTCGTGGTGGTTCAAGCAGCCGGAGCCGTGCTGCCAGTACTGAAGCTGCCCACGCGCGTGCCATTGTTGGCCGGACTGCTGCTGCTTCTGCCTGGCGATCTGCTGGCGTCGGTTGCGGGCAAGATCAATCCATTTGTGTTTTATCCCGTAGTATTCTTCGTCAACGCTGGTGTGTGGGCAGGTGTCTGGTTCGTGGTTAGAAAGATGCTTTTGCCGGACACCGTCGCCTAGTCACAAATCCGGTTCCCAATGCCGCGCTCTGGAGTAATATCGAGCACGTCCGACCGTCCGCAATCAGCACGGCAGGAGGGAGTTATGAGCGACGCCGAGAGCAAACTGAACCGGAGAGAATTTCTACAGAACAGCGCGATGGCTGCAGCTGGCGGCGCCGCGCTAGGTACGACAGCTCTTTCTTACACGCGCATTCTGGGCGCGAATGATCGCATTTCGCTGGGGCACATCGGGATCGGCAGCCGCGGCAGCGAACTGGACGGCATCGTTTCCCGGTTGAAAGACAAGAAGAATGTCGAAATGACCGCGGTGTGTGATTTGTGGAGCGAGCATCGCGCCGGTGCCGTGGCGGCCAACGAAAAATACTACGGCAAAGCCCCGCGCGCTTTGCAGCATCCTCAGGAGCTGTTGGTGTTGAAAGATGTGGACGCAGTGCTGATCTCGACGCCGGAACATTCGCATTCGCCGATCCTGAAAATGACCGCCGACGCCGGCAAAGACGCCTACTGCGAAAAGCCGATGGGCAACGTTTTGGAAGAGGTGAAAGCGGCTCGCGATACGGTGCTGGCGAAAAATCTTATCGTGCAGGTTGGTACGCAGCATCGCAGCGAGCCGTACCAGCTGGCCGTGCGGGACATGGTGCGCTCCGGCGTGCTGGGCGATGTAACCAAGCACGAGATTGTGTGGAACTATCACGGGCCGCGCTGGCGCGGGCGCTCAGAAGTGAAGCGAATCAAAGAACAGGACACCGACTGGAACGCCTGGCTGATGACCAAGCCGCACCGGCCGTTTGATCCACAACTTTATTTTGAATTTCGGCTGTACCGCGATTTTTCCGCGGGTATTGCCGACCAATGGCTGAGCCACGGCATCGATCTGTTTCATTTCTTCCTGGATGAGACATATCCAGATTCGGTCGTGGCCAGCGGCGGCATCTACGCGTGGCATGACGGCCGAGAAAATCCGGACACGTTCCAGGCGCTGTTCACGTACGGAAGCGGCAGGATGGTGAGCTACTCAACGAGCTTCGGTAATGATGCGCCGAGCTTCACCCGCATCATGGGCAAGCAGGCGACGCTGATGAATCAGGGCGGCGAAGGCAGTCCACGCTGGCAGTGGGTAGAGGAAAAAGGCAATCACGAAGACAATCCGTTTATTGACACCAAGCGCACGGTGAAAGATGTGCTGCTTGCGGGCGACAGCAAACTGCCGCCGCCGGGCATGGGGGATGAAGAGCCTTCGCACATGACCAATTGGCTGGACTGCCTGCGCACGCGCAAGCAACCGAACGCTACTGTGCAGCACGGATTTTCGCATTCGGTGGCTTGCATGATGGCCACGAAGGCGTACTGGTCGGGCCAAAAGATCTACTTCGATCCAAGAACCGAAACGATCCAGGATAGCGCGCCCGCCAAAACCTGAGGCTGGTCTTTGTCGGACTACTTCTTTTGTGCCTTGCGGTAGGGCTCGAGGTCGGCCCAGACGCGTTCCGTGGTGGCGGACTCGATGGTTTTGGAGAGCGGAGAGTCCGGCTCTTTTTCCGAATAGAGCTCGATCACGGCACCGCCGCATGTGGGCGAAATCGCATCGAACGGGTAAACGTATCGCCCCTGGAAGGTCGTATCCAGCTTGCGGCCGCGGTCGTCCACCAAATCAAATTCGGAACGGCCCGGATCGATTGGAACGACTTCTTTCCCGCCGCAGAGCAGCCGCATTTTGAGGAAACCATTCTTGAATTTCGGGTGGGTCCAGCCGATGCCCAGCTTGGGACGCACGGTGAAAAGCAGGACCGGGCGAAAATCTTGCGCGTCTTGCAGCGCGCTGTCGGGCGGCTTGGCCTGAACCGGATCGCCTCCGGCGCGCTTGGCGGCTTTTCGCGCGGCAGCCATTTCATCGTCATGGCGCAGAAAATAGGTGACCGGCGGAGTGAAGATCCAGACGCGGAACTGTCCGAGTTCGAAGTTGTAGGGCTTAAGATCCATCTTTTCCTGCCGCAACAGGGGCCTAAGCGCCTCGGCGGGAAAATAATCGTCGGGTTCGACGGGCAGCAGATCGGCGGAGGGAGGGGCGGCGCTGGAGATTCTTTGGCGGGCGACCTCAAGCAGCGGACGCGCGTTATCAATCGGGACGATGGAGGCGAGATTGCGCAATCCGGCGGTGGTCAGTCCCGCGATCTGC
Organism: uncultured Acidobacteriaceae bacterium; assembly: GCA_964594885.1. Lineage (GTDB taxonomy): Bacteria > Acidobacteriota > Terriglobia > Acidiferrales > UBA7541 > Acidiferrum. The sequence continues at coordinate 51,826 of CAZQOB010000026.1, forward strand.
CCATTCATGGTAAACAGCGGGCCGCCGGAATTTCCCGGATTGATGTTGATGTCGCTGGTGATGGCGTCGCTCTCCACTTTGCTGACGATGCCGGTGGTCAGCACTTTCTCGCGGCCCAACGGATTGCCGATGGTGAAGACGCGCTGGCCCACGGCGATGGAAGCATCGCGATCTTTCGGAGGAATCGGAGCAACGACCGATTCTGGGTAAACCGAAAGGTTGGCCCAGAGCACAGCAACGTCTTTGTCCGGATTCGCGGCAAGCAGCCGAGCCATGACCTTGCGCTTGGCATCAAACTGCACCGCCAGGTAGCCGGAAGATTGCACCACGTGATTGTTGGTGACGATCAGGCCGCTGGGGTCAACCAGAAAGCCGGAACCATCGCGGGCCTCGGCATGAACCTTCACGACGGAATTCTTGTATTTGTCGAAGAGCACGGTCAGGTCGCCGCTGCTGCTTGAACCCTCGGTGGGGCTGCCGGAGGGTGCGGGAGCGTCTTCCGCCTTGGCGTTGTCGTTGGTGAGATCGATCTCCTGCTCGGCCCCGGCGACGTCTTCGGGCAGGTTCCAGGTATAGCGCTTGCCAGCGAGCTCGGCAGGCTTCGGAGTCGAAAGAGTGTAATGGCCAGCCGCGAGAGCGATTTGCGCGGAGCCGTCGAGGCCGGTTTTGGCTTCGGTATCGGTTCCGCCGGCAGAGTTGGCAAACTTCACCACCAGAAACGGCACCGGCTTCTGGTTCAAGTCCTTGTCTACGATGACGACCCGAATTTTAAGGCGGACTTGCGGCGACTGTGCCCGTACGGCGGTAGCCGCCAGAAGAACCGCGACGACAGCAAGGAAGGGCTTGGAGTTCTTGTATGTTTGGCGCATTGAGGTGACTCACTGCTTTGGGGTTGGGCAATCTTCTCACCAATGCCCATGTTTGAATAGGGATCGCAAAGTGCGTGATACGAATGTGTCATTCCGAGGAGCGAAGCGACGAGGAATCTGCTTTTTCCTCGGGTTTTTTGAAAAAAAGCGATCTCTCGCTTCGCGCGGGCTGACAGCTATGGCCGGTCTCAGGACGCCGTTAAAGCTTTTTGACTTGGCTGGTGTCGCCTGAAGATCGCAGCAGCTCCGCCACGTTTGCACTCCAGGTGGGGTGTTTCAGCGCCGGTACAATCTCAGCGAGCGGCGCCAGGACGAAGTTGCGCTGCAGCATGCGGAGGTGCGGGACCCGCAGCTCCGGCGTGTGGATGGTTTGGTCGCCATAAAGGAGGATGTCGATGTCCAGGAGGCGCGGGCCTTTGGCAAACTCTTTCTTGCTACCGGCGCGGGCTTCGATTTCGCGGAGTGTGCGCAGCAGTTCCAGCGGTGGCCGGTCGGTTTCGCCCTGGACAACACAGTTCATGAACCAGGGCTGGTCGAGATAGTCCACCGGCTCGGTCTCGTAGAACGACGAGACTTTGCTGACACGCACGCCGGCCCAGGGCAGGGTGGCAATCGCCAGGCGCAGATTCGCAGCGCGGTCTCCAAGATTCGAGCCCAGCGACAAATAAACCGTGGTCAAACTCATAAGTTATGAGTCACGATTCATCGATCAGAACAAGCGCGGCTGGCGGCGCGGCAGTTCGCGGCCGAAATACTGATAGGCGCGATGCGTGGCGACGCGGCCGCGCGGCGTGCGGTCGATCATGCCGATCTGCATGAGATATGGTTCGTACATCTCTTCGATGGCGTCTTCTTCCTCGGATAGCGCGGCGGCAAGCGTGCCGAGGCCGACCGGACCTCCGCCATATTTGTCGAGCAACGCGAGCATCAGGTTGCGGTCCACTTCGTCCAGACCGCTTTGGTCCACTCCGAGCATGTGCAGTGCTTCCTGGGCCACACCGCGTGTAATTTTTCCATCGGCGCGCACTTCGGCAAAATCACGCGCGCGGCGCAGCAGGCGGTTGGCAATGCGTGGCGTGCCGCGGCAACGGCGAGCAATTTCTTCCGCGCCGCCTTCCTCCATCTGAATTTTCAGAATTTCTGCCGAGCGATGCAGAATTCGCAGCAAATCTTCGGGCTCATAAAAATCTAGCCGATGCACAATGCCGAAGCGGGAACGCAGCGGCGCGGTGATCAATCCCGCGCGGGTGGTAGCTCCCACGAGCGTGAAGCGGTTCAGATGAAACGGATGGATGCGCGCACCGGGACCCTGCCCGATGACCAGGTCCACGCGAAAATCTTCCATCGCAGGATAGAGAACTTCTTCGACGGCGGGCTGCAAGCGATGGATTTCATCGAGAAAAAAAACTTCGCGAAGTTCCAGGGCCGTGAGAATCGCGGTCAAGTCGCCTTTGCGGTCCAGCAGCGGGCCGGCGCTGGTTTTGATCGGCACGCCAAGTTCGTTCGCGATGATTTGCGCCAGCGTGGTTTTGCCGAGGCCGGGAGGTCCGTAGAGCAAAACGTGATCGAGCGCTTCGCTGCGATTGCGCGCCGCTTCCAGAGCGATAGAGATATTTTCTTTTACTTTTTTCTGGCCGATGTATTCCTGCAGCGTTTTCGGGCGGACGCTGGCATCGAGACGGGCCTCGTCGTCATATGCGGCGCCGGAAACCAAGCGATCCGGCCGCTCACGCATATCGCGATCGCGCTGCGCCATCATTCGTTTTGCCATTCCGTCCGTCATATATTCGTGTTCCGTGCTCGATCTCGAATCTCATACCGTAGGGCGAATCGATATTCGGCTCCGCCGCAACGTTCTATTACGCTCGCGCGCTCTTGCTCGATGGCGCGCTCAACTCCTGCAGCGCTGCCTTCAACAGTTTTTCAAAGCTGCCTGTCTCGGTGGTGCGCTTGGCCTCGGCAACCGCGGATTCCGCCGCACGGCCGTCGTATCCAAGATTGGTCAGCGCGGAGATCACGTCAGCTTCGGCGCCGGCTACTGACGCGGGGGCCTTTTCCTCGGCAACCACCACCGCTTCCAGTTTATCTTTCAACTCGACGACCATGCGTTCGGCAGTCTTGCGGCCCACGCCCGGGGTCTTGCTGAGCCGGGCGATGTCGCCGCTACGGATGGCCGGTACCAGCTCCTCGACCGTCATGCCGGAAAGAATTTTCAGCGCCAGGGATGGTCCGATGCCCGAGACGCCGATCAGCAATTCAAAAAAATGCTTTTCGCGCGAGGAAAGAAAACCGTACAGCGCCAACTGGTCTTCCCGCACGTGAGTGTGAATCAGCAGCGTGACTTCGGTGTGCAGCTCACCGAGCGAAGCATAAGTGGAAAGGGGCACCGCAACGAGGTAGCCTACCCCGCCGATATCCACCATCACCTGATTTGGCCGCTTGTCCGCCAAGCGGCCGCGAAGCTGTCCTATCATTATTGTCCGGGTCTCCAGAGAGGGGCGCGATCGATCCTGCCCTTTGCTGCCCGAGTCTGTTGCAGGGACAGGCGTCAGTATTGCCGCTTTTCCTTCGCCCGTCAACGCAAAGCGAGGTTACAGGGCGGGGAAAAGTGATACACCCTGGGCTGGCGACGCTTTGCGCTACAGAAAGTGCTGCGGTCCAGTCTTGTAGCGAAACGCTCGGTCTAGCTTACGGTGGATCAGTGATGCAGTTGTGAGAATATCGAGAGCATCTTGCTCTGACATGTCCCACTCTATTTTTGGACTGTGCGCCAAAGGATTTCGGATCGTTCCGAACAGTCCGATCAAAAGGTTTACGAATCCGCGTTGCTCCCCTTTTTCGGTATCGCTCACAAGCTGATTAATTGCGAGCAGGGGTCCTGAGTGAGAGTGACCAAATGCCTGTTGGACTAGATCAGCACCATCCGATTTCAATCCCGACATGGTTCTAATTTTCGCAGCAATGCTCTTCATAGCTTCAAATACTGCGTGGAAATAATTTTCCTGTAACAGTTCGGCATTGCAAAAGCTCAATACGTCTTGGTGAACTCTTCGTGCTGAAAGTGCTTCATGTAAACGGCTCGCTCTCTTGATCGCCTCGCTCAGGCTCTCTGCCTTGTTCGACAGTCTCACTCTTCCGTCGTCTCCTATTTCGTATCCGTTAAACGCCAGGACGACGTTCAGCTCATCGCGCCGCGACGCAAACAGCTCTCTCTTCTTGGTATACAACGCGGGGTTCAAGGCCCTTGTTACGACCATGAGCACACAGTTTCCCAGTTGTTTCGAGTTCTGCCAGCCAGCGAGAGCATTGAACAGCCGCTTCCACTTCGTCATGGTGGGATCGGTATCAGTAAATCGGCAATCTGCGAGCAAGTGCTCGATTTCGGTACCAGTGAGCCCTTTCTCGGTATCGCCGAGCACTCTGCAGATCGCTTCTAGCTGTTGCGCGGAGAATGGTGGTATTCGTTCCATGAGGGTTATTTTCCGGATAAAGCCGGTGAGAAGTCCACCTTGGTCTAGTAACTGGGCTGCCCGAATGAATTCACCCGCGGAGCTCTGGCTGGACTTTCAGCATGCCCCTCATGCCGTTGTTTGCTCTTTTCGAAGACTGAGTGTGGCGCGGTTTGGAAAGTCAACGCAAATTGGTGAGCAGCACGACTTCAGTGGTTGTGATGTCCTTCGTGAAGAACAAATCAGAGCGGTCGGCCGACCAGACAAAGTCCTCTATATGACCAGAAGTAAAGTGCGTCACTTCTTTGGGCGGGCCGCCCGCCAAAGGCTGCTCCCAGATGTTGCTGATTTGGTTTTCAACGCGCAGGTACTGAATTGCTTTGCTATCTGGAGTCCAATAGGGTCCCACCATCCAATTTTCGCCTTCGGTATCGAACGTGGCAACTGGCGGACCGCCATTGGTGGGAATGACTGTTACTCGGCGGCTGGGCGGCGAAGCCGACCAGGAATTTGCCTGATAGGCGAGAAACTTTCCATCAGGCGAAACGCTAAGATTTCCCATGATGGTATCGCCTTGTATTGGCGCAACTTCGGCGACGTCTCCACCTTCCAATGCCGCTCGCCAAATTTTCTGGGGTAGGTCCAAATTCACGTAATAGACGGTTGTAGCTTGCCGTGAACAAGAAGGGGACCATAGATTTCCCCCGCTGAGGGTGGTGGCATGTAAGTTGCTCAAATCTAGGCGGACCAGCGTGGTCAAGTTATTTTCGCGCGAAACCGCTGCAACGTAGTTTCCGCAGACACTGAACCAAATAAATTCTCGGGTGTTCCCCAAAACGGTAGCGTGCGTACCATCGGGATTCATGGTCCAAAGAGTTCCGTAAGCGTCTGTAGACAAAAGTTTTCCGTCCGGAGTCAACTTCGACAAGAAGAAGTGATGGTCGCCAGTGGTGATTTGCCGGGCATCGTCGGGTTGCGCAGATGACGCGCTCCAAATGTGCGAATCCACCGCGGACGCAATGGCTACAATCGTCCGTCCATCCCGCGTGTAATCAATATCCATCGAATAGTCAGAAGTATCGTGAGTGACTCTGCGCGCGATACCTTGGGGATAAGATATGGTCCACAATTGGCTCCGGTGGTCAACCGGATCGTATTGAGAGACGAGAAGGCCAGTACCGGAGCGGAGCCAAATCGGCCTTCCAATCGGATTCATGGAGGAATAGAGTTCGAGAGTCTCCCCTTTTTCCGAAGAAACCGCATAGATGACCGACCGCCGTTGTTTTTCGAGCAGGAGTCTAGAGAACACAATGGTACGCCCGTCGCGAGACCAGTCCGGCGCCGGGTCACCCGGAGCCCGAGAGGTGGTGTTGGTGATTCGAGGCAGTTGGCGTTCGCCGGAGCCATCGGCGTTAGCAATCTTCAGTTCGGTTTCATTCTGCTGGGCGAGGCTTCGCTGGTAGACGATACGGCGGCCATCGGGTGAAAAAGCCACGCCCGAATCAACGTCGGTGACCAGCTTGCGAGGCACTCCGCCTAAAGTTGGAAGCTGGAATAAATAACGAAATCCCATGTCCTTGGGGTTTGCGCGCACAAAGTACAGGGAGTTTCCGTCGGGAGAAAAAGTGACGGCAACGAAATTGCCCAAGGCTGGAGGCAAGATCTGAACGTCGCCGGTGCCCGCGGTTTGCCGCAAATGGAGGGCTTGCTCTTCGCCCATGACACGCACGTAAGCGACGTAGCGACCGTCTTTTGAGATTGCAATGTTCTTTGCACTGCCAGTATCGGAGAGTTTGATCAGTCGCAGATTCTCGAATGATATTTCGCCAGAGCGCATATCTCCCACACGAAATTGCCAGGTCACAAATCCGGCGATCGAAAGCAACCCGATGACAATGGCCGCGGCAACGATTCGCGGCCTAGAAGAACGAGCGATATTTTGCGACTCCATGTCTGGTAGCACAGAGCCGGAATTCGAGGCACGTGGGGTTGCACCGGAGCGGTCAGCAGATATCGCGAAGATCCGAGCCGACGGAGGGGCCATGCGGCCTTGAAGACCCTCAAGTTCAGCGATGAATCGGTAGCCAATTTTCGGGAGGGTTTCGATGAAGCGCGGGGCATCCGGGTCATCGCCTAATACTGTACGGATCTGGTTGATTGAATAGTTGATTCCGCGTTCAAAGTCCACCCAGGTGGCCTCACGCCAAAGGTATTGCTGGATTTCCTCGCGGCTAACCACTCTGCCCCCATTGTCAATCAGCAGGAGCAAAAGGCGAAACGGTTGGGGCTGGAGCTTCAGTCGAATGCCGGACTTGAATAGCCTGCCGGTAGACCGCTGCACCTCAAAAAGGTTGAAATGGATGGAATCCCGAGATGGCAGGGCTGAATTCATAACGCCTAGTGGAAGGATTTAGACAAAGTCTAACACAGGCGAGTATTGAGCAGGAAGCCGGAGACCGGGGCGAAAAACCTGGATCGGCTTTGTTTTCAACAAATTGACGACAAAGGTAGAAACAACACAACGCAAACACTACGGTCATTGTCAGCGCCACGATTCACTCGCAGACTTGCGACCTGCATGGAACCAGATATCGAAAACAGGATTCGTGAGGCTCATATGAAGAACGCTCAACTATCAGCGCGCGTTATTCTTTTTGTCCTGCTCGCAGTCACTCTAGAGTCTGCCTCGCTTTGCGCTCAGGCGGGCTCTATGAGTCCGACACCCGACACACCTCAGCACCGATATCGATTCGTAGAAATCCCGACACTCGGCGGCCCCCAAAGCTATACAAATTTCACCGGTGCGGCGAATCGTCTGTTAAACAGCAGAGGCTTAGTTGGCGGGGAGGCAGACACCTCCGCCGTTGACCCGTTCTGCTTCGGGAATCCGGATTGCCTTGTCCAGCGCGCGTTCCTGTGGAGTGACGGTGCGCTCACCGAGCTACCGAGTCTTCCCGGTGGACAGGGCACTCAAGTTTTTTGGCTGAACGAGTCGGGAGATGGGACAGGTGTATCGCTAACCGGGGGAATCGATTCCCTGTTGCTTTCTACACCGCCGCCCTGGGGCGTGCAGGAGTTTCATGCAGTCGTTTGGAAAAATGGCCAAGTTGTGGATTTGGGCACGCTGGGCGGAGCCTTGAGTTTCGGGCAGGCGATCAATGACCGTGGTCAGGCAGTGGGAATTGCGTTGAATGATGTTCCCGATGATGTCTCCATCTTTGGATTTTACATGGGAACACAGATGCGCGCCTTCCTTTGGGAACGCGGGGTGATGCGAGATCTGGGAACGCTTGGCGGCACAAACGCGTGGGCGATGTTTGTGAACGAAAGTGGTCAAGTGGCGGGGATCAGTTTCACTGACAGGAACATCAACCCGACGACCAATTCTCCAACAACGCATCCATTTCTTTGGGAAAAAGGAAAAATGACGGATCTGGGAAGTCTGGGAGGAACGTATGGATGGACCAACGGACTGAACCGCAGGGGAGACGTTGTAGGTTGGATGAACCTAGCCGGAGACAATACGGCGCATCCGTTCCTGTGGCACAAGGGAACGCTGGAAGATTTGGGCACGCTGGGCGGAACTCTCGGCATCGCATACGCGATCAACGAGGCGGGCGAAGTAGTAGGTTACACGACGACAGCAAATGATATTGGCGCGCTGGGATTCAAATGGGAGCGCGGGACCATGACGGAGCTGCCACCGCTGCTAGGCGATGATTGCAGCTTTGCGAGCGGCGTCAATTCCCGAGGCCAAACGGTTGGTGCTTCTTTTGGATGTGTCCAGGACAGTGGACCGTTTCGGGCGGCGCTGTGGGACGAAGATGGCCCGATCGACTTGAATGCATATGTACCTACGAGTTCGACGCTATATTTGCCGGGCTTCGATATCTACATTAATGACCACGGGGTAATTTACGGCACCGGCTTCACGCCTGACGGAAATAGCCGAGCATTCGTGCTAACTCCCTGTGACGACGAACCGCAAGCGGAAGGGTGTTTCGCAGGGCACGAGAATCCAAGCCCAAGCCCTGTCTCTCAAACTGCGGTGTCGGCGCGAACTCAAACGAAATTTGACGCGAAGAATGCCCCAGCATCTCTTCGGTCACGATTGCCACTGCGGCAATCTCTTTCTCACGCGGCGACTACCCCCAGATAGCATAGTTGGTCCGGGCCGCGCGTGAGTGTAAGAACTCGAACCTCACCACCGCTTTGCTCGGGTTAAGCCGTTCACCGTGAGCGCCAGTCGCTGAGTCCCGATTAGTAGTGCCGGTTCAGATGGTCGACGCAACACTTGCTTGGAGTTTACTCGCCGGAGTCT
>CAZQOB010000027.1:0-59464 GCA_964594885.1 uncultured Acidobacteriaceae bacterium
TCTCCTGTGCACTCTGCGCTACCTTGTACCTTGCACTTCGTACTCTGTACTTCGTGTTCCGATACATGGCCCCTAAACCCCATATCCTCATCGTTGATGACGAAGCCGGCATACGGGAATCCCTATCGTCCATCCTCGCCGACGAAGGTTACACAGCCGAAACCGCCGACTCCGCCGAACGCGCCATCGAACGCGCTGCGCACGGCGGCCTTGACGTCATCCTCCTCGACGTTTGGCTGCCCGGCATGGACGGCCTCGAGGCCCTCTCCCGCATTCAGACCCTTCCGCATCCGCCCGCAGTCATCATGATTTCCGGCCACGCCACCATTGACACCGCGGTCCGCGCCACCAAACTCGGCGCCTTTGACTTCATCGAAAAGCCGCTGACCTTGCAAAAAATCATCGTCCTCGTAAGAAACGCCGTGCAGCAGCGCCGCCTCGAAGAGGAAAACCAAACTCTGCGCACCGAACTCGGCCACCGCTATCAGGTAATGGGCGACAGCATCCCGATGAAAGCTCTGCGCCAGCAGATCGCTGTCACCGCTCCCACGAACGGCCGCGTCCTCATCTACGGTGAATCCGGCACCGGCAAGGAACTCGTTGCCCGCGCGCTGCACGCCGCTAGCCTGCGCAGCAAAGGCCCCTTCGTCGAAGTTAACTGTGCGGCAATTCCTGAAGAGCTGATCGAGTCCGAACTCTTCGGCCACATCAAAGGCAGCTTCACGGGCGCTTTGGACGAAAAGACCGGCAAATTCCAACAGGCCGACGGCGGTACGCTCTTCCTCGACGAAATCGGCGACATGAGCCTGCGCACCCAATCCAAAGTCCTGCGCGTCCTCGAAGAACAACGCTTCGAACCAGTCGGCTCCAATCAAACCATCCGCGTGGACGTTCGCGTCATCGCTGCCACCAACAAAGACCTGGAACAGGAAATCGCCCATGGCCGTTTCCGCCAGGATCTTTTCTATCGCCTCAACGTGATTCCCTTTTTCGTTCCGCCGTTGCGCGATCGCACCGCCGACATTCCAACCCTGGCGCGTCATTTCCTCAATGAATTCAGCTCCGAGTACGGCAAGAAAACGCGCGAACTCTCTGACGGTGCGCTCGAAATTCTTCTCCGCTATCCCTGGCCCGGCAACGTCCGCGAACTGCGCAACCTGGTCGAGCGCCTGGTCATCGTCTGCCCGCAGGTGCGCATCGAGCCGCACCATCTTCCGCCCGAGCTTTTTCGCGGCGTCGTCGAATCAGCCCAACAGCCCTACGGCACTCTTCACGAAGCGCGCAGCGCCTACGAACGCGAATTCATCCTCCGCAAGCTCCAGGAAAATCGCTGGAACATGACCCAAACCGCCAACGCTATCGGCCTCGAGCGCTCCCACCTCTATCGCAAAATGAAAACCCTTGGCATCGCCGCCCCCGACTGAGAAATAACGCGGAACCCCGAATTTGCCATCGGCGTCTAATCCAGCTGAATGCGCCTGAACAAATCTCATTTCCAAGTTTTGATCGCTGAGGCCGCCCTTATCGTCGTCGCGGCTGGCACTTTTTTCGTTGTTTGCTGGGCTCGTACCCTTTCGCAGTCGAGTCGTGCTAACTCTTTCATGCAGGATCTCTTAACTCTGCGCATCGGTAGCTCAGACTTCGAAGATGCTAAGGCGCTCGCCCGCAGACGGGGCGGCATACCCTGGTGGATTGCCGACCGGAGCATGCGCTGCACCTGGGAGCGCTGTTCTTTTGAGTTTCTTTTCGAGAACAAGCCTCTGACATCTACGCATCTGGTACCGTATGTAGCTCTTACTGCGACCGTTGAAATCCAGGACGGCGTCGTGGTCGAACGCACCATGGGTTACCTCCGACTCGCTAAGGCTCCGTTGCACTATTTCCTGCGCGAGGAGTCCGCCCAATCTGCCAACCACGGATTGCCTGTCGGCCTCACGCGAACTACGGTCGACAAATCAGGGACAGCTGACGGCGTCTTCGTTGTCCTGAACGAGACCTCCAGTGAAGACCAGCGTCGTCGCGCCTATGCCATCGACGTATCCTGTTTGTCCTTGATTCTCGGTTGTGCCAAGGCATCCTCCATTTTTCCGTCGCAGGTTCCTTTTCAAGGCGAACCCTATCAGTCCCAGTCCGCAAACTGGTAGCTCTTACCGTTCGTCCAGATCATCCAGAGTGCCTCCGTTGACCTTTGCACTGCGCTGAGGTACTCTCCCGCTCCAGAATCGGTCCAAACCCCTTTCCATCTCGTTTACGCTGAGGAGGCTCTATGTTTTTCCGCAAAGCCCTGTGGGCTGCAGGACTTCTTTCCGTCGCGTTGCTGGCGGAGCCGGCGTCGCACGCCCAGGGAGAATATCTCGACGCGTACATCGCCAGAGTCAAGCCGGAAAAAGTCCCTGCCGCTGAAGCCATCATGAAAAAAATGGCCGAAGCCAACCGCCGCAATCACGGTGACCCGTTCATAACCATGGACACGCTCTACGGTGAAGTGGGCACGTACATCTTCCTCAGTCCGCGCCAGGATTACGCCGAAGTGGAGAAAGGCAGCGAAGCCTTCATCGGCGCTCTGACCAAGTCGCTTGGCCAGGCAGGTGCCGACAAGTTGGAAGCGGATTTTCTCGCCTGCCTGATCAGCGCACACACCGAGATCCGCCACCGCCGCACCGATCTGAGCCGCAAGCCGCCCGCTGATCTCGCCACATACGCGAAACTAATCGCCAGCAGCCGCGTGGCTCGAGTGACCGCGGTTCACATCCGGCCGGGACGCGGCGCTGAATTCGACGCCTTCCTCACGGAAGCCAAACAAGCCGGCGACAAAAACGCTGACGCTCAGCCGCTCCTGGTCTCCACGCTCTCCGACGGCGGCTCCGGTGGCGTCTACTATCTGGCTTCGTTGCGGACGTCCATGGGCGGCTTCGATAAAAACCCTACGTTGAAAGACATGGTCGGAGAGGAAGCTTTCGCCAAAATGCAGAAGACCATCTCCGAAGTGGTCTCGCACACCGAAACCGTCATCTACCACTACCGCCCTGACCTCAGCAATCCTATGCAAGAGATCGCCAACGCCGATCCGGCATTCTGGAATCCCAAACCCGCGCCGGCCGCCAAACCCAAAGCCACGGCAGCAGCTTCGGACGCCGGCAAACCCTCCAAGCCGTAGCGCCGTTGTTTGTGCAGTACCGAGCTTTAGCCCGGCATTTTTTCGACAGTCGTGTCTAGGGCGCAGCCTGGCGGCCTTCCATCAGGCTACAGCGAGAAATCCCAGCTTGCCTGCACAGGCCGCGCACAGCAGGATCCCTGATGCCTGCATGCCCGTTGTAGCTGGGCGATGGCCACAGGGAATGTGCCGGTAGTTATCGGCAAGCGGCACCACCTCGACGCTGTCCGCAATCCGGTAGAGCGTGAGTTGTTGGTTGTACATCTGGCAGCCTTGCACCCGGATTCTAGACACTGCCGGGGGACTGGAAGGAGCTGGTTCCTGAATCATGTTGAGACCTCGAGGTGGCCCATGGGTGCGGAGCGGAAGGGTTGTGGATCGGGTTGGGTGCCCAGCGCTGCCTTGTAAGTGCTGTGAATCACTTCTATAGTACTGCGGCTTCGACTCGATGTCTCTCCGGTCCATACCCTAGTCAAAATGGAAAAGTCACCTAGTAAAACGCAAAACTCGCCTCATCCACTCAAAGGCATCTGCTCTACACCAGGGGGCATGATTTGCAAAGGGCACGGATTTGGCGGCGCCGAAAGCGCTCAAAAAATTGGGCCTTAGGCCCTGAGGCACTGGTTGTGGTTTATTCTGTTGCATCATGAACGTCCTCTGCCAAAACTGCAGAGCCATTCGTCACTTTTCTGGCGAACCTCTAAGGTGCGCCATTTGCGGATGGGCGCGCCCGGCTTGCGCCGAGGCCGATTCCGACCTCAACACCGATGTTCCCCCTGCGGAGTTTATCGAAGCCGACCCAGCGTGGACCAGCGAACACAAGGTTGCCCGCGGCTTCCTGCTGCGAGTGGTCCTCGTTGGCGTCGTGGTTGTTGCGGCCATCCTTCTTGCAGTTCAATTCCTTACTCCTGGCAGGCATCCGGACACTCCGGGAAGATACCGCCTCGCGCTGAAATACAACCTGACCGTAGAGGACGTGGTCATCGATCCAAAGCCGGCTGGGTGCGAATTCACGGACGCTCCGCTGGGCGACAAACGCTGTCATTTTGAAGAGAACATCTATCTTGAGCGGGAATGTCTTGAGGTGAGGTGCCCCGTAAAACGTGTGTACGTTTCCTGGCGCAAGGTTCGCGATCCATCCTAGCGCCAGGATCCAACCTGCTCGCCTAGTGCCGGGCTCGAGCCCGGCCTTGGCGAGGCGAACTGCAGCCCGTCGTTTCCTTCTCTCACCTAGGGAGAACACGCCGCGGCCTATCCCGACAACAGGCCTTTCTGAGGTTCTACCCTGGCTGGGCTTCAAGCCAGCACCTTGCCGTAAAGCTTGCTCCCAATTGCACCTCCCTTCCGCGGGAGAGAAAATCCCCTCTGGAGGCAACCACGCATGGTCCGCACAATCGTCGACGGCACGTTCCGCCAAACCAATCTACCTAACGAACCCCCCGAGTATCTCGCCAAACGCGAGGAGCTTCGCTTCGCCGAAATCGAACTCATGCGCCAGCGCGAACGCGTCGCCGAACTGCGCCGCCAACTTCCCCAGGGCGCGGCCATCCAGGACTATGCGTTTCAAGAGGGCCCGCGCGACGTCAGGAGCGCTGACACCGCGGTCCACACCTCACATCTCAGCGAACTCTTCAGCAAGCCCAATCGCTCGCTCGTCATCTATCACTTGATGTACGGAAAGCGTCAGACCAAACCCTGCCCCATGTGCACCGCTTGGCTCGACGGCGCCAACGGCGTCGCCCATCATCTGGCGCAGAATCTCGACTTCGTCGTCGTGGCTGCCGCCGACGTGCCCGCTCTCCGCGCGCACGCTCGCGATCGCGGGTGGGACCAGCTACCCATTCTCAGCGCCGGTAACAGCACCTTTAAGTTCGACTTCGGCAGCGAAGACCGCGAAGGTCTTCAGGACGCCACCGTTTCTGTTTTCGCCCGCGACGCCGCCGGCACTATCCGTCACTTCTACACCGCGCATCCTTGGATGGCCAGGGACATCAAAGAGCGCGGCATCGACCTGCTCGCTCCCATCTGGCACTTCCTGGACCTCACTCCGCAAGGCCGCGGCAATTGGTACACCAGTCTCAACTACAGCAACAAAGTCGCCGCCTCGAAGTAAATTTGTGTAGTCCGGGCTTTAGCCCTCTATCTTCGTTTGTGGGTTTATCCCCGCCGCTCGTTTGTTGGTAGCCCGTCCCCGAACTGATTCGGTTGCATTGTGCGTAGCCCGCTTCCTCAGCTCGCTTTTGCTTTCGCTTCTGCCTCGCGCCTTCGGATGGCGGCTCCCTGAGGGTCGGTTGTTATGTCGACCCACCTTGGGTCAACCGAGGCCTCGGTGTCGTAGCTGTCGTGCCAGTTCCACCACTGGTAAGGCGGGGTCTGAGGGTAACCCTCTGGTGACTTTTCCCAAGTCTCTTGACGTCCGAGCGGCGTGATGTCTAGGTAGCTCCAGGTACTCCCCATCGCTTCGTCGCCGCGGTTGTTGATGAAGTACGTGCGGAACACCCTGTCGCCATCGCGGAAAAACACATTGTGACCGTGCCATTCATCCACCCCGAAATCTTTGTCGAAGCTGTCGGTAATGGTGTACCAGGGCATCTCCCAGCCCATCCGCACCTTCAGGCGCGCGATATCCGCCTGCGGCGCACGTGAGGCCCACGCCAGAGTGGTGTCGCGAGCGTTCAAATGGGCGAGGTGCGAGACCTGATCGGCGCCGAGAGAACAGCCGCGGCAAGCATGCTCGGGCCAGCCGAAGACCCCGGCTTCGAAGAAGGCGCGATAGACGATCAATTGCCTGCGGCCTTCGAAGAGGTCCGACAGGCTAACCCGGCCGTTCGGCCCCGCAAACTCGTAGTTCTTCTCCACCGCCATCCACGGCATGCCTCGACGCTCGGCGGCCAAAGCATCGCGGGAGCGCGTCAAGGCCTTCTCCTTCACGAGAAGCTGCTGCCGCGCAGCCTCCCACTCCTGCTGCGACACGATCGCAGGTGTGTTCTTGGGGAGCCGCGCTTGGCGATTCTCCATGTCTCCCTTCGCACTCGTTGCCATTTTATTTCTCCTTGATTTTCTGAAACCAGCCGAGGCTATTTGCTTTAACAAATTTTCTGAGCTTGCCAATACCCACGCTCAGAATTCCCCACGTCGATTCCGCCCCGACGACCACTGCCGCGGTTGTGATACATGCTGGACACATATTTTTCTGCTCTGAAGATGTACCTAGGAACAAGGAAGAACAGTATCGGGTAATTGTGGTATCCGCCGAGGCCTCACCGAATTGACTTCGGTACACGCACCTTCGTTTTTTCCTTACGGCTGATTCAGATTCGATACGGCGGCGGCGCGATTCCGTTATCGCGCAGATAGATTTCCGCCTGGCCCCGGTGATGCGCCACATGCACGAACATCGCCAGCAGTACGTCCGAACCCGGCAGTTTTCCGTCCGGCGAGTTGTGCGTCGCCTCCAACTGCTTCTGATTCAACCCTTCAATGATCGGGGAACAATATTGAAACGAGCCCGCAACATACTTCACCACTGCAGCCTTGCCCTTCGGTAAATCCATTGCCGGCGCCTGGGTATCGGCAAGCCCCGCGCAAAGCTGGTAGTTCGTCGTGGCAATGTGATTCATCAGCGATTCAAAATCCATCGAATCCGGATGCGGCTTGAACCCATACTTCTCGGCCGGCATCCCCTCGGCCACCGCCACGGAAAGCCCGACCAACGCATCAAAGTGCTTGACGTACTCGCCTGCAGCCGGTTTCCCTTCTGTTGGGACCTGCGCCCAGCTAGGCTGGGAAATCAAAACGGGCTGTCCTATCACCAACAAACCACCCATAACCAACAAAGCGACCTTCCCGATGCGAAGAAGCATGACTCCCCCTGAGCTCAACCGCGTGCTTTCCGAAGCACGAAACTCTCCTCGCGAAAACGGGAACGCGCCGCAAAGCAAGTCATCCTGAGCGCAGCGACCCGGCTTTTGCCCATTTCGCTACGGCGAAATGGCCGGACTTGAAGTCGAAGGATCTCTCTTCTCTTACCGCTGGCTGACGCCGGATTCTTCAGATGCCGGCTCTGTAAACTCGATCCGTCGCAAAATGGAAAACCTACGTCCATAGAAAGGGCGCTACTGTTCCCGTTCCCCCATCGCCTCCAGCTGCGCGTGCCAGTCCAGCTCTCGCACAGCCATCGGATTCTCGCGCCAGTTTTCGGCAACCTTTACGAACAGGCCGAGAAAAATCTTCCCACCTAGGATCTCTTGCAATTCCTTTCGTGCCTGCGTCCCGATTTTTTTCAGCATTTCTCCTTTGTGGCCAATAAGGATCTTTTTTTGCGTGGCCCGCTCCACAGTCAGCGTCATCTGGATGCGCAGCAGCTTCGGGTTCTCTTCCCACTGTTCCACCACCACGGCCAGGGCGTGCGGAACTTCGTGGTACGTTAGCGCGATGGCCTTTTCACGCACAATTTCGCTGGCCAGAAACCGTTCCGGCTGATCCGTCACCTGATCTTCGGGAAAGTACGGCGGATTTTCTGGCAGCAGCTTCACAATTTCGCCGAGCAGCGCCTCGCAGCCGTCGCCTTTCAGCGCGGAGAGCGGCAGGATCGCCGCGAACGGATGCGCTTTGCCGAACGCTTCCATCATCGGCAGCAGCTGCTGTTTCGGCACTTTGTCCACTTTGTTCAGCGCCAGAATGGTCTGGCCTTCGAACCGCTTGGCACGTTCGAGCAGCAGCGGATCGATTTGCAGCCTGCCTCCGGTCGGTTCGTTCGCGTCCACCATCAGCACCAGGACGTCGATTCCTTCCAGTGCGGCGGCGACTTCTTTCATCATCTGGCGGTTCAGCAAGGTCTTCGCTTCGTGCAGACCTGGTGTATCAATCAGCACCACTTGCGCGTCATCGCCCGTCACGATGCCCTGAATGCGGTTGCGCGTCGTCTGCGGCTTCGACGTCACGATGGCGATCTTTTGCCCCACCAGACGGTTCAGCAGCGTGGATTTTCCGGCGTTCGGGCGTCCGACGATGGCCACAAACCCAGCGCGATACCCGTCTCTTTCAGTCCTGGTTGTCACTCTGCGTCTTTGTGCCTCTGTGGTAAATTTCTGTTCAATCGGCGTGCATGGCGGTGCCCGAAAGTTTCTGCGCTTTCACCCGCAGCACTTTGCGTTGGTTGGCTTCCAGCACCTCGAAGCGGAATCCCTCCAGGTCGAATTTCTCTCCCGGCCCGGGAACCCTGCCACTGACGTGGCTCAGCAATCCCGCAATGGTGGTCACGGTTTCATCCGCATTTTCGCCGAAGCGGATCCCCAACATGTCTTCCACGTCGGCAATGGAAGTGTTGCCGCGCATCACCAGCGAACTTGTACCTTCGCGCACCATATCCAGCTTCGGACGCGCGCCGTCGTGTACGCCGCTTTCGCCAACGATCTCTTCCACCAGGTCTTCCATCGTAGCAATCCCGGCCACGCTGCCGTGCTCGTCAATAATCACGGCCATCGCACGCCCCTGCTGGCGCATCTCGCGCATCAACTCCGAAGCGATTTTCGTTTCTGGCATGAACAACGCCGGGCGTAGGAGTTCCCGCACATGGCGCTTGGGCAGATCCGCGTCGGCGATCTGCAGCAAGTCCTGCGAGTGCACCGCACCCAGAATGTCATCCAGCGATTCTTCGTAAACCGGCAACTTGGTGAAGCCGCATTCCACAACTTTGCTGTGCAGCTCTTCCAGCGTCGCGCCAGCGGAAATGGCAACAATCTCTGGCCGTGGGGTCATCACTTCGCGCACCCGCTTGTCGCTGAATTCCACCACCTGCTCGATCAGATCGGCCTGCTCCGGCTCAATGATGCCTTCTTCTTCCGCCGCTTCCACCAACGCTTCAATTCCCTCTTCGGTACGCTGCTCTTCGCTCTTTTCCACTTCGCTTTCCGAGATGCGCGCGAGAGACTCCGCGCCTTCCAGAAACACGCGCACCGGCCACACCAGCACCAGGCTCGCGCGGACCAGCGGCACAAACGGAATCAGCCAGCGCCCAGAAGTGCGGTACAGCAGAATGTCTGGAATGAAGTGCATCGCGACAACGACTTCCAAGACGATAAACGCCGCCAACTCCACTACCGCTTCCCACTTGCTCTGGGAAAAAACAACGACGCCGCGCGTCGTTTGCAAAACCAGAAACGCCAGCCAGAAGTGTCCCAGGATGCGGAACGCACGCCCCGCGCTGCGGCGGGTGATGCGCAGCTTGGGCTCGATTTCCGCTTCGAAAATGTCCAGATGCTCGTGAACCGGCCCAGTGGACAGTTTGCCGAGTTCGCGATAAATCAGCGCAAGGTACGAGTACACCGGCAAAAACATCGCCAGCAGCACCACACCCAATGCAAAGAGCCAGGTATAACCACTCACATCCAGCCACGCACCCATTCCGACGTCAGTCACGCAAACGATTCCGACGCCAGGCACTCGGACGATTCCAGCTCCGACCATTCACGCGATTTCCAGCCTTCCCCGCAATTCCTGCTCCATGCGGTTCATCTGCCCCCGATCCGTCTCATGATCATAGCCCAGCAGGTGGAGGACGCCGTGGAGCATCAGCACGCGCAATTCGTTTTCGAGCTTCCTGGAGTCCTTTTCGGTGTACCGGCCGTTCTGCACAGCATACCTCTGCGCGGTCTCCGGAGCGATGGCAATGTCGCCGAGATAACCGCCTTCCGCGGCGGCTTTGCCCTGCGCGGCTTTGCGTTTGAAATGCGCGAGGCGGCGGCGATCGACCGCGGGGAACGAAAGCACATCGGTGGGCCCGCTCTTAAGGCGATATTTCTTGTTCCACTTGGCTATTTCGGTTGCAGTCACAAAAGCAACGGAGACCTCGACTCCGTCGAGTCTCAGTTCGTGCAGAATGCGCAGCAGGAATTCGGACAGAGCCGCCTGGTCCAAGGGGATCGCTTGCTGTCGATTGAAAACCATCGGTTTCGATTAGTGCTTGCTGGTTGCCGGAGCGTTCTCTGCGCCGGGCTTTTCTCCGCGGGCGTTGCCGCGCGTTGGCTGCTGGCCTTCGAACTCTTCGTAAGCGCGGATGATGCGCTGCACCAAATTGTGACGAACCACATCCTTGTCAGTGAATTGCACCACTCCGATTCCTTCAATTTTGGCGCAAATGTCCAGTGCTTCGACCAGGCCGCTCTTTTTGCCGAACGGGAGATCGATTTGCGTAACGTCGCCGGTAATCACCGCTTTGGAGTTAAACCCAAGGCGCGTTAAAAACATTTTCATCTGTTCGCTGGTGGTGTTTTGCGCTTCGTCGAGTATCACGAACGAATCGTTCAGCGTGCGGCCACGCATGAATGCCAGCGGCGCAATCTCAATGATGCCTTTTTCCAGGTAGCCTTCGAGCTTGTCGGGATCGATCATTTCGTACAACGCGTCCCACAGCGGGCGCATGTAGGGATCTACTTTTTCCTGCAGCGTGCCGGGGAGGAATCCGAGTTTTTCGCCCGCTTCAACCGCTGGCCGCGCAAGAATGATGCGGTTGACGTGTTTGGTGAGCAGTGCGCTGACGGCCATGGCTACGGCGAGATAGGTCTTGCCGGTTCCCGCCGGTCCGATGCCGAACACCATGTCGTGCTGTTCGATCTGCTCCATGTAGTGGCGCTGCGCGGCGTTGCGCGGAAGTAGCGCCTTTTTGCCGAACAGGCGCGTTTTGCCATGTTCGAAAATTCCGCGTGGCGATTCTTCCGGTGCGTCGAGCGCGACGCGGATGAGGGCCTTCACTTCCTCGGCGCTCAATTCGGGGCCCTGCTGGCAGGCATGGTTGTACTCTTCGACGATCCGCACGGCCTGGGCCACGGCATGCTGCTCGCCTTCGATGGTCAGCTTGGTGTCATGGAGATGTGTGCGGACGTGCAGGGACTCTTCCAGCAGGCGCACGTTTTCGTCCAGCGTGCCAAAAAACGATTCGATTTTTCCGGCGAACTGTATGGTGCGTCTCATCCACGTCGAGGAGTGTTCAATTGAACTAACGGCCGGCTTGCCAACTGCTGGAACGGAACCTGGTACGGAAAAGCGATGGACCGCTTCGCGGTCGCCCATAGATTGCTGGACCCTCCTGGACTCTTTTTGCAGCGTAACGTACTTCGCGGCAGGGTTCAAGGCGGGTTGACGTCGGGACCGTGTTCCGTCTTCGGCATCAGGAGAGCAGGGTTGAACGCAAAAGCACAGAGTGCGCGGAGCAGAAGAAGGAAGGAAAAAAAGAAAGAGAACGGATCCAAAGACCCGCCACTACAGTCGTTCGCACCCCCAGATACAGAAACTCCAGTACGGTTCGCAGCCAAACGCAAAGCAACGCGTAGGCATCTATCTAATCAAGCGGTGTGATGTCCTTCGAGCCCTAGGCATGCTCCGCCGTGCCGCCGTGCCGCCGTTCCTGCCCTCGGACCAGGCAATCCCGAACAGCGCCCAAACGGCGCTTCGGCATTTCACACCGTTCGTTTAGGGATTGTTTGGCGCGGCGCATTCCAACGGGCCGGGCTTCGGACTTCCCGGAACGCGAAATTCCTTTGCGCTGGCGACCGGTGGAGGCGTGGACGTTCCGCTCACTGGACACTGGTCACTTCGCTTCGGACCGGTGGATTATCGGATTCACTGTAATTGGGCGCAACGCCGCGTAATTGACAGTGTTGCAGGCCTCCCCTAAACTTATACGTTTAAGCGATAAGCCAAAGGAGCAGCAGCTAGATGGCGCAAGGACAGGCTACCAAAGTTAAAAAGAAGAAGAAGTCCGTTTTGAAGAGAGCGGCACAATCTCGGCAACGCGCGGAGGTGAACCGCAACAACCGGACCCAGGTGCGGACGGCGATCAAAAAGCTGCGCGGAGCGATCACCGCGGGGGATGCTACGGCCGCGGGCAGTCTGCTGGTGCCGACACTTTCCGCGATTGACCGGGCGATTTCCAAGAACGTGCTGCATGAGAATACGGCGAACCGCTACAAGTCGCGGTTGACGGTGGCGTTTAACGCGTTGAAGGCCAGGGCGGCAGGGGCAAAGTAAGAGTTGTACGCCGTAAGCTTCAATTGATACGTGGGAAAAGGCCGGACGACACGTCCGGCCTTTTCGTTCTGGCGCGCTTTGGCCCCGGGTACCGTGGCGGTTTTATCGGGCCGCGGATTTGACGGCGGGGGCAGACAGCTCTGCGACGAGAAATTCCATGACGGTGCGTTCGTCGCCGCCGCCCTTCAGGCGATCGTCGGCGCGCTGAAGGGTGCGCAGACCCGCGAGCAGGCGGGGTTTGGAGATTTTGCGGGCGTTGCGGACCGCAGCTTCGGCTCTTTGCGGATTCGTCTGCAGGAGGCTCGCGGCTCGGTAACCGTTAACCGTGCTCGGGAGGTCGCTAGCTTCGACAAGTTTGCGGTACATCCAAGCCAACGCGCCGAGCATCTTCAACGGCTCTTCGCCGTCACGCAACAGACGATCGAGAAAGTCCAGTGCCTCGCGAGTCTTGCCGGCGGCAATCAGGTCGCCCAATTCCCAGACCGTAGCCGCCCGCTCCGAAATCACGATCGACGTAACGTCATCGCTGCGGATGGTTGTGCGGTCGCCCAGATAAGTGGAGAGTTTTTCGATTTCGGTCTTCAGGCGCTGCAGGTCGGCGGCGACAGATTCAGCTAATTCTTCGGCGGCGCCGGGCGCGAATTCGATGCCCTGCTCTTTTGCCAGGATCCTAGCGAGAGAAACTGCGGCGCAGTTGCGCTGGTTAGGATCTTGGCTAAGTCCAACTTGCGTGACCAGCGTTTTTTCCGCGAGCACTTTTGCCAACTTCATTCGCTGGTCGAGGTACTTGGCTTCGATGACCAGAACAGTGAAGGAAGCCGGATCGTCGAGATAGGCGTCGAGCTGTTTGACCGCTTCGTCGCGTTTTTTGTCGCCGAACGCTTCTATCGCTTCGCCATCTTCGAGAAAAACGACCTGCTGCGGAGAAAGCATCGGGAGGGTTTGCGCCTGATCTAGAGCGGCTTGCAGATAGCCGCGTTCGGCGGAGAAACGGGAAACAGCCCAGGCGCGAGCGGCTTCGGGGACGTAGGCAGCAATCAAAGCGGCTCGGCAGTTGTCACGGAGATAGGGCTCGTCGCCCAGCAGGAGAATCGCGGGAACGGGCTTGCCTTTTTTTAGGCGCGCGAGCAGTTCGTCGGTGGTGGCCTGGGCCATCAGTAGCTTTCCATGATAGCGGCGACCAGACGCTGGGCAAAATCCTGTGCCATGCGGTCGAGCGCGGGGTCCTGCTCTTCGAAGAAGCTTTTGACGTCGCTAGAGATTTCGTATTCGTTGCGGAAGACGAAATTGTCGTTGCGATAGAGCGTTTTTTGGGTGTTGGCCTCAATGAGAGTGACCTCGCACTTCATGGTGACGAGCATGTTGGTAGCGCGGGTGGTGGAGGGTGTGGTGGCAGTGGCGTTGGTGGTGGTGAACAGGAGCGGCACGGCTTCGAGCGTCAGCACTTTGCCGCGCAGGACGGCGTCGGCGCTCTCCGGCGCAGAGATGACTTTGTAGCTGGTGCGAATGAGGAATTCGTGGATGGTGGCGGCGGTGAGGCGCTGCTCGATGCGGTAGCTGGAGGTCTTGTTTTCGAGAGCCGGAACGGCGATGACGTGAATGGATTTGGGAAGCGCATCAACGCGGCCGGCCACGTGATAGCCGCAACCGGCAACCGCCATTCCGGCAGAGACCATCACCAGGAGGATTGGAAATGCAGAATGCGCCGAGCGTTTCATCCGAGCAGGCTCTCTGCCAGTTTAACGGCGTTCGACGCGGGGCGGCGAAGATTGTCAGCGGCGGCCCAGAACCACCAAGAGCCGGACGATGCGCCGTCGAGTTGCGGAGGCGCGAGTTGCAGTGCTGTTTCTCCGGCAACGCTGAGGTTGCTGGGTGCAAGGTCATCCACAGTGATGTGGAATCCAGCAGCGGCGCAGGCGTCTTTCATCCGGCCTGCATCCACGGCGCTCTTGAGCGTGGCGCAGCTGCTGACCGTCGCACCGTAAAAGAGCGGCGCGTGGAGCAGTTGCACAGCAGGCATGGAAATTTCTGTGGGCAGGCTGGAGCGAATTTCGGCGCGCAGAACCTGCAAGGAAGCGTTCAGACTGTGCCGAGCCGCCGGGCCGTAGCGATCGAGCAGGTTGAAGGCCACCTGGGCGTCGAAAACAGCTTTTCCGATCGGCTGAAACGAAAGCAGCTGGCCGGTTTGCGATTCCAGCTCCTCGATCCCGGCGTTGTCACCAACCGAAACGGGCTGGAAGGCAACCGCTGAGAGCGCGGTGGCGTGCAGTGAATGCAACGCCCATGCCAGGCGCGCAACGATTTCGGAATGGGCGGAAGGTATGGCGAAGAGCTGCGACGACCTAGCGGATTGGTTCGGGCTAATGGCTGCAAGCCAGGTTATGGTTTCCGCGGCGCCTGCCAGCGCGCCGGAGAGGTCGATCACTTTCGCGCCACTGGTGCGGGCGAGTTCGAGATTGGCGCCGGTGAATGGCGGCGAACCGCTGAAGAAGATGATGGACGCTTTGTGAAAGCTGTCGGCTTCGATCGCTTGAATGACAGTTGGCTGGCCTCCGGCTTCGGTGAGACTTCCGGCAGCGGATTCTTCGTCGAGCAAACGAAAATCGCTGGCGGCGAAACGGCTCTCTTCCAGCAAGGATTTCAGTTCCCTGCCCAGTAAGGAAGACGCTCCTGCGATGACAATGCGGCGGGATTCCAGGGGAGTGATCATGAATCAGTGAGCGGGGCGGGCCGATCGTTGCCGCAGGAAACGCACAACGTGGAGCGTCAGTCCAGCGATGGCGTAAGTGAGGGCGAAAAGCATCAGTGCCCACTCCGAGAATTTCCAGATGGCAGCGCCCAGGAGAGCCACAATTAGGACCAGGATGCCGGGCTGTTTTTTGCTCCAGGGCAAGTCCTTGAAGCTGTAGTAGCGGATTTTGCTGGTCATCAGCGCGGCCAATCCTACGGCAAGAGCGAGCCAAACCAGCGACAAGTTCCTGTCCGTGATGGGACCGCTGACACCGAGCGGGCTGTAGGGACGGAACGCGTGAACGATGGAGGCGACCACACCCGCGGCCGCCGGCGTTGGCATGCCCACAAAGTATTTGGAGCCACCCGGGGCCATCCCCTGGACGTTGAAACGGGCCAAGCGCCAGGCGCAACAGAGTAGAAACGCCAGGCAGCAGACCCACCCCAGACTGCCGATCCACGGAATCTGGACGGCAACGGTGCGAACGCCCCAGGCGTAAGCAAGGACGGCGGGGGCAACGCCGAAGCTGACGACATCGGCGAGCGAATCAAACTGCACCCCGAATTCGGTGTTGGTGCCGGTCATGCGTGCAATGCGCCCGTCGAGCGAATCGAAAACGATAGCGATACCGATCGCTTTGGCGGCGTGATTGAAATCTTCCGGATTCCCAACCAGCGAAGCTACAACGGCGTAGTAGCCGCAAAGGAGGTTGGCGGAGGTCATCATCGCAGGGAGGAGAAAGATTCCGCGGCGGAGGCGGGCCGGCACGCGAGACCGGCGGCCTTCGAAGGGGATCTCGTGCTGTTCCAGTCCGGCCATATTCATGAGCGCCTCTCCGACCTCGCCATCGCCGAGTTGACTGAATACTTCCAAGGAGCAGCGGGCCAGCGGGCGAGGATGCTGGAACCGCCAGCAACGTTATCACCTACTTTTACCAGAAGCTCCGAACCTTGGGGAACCCACAGATCCACACGAGACCCGAAACGTACAAGGCCTATGCGTTCGCCTCTTGCGACCGAGTCCTTCGGTTTTTTCCAGGAGACGACGCGGCGGGCGATGAGTCCGGCAATTTGCTTGAACTCGATGTCGCCGTGCTGGGTATTGAGCGTAAAGATGTTTTGTTCGTTTTGGGTGGACGCGTTGCCGTCCCAGGCGGCAAGGAACTTTCCCGGGCGATAATCCACGCTGCTGATGACACCGGCAGCAGGCGAACGATTGACGTGAACGTTCCAGATGGCGAGGAAGATGCTGATGCGCGTGCCCGGGCGGCCAGCGTTGGGCTCGTCGGTGATGACCACGACGCGGCCGTCGGCGGGGGAGACGATGGCGGCTGGATCGGGGGTGATTTGGCGCTCAGGATCGCGGAAAAAAGAAAAGCAGAACAGGCCGAAAGCGACCAGGAGCGCTCCGATCAACCACCAGTGGAGAAGAATCAGAAAACCACCGACGAGCACTGGAGGTACGCCGAAGTAGTATCCCTCTTTGACCATGCGTTGAAAAAGATACCACAGCGCTAGCGCGAAAGTGGCCTGAGCTCTAGCTTGAGTGGGCAAGCCTGCAGCCAGCGACCCTGCGACCGCAGCAAGGGACACTTTGCTTGTTTGCTTTATATGCTGAAGATTTTCGACAGAATCCGGCGCGCCGCAACGGTCAAAGTTGTGCGCGCGAACGGTGGATACGCGCGGCAATCCGCTCCATTTCGTCTTTGCAGTGGAGCTTCATCTTTTTCAGTTTTATTTCTTCGAGGAGGTCTTCCGAATTCAGGTAGGGTTCTTTGAGGATGCGCTGCAGTTCCAACTCGTACTTTTCGTGCTCTCTGGCCAGACGCTGATAGTCAGCGTCTGAATCGAGGGGTATATCCCGAGGGTTCCGCTGGATTGCGGCCATGCGTACCTCCTCCATGAGTGTGAAGCGATTCAGTTTTTTCCCCTGAGTGCATCACCGGGCGCAGCGGGGAGCCGTACCCGACGACTGGGAACGTAGCGCCGCGCGAGGAAGGAGTCAAGTGGGAACCTGCAGTATTTTGGTACTAGCCGGGCCGTAGGAGCTGAAGCAGCAGTGCAGATTCCGTTGGATCGCGATAGTAATTGGGACGGCGGCCGGTAATTTCAAAACCAAGGTTTTTGTAAAGCACAAGTGCGGCGGCGTTGGATTCACGCACTTCGAGGAAGATCTTGCGGATGCCGAGCGTCACGGCGTGTTGCACAAATGCTTGCATCAGAAGCGTAGCATGGCCGCGCCGGCGATGATTGGATTTGACGGCGATGTCCAGAATTTCCGCTTCGGGCGCGACGCTCCGCCAGTGAATTGCCGCAACCAGTTCGCCCTGCGATTCACTAACGAAGAGAGAACGCGAAAGGGCGGAGACATCTTCGGCCGAAATCGCCGGCGAGAGTTTCAAACTGGCTTCGTTGAAGATGGCGCGAATCGCAGGCAGGTCTACTTGCTGAGCCGGACGCGCTTTGTGCGAAATGTCGCCATGGGACTGGGATTGTTTGCGGTCAGTGCGATTGGCCATCGGCTAGGTAGTAGGACTCGGCCTGGCTACGGACGAAAGGCCGACGAATTCCCTTTCCAGAAGATTTCGGCGTCGGACCGGCGCACGTATTCGGCGTCGAGGGACAAAGCGTCGTGGGTTTCGCCGCGGCGTAACTTTTCAAAGGCCAGCCAGCCGAGGCGGTCGGCAAACGGCGGGTGCACCACTTCGAGTACATGGCCGTGCGAGGATAGTGCGGACCAATCCGGCTGAGAAGTGAGAACCTGCGGATCGGGAGTGCGCCAGCGAACCGGTTGCCCCTGGCAGACTTTGGCGGCTCTTGCCACAAAGTCGGCCGGAGCGATGACCATCTCGTCGCCGAGGCGTTCCAAGCCAGTTTCGGAGGCACGATAGAGAGCCGCAAAAATCTGCGCCCTGCCGGCGTCGAACGCAGCAGCTACAAAGGATTCGGTAGTTGGCGCGACTCCGCGGGGGCTGCCAGCCAAGGACTCAAGGCGGGACACGGCAGCGATCGGCTTGTGGTAGATCTCCGCCCAAGCCTTCACTGTGGTCAAGCCAACGCGCAGGCCGGTGAACGATCCCGGGCCGGCGCAGACCGCGTAACCGTCGAGCCGAGAGAGAGTTAGGCCGGATTCGACGAGGCAGCGGTGAGCGGCGGGTAGAAGCCAGCTGGAGTAATCGACTTCGCCTAAATGGGCTTCGACGTGACCCGGGCACGGGCCGTCAAAAACAGCCACACTCCCGCGGGAATCGGTCGTATCGAGCACCAGAAATCGCATTCAAGAAGTATAGGCGAAGTCTCCATCGGGTCCTATGGCGTCTAGGCACAGGCGGGTTTTTCTGGTGAGCTGAACCGGTCGCGCCAGTCTGCTGCCTGGCTACGCGGGTACTGTACCCTGTGTAGGGCAATTTTGATGCCAAAACGGCAAAAGAGTTCCGCTAACCCTCTCATTTCAAACGATATAGCTTGACTCTGCCATTTTGTGTGCTTACACTGGTTGTTGTACCTGCCAGGGGGCATCCGAAAATCTATGGACTATAAAATCGGTGACAAAGTCGTTTATCCGAATCACGGCGTTGGTCTCATCGAACAGATTAATTACGGAGTGTTGAACGGGAAGACAGAACGGTACTTTATGATTCGCATTGTTTCGAGCGGGTTGCGAGTCATGGTTCCGCAATCAAACGCCGAAGCGGTTGGGTTGCGGTCGGTAATGCGCTCGAACGATACGACCAAAGTTCTTGGGTTCTTGGAAAAAGGCAAGCTCAATTGCCATCACGACTGGAAGCACCGTTTCAAAGAAAACTCCGAACGAATGCGCACCGGTTCCTTGCTCGAAGTTGCAGTAGTCCTCAAGAGTTTGTGCTCCCTCAGCCGCAGCAAGCCGCTTTCTTTCCGCGAAAAAAAGATGCTGGAACGCGCCAAGTACTTGCTGGTGAGTGAGATGGCGACGGCGCGGAGTACTACGGCCGAGTCGGCGGAGGCGATGGTCATGAAGTCGCTGGCCAAGGCCAAGCTGCAGTTTCCGGTGATGCAGGAAGGGTTCGAGCAGTAAGCGAATCGATTTTGTTTGGACTCATTTTGGGACAGGCGTGAGGGCCTGTCCCTTTTTGTTGCTCGGACCTTCTCGCCAGGAGCGCGGGCGTGAACGTTCACGTTCGATGACTATCGGATCGCCGGCGCCTGCAGCCGCGTCGACGCGATATTATCGTGCTAAGGATTCAGGGCGGATCGAGACCAACAACCGACGATGATCCCAGACTGAGAGATCGGGAAAGCACACTTCTATGCTGGAGTCGCCTCTGCCCAACCCTCCTGAGCGCCTTCTACCTGCGCCTGAAACGACCGAGCACCGGCCGAACGCTCCGCGCTCTGGCGCGTAATTGGCTTCGCGATCATCCTGCTTGTGGCGCTGGCAATATCGACTGCGAAGTTCGGTCGACGGTTCCGGGTGCAATTTTTCCTGAATCCGTTCCAAATGTTCTGCTTGCTGCCTTGGGCGCTTTTCGTGTCTGGCCTCAAAAAGGGCTATATGCCACCTAAGCGTGGCGGAAAAATCGAGCGCGCGACGAACCCCGTTTCGTTTGGACTTCGGTGGGTTCTACGCGAATGTTGGGGCAGCTTTCTTCGTCTTCACTCTGTGGCTTTCATGGATGGCGCTGTCCCGGCCGCGTTAGGTTTGGCTACACGAAAAATGGGCGCGATACACCGTGCTCCGCAACATCAGAAAAAAGCCGGCCGGAAGGGTTGCAAAAGCAGCGCACGGCATTGCCCCGCCCCTACCAAGGCTAGAGCGACTTGAGGACAACTCCAGCTTGACGAAGGGCGCTGGCGACCGCGGAGGCGATTTGCGGCGCGCCCGGAGTGTCGCCGTGGATACAGATGGTCTGGGCGGTGAGCTTGACCTCGCTGCCGTCGTGAGCGATAACAACGCCGCGCTGGACGATGCTGAGAGCTTGGCGGGCTGCGGCGGCGGAGTCGCGGATGAGTGCGTCGTCGAATCTGCGCGAACGCAACGTTCCATCGGGCTGGTAGCGGCGGTCGGCGAAGGCTTCGGCGGCGACGGTAAAGCCAGCTTGGCGAAAGGCGTCGAGCATTGGCGAGCCGGCCAGGCCAACGAAGACGACGGCCTTGCTCCAGGCTGCAACACCTTTGGCGATGGCTGCTGCGAGGTTGCGATTTTTCACGGCCTGGTTGTAGAGGGCACCATGCGGTTTCACATGGACGAGTCGGGCTCCGCAGGCGGCGGCAATCTCCGCGAGTGAGCGCACCTGCTCGCAAATCGAGTCGGTCAGCACGGCGAGCGGCATTTGTAACTCCAGGCGCCCGAAATTCGCACGGTCCGGGTAGCCGGGATGCGCGCCCACCGCGACTCCCGCGTGCATTGCCTGGAGGGTAGTCGTGCGCATGGTTTGGGAATCGCCTGCGTGGCCGCCGCAGGCAATGTTGGCCGAGGTGATCGAGCGCAAAAGAGCTTCCTGGGTGCCGTCGGCAATCGCCTCCGGCAGCTCGCCCATGTCGCAATTCAAGTCGATGGTCTGCATTGGATCGCAACCTGAAGAAAAAGAATCTAACACAGAGATCGCAGAGGACGGGGCACGCGGAGGTCCCGGAGAAAGGCGCGAGCCTACACCATCAGATTCTCCGACGTGAGCAGCTGCTCCTGCTCGGCAAGGAGATCTCGCGCGGTTTCCCAATCGATAAGTTCGAAGCCAATTTCGTCGCGGGGGCGAAGTTGCCCCAGGCTGCTGTAATCCGCAGAGACTACGTTGGCGATCTTGGCGTAGCCGCCCGTCGTCTGCTGGTCGACGAACAGGATGATGGGCAGTCCCGCGGCGGTAATTTGCACCGCGCCGAGCGAGACCCCTTCGCTAGTCATTTCCCCCGACGCGACTCCGGGAAGCGGTACCCCTTCCAGGCGGAGGCCCATGCGATTGGATTCTTCTGCAACTCGATAGGTATTGATGTAAAAAGCCTTCTGAGCCGTATGCGGAAACCATTTGCTCTGCGGTCCGGGCGTCACGCGCAAAACTTTGCGTGGTGCCAGTTTCGCCAGCACTTGCGCCGATACGGTTCTTTTTTGAAACGAGCCGCTAGACCAGCCGATCTTTATTGCGTCGCCCTTGCGAAGCGCGCGACCCTCGTGGCCGCCGAGGCCGCTCAACAGGTGCGTTGATCTGCTGCCAAGAAATGGCGGCGTGTCGATTCCACCTGCGACGCACAGATAACATCGTGCGCCGGAGCGCGTTGGCCCGGTGTGGAGCGTTCTTCCGGCTGGTATTTGAAGTGAAGTCCAGAGCGGAACTTCTGCGCCATCCAATGTTGCCCCGAAGTCGGCGCCGGTTAGCGCGATGATTGCGGGGGCAGAAAACAAAAACGTTCCGCCGAGGAGCGTCATTTCCAGCGCTGCGGCATTTTCCTGGTGGCCTACCAGGCAATTCCCTACGCGCAAGGCGATTGGATCCGCCGCTCCAGACGGAGAAACTCCGGACGGACCGAACCCTTCGCGCCCCAAGTCCTGGACGGTGGTGAGCAGTCCCGGAGCGCGCACTTCGATCGTGCTCATGCGCTTGTCTTTTTCCCGAACTGTTGGGCGGCGAACTGTTGCCGGGAGATGGCTGTGAATTTCACGCGATCGCCGATGGAAAGGAGACTCAAGCCGTCGCGGTCCGCCCGGAACATTGCCAGCGGGGTACGGCCGAGCAACCGCCAGCCGCCGGGCGTCTCGCAGGGATACACGCCGGTTTGCTTGCCGGCGATCCCCACGCTTCCGGCGAGAACTTTTCGCCTGGGCGTTTCTAGCCGCGGAGTCACCAGTTTTTCCGGCAGTTCTCCCAGATAGGCAAAGCCGGGCACGAAACCTAGAAAATACACAAGATAGGTTTTCGAAGTGTGGAGCGCGATCGCCTGCTCGGGTGTGATGCCGTGGATGTCAGCCACGTCGTTCAGATCGGGGCCGTACTCTTCGCCGTAGCAGACAGGAATTTCCACGCAGGGAGGTTCGGGCAGTTGCACCTCTTGGAGCCGTTCCAGATAGCGATGCAGTTTTTGTTCGAGTTGTTCATGGCGCCACTTCAGCGGGTCGAACTTCACCAACAGCGAGCAGTAGGCCGGGTGCAGGTTGCGCACGTCCGCGATGGGCTGCAATTCCAGCAGTCGCAGCAGTTTCTTGACGTTTTCGTTGGCCTGGACTGAGATGTTGGCGTGTGGACGCCCCTTACCCGCAGGACCTTGGTTCACTTCCTGGAAATAAATCAGCAGCGAATTATCGCTTGATCGTTGGAATCGCGCGCCAGAGGGAAGAATTATCTGCATGCGGCCAAAGTATAACTCACGCATCAAACGAGGAATAACCACCATCGAATCCCAGCGCAGTCTAAGCAATCGGCAGTGAAGCCGAGGCGTTGAGAGAAAGGTCGGCCAGAATGTGATTCTGGAGCCGCGGATAGGCTGCGGCTGCGATCATTGCTGCGTTGTCGGTGGAAAGTGCCAGGCTAGGGAAATAGACCTGCAGCCCTGCAGCCCGCGAGCGCTCCATGAACGTTGCGCGCAACTGTTTGTTGGCCGCGACGCCGCCAGAGACCAGCACGGTCGGCACGCCGATCTCTACAGCTGCTTTCAACGTGCGTTCGGCGAGGTCGCGCACAACGGCGTTTTGAAATTCGCGGATCAAGCCTAACGTCTTGGGGCTGCACAACGGGAGAAGTTGATCGAATTTTCGTTGGCCGCGGGCGATCGCCGCTTCCCTTTTTTCAATTTCGGCCTGGTAGTCCGGATTCTCGCGGAGATGGTAGAGCACCGCGGTCTTTAGACCGCTGAAACTGAAATCGAACAAGTTGCCCTTCATCTTGGTGGGGCCGAATTTCACGGGAGCCGGTGCACGGTCGGCAGCTGCCGCCAACCTATCCAGAATCGGTCCGCCCGGATAGCCGAGACCGAGCAGTTTGGAAACTTTGTCGTAGGCCTCGCCGGCCGCGTCGTCGCGCGTCTGGCCAATGCGGCGATAGCTCCACAGAGCCCCGGCGTCGGAACGCGAAACGTCCTTTGTCTGAACTTCGTACAGAACGGTGTGGCCCCCGGAAACGATCAGGCCGACCGCGGGCAGTTCTGGCGCGAGCCCGGCCTTGTGCGCTTCCAAAAAAACCGCGTGGATGTGGCCTTCGAGGTGATTGACGGGTACCAGAGGTTTGCCAAGAGTGTCGGCCAGCGTTTTCCCGTAGGTGATTCCTACCAGCAACGAGCCAACCAGGCCGGGGCCCTGGGTAACGCCAATGGCGTCCACATCCTGTAAGCGCAGCCCGGCCTGTTCCAGCGCTTCGCGAACCACCGGAACGATGCGCCGCAAATGTTCGCGCGATGCAAGTTCGGGCACGACGCCGCCATATTTGCGGTGAATGTCGATCTGCGAGGCCACGACGCTGGAGAGGATTTCGCGGCCGTCAGCCACGACTGCCGCGGCGGTTTCGTCGCAGGAAGATTCGATTCCCAGAATGCGCACGCTCACGCTGCCAACAAACTCCCTTTCGATCGTAACACGCCGGGCTTGTAACCTCCTTTCCGGACACGCAACCAGAGGCAACAATCCGATTGAATATTTTCCGGCCTTCCGTACCCTGAGAGCATGACCTCACAGACAGTGTCCCCTTCTCATCCTGAAAAATTCAAGCGGGTTCGCAAGGCAGTGCTGCCCGCCGCGGGGCTTGGCACTCGCTTTTTGCCGGCGACCAAAGCACAGCCGAAAGAGATGCTGAACGTCGTGGACAAGCCGCAGATTCAATACGTGGTGGAAGAGTGCGTCGCCAGCGGGATCGAACACATCATCATTGTTACCGGCAAGGGCAAGAACTCCATTGAAGATCACTTCGATTACAACCCGATGCTGGAACGGTTTCTGGAGGAAAAGGGCAAGCATGATCAAGCGGAGATGGTCCGCCATATTTCCGACATGGTCCAGGTGAGCTATACACGGCAGAAGGAGCCCCTGGGCTTAGGGCACGCGGTGCTAGTGGCTAAGGATTTGGTCGGCGACGAGCCATTTGCTGTGCTGCTAGGCGACGTGCTGATTCCTGGAGAGAATCCGGCAACCAAGCAACTGGTGAAAGTTTATGAAGCGACCGGAGTGGGCGCGATTGCGGTAGAGGAAGTGCCGCGCGAGAAGACCCATTTGTACGGAATTGTTGCCGGCGATGCCGCGTCGCAAGGACCGTTTGGCGAACGGCTGTTGCGCATCCGCGAGCTGGTGGAAAAGCCCAAACCGGCGGAGGCGCCTTCGAATCTTGCGATCACTGGCCGGTATGTGTTGCCGCCGGCGATTTTCGAATGCCTGGAACGTACGCAGCCAGGTGCGGGTGGCGAAATTCAGCTGACCGACGCGATGAAAATTCTGGCCAGAGAAGTTGGGCTGTGGGCGTACATCTATGAAGGCATTTCCTACGATGCTGGCGACAAGCTGGGATTTTTGATTGCTACCGTGGAGCTTGCCCTGCAAAACCCGAAACTCGGCCCGTCGTTTCGCGACTATTTGAAGAGTTTGAAGCTTTAGTTCGGCGTTCTGGAATGCGGAGCCGGGCTCCCGCTCGGCGAATTGGGGCTGGTCGGAGCTGCGGCAAGCCGCTGCAGCCCAAAAAAACTGTTACTTTTTCTTGGCGGGCTTGGATTCTTTGGTCTCTTTTGGTGATTCTTTCGCGGAGGGTTCGCCGCCCGCTGAATCCTTTTTCTCCGCCCCGCCCTTCTCTGGCCCAGCCGGGGCTCCGGGCTCCTTGGCGTTCGATTTGCCCGCGTAGTCGGTCACGTACCAGCCGGTGCCCTTGAACTGAATCGCCGGAGCAGAATGCAGGCGCTCCACTCTGCCGCCGCAATGCGGGCATTTTTTCAAGTGCGGACCCGACACGCTCTCGATTTTTTCGGTCCGCTTTCCGCACTTCTGGCACTGATACTCGTACAGTGGCACTGCCTGTTCCTCCGCTGGTATCCGAATCTTACAGTATATACCATGCACGATTCGCGCAGGACCGCGTGCTAGACTCGTGCCATGCCAGAGCAGTCCAATGAGCGCACCGGCCAGCTGTACCTGGTGGCCACTCCGATTGGCAACCTGGAAGACATCACCCTGCGGGCCTTGCGCATTCTGAAAGAAGTGGACCAGATTGCCTGCGAAGATACGCGCCATACGCAGAAGCTGCTGACTCACTACAACATTCAAAGACCGCTGGTGAGCTATCACGAGCACAACGAGCTGACCCGCGCGCCGGAATTGGTGCTGGCGATGGAACAGGGCGCGCAGGTTGCGCTGGTGAGCGACGCCGGTGTGCCGCTGGTTAGTGACCCCGGCTACCGGTTGGTCACGCTCTGTTTGCGGCATCGCCTTCCGGTGATTCCCGTTCCAGGGCCGTCGGCGTTGCTGGCCGCGCTTTCGGCTTCCGGCTTGCCTAACGACGAATTCCTGTTTGCGGGATTTCTTCCGGCGCGCAGTGCTGAGCGTCGCCGCGCGTTGCAGCGGCTGCGCATTGAAGACCGCACGATCATTTTTTACGAAGCGCCGCACCGCATAGAAGAGACCCTAGGTGACGCCCGGCAAATTCTTGGCGACCGCCCTGCTTGCCTGGCACGCGAAGTAACCAAAGTGCACGAAGAATTTCGCCGGGGACCGCTAAGCGAACTCCTGACTTCCCTGGAAGAAAAACCTGCGCGCGGCGAAATCACATTGTTGGTTGGCCCGGTAGCTGCGGCGGATAAAACGGCGCATCGCGACACATCGCAAAGTCTTGCTGAACGCGTAGACGAACTGATCCGTCAGGCCAAACTCGACCGCAAAGAGGCGTTGAAGCTTGCAGCCAAGGAACGCGGCATGACCAAACGCGCCGCATATCAGGAACTTCATCTGGATCTGGGAGAACCTAAAGCCTGAGCGACAACGCACGCCGACAGGTACAGGTCAAATTAGTAGACCGGTATTTTGGTCGTTGTTTTGCCGCCTAGCAGGTTTACCCGGACTTACCGCCAAAAAGACGTGATCTTTTCAGCTCTCGCCAAGCGTGAAGCATATTCGAAGAGTAAACGGAGCTTTGTGCTTTTACCCAGTCCGAAACGCAGTTCTATTGCAAGGTCATGGAAGAGCAGTGGGAATTTTTCAAGGGACGACCAGGTCAGTTCACGTTTGTAACCCTGCACCAAGGCGGCAGGGGGTAGGAAAGGACAGTGGGTCGGACCATGATGAAAAATGCTTTGCCGCGGGAACTCCGGGCTATTGAACGATTGGGGTTTGCTACGCGGCCGACTCTGAGCGGAACATTTTTTGAAAGCGGGGGCCGGTAAACTGCACACCGACCAGCCTTTCACCTGGCCCGCTAGCTTCGCCGACATGCACAACTCGCCCGCGCGTGGAGAAGTCCGTTTCTTCGCGCCGCCAAACCTGCGTTTGCGGAATGCGGATATCGAGATCGGAGCCGACGGCCAGTTCAAAGCGGGTGAGAAACGCGGCGCCGCTGCGGCAGAGATTTTCGCTGGAAGTCTCTTCGGTGAACACAACGCCGCGGGAATCGCGCCCGCTGACCTGCATCGGCAAGCGCACGGAGATGCGGCGTTCAGCCCGCTGCTTCGACAGGTGCGTGCTCGGTTGCATGTTCGGCCGGCTCCTCGCAATCGAGAACCGCGTCCGGATCCTTCCGCACGGCCAGCTGGCGCCTGCCTGCGCAGGCAGGTTCAAAGAATCGTTCCACCGCATCGAGCACTTCGCTGGGTGTCCGTGCTTCGTGAACCGTTCGTCTAAGCTCGCCGCCGTTGCCCACGCCGTGCGTAAACCAGCAGGCGAACTGCTTCATTTTTCCCACAGCATCGGGCTGGGCGGCCAGCCTGATTTCCGTGTAGTAGCGGGAAAGTAACCGGTGACGGTCGGCGTCGGTTGGCTGGCGATAGGTGCCGGTGGCGCGGAATTCCGCCATCTGGGAAAAGATCCACGGATCGGTGGCGGCGGCGCGGCCAATCATCACTGCGTCGCAACCAGTTTCAGCCACGATGCGCGCGGCGTCTTGCGGATTTTGAATGTCGCCGTTGCCGATGACCGGAATTTTCACGGCCTGCTTCACCGCGGCAATGATGTTCCAGTCGGCGCGGCCGCTGTAGCCCTGTACGCGCGTACGCGGATGCACGGCAACGGCTTCGACGCCGATGGACTCCGCCATCTTCGCCACGTCCACCGCGACGATGGAATTCTCGTCCCAGCCCGCGCGCAGCTTGATCGTTAGTGGGATGCGCACCGCCGCGCGTACGGCGCGGAAGATTTCTCCGAGCAGATCCAGATCGCGCAACAGGCCGGAGCCGCCGCACTTCACCACTTTCTTCGCCGGGCAGCCAAGATTGATGTCCACGGCGTCGAAACCGTGGTCTTCGACCAGCTTCGCGGCTTCGGCCATCACCTGCGGATTCGCGCCAAACAGTTGCGCGGTAATCGGATGCTCGTCCGGCTGAAAATAGAGATAGCGAAGAGTTTTCTTGGCGCTGCGGGTGATTCCTTCCGAGCTGGTGAACTCGGTCATCAGCAGACCACAGCCGCCCAGACTGCGAATCACGCGGCGAAAGAGGGTATCGGTGACGCCGGCCATGGGTGCCAGCACCGTCGCCGGGCGGACCGTCAAATCGCGGATTTGGAATTGCTCGGGAACCATCACTTCAACTCTAACGCAGTCTGCCCGCCCGGATTGGCCTTTGCTGCGACGCTGTTCGCATCTCTCAAGAACTGCTCCAGCCGGAGGAATTTCCTGCCCAATGCACCGCTGTAGGCCGACCAATCGGGATCGCCACCGTCGCCCGCCATCGCCGCGCGGATGGCCGCCATCTTCGAATCCAGATCATCCAGATAATGAAACACCAGCGCTTCGCGAATCATCGGCAGTTTCGGCGAGCCAAATTCGTACTCACCGTGATGGCTGATAAGCAGGTGCTCAACGACGGTCTTAAGCTCAGGCGGAAATCCAGAAATCTTGTCGATCGCACGATGAACGGTTTCCAGCTCCATAACGATGTGGCCGAGTAGCTGGCCCTCGGTCGTGTAGCCGAGCGAGCGCGTATAGCACAGCTCGTCCAGTTTGCCTACGTCGTGCAGAGTCGCCGCTGTCAGCAGCAAGTCGAGGTTCAACTCCGGGTAGTGCGCCGCCACTTGCTTCGCCAGCCCGCACAATCCGACTACGTGTTCCAGCAGCCCGCCCAGATAGGCGTGATGCATGGTCTTGGCCGCGGGCGCTTTTTTGTAGCGCATGGCGACGTTCGGATCGCTCACAATCGCCAGAACCAGCTTCTGCAGCCACGGATTTTGAATGGCCTGGCCATGCGCCAGCAGCTCCGCCCACATTTTGCCAACATCTTGTTTGGTGTGCGGGAGGAAATCGGCCAGGTCGATCTCGTCGGCCCGGGCTTTGCGCATTTGCTGGATGGAGAGCTGCAGCCGATCGCGGTACAGTTCGACGCGCCCTTCGACTTTCACGAAGTCGTCGCGCCCGATGTCTTCCAGAGTTTCGAACTTGGTCCACATTCGCGCTTCGAGCGCGCCGCTGCGGTCGCCCAATTCCATGCGCAGATAGGGTTTGCCTTCCTTGGTGCTGCGGAGTTCTTTGGCGTGCACCAGAAAAAACGTGGTGATCGTCTGGTCGCCCGCGAGGTCGGAGACGAAAAGCGCTTTCATTTAGGCGGCGGTCTTTCGCTTCCCGAACAATAGAAACTTCTTGTGGCCCTTCTTGTTTTTGGTGGCTTCCGGCGTGACATTCACTTCCTGGATTTCGGAATTTCCCCCGCCGGCCAGTTCGGCGAAGCCGGGTTTGATGATCACATAGCTCTGCTCGCGCAGGGTCTTCAGATAGTCGCGCACCGCCGGCTCCAGCCGCTGGTTGTAAAGCTTGTCACGGATCTCTTCTTTGACCTTTTCGTAGCTCTGTTCGCCTTCGTCATAGTGCTCGAGCACCTGCATGATAAGGAAGCCCTGCTTGGTTTCGATGACCTCGGTCAGCTCGTTGCGCTTCATTTTGAACACGACGTCTTCGAGTTGTTTGGCCAGTTCGCCGCGCTTGAAAGTGCCGATGAAGCCGCCCTGATCTTTGGTTTGGCCGTCGGACAACCGTTTGGCAATTTCGCCGAAGTCCTCGCCGTCTTTCACGCGCTTGAGGGCAGTCTCGGCTTTCTTTTTCAGATCCGGCAGTTCGGCGTCACTTTTTCCCGTGGTGCTGACGATGATTTCCCGGATTGCGACCTGTTCGGGACGAACAAAGTCGGCATGATGTTCGTCGTAGTAGGCCTTGGCGTCGCTGTCGCCCACGGTAATGTGCGAGCCGACCTCCTGGCCGATCACCTTCTGAGTCAGAATGCGGTTGCGGATGTTGTTCTTGAAGTCTTCCCAGTTGAGCCCCGCTGCGGTGACCTCTTTTTCCAGTGCGTCGAGGTCCTTCAGCTTATTCTGCTGACGAATCTGGTCGAGCTGCTTAACGACGTCGGTTTCGACGCTCAAGCCCATATCCTTGCCGCGTTGCGCCAATAGCGACTGGTCAATCAAGTCGCGCAGCGCCGTCTTACGCCGCTCTTCCAGGAACCCCTGCAGCTGGTCGGGCGTGCATTTCCCCTGGCAATCCTGGCGGACTTCCTCTTCACCTTGGGCCAGGGATTTGTCGTACTCGGAGCGAGTGATTATTTCGTTGTTTACGCGGGCGATGATTTCTTCGACGACTTTCCCGGATTCGGTGCTGGGCTTGGCCACGGCCGCCTTCGGTTTCTCGGCGGGTTTCACCACGGGCTTGGCGGGCGGCTCTTCGGGAGCCATTTCCGGCTTCTCGAGTTGCGGAGCCGGCGGCACCGGTTCGGGCTTCGGCTCTTGGGCTGCCAACGGCATGGCGGCCAGCAGGGCCGCGACGACTGCAATGTTTCTCATCCAGTTCCTCTCTTCTTCAGTTTAGCCTTGCCCCTGAAGGCCGAGCAATACGTTTCTCAGCGCGCCCGGCAGGGATTCGCCGCGCACGGTCTCCATCCACAGCACGCCGGAGGGGTCCAGCCGGATGCCGTCTCTCGAGCGCACCACTTGCACCAGGGTAGCGGGGTCCAGCGGGGTTTCCGGATGAAAACGCACGGCCACGCGGCTTCCCTGCCGCTCCACCGTCGAGATTCGCAGACGTTCGCAAATCGATTTGAGGACGGCGTACTCCAATAGGTTGGCCACCGAAGACGGCAGGGCACCAAACCGGTCTTCCAGCTCCCTGGCGACGTCGGACTTTTCGTCGTCGGTGCGGATGGATGAGATGCGTTTGTAGGTACGGAGCCGCAGATTCTCGCTGGGGATGTAGCCCTGCGGGATGCGCACATCCAAGCCAAGACTGAGCGTCGTACGAAGCTCGGGAGCGGATTCTTCGCCCTTTAGCTTGGAGACGGCGCGTTCCAGCATTTGGGTGTAAATGTCGAAGCCGACGGCTTCGATGTGGCCGTGCTGCTGCCGGCCGAGCATGTTGCCTGCCCCGCGCAACTCCAGATCGAGGGCCGCAATGCGGAAGCCCGCGCCGAGTTCGCTGAACTCCTTCATGGCCGAGAGCCGCTTGCGGGCGACTTCGGAAAGGACCGTCGCCGGTGGCACCAACAGATAAGCGTAGGCACGCTGATTCGACCGGCCTACACGGCCGCGTAACTGATAGAGCTCGGAAAGGCCGAGGCGATCGGCACGATTGATTAAGATGGTATTCGCGCGCGGAATGTCGAGCCCGTTCTCGACGATGGTCGTGGCCACCAGCACATCCGCTTTGTCGCGGATGAACCTCAGCATTACGGATTCCAATTCCTTTTCGCTCATCTGGCCGTGGCCGACCACCACCCGCGCCTTCGGAACCAGTTTGCTTACCAGGCTCGCCAGCGAGTAGATGGACTCCACCCGGTTGTGGATGAAATAGACTTGGCCGTCACGATCCATCTCGTTTTGAATCGCCTTGCGCACCAGATCTTCACTGAACGATGCCACTGACGTCTGAATCGCCAAGCGGTCGCGGGGCGGAGTCTCGATCAAGGACATGTCGCGCAAGCCCACCAGCGACATGTGCAGGGTGCGCGGAATGGGCGTCGCAGAAAGCGATAACGCATCCACGTTTTTGCGCATCTCTTTTAGCCGCTCTTTGTGCGCGACGCCAAAGCGCTGCTCTTCGTCAATCACCAGCAGCCCCAAATCCTGGAACTGAACGTCTTTGGAAAGCAAGCGGTGCGTTCCGATGACCACATCCACCTTGCCGGCTTCCAGCTCACCGAGAATTTTCTTTTGCTCGGCCGCGGTGCGAAAACGGCTTAACATTTCGATGTTGGCGGGAAAGGCGGCAAACCGTTTCTTAAACGTTTCATAGTGCTGGAATGCCAGCACCGTGGTGGGCGAAAGCACGGCCACTTGCTTGCCATCAGCAATCACCTTGAACGCTGCGCGCATGGCCACTTCGGTCTTGCCGTAGCCGACGTCACCGCACAGCAGGCGGTCCATCGGCGTGGCTTTTTCCAGGTCCTTCTTGATGTCCGCGATCGCCAGGTTTTGGTCCTGGGTCTCTTCGAATTCAAAGGCGTCTTCAAATTCACGCTGCCAGTTTCCATCCTGAGAGAACGCAAAGCCGGCCGCGGTCTTCCGTTCTGCATACAACGCGAGCAGCTTTTCCGCCATGTCCTCCAGCGACTTGCGGACCTTCGCTTTGCGCGTATTCCAGCCGGTGCCGCCCAGCCTGTCCAGAGGGGGCGGAGCGCCCTCCACCACCCGATAACTCTGTACGAGGTCCATGCGCTCGAGCGGCACGTAGAGCCGTGCCTCCTCCGCGTAGCGCAGGAGCATGAATTCACCGCGGCGACCGTCCGACTCGATCTGGCGCAGGCCCTCGAACTGGCCGATGCCGTGATCCACGTGCACTACAAAATCGCTGGGCTTTAGGTCGGCGAAGTCGCTGAAGAATCCAGAAGTGCGAATCTTGCGAGTCGGCCGTTCCACCGACGGGGCCACATCAAAAAGGTCCGCGTTGCCGAAGATGGTGAGTTGAGCATCGGGAAACGCCACGCCTTCTCCAAACGGTGCACGCAGAAGCACCAGGCCAGCGGACTCCAGCGCCCCTTCGGCCGTGAAACCAGCAGCGGCCGTTTCGGATTCGCCGAGCACGTAGGGCAGTTCGTATTCGCGGCAAATGTCTGCGTACCGTTCCAGCTCGCCGGTGCTTGCAGCGGTCAAAAATACCTTGCCGCCGGCTACGAGCTGGGACTGCACGTCGCCTACACAGGCCACAGCATCGCCGTGGAAGCGCGTGCTAGGGCGCGACGACAGCTCAAATCTTGCAGCGGTCGTCTGGCTGACCGCCAGTTGCTCGAGCTCAACTCGCGTGGCGAGTTGCAACGCCAGCTCCAGTTCGTCTGCTTGCCAGCAGAACGTGCTGGCTTCCGGCGCGTTCGCGGCGCCCAGTCTTTCGTAGGCCTCAGTCGCCTCGCGCAGATGTTCTTCCGCTTTCAGGCGCGCCGGGCCCGGTTCGTCGACAAAGATGACCGGCTCCAGCGAACTTGGAGAAAGTTCAAATAGGCTCCGGGTCGCGGCGTCGCGCTTCGGTCCCCAATAGGTCGGCAGCGGCCACGCTTCCGCGCCGTCTTCGCCAATGACCACCCACTCGGTCAGCGGCAGAACCGTAGTGCGATTGACGGGAGCAATCGAACGCTGTGTCCGCGGATCGAATTCGCGCACCGATTCCACAGTGTCTCCCAGCAATTCGACGCGGACCGGACGCGGCGCTTCGGGCGAAAAAATGTCTACGATTCCGCCGCGTACTGCGAACTGCCCGGGCAGCTCCACCATTTCCGTCCGCGCATAGCCCGTGGCACCCAAGTGCGCCAGAAAATCCTGCAGGGAAACGTCGGCGTCCTTTTCCAGAATTCGTGTCAGATCCGCGTAATCAGTGCCGGTGCGGTAACGCCACAGGGCCGACGCGATCGGCGCAATCACCAGGGCCGTTTCGCCGGCCGCCAGGCGATACAGGGTCGCCGCGCGCCGCTCCAAAATATCTGCGTGCGGCGCTCGCGATTCCCATGGGAAGGTGTCAAACGCCGGGAGCACGGTCACGCCGCCGCCTGTTCCGGTCATGCCGGCGCTCTGAAAAATCGAAAAACAAAAGCGCAATGTTTCCGCGATCGCTTCCGCTTTTTTGTTGGATTCGACCACCAGGAAAGCTGGTCTACGCAGTTGGGTTGTTAGGTGCGCGACGACGATACACTTTGCCAGTGCGGTCAGACCGGAGCATACCGCCGACTTTCCGCCGCCCTGCAGCGCCGACACCAATCCTTCCAGCGCGGGCTGGCGCAGCAATGCTTCCATCCGTTCACGAACAACCGGCAGGATCATCTCGTCGAGCAACTTCTACTTTACAAGTCTTCGGATTTTAGCGGCGACGAAAGAGCCATTCTTGGGCTGCGCCGGCGCTCGCTTCGCGAGCGAAAGCAAAATCGGCCCGCTATCGCCCGGAATGACAAGTCCGGAAAAACATCAGGTCTTAGGATTTCGCGGGGGTGTCCAACCGCGAATCTTTTCCAGAATCCCCGTGGTCGAATAACCCAGCACGACTGGAATCGAGACTACTTCCCCGCCCGCCGCCTCCACTTCTTCGCGCCCGACGATCTGGTCGCTGGGCCAGTCGCCGCCCTTCACGAGCACATCCGGCAAAAGCGCGGTGATGATCTCTCTCGGTGTGGGCTCGTTAAAAATAACGACCGCGTCCACGCACTCG
The DNA here is from genome assembly GCA_964594885.1 of uncultured Acidobacteriaceae bacterium. Lineage (GTDB taxonomy): Bacteria > Acidobacteriota > Terriglobia > Acidiferrales > UBA7541 > Acidiferrum. The sequence continues at coordinate 33,658 of CAZQOB010000027.1, forward strand.
AGCGCGCTCAGAATCTCCGCCCGCTCTTGCTCTGGCAGAATAGGCCGGCCTGGGCCCTTCATTTCGCGCACGCTGCAGTCGCTGTTCACTCCCACTAGGAGTGCGTCGCCTAAGCTTCGGGCCTTCTCCAGCGTCGCGATGTGCCCGGGATGCAGCAGGTCGAAGCAGCCGTTGGTAAACACCAAGCGCCGCCCGTTGCGTTTCCCCGGGCCAAACTGCAGAATTGCGTCGTGCAGACTCAAAACCGCGCTTCTCAACTGCGCTCCCTTGGCCCCTGCAACATTTTCCCGCAGTGCCAACGTTCATTTTATCATGCGCGTCCAATTTCCATTTTTGCCGGCGCCCGCCTGTTGCGAGCCAGTTCGTGAGCCCGGCTCCCGGCATTCCCAAACTGAATCGCCGCGACTTGCTGCAAGCCGCTGCAGGGCTTCTGGTCTGCGGGTTCGGATTTTATCTCGTGCGCCGCGATGCACCGGAAGTCCGCACGGTGCTGGCCACCGCGGGCGGCTGCAATATGGCAACCGACATTTACGAACCCCTCTCGGGTACGCCCGCAGGCTCGGTCGTCGTTTTGCATGGCCTGTCGGCAAACAAGAAAGTGATGCTCTTTACCGCGCACGAATTCGCCAATCAGGAACTGCGCGTCTTTGTGCCCGATCTTCCCGGCCACGGCAAGGCGCCGGGCCCGTTTTCGCCCGAACGGGCTGAGTCCTGCGCGCTATCGCTAGTACGCGACCTTGCGGCGCGCAAAGCAATTCTTCCAGAGCGAACGATTCTGGCCGGCCATTCCATGGGCGGCGCCATCGCCGCGCGAGTGGCAGCCCAGATCCAGGTCGCGGGGGTCATCGCCATTTCGCCCGCTCCAATGCAGCCGTCAAGAGAGGTTTCGCCGGAACTCCTGCTGTTTCAAAGCCATCCGCCCCTTCCGCCGCACTCACTGGTTCTGTCCGCGTCGTGGGAACCGGCTTCGATTCGCAACACTGCCAGGGAGCTCGTAGCACAAACAGGCGATATTACTAATCAATATACGGTGATTCCGCACACTACGCACGTCAGCATCTTGTTCGCCCCTCGAACGTTCGCAGCGCTGTGTAACTGGACCGCGCATCTGCTTGGCACCAGTTCAGCAGCGCCTTGGCCCGAAAGTCATCCGGCGCTCGGTTGCCTGATCGGAATTTTCGGCCTCTCGGTTCTGGTACCACCTTTCCTGCGGGAAATCACTTTGCAAAATGCGGACGCAAACGCAGTCCAACCTTGGCCCGCTGTCCCGACCCTACGAGCGGCGCTCACGGTGGCGATTGTTTCGATCGCCGCGGTTGTGCTCCTGTATTTCGTCATTCCCTTCCCCTTCAGCCGCATTTTTCAGGGCAGCTACCTAGCTTCGTTACTCTTCCTAGTCGGCGCAGCCGTGCTGATTGTTCATCGCAGATCGCTGCCCGAATTTCGCACATTTTTCAATTCTTCTTGCCTTGGGGCCTGCGCCGCCGCGTTGGTGTTGCTGCTGCTGTTCGCAGCATGGCTCGAACTCACGTTTTACGAAGCATGGCTGACACCGGCTCGCTGGTTGCGTTTTCCCTTGCTGTTTTTGGCATTTCTGCCCTGGCACCTGGCCGAAGAAGTTCTGCTTGGCGCGCCAACCAAATCCCCAGACCTTCGCCGCATTCTTACCGGACTCGCGCTGCGTGGAATCGTTTGGCTCGCCGCGATCGGAGCCGTCTTCTGTCTGCATTCCGGCCAGTTCATTTATGTTCTGCTGGTGCTGTACTTCGCGCTGTTTTCCATCCTGCAGCGGCTGGCCGTGGACGCGGTTAGCCGCCGGACACGGTGCCTATCCTCCGCGGCCGTTTTCGGTGCTATACTCCTCGCTGGTTTCGTCCTCGCGATTCTGCCCGTCGCCTGAGGATTCCGCATCCACGGAAGCAACGGCCGTGCTTCCGCGGCCTGTCAAGATCCACACGATGTGGGTAAACAAGAAAATGGCTGAAGTCGTCATTGTCGGCGGTGGTCCGTCCGGCTCCATGTGCGGTGAACAGCTGGCGCGCGCTGGGCACACCGTGCGTATTTTTGATGAGCACCTGGCGTGGGAAAAGCCTTGTGGCGGCGGGCTCACGCACAAAGCGATTCAACGATTTCCTTTCCTGTTGGATAATCCTTATCCCAAAAAGCTGATCCACTCCATTGAGCTGATCGCCAGCAACGAGCAGCGCGCCAGACTCGAAATGCCACACCCGATCGTCATCTACTCGCGCACGGCGCTGAACGGCCTGCTGCTGGAGCGCGCGCAAGGTGCCGGTTGTGAGGTGAATCGCTCGCACATTGTTGCGGTGGATACGTCGGCCGACAAGCCGCGGTATTCGGTGGAAGGCGAATGGCGCAGCGCCGATTTTCTGGTCCTCGCCGCCGGAGCGCGTAATCAACTGCTTCCTGAAACGCGCCCGCTCAAGAAAGACGAGCTCGAAATCACACAGGGCTACTTCATTCCGCAGGCCTCCGATGCGATCATCATCAAGTTTTTGCCGCACTTTGATGGCTACATCTGGTCCTTTCCGCGCTGCGACCATCTATCGGTTGGAATTTGCGGCAGCATGTCGTCGCATACCCAGAGCGAGCTGCGGAGTCACCTGCAGACGTTCATCGGCCGGCAGAAGTTCTGCACGGACAGTGCGCGGTTTTACAGTCATGTGCTTCCGTCGCCGCAGGTCCCAACGCTTTCCCAGCGCACTGTGGTCGGCAAAAACTGGGCGCTGGTCGGCGACGCAGCGGCCTTTGTTGATCCGCTGACCGGCGAGGGGCTGTTCTACGCGATGCGCTCCGGCGAGCTGCTGGGCAAGGCCATCGCGGAAGGCAAGCCGCAGATGTACACCGACTGGGTACGCGCGGCGTTCTACTGCGAATTGGAATTTGCTGCGCGGATTGTGCGCCGCTTCTATCGCGGCTCGTTCCTCGGCACTGCGGTTACAACGCGCATGGTGCAGTTCCTGCGGCGCAGCACGATTTTCCGCCAGCTGATGGCTGATATTTTCAGCGGCACCCAGGACTACACGACGCTCAAACAGCGCGTGGTTGGGCATTTCGGAATGACCCTGAGCGACTTCGTGACCTCGGTCCTGAATATCGAATCGCCCGCGGTCTCCAAGCCCAGCCCGGAAAGCGCGCCGGTTCGCTAGCCGCTGGTTAGAAAGTCCCGATGGACCCCTTGGACCAACTCCCGGTTGAACGTGGCTTCCGGATGCGCGGCGCCGGTCTCTCGCGCATAGATATTTTCAGCGACATCGTGTTCGCGATTGCGCTGGTGCTGCTGGCCATTTCGCTGACGGTTCCCAAGACCGTGCGCTTTGCGATGCCGCCGCTGCTTTCGATGGTCACCGTTGCGGTGTGCCTGGCGATGGTTCTCGGCGGCTGGACGTCGCATTACACGTTCTTCCGCCGCTACGGCTTGCGCGACCGGCTCACACTGATTCTCAACTGCGCGCTGTTGTTCCTCATCCTCTTTTGCGTGTATCCGGTCAAACTTTTGTTCGACACGATCTCGGCAGTTTTGTTCCGTGATTCGTCTCCTACCTGGCTCTCCACCACGGTCGAGACCAACGGGCGTTTGGCTTTGTACGCGATGGGGTTCGCCGTAGTGTTTTTGTTGGTAGCGGCGCTGTACTGGAACGCCTGGCGGCGACGCGACGACCTTGAGTTCAACGGCGTAGAACGGCTGCTGACCGTATCGTCCATCATTGACGCGCTGGGGCTTTCGGCTATCGGCCTGTTGGCGGCGCTCGCCGCGCTGGCGCTGCCGGCTGCGTGGTCGGTGTTCTCTGCCGTCCTTTATCTGCTGATTCTCCCTTGGAAAACCCTGAACGGGCTGTACTTCGGCCACAAGGCCCGAACGCTGACGAAACTGGTCAGCTCGCCTAATCTGTAGGCATGCCGCAGCTGATCGGCCCGCGAGATTACCTACGCAAATTCCTTGCGTATCGCCATTCGAGAGCGAAAGCCAAACCCGTTCCGAGAGCCACGAGTGACCAGACCAGGGCTACGTTTATGCGCGCGATGCGAAGATCTTCCAGTACGAAAACAACGGCCGCGCCCAGAAACAGTGGAGCGGTAATGGCGCAGTGATAGGACCGATTCTTCGCCCAGTTGGCAACGCAGCCAATTCCTGCCGCGAAAAGCGCTGTCGAGGCTGCGTACCAACGCAGCGGATACCAGTAGATACCGGCGGTGCTCAGGGCGCCCCACGCAACCACCGAGGCGGCAAGCCAGTAACAGATTGCGGCGGGTGAACTGCAGCAGGCTCTTTGAACTGCGGCCATTGTGGACTCCACGCCGCTGCCGGCAACGGGCTGGCGGGCGCGCACGGCTGGCGCAACCTTCGATTAGCAGGCAGAGAATTTCATTATAGCAGCGGGAGCTTGGCCGGTTCGGGACTCTTCTTGCGCCGGACCAGACACTCGGCGACCAATAAATTGGGGATCCAGCAGAGCCAGGATACGGTGATGTAGCTGCTGCGGAAAGACCAGTGGAAGACGAAGAGCATCAGGGGGAGCCAGTTGCGCAGTGTGACCGCGGCGAGAGTGAGGGCGAAGTTGCGGATCATCCACTGGCGGTGTGCGGCGATGTTGCCTTGCAGGATCATGCGGTAGGCTTGCAGTCCGGTGACAAACCACAACGCGGCGAGGAAGCCGAAGCCGAGGTGGGTGGGCAGGCCTTGCTCGGAGACCAAGGACATGGCCAGGCCAGCGAGGGAGCCGAGCGCCACTTCGATGAGATAGAAGCGGCCGAGCCAGCGGTGGAGTTCGAGGTTCCGGGCGCGGAGTCTTGCTGAGAATTGCCACGGGCCGATGAGCATGGCCCCGATTCCTCCGGCGATGTGCCAGCGGAGCGGAAGCAGGTAGTGAGCGAAATGGGGATCAGTGGTCGGGAAGATGAAATAGCGCGTCGCGTATACGCCTACACCGACCGAGTTGAGCAGCATGAACCACCAGAGGAAGGTCCTGGCGCGGGATGGGCGTGAGGAATCAGCGACAGGCGATGGCGCAACTCCGGCAGCTTTTTTGGGTAAGGGGGCACTCGCCTTCAGGGATGGAGTGAGATCCGACATTGGCCCAAGTTATCGTAGAAATGGATCAGGGCCAAGCGAACGGCGCGGATTGGCTTTGGCACGGGAGGGTACACACAGGGGAGCGCGGAGAGGAACAGTGCGGCGGCTGGACGGCCCGATCAGACGATTTGTTTTTCGGTTTCGGGAAAGAGCGGCTTCTTGTAACATGCCTGCATTCGCCGAAGGATTTCGCCGGTCACTGAAGGAGAAAGAATGTTTTGCTCAAAGTGCGGAAACAATTTGGCACCGAACGTGGCAGTTTGCCCGAGTTGTGGCACTCCGGTACAAACTCCGCAGGTGCCCGGTCCGCTGCCCGGCTCGCCATCGCAGCCGTCGTACGGAACGCCACAGTTTACATCGCCAGCTGCGGCCACGGTTTCTCCGCACTGGCTGCCGACACCGACCCGAAGCTACGCGGGATTTTGGCTTCGCTTGGTCGCGCACTTGATTGACAGCGTGATTGTCGGCGGGGTTCTGATCTGTTTGCTGATTCCGCTAGCCATGGCAACCGGCATCGGTGCTGGACTGCACCGGCTGGAACCCGGCGAGCCGCCCAATCCGGCAATAGTGATGGCGTTTCTCGGTTCGATCTGGATTCTTATCGTGCTGGGGGTGGCAGGCAGCTGGCTTTATTACGCCTATTGCGAGAGCTGCGAGTGGCAGGCTACGGTCGGCAAGAAAGTTTTGAATCTGGTGGTGACCGACTTGAATGGGACCCGAATTTCGTTTGGCCGCGCTTCCGGGCGGTACTTCGCGAAGATCGTAACCAGCATGATTCCCTTTGGAATCGGCTACATGCTGGCGGGGTTTACGGAAAAGAAGCAGGCGCTACACGACATGATTGCGAGCTGTTTGGTTCTGCGGTCGTAGGCGATTCGCGCGTTCTGCTTTCGTGATTCATGACCCATAAGAGTGCCAACGGGCGGGGCAAGACCCGCCTATAAGCTGTTGCAAGTACTGCCCTGCGGCGTGATTTCCCGACCGCGACGACACAGCGCTCAAAGCGCTGCAAGGAAGCTTTACGCAAGGAACGTAGCTAGATGTACGATGCCCCGGCAGGCCCCTCCCGTAAACCTGAAAGGATCCAACACCATGAAAACAAGAAGCCTTCAACAATACAATCCGAAACCAGGATAGCCATCCCGGGCAGCAATCGCGCGGCTTTGCCGCAAGCCAGGCTGCTAGGGAAATCCGATCCGGGAAGCAAGATCAAAATAAGCATTTATGCGCGCCAGAATCCGGCCGGCGCCGCGGGCAATCTCGCCTTGCTGGAGGAGATGAACCGCAAGCTGCCGGCTGAACGCCACTATCTGAATGAAAAAGAATTCAAAGAAAGATTTGCAGCCGATCCGGAGGACTTGCAGCACATCAAAGGCTGGGCAAAAGCGAGCGGGCTGAAAGTGCTGGAAGACAGCGCTGCCAAGTGCCGGGTTCGAGTGGAGGGCACGATCGGCAGTATTAACAAGGCACTGGGCATTCAACTGAACGAATACGAGCACCCCGAGCTGGGTCGATTTCGCGGGCGCGGGGGCCAAATCCACGTGCCGGCCGAATTGTGCGGTGTGGTGCAAGGAGTCTCCGGCTGGATACCCGACAAGTGGGCCGCCCTCATCTGCGCAAGTCTCATGCCGCTCCGGTAGCCATTCAGAGCCTGGCGGCGCCGGCCGGACAGGCCAAGAAAAGCGCTCGCGCAGTAGCACTGACGACTCCCACCAGCCCTTTCGCCGGGGCATTTTTCCCGGCGCTGGCGCTACTGACCGCGCTTTCCGGCACCCCGACGACTCATGCCAAAGCGGCTGGCGTTTAGGCAAACTTCCGACTCGAGGAGCCTGAGCAAAGGCAAGGTTAAAAACGGTAATTTGGTCTTCGGCCTTCCGTTTCCAGTCGTCGCGTCCCGCTTTCCGCGATGGCTTACAGTTCAAGCGGAAAGCGGAAAAACGGGCTGCTTACTCTGCGGATCCTTCGACGGCTTGGGCCCGGTCGCCGGCCTTTTGCGGCTGCATTTGACAGCGCCGGACTTCCAAGTGCGCAAACTCGATGGTCTCGAGCGCCAAGCAGCGTGTCTTGAGGTACTCGAGCGTCGGATTCACCGTGCGGTAAGACTGTGACGCGAGCAACAGATCGATCTCGCGATATTTTTCCCAATTTTTCCAAGCGACGGGAGCAAGGGTGTCTACATGCTGTTCGAGTTCCAAGATCCGCGACTGTAGCGTGGGGTCGGGCGGATCGTATTTCGACAGCAACCCGCCGTATTCCATGCCGGCGGGAGGATGCGGCGCGTAGTATTGCACGAGGAACTGAAGCAGATCCGGAACGACGACGACCAGGCGCGGACTTTCCGGAATTTTTTGCAGGTATTCGGTGGCGCCGCGCCAATCGTCCCGGTGATAGCGGCGAGGAAACACAAAACAGGAGAGCACACTTCCCAGCAGCAACAAACTTGCCAGGGACTGGTACAGCCACCGGTGGTTCCCGGGCACCCGGGTGAACGGCAGGCAGAAGACCAAAGGCAGAAAGGCGGAAGAGGCGATCATAAGCCGATCCTGAAAAATGGGCGTGGAGATCCGGCTTTGCGCAAAAATCAGCACTACCGGCAGAAGCGAATAAACAGCTAAGGAGAAGACTTTCTGTAACTGCGGGGATCGCCTCGGACCCCAAGAAAGAAAAAGGAGATAGAGCAGCACCACGAGCGGCCCCCAAGTCAAAATACCGAACAGCGCGGTGGACTGCAGGTGGAGCGCATTCCGCCAAAGCATCTGGAGCGTGGCCGCGTCCACGCCGCATAAAGCGCAAAAGGTATCCAGGACGTCGCGCACCGTGGGCGCACCGTACCAGAAGGCGTGGTGCACGTTGCGGACTTGAGTCCGCAACGACGGTAGCCAGGGGAGGTACAGTAACAGCGCTGCGATGCTGGCGGCGGCCAGGTCTTTGATCCGAACGGAAAAAGGGGTTTCCGAGGGATACCACAGCCACAACACCGCGAATCCAGGAAGATAAAACAGAGCGATGTTGTGGGTATAGAGACCAGCCACCAGGCATAACAGGGTGCCAGCAAACCGCAGTGGGGTCCGATTTTCCAGATGGAGCAACAGGCAAAAGACACTTGCCAGCGAGAAAAGGAAAAGCAGCGAATAGAATCTCGCCTCCTGGGAATACCAGATCTGCAGGAACGAAAATGCACCCAGCGCCAGCGCCATCAAGACCGCCGCACGGTCGATGAGAATTTTGCGAGCGAGCAGGTAAAACAGGGGCCAGGAAAGCGTCGCAAAAAGCGCCGCGAGCCCGCGCACCGCGTACGGGCCAGAGCCAAAGCAGACTGCCCAGTAGTGCTGGATGAAGTAGTACAGAGGGGGACCGGTATCGAACAGCAGGTTGTGGCAGATCGTCGTTGGCGACAATCTGGAAAGCCAGATCGTATAGCCTTCGTCGCCCCAAAGACTTTGGGAGTTCAATCCGCTCCAGCGCAACGCGATCGCCATTAGGGAGACCAACGTGACAGCGCCGGCAAACAGGTAATCGGAGCGCGAACCCGGCTGGTCCAAAGGCCTCCTTAGCGCGCGACGGTTCGATTTCCTACTGCAGGAAAAACGTACCTGGAAACCAGCTTTTACAGCTTCGGCGAAAGCTCGCTGCCTGCGATCGGTGCCTCGGTTAGACCGCAGGGCGGCGGATGACCGGCTTGCGCGAGGTTGCCGGCGGCGGAATCATGGTGGCCATCTTGCGAATCATAGCCAGCACCAGTCGCTTGTCGCCGTCCGAGAGAGTCGAGCTGTAGCGTTTGATTTCCAGCAGGAAGCGAATTTCGTCCTGAGAAAGCTCGCCGAGCATTTTTTGGGTTTCTTTGTCGCGGGGCGTTTCGGTGCCCGGGAAAAAGTCAGCCAGGGAGATGTCCATGGCTTCCGCAATCTTGGCGAGAGTTTCGAGTGAGGGAACGGTGTGGCCGTTTTCGACGCGCGACAGATAGCAGCGCAGCAGGCCGGTACGGCGCTCGATGTCCCCTTGGGACAGCCCGCGCTGTCCTCGATAAGTCTTGATGACTTCCCCGATGTTCACCTGCGGTTTTTCTTTCGGCATCCTGCCCCCCCACGTGCGCTCTTGCGCCGCCAATTCGTTTTGCTGGAGGGGTAGCTTAGTCACTAACAGCAGAAGTGGCAAGAAGGATTTTGGAGTTCAAGTCGGAATGTGCCTGTGGAGCAACAGAATGTGCTTCAAAAGCACATTCTCGGTGGCTATAGAGGAGTGACGGGCTAGCGCCCGCCCCTACATTACGGTTACCTGCAGGAGATCGTAGCGGCTAGCGGGACGCTGGAGTGACGGTCGCGGGCTGCTGAAGGCGGAACTCGAGCAGCGTCTCGCTTGGAACCTTGACTTGCGGCCCCTTCGTCAAGACTTGCACCGTGGCTCCCGCGCCGCCCCCGGCCGCCGCGCCGATGGCTGCGCCTTTGCCGCCGCCGGCAATGCCGCCAATGATCGCGCCGAGCACGGCACCGCCGCCAACCTTCTTGGCGGTATCTCCGCCGCGGCCTTTGCCCTGCACGTTGTAGTCGCTGCTGACCAGCGGATAGTCCTTGCCATCAACGACCATGCGGGTCAGTTCAAGCTGCAGTTCGGACTTGCCAGAAAACGTGCCGGCCTTATCGGCTGCTGCGAGGCGGCCATAAACGTCAGTTCCCTTTCGCGCGACCAGTGTGTCGTTGGCGTAGAGGTCGGTTTCGAGGCTGGCGTGGAAAATGTCGCCAACGTGATTTTTGGCGGAGTCCACGCTGTCAATCATGCGAACGAGAATGGATTGGCCGGCGGGAAGCGTGACGTCGCCACCACTATTTCCCGCGTAGGAATTCGCTGGGACTGGAGCTGAGGCCGGTTGCGGCGCCGGTGCTGAAGGAGGCGCTGCCGCGGCCGAGGCGGAATTGTGAGTGAATGTCAGGGCTACGATCGTGTTTGTGGGAAAAGTCTGCACTTCGCCGTTGACCTCAAAACGCATGACCGCCTGGGTTCCACCCAGATATTTGCCCTGCAAAACGCGACCATCTTTCAATTCCAGGGTGTCGGCGAAGCTCGCCGCGGCGAAGAGCGGGACCGCACCTACGGCGGCAACGATTCTCAACCAGTTTCTCATCGTATTGTTCCTCTCAGTGGTGTAGCGCGAAGATCCGGGCGCACCGGCGCCGGCCAGGGTAGACAAAGTCTAACTGATTGGATGTACGAGAGCACGCCGGAGGTTGCGCGGAAAGTGCCCTAAGGGGGCGCTACCTGGGTAGCGGCGAAGAATTGTTTGCTGATATCAGCCATCAGAGCGGCGCTGTCCTTCTTCTCGGCGAGTCCGCGCACCAGGACAACCAGAATATACGGGCGCTGGGCATAGACGATGGCGGCGTCATGATGGATTTTTGTGATTTCGCCAGTTTTGTGGGCAACGGGAGTACCCGGAGGGAGGCCAGCGGGAATTCCTTCGTTGAATTTCTGGCGTTCGAGGATTTCCACCATCTGGCGTGAACTTTCCCTGTCACCCGCCTGGCCATCGGCGACCGCTTGCAGCAGGATGCCCAGACCTCGTGCCGTGGTGGTGTTGTTCAGGTTTTTCTCGAAAGCTTTGCTGTCTTCGACTCCGCGCACAATGTTCATGCCGTCGGCGTTCAACTGATGAACGGTGGCGCGAATATTTTCCACACCGAGTCTGGCGATGAGAAGGTTCGTGGCCAGGTTGCTGCTCGAGGTGATCATCAGTTCGCAGAGTTCGCGCAGCGTACGGGTCTGTCCCTCGGCTTGGTACAACTCGAGCTCCGAATCGTCAGCGCTGTTGAGTTTGTAAGGCCAGCCGTCCACGATGCTGCTGAATTCGTTCCTTACCGCCAGCTTGTCGTCAAGCGTGAGTTTGGTCTCCTGGGCTTGATGAAAGAGCTCGATCATAACCGGCAGCTTCATGGTGCTGGCGGCATGAAACGGAACGTCGGGGTGCAAAGTCCATTCGGATTTGCCGTCGAGGGTGTGGAAGTAGATGGCAACGTCGGCGCCGGAGAATGCGATGCGTTTTTGGACTTCGGTCTGGACTGCTTCTAGGTTCGGGCCTTGAGCACGGGCCGGTGCTGCGGAAAGGACCCAAAGCGACAGCGCGGCGGATGGGGCGAAGAGCCGGCGACGGAGCAGTTTTGACCTAGTTCGATTCATCGCCGCGCATTGTGAGCGAGCGGAAAAGGTTTTGCAAATCCAACACCGGGCAGGGCCTTTCGAAGCCCAGCGTCGGCAAGCACGTGTGGCGGCAGGCGCGCTAGTGAAGCGCTTGGGCTGGTATGACGGCGGGCGTGATGTTGAAACCGCCGACTTGGATTTGCGGGCGCCCGCCGTCGAGCCCGGAAGTGTCGTAGCTGACTTTGACGATGCGGCTTTCGCCAGGAAGGAGCGAGAAGTAGTTGTCTTCCCAGAAAACGGGGACCACGTCAAAATCGTCCTTAGGATTCGCCAAGCGCAGCCGAATTTGGAAAGCCATCGTACCGGAAGTATTCTTCAATTGAATGCGAGCCGTGCCTGCCGCCGAGCCTTCTTTCTGGTCCAGCCCCGCGAAAGCTTGTAGTTTTACTGCCGGCAGCGAGCTGAGGCCGGTGAGATCGCCGAATTCAGCTTGCGGCGTGTACACCGTGTCCTGCCGGTGTGCCCAGTCGAGCGTGTCGGGCTTCGCCGACAACCAGTAAAAATTCTCGCTAACCCCCCTACCGCCTGAGTCGTGTAACTCGAGCTTCAGGAAAAAAGTCATCGTCAAGCCGTCTGGCTTCTGCACGTCGAACGCTCTGACTACGCCATCGGCGGGAACGTCGAGCGAAACCTCCTGGTCGGCTAGCAGCTTGGATTCGATGGAATAGATCCGTGCGCGAACCTTCATGCCCTTGTGCTCGGTGTAGGTGTCGTTCACCAAGTTTACCGACTGATCGTCGTAGCCATACTGCACGTGCAGCGGCTCCATAGACTTTTTGGTGCCGAAATAGCCGCCGCCAGGAACCAGGTAGTAGTCGTAAAGATGCCAGATGAGCGAAGGCCAGGCGTTGTTGAGCATCCATTGAATGACGCCGGTAGAGACGTACTTCTTCGCGCCGTAGGCTTCGAACATGGCCCGCTCTCCGTCGTAGGCGATCGCTTGCGCTTTGCGTTCGTAGTCTTCGAGCGAAGTGGCCGGGCCGTAGCGCTTGTTCAATCCATCGTTGAAGACGTTGACGGTGGTGAATCGCTCGCCGCCAGCGTGGTAGTTCCAAACGCCGTCGATCGGCCATAGATGATCTTTGGGAATGAAGCGCTTGACGCTCTCCAGCGTAGGAATCGCCGGGCCGGGACTAGTTTCCGTGTTGTAGCCGTAGGCGCCACCGGCTTGCGTGTCAGCCAACCAATAGACGGGCGGAACGTATTCGTATGGCCCGGGCATCTTCACGCCGGACTTGCCGGTAACCGTGGTTGGCGTTTCGCTAGCCGAAGAGATGGACGGATTGGGCCACTGCGCGTCGGAGAGAATCGAGAGATACATTTTTTCGACATCGGCAGGCGGAGGGCCGTCGCTGCCGTAGAGCCAGACAAAAACGCTGGCGTGATTGCGCAGGCGGCGGGCCTGATCGGCCATGGAACGGGCGGCGACTTTGCGGGTGTCGGCGGTCCACTTGTCCCATTGCTCCCAGGCGTCGCAGCAGGTCCAACCCGGCATCACGAGAATTCCCATTTCGTCGGTCTTGTTGAACAGCTCGTCGCGGTCAATGCGACCTTCGAGGCGAATGGTGTTCAGACCCATGTGCTTGACGTAGCGAAGATCGGCGTCGAGCTTTTTGGGCATGGGGCGCAGGAACATGTCGGGAGCCCAGGCGGCGCCGCGAATCAGAATACGGCGGCCGTTGATTTTGAACAGGCGGCTGCTTTTGTCGGTGAGTTCGCTGGTGACCTGGCGAATGCCGAACTTCAGACTCGCTGAATCTGAAACGCCGCCGTCAGTCGTGAACCGCACCTCCGCTTTGTAGAGACTGGGCAGGCCCATGGTGTAGGGCCACCAGAGGCGCGGCTTTGCCAGGTGCAGCACGGGATATTTCGCCGGATCGAAAACGAGCGACTTTGTTTCGCCTGTGGCGAGTTCGACCGGCTGGGACAGAGTCTTTCCCTCGAGCTCGACCGTGAAGTTCCCTTTTACCGGAGCGGCCGAATCATTGCGCGCATCGGCGGAAATGGTGAGATCAGCAGCGGAAAAATCGGAGCTGAGCTGCGCCTTCACAAAAGGATTACGAAGGGCCACCTGGCCGTTGGCCGTGACCGTGACTTCCTTCCAGATGCCTAGGTCCTTGTCGGCCGGAGTAGGATTCCAGTCCACCCACGTGATGCCGAGATCGTCCTTGCCGGGAGCGGATATTTCCAGCGCGATGGCATTCTTCTGACCGGGCTTAGCGAGTCTGGTCAGATTGAATTCGAAGATGCCGAAGGTCCCGGCGACGTCTTGCGCGTCGGCAATTTTTTCCCCGTTGAACCAGACGTTGGCGCGATAGTTGATACCTGGAAAATGGATCGCGATGTTTTTTTGGTTCATTGAACCGGGAATCGTGAATTCATTGCGCCACCACCAGGAACATTTGAAGGGGCTGCCGTCGGGCATGTCCTGGTCGGCGAAAAACGTGGCCGTGGAATAGTTCATTCCGGGAAGGGTCCGCAGGTTGGTGCCCAGCGTCGGGTCGGGATAGGTTTTGTCGTCCACCAGGCTGCCGACGACGGTGTTTGGCACTGTGGTCTTGTGCCAACCGGCGGTGGCATACCCGGCTCGCGAGATTGCATCGCCGGAGTCTTTGGCTTCGCAAGATGACTGAATCTCCCAACCCTTGGCCAATTCAAGCGACCCGGGCGCCTGCGCGCCGCGCGGAGCCGATTGGCCAAACAAGTGGGCTCCAGCGCTGGCGACGAAGATCAGCAGCAGTGGAAGCACAACTCGACGGAACATGCAAAAAAATCCTCTCGGAACCTTGTTGGATGGCGCCCGAAAGATTAAACCGTTTCAATATGGGAAGAAACAGTTTTCTTCCCGATTCAGGATTTCCATCTTCAGCAGGCCAGAGGGGCTTGTGAAACGATGATTGCTGCTGCAGAGAAGCGCTTAGGCTGCCCGTCGCGCAAGGGGCTTTGGGACCCGCGGTGGCTCACCACGCCACGTGATGGCCAATTTGACCGCCAATCCAGCCGGATATCGCCAGAATTACCGATGCAATGGCCTGCAAAGCCATGACCGCAGCTACGCCGAGATAGCCGGTGCTATCCACCAATCCTGAGGCCAACGGCAGCGGCAGCGCGATGGCCATTGCGGGCCAACGCTGCTCAATAAAATCTGCCTCGGCCATGGCGGGCGAATTTCTTGCGGCTCAACACTAGAGATTTGCTCGCAGGCGGGATCACTAAAAGTGGGCGAGAACAGTAGCGGGTTCAGCAAAGTCCAATGGCATCATGGTGCCGGAGAAAGGAGTCGAACCTTCACACCCTTGCGGGTAGCGGATTTTGAGTCCGCCGCGTCTGCCATTCCGCCACTCCGGCCCTAAACAACAAAATTAACATGAACGCGGCGATTTCACCTAGCTGCCGGGGAGCCGAGTCCACAAAGCCCTCCCCGCGCCACCGGCAGGAACGGGAGTTTTCCACAGCCCCACTAGACGGTTAGGCACCCAAGGCTTAAGCTCCTTTTGTTACCCGCCTGTTACAAGACCAAGACAAGGATATTTCTGTAGTGGCTCACGCAGTTAACATCGTTCCCGAAACTCCCTCCCGCACCTGTCCCGACTATCGCGATTTTGGGTACTGGATGAACCGCTCTCTCGCCGAGCTGCGAAAACTCCTCGGCAAACCGGACGCCGACACGGTTCACGACTTGCGGGTGGCGCTGCGGAGGTGCCGCTCGGTTGCCGCAGCCGTCCAAGAGGTCGATCCGCATCCGGATTGGCAGGAACTGCGCGAGGGCGCCAAGAAGCTCTTTCGGTCGCTTGGAGACTTGCGCGACAAGCAGGTGATGGAAGAGTGGATCAAGGAGCTGCAGTCGCAAGACGATCCGCTCAAGCAGAAACTATTGGCTTCGCTGTCCGAAACCGAAGAAGCCACACAAGCCCGGGCCCTCTACCGCGCAGAGCGTTTCGAGCAAAGGCGCTGGAAGGAACTGGAGCGCGCTCTGGCGGCTCGTCTGCGGCGAATCCCGGCGGATGGCGGCGCGGCCCACTGCCTGGCGCTGGAGCGGCTGGAGGAAGCGAAAGAGCTTCATCGGCGCGCGATGCGTAATGAAAGCCCGGGGCCGTGGCATGCGCTGCGCATTGGGGTTAAGAAGTTTCGCTATACCGTGGAGGCACTTCTGCCGGTGGCTCATGAAGACTGGAGCGATTCCTTGAAGCGCGTGCAGGACGCCCTTGGAAATATTCACGACCTGGACGTCTTGAAATCTCTGGTTGAGAAAAACTGCGGCGAGGAGCACTTGCCGGAGAAAGAAGACTGGGTGGGCCGCATTGAACGAGCGCGCGGTGAGAATCTGCAGAACTACCGGCAGATGGCACTGGGAGCAGCGAGCATCTGGCAGACGTGGGCAGGCGGATTTCCGAGGCAGGATTGGAAAACCTATGCCAAAGGCCGGATCCAGGCGATGCGCAAAAGTATGGACCCGAGGCCGGGACGGAGCTTGACGGTGGCCCGGCTGGCAAGAAGTCTCTCTCTCCAGTTGGGAAAATCCGGGCTGTGCACCGCTTGCGAGGAAGACAGCTTCCGGCGCGTTCTGGACACCGCGGCGCGCTTGACCGGAATCCGTGCCGATGGAAAACGCAAATCCCGCGAGAAGTCTGCAAGGAACTTCCTGCTGGATTCGCCCCTTCCGCCGGGCTGGCAGTCCGTGGAATGGGAGCGCACGGCCTGGGCGCTACGGTTCCAGCGCGGCCCGGAACCGGGCGAAGCCAATCGGCGGTTCTCTCGCTTGCCGGCCGAACAGCGCGCATCGGTTCTGCTGCTTGCGGGCGTTTTGCGGCTCGCGATCGGTCTCAGGAAAGCTGGTGTCACGTCCGGCCGTAACCTCACCCTGGAAACCAGCACGCAGGGATTGCTGTTACGCGTAAAGGTCGTCGAAGACGGCATCGAGAACTCAGCGCGCGCCGACGAGGCCAAAACACTGCTGGAGACCAGCCTTGGAAAGACCATCGTGGTCCGGTTGGAGCCGGCTATAGCCAAAGCGCCGACGCCCTCCGAAGCGGAGCGCGGGCCGCAGCTGGTGGGAGCCGCGCGGTAAGGTTACTTCGCGAGTTGACGCAGCGCCTTAGGCGTCATCAGCCACACCAACGTGCCGGAAGGCGGATGCAGACGCGCAAGCTCGATGCATGCGGCTCCGGCTTTCTTGAGCGCTGTCAGGTCTTTCTTCGATCCCAGGGCATAGGCGATCAATTCGTCGAGATTCGGCGCGTGGCCAAATACGATCACGCTTTCCGCGCCCCTGCGGTGCGCCAGCTCGCGGAAAAACGCCGCTGGCTCGGCCCCCGGCAACAGATGTTCGGTGCGCTCAATCTTCGATTTTGAGATTCTGCAAACGTCGGCAAACAGCTCCGCCGTCTGCATCGCGCGCACGTAGGGACTGGATAGAAAAAGATGGGGGCTATCCTCCAGGGCCGCAAAACCCTTGGCCACTTCACGCGTTTTCTTCAGGCCCTCGGGGGTGAGAAAGCGTTCCGGGTCTGAAGGACACTTTGGGTCCTCCCGGTCTATAGCAATGCCGTGACGCACGATCCACAATCGCATTTCAGCCAGTTCCCTTCTCGTCTTTTAGTGTGCGGCCGCCAAGTACGCGAATCAACTGATCAACGGTCGGAAGTACAAGCGGGTCTTGAATTCCTTTTCAAAGAGTTCGGCACTGCGTTGTGCGTCGCCGATATCCTCGCTGGCATCGCCGCGCGCTTCTACCTGCAGACCTACCGCTCCGCGCTGAAACACCGCATGCAACCGGCTAATTCGCTGGCGATGCGAATGGTCGAGACCCTCTGCGATCCGTACCAGGGATGCCAGGCGCCGGACCAAGCGTCGGTCACTGTTATTCAGCGAGCCGTAAGCGATGTGATGGTTTTCGGGTTCAGCTTTGCGGTTGTGGTAACGGACCACCGCGGCCGTCAACGCACGGTCGCGGCCTTCCAATCCTTCGATGTCGCCGTTCATCGTTAGGTATTCGCCATGCTTGTGATGTCCCTTGTGGCTGATGGAGTGGCCGATGTCGTGCAGCAGCGAACCGGCCTCGAGAATCACCCGCTCTTCGCTGCTGAAGTGATGAATCGGCTGGAGCTGATCAAAGAGTTGCAAACTGAGTTCGCGGACGTGCTCGGCGTGGCGCAAGTCGCGCTCCAGGCGGCGCGAAAAGCTGCGCGTTCCCGCCAGCATGGTGCGAGCACCTTCGCCGTAGCGATGCGGCTCCTTGCGCGAAAAGGCTTCTTTTGAGATCTCGTGGGCCAGGCCTTCGCGAATGCCCACGGCCGGGACGGCAAAGCTACGCACGTTCAGGTAGCGTCCGAGCGTTACGAAGATGATTGCCGCAATTCCCATCACGTCGGCGCGATCAGGGCGAACGCCATAAGCCTTCATGCGCTCGCGAACATCCATCCGCAGCAGATCGGGCAGGCGCTCGCGCAGCAGTGAAAGCTCGAGTGTCGGAATGCCGTGATGGCGTGGACCGGGGGCGACGTTGGCCAACGTTTCGGCATTGCCGCCGAGCGCGACCGTCAGGCCATCATCGAGATTCGGACGTGACGGGAGTTTGGATTCCAGCGGCGCGCGCAAGTAGCGTCGGACCTGCTCCGCATCCACAGGACGAATCACTCCGTGCAGATTGAGTGTAGTCATCAATCGCACGGTCCCGACGGGAAGCTGTGCGGTCTGCAGAACAGCATGATCGCCTAGAACACTAATCTCGAGGCTGCCTCCGCCCAGGTCGGCGATGCACCGCGCCTGGCAGTCCGGTCCGAGCGCGTTGAAGACTGCTTCCCGGCCCAAGCGCGACTCTTCGGCCGAGCTGATTATTTCCAGTCGAATGCCGGACCGTTGCCGGATGCGCTTGATGAAAGCCTTGCGGTTTGCCGCTTCCCGCGTGGCGCTGGTGGCAACCGCCCGATAGCGGGTTACCCCGAACTCGTCCATGCAACCGCGAAAATGGCGAAACGCTTTCACTGCTTTCTTGAAAATGTCTTCGCTGAAGCGATTACGGATAAAGACGCTCTCCCCGAGGCGCAGCGGATAGCGCTCGTTGAGAAGGGGTTCGATATCGAGCGCGGAATAGGCCCGCACGATGGAAAGGCGCACGGCATTCGAACCGGCGTCAATCGCGGCGATGTGGACTGGATCGGGCATGTGCGATTTTGATCGCCCCAGAGTTTATCGCCAGAGATGAGCCAACGCCGACGACGGCGTATATTTTGTCGAACGGATGCCCAATTGTTCTGCGATGCGCTGGCGAAGCAACTTGTTGACCGTGGAGACGCTGGCTTCGCCGTCGAGTTCGAGAAAATTGTATTTCTTGGCGACGGCTTCGAATTCCCGCTTGATCATGGTCTGATAGCGCACGAATGACCAGTACAAGTCGTGCGAGAGCGACATATCGCGTCCGGCCTCCCAGTAGCTGATGGCCTGAGCTTTGCGGAATTCGCGGCCAAAGGCGGTTTCCGGACGAACGTTAAGCCAGAACGTCAGATGAGGACGCAGCGCCATGGCGTAGAGACCGTTCAGGTAGTCGCGGTTAATTCCGCGGACTACGCTGCGCGCAATCAGCGTGAAGATGTAGCGGTCGGCGAGCACCACCGCGCCGGATTTCAGCGCCGGCACGATGCGATGTTCGAGCTGATCGAAAAAGTCGGTGCAATACATGAGCGCCAGCGTGAGGCGGGTGACTGCGTTCTTGGCCAGGAGTTGGTCAATGTCGCGGCCGACGAGGTTCGAGCGCCGCAAACCGCTGGTGACGACGGCAAATCCTTCCGACTCCAGCCATTCCTGCAGCAGGCTGATCTGGGTGGAGCGTCCGGAGCCGTCCATTCCTTCGATCACGATCAGCGAGCCGGTGATTTCGCTGGCGTCGAAGCCAACCAGTGGGTGGCCCAAAAATGCGTCAGAGGGAGCTTCTTCATCCGCGGGAGCGATCTTGCTCGAAGCTGCGGCCGAGGGCGGCGATAGCGAAACCGCCTCCGCGGTCGCCATGGGCTTGGCTTTTTCCTTCTCGGTGTCGGGCATCTATTCCGCCTCGGCCGCGCGCGGCGCGAATCGCTTCAGATCAATTTTCGATGCCACAATGTCGCGCATCTGCTTTTGCAACTTGTTAACCGGCAGCGTGCCATCAAGCACCACGAAACTGTCGGATTCGACCATGCGGTCGTAGCCGTCAAGAATCCGCGATTGAAACAGACGAAAGCTTTCTGGCCGGTCGTAGGAAAGGCCGAGGTCCATGCCCGCTTCGTAATACTTCAATTTGGGCCGGCCACTCAGGATGCGTTGCACGGCTACGTCCAGCGGCGCGCGGAAATAAAACGTGATGTCCGGCACCGGCGCAAAGCGGTAAAGGTTGCGCAGCCATTTTTCCGGGCAGCCACGCGCGCCATCACGTGCAAACGCGGTGTAGATATAACGGTCAGCCAAAACCAGGTAGTCGCCTTGCAACAAAGGCATGATCTGGCGCTCGCAACGGTCGGCGAAATCCGCGGCATGTAAAAGGGAAAACGTTGTTGGCGTCAGCAGGCGTCTCTGCTTGCCCCGTCGCGTCGCGGATTTTACCAGCGGAGAAGAGTTCCATTCCGTGAAGTGCAGCCGGTAACCGCCAATCTCCAGCCAGCGTTTAAGCAAATAGAGTTGCGTACTTTTACCCGAACCATCCGTGCCTTCGACGACGATCAAGGCGCCGGGATATGCGCGGTTCGGAACCGGCCGTCCCGGCTGCGGCAACGTAGATTTCACCGGTTCGCTACGAACTTCTTTTCTCGAAGATTCTTGAGTTTCCATGAGAACGCTGGCGCGCACCTTGGTTACAAATTTAGCGACGTATTGTTACAACTGGATTACATCACAAGCTTCGTCTGATGCGCAAAGCCTCTGCGAATCGATCAGAAGAGCGACAATTTGATCTTCAGGAATTTTTTGGGGTTCTGCCGGAAGTCGCCTATCAACAGGCGCAAATCGCCCGTCAAGCCGGTCAAATTGTCGTATAGCTTTGGATCGGAGAAAAGTTTGCCAGCCGTGGTCGTGTTGTCGTTCAGCTTCGACGTTGCCGACGCCAGATTGGTGCTGGTCTGGTTGAGTTTCTTGTACAGCGAGTCGTCCGTATAGAGCTGGCCCAGCGAACCCTTTCCGGCCCGCACATCATCGATCATCGAGTTGCCGTTCTGCAGCGCTTTCTTGGCCTCGTCGTAGAGCGACGGATCGGTCAGCAGTTTTCCGATGGTGCCCTTTCCGGCGCGCGCATCGGTAATCACACCGTTGAAGTTGTCCAGCGTCTGATTCGCTTTGCTGTACAGCTCATCGGAAGTAACCAGCTTGCCCAGCGTGCCCTGCCCCTTCTGAATGTCGCCCACCATCGCGCTGCTCTTGGCCAGCACGCTGTTTAAGTTGTTGTACGCCGAATCGTCGGTCAGCAGTTTCCCCAGCGTGCCTTTGCCGTTCTGCAAATCGACGAGCATGCTCTGGATATCGGCCGTTAGTCCCTGCATGCTGGCCATCACATCCGCCAAGCTTTTCTCCGCCGTGCCCGGAACCTCTTGGCCATCTTTCAACGGCGCACCGGTCAGTCCCCTGCTGATGTTCACATAACGATTCCCGAGAAGCCCCTCGGTCACCAACGTGGCCGTGGAGTCCGTCAAGACGTATTGCTGGTAGCGTTTCTCGATTCGCAGGATTACTTCAATGTTGTGGCTCTTGTCGACTGGCCGGTTTGCCAGCGGCTGGGCCATGTGCACCGAAAGCACATTACCGATGTCGACGCCATCCAGCCGCACCGGCGCGCCATTTGAAATCCCCGCCGTTTCCGGGAAATACGCCTTCAGCCGGTACTTCGGCCCCCAGAAACCTGAGCCGGTCACATAAAAAATGCCGACCGCAACCACCAGCAGCGACACCAGCACAAAGAGCCCAACGCGCAACTCCGTCCAGGTAAGTTGGTTCCGCTGCGCCATCTCTCGCCGCTCCTCGCTCCTGCTTCGTCAAAATGCCGCGCTACAGCCTACCGCAGAACTAGACCAGGAACCGCTTCAAATACGGATCGTGCGCCGCCTCGAGCTGATCTGGCGTGCCTTCGAAAGAAACTTTGCCGTCGCGGAGCACCGCAAACCGCGTGCTGGACCCGCTTTGCGCCCCGCCTTTTCTTTCCTCATTGCGCTTCACGCTGTTGCTCTGGGTATCAAAGTGGTAGTTCGCCAGCGCAAATCCGTCCTGCGATCGGTGCGTCGCGAGCAACGCCGTGACGCCGTAAATGTCGCGCAGTCGCAGAATCAAGGTAATGATTGTCTGCGCTGTCACCGGGTCCAGTCCGGCTGTAGGCGAGTCGTACAGCACGACCGGCGGCCGGGTGATGAGTGCCCGCGCGATCGAAGCGCGTCTGCGCATGCCGCCGCTCAATTCCGAGGGAATCTGGTCGATTGCGTGTTCGAGTTCCACAAATCGCAGCGCCTCGCGGACTCGCGGTAACACTTCGTCTTCCGGTACGCGTTCTTCCCTGAGCCGATAGGCCACGTTGTCTTCGACTGTCAGGGAGTCAAACAGCGCACCCTCTTGAAAAACAAATCCGACTTTGCGGCGGAATCCCAGAAGCTCCTTCTCCTTCATTCGCGACACCGGCTGATCCAGCACGGCCACCTCGCCATCCTGCGGCCTTAAGAGTCCTGCCGCCATTTTCAGACTCAGCGTTTTCCCACTTCCCGTTTCGCCCAGCAGCACCAGCGTTTCGCGCGGCAGCACATCAAATGAGACGTCGCGCAGCACATCTCCTTCGTCAAAACCCAGCCGCACGTTGCGAAACCCGATGGTTGCGTGCATGGCTCTAGAAAATCTTGTCCGCAAAATACAGCGCCAGCTTCGTCAAAAACGTATCGGTGACGATGATCAGCACCGACGAAATCACGACCGCTTGGGTGGTCGAACGTCCGACGCCTTGTGTTCCGCCCCGCACGGTCAATCCCTTGTAGCAGCCGACGGTCGCCAGAATGAACCCGAACACGATCGGCTTGAACAGTCCCTGGCAGATGTCGGCAATTTCCAGCGAATTAATGGCCCGCGTCCAGAACTGCACCGGGTCCAGGCGCAGCGAAAACACTGCCGCCACGCAGCCGCCCACGAGTCCGATAAAATCGGTGATCGCCGTCAATAGCGGCAATACCATGACTGTCGCCAGCAGTCGTGGAGTCACCAGCTTGCGGCTGGGGTCGGTGCCCATCGCGCGCATCGCGTCCACCTGCTCGGTCACCAGCATTGAACCGAGTTCGGACGCCATCCCTGAGGTACAGCGCCCGGTAACCAGCAAACTGGTCAGAGTCGGCCCCAACTCCCGCACTAGCGCCAGCGCCACCGCATCGCCGGTCAACGCCGTCTGGCCAAACCGGACAAACTGTGACGCGGTCTGCAATACCATGACTGCGCCTATAAAAAATCCCGTCAGCAGCACGATCGGCAAGGAACCTACGCCGATCGAATCCATCTGATCCAAGGTGTCCTGGATGTAGCGCGGCCCGGAGAAAACGTTTGTAACTGCTTGCAGCGCGAGGTAGGAATATTCCTGAAGCCGCAGCACTGCCTGCTTGGCGCTGCCGATGAGTATCGCGGGGATCGAGGCGGGATTCTCCGCCTGCGATTGGTTGCCAGAGACCTGGAAAGGCGTTTCGGCCACGTGTTCCTGTTCCGCGACGATTCTACGGCAAACGCCTGGCGCCCGCCCGCCGTAACTCGGCCACAGAAAAGCACTTCTCCCGCAAGCCTAACTGCGGCTGCCATTGGCGTCAAGATGAGCGAAGGCCTCAAACGGAAGCGCTGACCAGCACAAAAAGCCAAGCCTGGAAGAAATCTCCACGGGCATGAAGCGCCGCCTGTTCGGCCAGGAATTCGTGCACTTCAGCCGCTTCGACCTGGCCCTCCTGCGCTGCTTTTTCCAATGCGCCGGCCATCACCTTCAGGAAAAACTCGTGCGGACTCGAGATCGCGAGAGTCTGGACTGCGATCTCCTTGAGGCCAGCCTCTTTCGCCAGTGCCGGCAAATCCCGCGCCGAATTTGGATTCGGCATCGTATCGGCAACGATCGACGTCATCTTCCTGGCCAGCGCCAGCTTCTTTGAATACACGGCAGTGGAGTCCAGATCCGTATCCAGCAGGACGATTCTGCCGCCTGGCTTCACCACGCGCTGCATCTCGTGAATCGCTCCCAGCCGGTCCGGCAGATACAGAAACACTCGTTCGCAGCGAACAGCGTCAAAATACTTGTCAGGATAAGGAATCGCGCTTGCCTCCCCGACTCGGAATTCCATCCCCGCGCGTCCTGCAGCGCGTTTTGTCGCGACCTCAATCATGGCCGAACTGATATCCACGCCGGCTGCCAGTCCGGTCGGCCCGGTAATATCAGCCACCGGAAACGTCGCGCCGCCAATTCCACATCCTAAGTCCAGCACCTTCTGGCCGCGAGTTAACTGCAGCGCTGTCAGCGCTTCGTTGCGTAATCTCCGGATGTCCGCCTGGCGGTCCAGGAATTCTAGAAAATCAATGAAATAGGATGGCGACTTGTCCGGCTGCGTGAATTTTCCGATTTGGGCCATTGCGGTACGGTTCCAGCTTTAAAGTTGTGCAGAACATATCATGTTCAGCGTTCCCGGGTCATTCTTCTGCCAGCACGTCGGATTTGGCCTGACTCGGGTGCACCCCGAAAAAGTTGTAGGTCATGCCGCCATCTGTGCGCATCTACGTTCCCAAAAATCTTGAAAGCGTCCGCTCAACTTCGAGCAGCGCAGCGCGATGATGGCATTCGATCCACGCGTGGTCCAGTGCATTCCGGCTCGTTTTAGGCGAGTGCCAATAGCCACCTTACAGCCCGCCTCCACTACCCCGGTCGAAGTGCACAAGCCCTGCGCCTGGAACTCCGGGTAGCGCATGCGCGCGCGATTGGTCAGAAAATAGTGTAGGCAACGGCGGGCTTCCTCTGAGCCGGGCAGTTGGCGCCGAATGGCAGCGAGCAATGCACGGAACTTTCCACTATCGAGTTCTTCATGCCGTCGTTTGGCCCACTGGGAAGCGCGTGGATTTGCAGGGCCATAGAGAGCTTTGCTGAGCTCGCTCAGGTGTTGTTTGGCGTGAAAGCGATCGACGATCTGAATGGCCTCGGGGAACAGTTCCGCAACTAGATTCCAAATCCAGGGAGCCCCATCTCCGAGCGTGACCGTACGCGCGGCCTGCGGGAAACGGCGACGTTGCGCCTCGCGCCAGACGCGCTGCGCAAAGGGAGAACGTTCCTTAGCGATGTTGGGGATGAAAGCACTCTCGATCGCCGCCGAATAGCTAACCGATCCTTCATCGCGGATGGGGACGCCCTGGGCATCGCAGGATTCCGCGCTCCAGATGGTGCAGAGTTTGACTTCCCGGGTTTTCGCGCCACCCTCGCACTTACCCGTCACGCCCACCAGTTCCTCGGCCCGCAGGGGAATCCCTGTCCCATCGATGCCTAGGTAGAGCGTCTTGGGTAGTGGAAGAGCATCCACTGGCTCGCTGTGGTGGCGTTCATCTTCGGCGATTTCCTTTCCCAGGCCTTCCGCGGTGCGTTCCACCTGTTTGGCATCCACGGCCACCCCGGCCAGTTCCTTGAGCAGTTCACTGCCTTCTTGAAAGCTGACCATGGCACCAACGGTACCCGTCATGCGCGTAAGTGCGGGAGACAGAGAGGTGTTCTCGATCCTTAGATGTTGATCGCGGGGACAGAAGCCATGACCGCAAGCGGCACAGTAGTAGTAAGCGCGCTCCAGCCGCAACGGGCCGAGTACCGTGTGGAACTGCTTGCTGCGACGTCCCAGAAAATGCCTTTCCCCACCACAACGGCAAGGCATCCGAGAGCCCAGTTCATCCGAGGTGTCGGCATTGAGCCGTTGTTCGACGGCTCTTCCCGCCAGTTGCAGAACCCGCTGGCGAACCGCCACTTCCAAAGCCTCCAAATCCAGATGTTCCACGGCCTGGCGTCCCATCAGAGCTTCAATCTCCTGGACGACGTCCATGGCCAGGAGATCGCCGAAGAGGTTTTTTTTTAGCCTTGGTGGTAGAGACGGTTTCTTCTTCTCGGAGTTGCGCCGAGCAGATTTGCTCGCTCACACGGATCAGCTCCCGCACCAGGTGGCGAAAACGGCGGTATTCGGCGAGCTGCGCCTTGGTGCGTTCGACCGCCGGGCCTTGAGGAATTATCTGGGTGATGGTTTTTCCACCCAGACGATGACTCAGGGAATACGAAGGACCGTGTCCCGGGGAACCTTTCTGGGCACAGTGGCAGTTTGGTTTGCCGCATTTGCGGAACCTTGCCGTCAGAAACCCTGGACGCAAGTCGTCGATGCGGGCCAGGTTGGCGGTGAGTTCATCGCGTTTTTCGCGGAGCACTTCCAAAGAGGTGGTCATGGGCGCCTCCTGTCTGACAGGCATTATAGCCTGTCAGATACAGAAAGAATACCCCGGCCCACACCTTATCAGACTTCTTTCTTGATTCTCATGTCGTGCGCCCGC
>CAZQOB010000028.1:0-8668 GCA_964594885.1 uncultured Acidobacteriaceae bacterium
GTGTACCTAAGATGTTGATTGCCAAGACTCTATCATACCCCTGCCAGTGGTGTGGCTGCATCAGTTTGCGGTGGCTCGTGCTACAAATTCGTCCTTAGCGCCAGGAACTATTTCCTGAGGTCGGGGTTTTAGAGCTCTGGGAGTATTGTGTATGCCAACGACTAGATTCTTTCACCCGCGCCTGACTTTGCCGGCAATCCTGGCGGTTGCGGCCGGCCTGGGCCTGGCAGGCTGCGATGACCGCGTCTTCTACGACCGCGACTCCAGTATCCCTATTCGCCACGGCATGACCTGGGCCTGGCGCCCCGCCAGCCCTCCTCCGCAGTCCAGCTCTGATCACCGGGTGGTTTCCCGGGACAGGATTGGCTCGAACCAAGAAATGGGTCCCAGTCGCGAATTCCGCCGCAACCCTGATTGGGAGCACGACATCGTCCGCAACCGCATCGCCCACGCCATTGAGCAGAATCTCTCCGCCAAAGGCCTAGTTCAGGTTGGCGATCCTTCTCGCGCCGATTTTCTAGTGGACTTTCAGTTTGGCGTGCAGCGCCGCCGCGAACGCGTGGCGACGCCGGTGTATAGCCCCGGGCTGGTGTGCGGCTACTATGGGTGCTGGAACGGCTTTTACGGTGGAACTTACCTCCACACCATTCAATATCACGAAGGAACCATCGCCTTCGATCTTTTCGATCAGCGCAGCGGCCGCCCGGCTTATCACGCCGTGGGCGAAAACGAACCTCGCCGCGACTCGTATCGAGACCACGAAGTTTTCGAGGGCGCGAAGCACCTGCTGAAAGGCCTGAAGCCTTCTTGATTTGAGAGCTCCTGGCCCGCGCAGCGAAGTTGTCATCCCGAGGCGCACAGAGCGGAGCAAAAAAAGGCCATCGACCGATCGCCCAGCCTCAATCTTCTGATTTTCGTTCCGTTTCCCAAGACCATCCTCTATATTGTCGCGGGTCCAATCGTCCCCTCCGCTTTGTGAGTTACGAAAGAAGGTACCGCTATGTCTTCAGCCTCCGCACCTACTCCGCAGGCCGGTCCCGATCCTGTCCAGCAGGTCTTGCAACTGGCAACCGGCTATATGCCGTCATCGGCGCTTTTTGCGATTACCTCTTTGAACGTACCAGACCTGTTGAAGCCCGGTCCGCAACCAGTCTCGGCGCTCGCCGCTAAGACCGGCTCCAACGAAGACGCGCTCTACCGCATCCTTCGCGCTCTGTCCTCGGCCGGCGTTTTTCACGAAAACCCTGCGCGCACCTTCGCGTTGACTCCCGTTTCCGAACTGCTTTGCACTGGAAAAGCGGAACGCGACATGGTGCTGTGGCTCGCCGATCCCTTTCACCTCGAGGCTTATCGGGAAGCAGCACACGCCATCCGCACCGGTGCAACGGTTACCGAAAAAATCTACGGACTCGCATGCTTCGACTATCTCAAGCAGAACAAGGAAGTAGGCGATCGCTTCAACAAAGCCATGACCGGATTCTCTGCGATGCTCATCGGCGCGGCTCTCGAAGCCTATGACTTCAGTTGGCTCGCCGGGAAAACTCTGGTGGACGTCGCCGGCGGCCAGGGCATGGTGCTTACCGAAATCCTGAAAAAATATCCCACTGCGCGCGGCATCCTGTTCGACCTCGAGCACGTCGTCGCCGATGCCAAGCCTCTCATCGATTCGAAAGACCTCGCGGATCGCTGCGCCATCGCTCACGGGGATTTCTTCAGAGCCGTTCCCGAAGGTGACGCCTACATCATGAAACACACCATCCACGACTGGAATGACGAACGAGCAGGCACGATTCTGCGCTCCATCCATCGCGCTGCCGGGCCGACGGCGAGAGTCATTCTCATCGAAAGTATCCTGGCCCCAGGCAACGAGCCGCATCTTGCCAAATGGTTTGACATGGAAATGTTGATGCTCCCGGGCGGCCGCGAACGTAGTGCCGAAGAGTTCGCCAAGCTGTTCGCCGACAGTGGCTTCAAGATGATTCGTGCCGTTGCCACCAAGTCCCCCGTTTGGGTTATCGAAGCCGTCCGGATCGACTGACGTTGTTCTCGCCGGGGCCCGGCAAGCCGCGCCCTTTCTTCCTGGTTGTGGTCACGCATGGCATACTCGTCTCCGTGAAAAGGAACCCTTCTCGCGCCAAGGCACCTGCCACGCCTTCCGTCGCGGCACCAGACACTCGCCGGATCGCGTCCCAACTGGCCACGATCGGCCGCGAATTCCACTCGCGCGGCTGGGCCTTCGGCACCAGCGGCAACTACAGCTGTGTTCTGCGGCGCGATCCGCTGAAGCTTCTGATCACTTCCTCCGGCCTGGACAAATCCGCCCTCACATCCAGCGACTTTCTTGAAATCGACGCCAACGCCCGTGCGCTTCGCGGAAAGGGCAGGCCTTCCGCCGAAACATTTCTGCACCTCGCCGTCGCCCGCCACACCGACGCCGGCTGCATCCTGCACACCCATTCGACTTGGGGCACGCTCCTCTCCGAGCGTCATTCCGACGCCGGCGGCCTGGGCATCGCCGGCTATGAAATGCTTAAAGGCCTTGAAGGCATTAGCAGTCACGCCCATCGCGAATGGATTCCTATCTTCGAAAATTCGCAGGATATCCCCGCCCTCGCCAGAAACGTTGCAAGCCTTCTCGAGCGCGAGCGCGATGCGCACGCATTCCTTCTTAGCGGCCACGGGTTGTATACTTGGGGAGCGGACATTGCGCAGGCGCGGCGCCACGTCGAAATTTTGGAATTTCTGCTGCAAGTTGTCGGCCGGCGCGAATTCGCCAGTGCAACTCTTTCAGTCGATTAGGACCTGGTCATGGCCACCGTTCACATCCCCGCCGAGAACAAGACGCTTTCGAGCGACGTCGAACTGCACGACTACCTCGCCGGCATCGGCATCACGTACCGACGCTGGCAGCCCGCGCACCAACTTGCGGAAAACGCCTCAGCGCAAGAAGTCCTGGCCGCCTATGCCCCTGAAATCGAGCGCCTTAAGGCCGAAGGCGGCTACGTCACCGCTGATGTGATCGATGTGCTGCCCACCACGCCTGGTCTCGACGCCATGCTCAACCGCTTCAACAGTGAACATTGGCACGATGAAGATGAAGTGCGCTTCATCATCGAAGGCCGCGGCCTCTTCCACATCCGTCCGCGCGAAGGCAACGTCGTCTCCATCACTGTGGAACCCGGCGACCTGCTCCGCGTCCCGCGTGGCACCTGGCACTGGTTCGACCTCTGCCAGGAAAAGCGCATTCGTGCCATCCGCCTGTTCCAGGATCCCTCCGGCTGGACTCCGCATTACACGCAAAGCGGCGTTGACCGCGGCTATGAGCCCGTCTGCTTCGGCCCGTTGTACATCGCACCGGCAGGCATGAGCTGAACTTGCCGAAGCTGCCTGACTCTTCAAGAATTCGCGCTCTGCTCCTCGACGTCGAAGGCACCACCACGCCCATCGACTTCGTTTTCAAGACCCTCTTTCCGTTTGCTTCTCAACACGCCGAAGAATTTCTGCGCCACAACTCTGAAGACGCTGAAATCGCCCCACTCGTCGCCGACTTCCGCGCCACCTGGAGCGGCGCCGCCTCCGCTGGCGCTCCGGTCTGGATCGAAAGCACCCCCGAAGAAAAGCTCGTCTCCGTCGTGGCCTACGTCCGCTGGCTCATCTCCCGCGACTCTAAAATCACGCCGCTCAAATCGCTGCAAGGCAAAATCTGGCAAGCAGGCTTTCGTAGCGGCCAGCTGAAAGGTGAGGTCTATCCTGACGTCGCCCCCTCGTTCGTTCGCTGGCGCCAGCAAGGCCGCCGCATCGCCATCTTTTCCTCCGGCAGTGTTCTGGCGCAAAAACTCCTTTTCGCACACTCCACCGCCGGTGATCTTTCCTCATTTATCGAAGCCTATTTCGACACCACCAGCGGCCCCAAGCGCGAGGTACAAAGCTACAAAAAAATCGCCTCCGCATTGCAACTCCCACCGGATCAAATCCTTTTTATCTCCGACGTTCCCGCTGAACTCGACGCCGCCCGATCCGCTGGCCTTTATACTGCCCACTCCTTGCGTCCAGGTATACCCGCACTAGAACATTCGCCGCATGCCGCAGTCTCCAGCTTCGCTGAAATTCTTCTTTGACCAGCAATTTGGTCCGGCTCTAGGCAGTTCGCGACTGTCGTGGGTATCTTTGCAATTTCGGACTGCCGGCCGAGGTGCGTAAATGCTCTTCTTTGTTGAAGACCTCTCTCTTTGCAATCGCGCTGGCTTTCTTCCCCGTAGCGCTCTTCCCACCAACTGCGCGGCCGCAAACTCAGGCCACATCCGGTTGGGAAGTTTCATGCTGAAGTCGGCGCAGGCTTTTGCCAGCGGAGAATTATGGAGAAGCGGAGCAGGCAAAGTCGGCTCTTGAGTTTTCGTCGCGCTTTCATCCGGAAGATTTTCGTATTTGCGAAGAACCACCGATGCTCGGCCAGATGTATCAAGCGGAAAACCATTGCTGCGGCAGATGAGCTATACCAGAAATCACTCAAAAGGAAGGAAGAACAATACGGTCGCGACGTACCCAGCTTGCCGGCGCTGCAGAAAAACACAGAGGTCCTGGCCCACCTAGGACGCCAAAGCGAAGCCGCAGCCCTGCGCGACCGCGCCTCTCGGCTCCTTGGCAAGCGCCAATAGCCTGGTCCAAGTACCCACCTGTACCAAATTTACCCCACAGACCAGTAGGAACGGCCCTTACGCAGGCCTATGTTGCCTTTGCCTAGCCTCCGATCCCACTGGGTTTCAACTGAGGAGCCGCGCCTACCTTCCTACCGCGGCTCTCCGGGGAACAGGAGAGACGATGCAAAGAGTACTTTTGGCTCTGGCCTGTTTGTGTCTTCTGGCTGGAGTGGCTTCTGCTCAGAGTAGTGGCAATTTCTCGTACGCAACAACCGGTCAAAACTTCGTGGGATGCACGGTCGACAGTAACAGCGGCCAAATTAGCGGTGGATTCCAATGCCAGTCGCAGTGCACGCTCAACCCCGACGGCACCAGCACGTGCTCGACGCAAGCCGGAGAATGCATGGGCAACGCTGTGGCCGGCATTAAGACCTCCAGCGGCAACGGCAACGTGTTTGTGGTCAGGCCATCGGCGCTGGTCGCGCTTCTAACCGATGTCACCGTCAGTAATCAGCAGAAAGCCACAAACGGTGCGGTGAGCAGTTCGGCGTACGCAGGCGTGGATTTCCAGGTGACCGTTACCGGCCCTGGCAACGCGCAAGTGATTCCGAGCGGCTGGGTCACCTACGACGCCCGGTACATCCAGATCAGCACGAACCTGTTCCAGGGGATTACCAACAATTGCCTGGCAGTCAACGGCGGATGCTTTCTCACTTTCAACGAGAGTACGGCCTCCGCTCACAGCTTTGATTGGCTCGTCACCAATCTGAGCTCTGGCACTTACACGGTTACGACCAGTTGGAAGGATACCACCGCGGGTTCAGGCATAAGCCAGTCGGTGGCCTGCGTGGGCCCACTTAACATGACCGTACAGCAGAATAAAGTGTTCCATTTCAACACACCCGGTGGCGTGGTACCCATCAATACTCCTTGATGTTTGCTACTTTCACTTTGTAGTGCCAGGCCTCAAGCCTGAAATCGGCTTGAGGCCTGTTCCTGTTCTCAGCGTTCTGCCGATCCAAGGTCACACGAAAGAGGAATTACCATGAAAAGCTCTTTGCCGCGATGCTTTTGGGCGTGCGCTCTCGCCACGCTGTTCGGCGCGGGCCTTTGGGCTACCGACTTCGAGTCCGCCAAGCGTGCTTACGATCAGAAAGACTACGCGACTGCGTTCAAGGAATTTACGCCCCTGGCCGACCACGGCCAGGCGGAGGCCCAGCTGTACCTCGGCAAGATGTACATGATAGGCCAAGGCGTGCTCAAGGATCCCGACAAGGCCATAAAGTGGTTCAAGGCGTCCGCGGATCAGGGAAACGCCGACGCCCAATTTTTCCTCGGTTCCTACTATTTGCTGCCCCAAAGGGACGTCCCTGAGGGGGTGAAATGGATGCGTTTTTCCGCCGAACAGGGAAATAAAGACGCGCAGTTCGTGCTGGGCAAGGCCTATCTGCAAGGTCTCCAGGACTTTGCGCGCGACCCGGTTCAGGCCGAAATGTGGTTGCGCCTCGCAGCGAAAGATAATCTGGAGTTCTATCAAAACGAGCTTCGTGCCGGGGAAACCCAAATGAGTCCGGACGAGATCGCCAAAGGTAAAGCGCTGGCGGAAGCTTGGAAACCCAAACACGGCCTCCGGCCCGCCGAGAAACCGCTCGTCGCCGGGAAATCCTGAAGCTGCTCCGGCATTCGGGCCAACCCTGGGGAGAGGAATATGAAAAGATTTTACTTTCGCTACGCGATCGTTTACGCGGTGCTGATCCTAGCCGCCCCACCCATCCTACCAGCGCAAGATTCTCAAAAGCCCGCAGCCCCAATCGCTACCGTCGCGGGCCAGCCGATTTACGAACAGGACTTGATGCCTGCAGTCGGACAGGGTCTGCTCGATCTTTACAAGCAGGAATACAAGCTCAAAAGTGACGCTCTCAACCAGGCGATTCGCAAAAAGCTCGTCGAGGTGGAAGCAAAAAAACGCGGCCTCACGAGCGACGACCTCCTGAAGGCGGAAGTGGACTCCAAAGTCGCTGAACCTTCCGACGACGAAGCCAGGGGCTACTATCTCGCGGTCAAGAATCAGACCACCCTGCCTTTCGACCAGGTCAAATCGCAGGTGAAGCAGTTTCTGAAGAACGCCCAAATTCAGCAGACCCGCGAAAAATATGCCGACTCCTTGCGCGATAAAACGCAAGTGTCCGTTCTCCTGCAGCCGCCCGTGGTCCGGGTGGGCTACGACTGGGCTCGCGTTAAGGGCGATGCCGATGCGCCAATCACCATCGTGGAGTTTGCCGATTTTCAGTGCCCGTTCTGCACCAAGGCCGAGCCTCTGCTGAACGAGGTGCTCGCCAAATATAAGGGCAAGGTGAAGCTGGCCTTCCGCGACTTCCCCCTCGGGCCAATCCACCCGCACGCGGAAATGGCGGCAGAAGCCTCGCGCTGCGCTCTGGCCCAGGGCAAATATTGGGAGATGCACGACGCCATGTTCGCCGACCAGTCAAAGCTTGACGAAGCTGCACTAGTCAATACCGCTGCCGGTTTGCGGTTGGACCTTAACGCGTTTGCGTCTTGCCTGCAATCCAACAAGTACAAAGAATCGGTGCAGCAAGATTCGCAGGCCGGTTCTGAGGTCGGCGTCAACGCCACGCCCACCTTCTTCATTAACGGCGAGTTCTTGGGTGGCGCCCAGTCCACCGCGGACTTCGCAACAATCATTGACCGCCAACTCGCTGCTCTCACAAGGAACAACGCTACGCAATCCGCCTCCCGCTGAGCCCTTGCACTCTTTCACCCGCCTACCGGCTCTCAGCTCATCTTTGCTACGCTTGTCGCCCATGCTCCTCAAGGATCAAGTCGCTCTGATCACCGGCTCCGGGCGCGGCATCGGCCGCGCCATCGCCAAACGGTTCGCCCAAGAAGGTGCGGCAGTCTTCTTGACTGCCCGAACCGAAAATGAATTGGCTGCCACGGCCGAAGCGATCTCGCAGGCTGGCGGCCGCGCCGCATACACCGTCGCAGACCTCGCGCAGGAATCTGGCGGCCGCGCCGTGTTTCAAAACGCGGCCGCCGCGTTCGGCCGCGTGGACATCCTGGTCAACAATGGCGGCCATTACGGTCCTGTCGCTCCAGTGGAAGACTATCCTCTCGCCGAATTCGACAGAGTCATCGCCGTCCATCTCCGCGCGGCATTTCTGCTGAGCCAGCTCGCCTTACCCGGAATGTACGAGCGCAACCACGGCGTCATCCTTCACATCTCCAGCATCTCGGCTAAGGCCGCTTATGGACTCGGCTCCGCTTACGCTGCCGCCAAAGCGGGCATGTTGGGCCTGATGCGCTACAACGCCGCCGAAGCTGCTCGCAAGGGTGTCCGCGTCAACGCCATCTGCCCCGGTCCGGTCACCGAAACGCAAATGAGCAAGGACCTCGGCGCCGAGCTCTCGCGCATTCTCAACGTCAGTCAGGAACAGCAGCTCGCCGGCTTTCTGAACTCGATTCTTCAGGGCCGCGGCCAGACCGCCGACGAAATCGCCCAGGCCGCCCTCTTTCTCTGCTCCGATCAGGCCAGCGCCATTACCGGCCAGTCCATTAACGTCGACGGCGGCGCCGTCTTTTGCTGAGGGCCTACTAGCCCCACGTCTTCCGGCTTCTTTTTATATTAATATCTAATATATAATAAATAATAGGTAATCCATAAAACCTCCATAGAGGCACTAATGTTCTGGCACCCGGCCCTGCGCTGACGCCCAGGAAACGCCAACCCCATTTCGTTGACTTGCCTCAGAGCAAGCACCTAGAATCGCGGGGCTCACCACCGCCCACCAGTCCATGATCGGCGAAACCATCTCGCATTACCGCATCACCGAAAAACTCGGTGCCGGCGGCATGGGAGTCGTTTACAAGGCGCAGGATTTACAGCTCGAGCGCTTCGTCGCGCTGAAGTTTCTGACGCCCGATATGGCGCTCAGCGAAACGGATCGCCCGGGCTTTCTCGACGAAGCGCGCCCAGGCTGCGCGTTGGAACATCGCGATATCGGGGTCATCCA
>CAZQOB010000028.1:8678-57581 GCA_964594885.1 uncultured Acidobacteriaceae bacterium
TATTTATGGAGGTGTGCTTTGTGCGGATGTAAGTCGTGCCCGACGGATTTGGGGCTACGGAAACTGGATCGCAAGCCCTTTTCCCTCGAAGCGCGCTCGGCCTCCGGGTTGGATAATCCGAACATCGGCGTCATTCACGGGATCGACAAAACGGCGGATGGTCAACTGTTCATTATCATGGCCTACTACCAAGGCCAGACGCTGTCGCAGAAATTGCACAGCGGCCCGTTGCCTCCGCGGCTGGCGATGGACTTTGCGTGCCAGGTCGCTTCGGGCCTTGCCGCAGCTCACGCCCGCAACATCATTCACCG
Source organism: uncultured Acidobacteriaceae bacterium (assembly GCA_964594885.1). Classification (GTDB taxonomy): domain Bacteria; phylum Acidobacteriota; class Terriglobia; order Acidiferrales; family UBA7541; genus Acidiferrum. Next base: position 8,990 of record CAZQOB010000028.1, read on the forward strand.
CGACATCAAACCGTCAAACATTATCATCACCAGCGACGGCAGCGCGCGCATCGTGGATTTCGGCCTGGCCCGCGTCGTCGCTACTCCCAGCGCCACACTGACCGGAGGTACCACCGGCACTCTTCCCTACATGTCGCCCGAACAAATCCTCGGCGAGCCGGTGGATCAGCGCTGTGATGTATGGGCGCTTTCTATCTTGCTGGTGCAGATGGTCACCGGTAGCCACCCGTTTGCGCGCGACAATTCGACCGCCATGACGTTTGCGATTCTGAATCAGGCGCCAGCGGCCATTGATGTCTTGCCCGCGCTGCTTCAGCCGATCGCACTGCACGGACTAGCGAAAGATCCAGCGCAACGTTATGCCACGGCAAAAGAAATGCTAAGCGACTTAGAAGCGGCCCGCGCGCGGATTTCAGTGTCGGGAGTTCCGTTGGATGAGCCAACCCTCACCGGCAGCCCGGTTTCTCCGGAACTGTCCGCGGCGCTAAAGGAAGTGGCATCGAACGCATCCACACCTCGCTGGCAAGCGAGCACCGCTGCGGCACAAGCCCTGGCAGCGCAAACGGCGAACGCAGAAAAGTCCAAGCGGTTCGCACTGATCTTTCTGACCGTGCTGCTGGTTGTGGGGCTTGGCATTAGTTCGTTGCTGGTCCCGGGTATCCGGCAGCGCGCCGCTGCTGTGCTTTCCGGAACCGCCGGCGCGAAACACGTGGCGGTGCTGCCGTTCGACAACATCGGCAACGATCCGGCGAACGCAGCGGTCGCTGAAGGCTTGATGGATTCAATGACCAGCAAGCTGTCGAATCTGGACGCGGAGCAGCAATCGCTGTGGGTGGTGCCGTCGAGCGTCGTGCGCAGCCGAAAAATCACGGATCCAGCATCCGCCGGAAAGGATCTGGGAGCGAACCTGGTGGTGAAAGGCAGCATCCAGCGCGACGGAAAGAATGTGCATCTGACGGTGAACCTGATCGATGCCAAGGATTTGCGCCAGATTGGTTCGGCGGCGCTGGATGACGCGACTGGCGATCTGTCCAACGTACAGGATGAAGCTGTGGCAAAGCTGGCCCGGTTGATGAAGGTCAACGTAACCGCGGAAATGCTGCGCGCTACCGGCGGCCGGGCAACGCCCGCAGCCTACGAGTTGTACCTGAAGGCGCTGGGCTTCATGCAGCGCTATGACAAACCAGGAAACTTGGACCAAGCCGTCTCGGCCTTAAACGATTCGGTCAAGACGGATCCACAGTTTGCTCTGGGCTACGCTTCGTTGGGTGAAGCCTACCGGCTGAAGAATCAGATCGACCCCAATCCTCGCTGGATCGAGCAGGCGTCGGCGATGCTGGCGCGCGCGGTGCAACTGGATGACCATTTGCCCGCGCCATATGTTTCGCTGGGAAAGCTGCATTCCGCGACCGCCAAGCATGATTTGGCGCTGCAAGAATTTCAGCGGGCGCTGGCGATCAATCCTCGAGACGCCGAAGCGATTACAGGAATGGCGCGGGAATACGCTAACACCGGCCGGGTGCAGGAAGCCGAACAGAGCTACAAGCGAGCGATCGCCCTGCGTCCCGACTATTGGCAAGGATACAACGCGCTCGGTTCGTTCTTTTACGAGCAAAAGCGCTTCAGCGAGGCCATCGCGCAATTCCAAAAGGTGGTTGAGCTGACCCCTGACAATTCCGCGGCACACAGCAACCTCGGTGCGCAATATCAGAACGTCGGCGACTATCAGAAGGCGGAGGAGGAGTTCAAGAAGTCGCTTGAGCTTGCACCGAGCTATCCGGTCTACGCGAATCTCGGCTCCCTGTACGAAACCCAAAAACGTTGGGACGAATCAGCGCGGATGACAGAAAAGGCCTTACAAATCAATGGGAATGACTTTCGGGTGTGGGCCAATCTTGAGCTGGCCTACGAATGGTTAAAGCAAGAGGATCGCGCGATGGCGGCGATTGACAAGCAGCTGCCACTTCTGGACCAAGCGGCCAAGGAGCAGCCAAATCAAGCTAGTCTGCGCTCGGCGCTGTCGGTCTTGTACGCAGCTAAGAACGAGAAAGGGAAGGCCCTGGAGAATTTGCAGAACGCTCTGGCCATCTCGCCGGAGGATACCGACGTTCTCAGCGACGCCGCGGAAACGTATGAGCGGCTCGGCGAAAGAGGTAAAGCGCTACAGTACTGCGAGGCCAGCATAAAGAAGGGCTATCCGGTCGATGCATTCAAGCTGAAAGCGTCCATGCAAGCCTTGCTGACCGACCCGAGTTTTCGAGTCCCTGGGAAGTAAAATTCACGACCGAAGGAGAAAGAAATGGCTCAACCAGCTAGAGCATTACAACCAAGCGCGACAGTTCGAATTCAAAACGGAATTCCGAACCAGGATACGGTCAGCATCGAAGTTGGCCAGTCGGTGGAATTTCACAACGAGGACAACACGCCGTATGAGATTCCGCTTTCTTATCTCACCGGCGGCTCGACAGACAACTATCCCTTGGCCGTGCTGCTTCCCGCGGGCGGAAAGTTCAGCTTGATCGGCGTCAGCGCCGCAACCTGCCAATACAACGTGATAGGAACGAACCGCGTCGAGGGCGGCCCCCCATACAACATCATCGTCAATGGATAAACGGCGCCTGAAGACAGCTCCTGAGATACAAGGGGGGCTCGACTTATCGAGCCCCCGGGCGAAAACTGTAGTTCGCTGCAAAATGGCTATAAGCTGCGACGGTCGGCGAAACTCATCAATAGCTAGCAGTTCTAGAACTGTGCACAGGGCCCACTTAAATGACCGCCGCAGTTTGCTGGAATTCATTTCTGCATTTCAGTTAGAATTCTCACGGCATCACTTGGGAAACCCGGAAAATAAATTGCAACGGGAGGTAGCGCCATACTCGGCCGTGTGCGTTCCAGCTCGTTCGGTGCAGCATGCCTCTTTTTGATTTCCTGTCCCCATTTTCGCGGAGACCGCGCGTGAGTACGATTCCAGCCGCAGACTCTACATTTGGATACGCGGGACCGGAAGGACGCCGCAGCACGCGCATCGAGCGTCCGGTTCCGCTACTCATCACCGGACACGACGGGACGGGTCAGCAGTTTCTGGAGCGCACTTCCGCGGTCAGCTTGAATCTGCATGGCTGCCGTTACCCGTCCCGGCATGACTGCAACGTCGGCTCCTGGATCACGCTGCAAATTGGAGAAGCGCCGCTCGGCGAAGTAGTGACCACGGTGCGCGCGCAAGTGCGTTCGCTGCAGGTTCCCCGCAATCCGCGCGATCTCTATCACGTGGGCGTAGAGCTGGAGAAGCCAGCAAACGTTTGGCGAATTCCGTCGCCGCCGCCGGATTGGCTCACCGCCGCGCAAAAAGTTGCGGGTGAATTGCCGTCGTCCACGCAGCAGACTGCCGCGGCCACCGGCCCTGGCCGCGCACCCACAATACAGGACATGCCGGTGCCACCGCCCGTGCCGCAAAACGATGAACACGCCACCAACGGCGAAACCGATCGCCGGGTCTTGAGCGAAGCGCTTGCCGGACTGGCGACGACGATGACCATACCTTCGCCGGCCCTACCGACGCCCCCGAAATCCAGCTCGGTTACCGTGAGCACGGATCCCGCGACCCAGATTCAAGCGGGAGCGAAGGCTGGTGAAACGGTCACAACTTCCAATGCGGAAGCAGCAGCGGCCTATTTGAAGCCAAGCCGCGTGGCAATTACTCCAGAAAAATTCCTGGCGGCGCTGCAGCCCAAGATCGAAAAGGCCGCGGAGACAGCGATCCTCACGGCCGTAAACAAGCACCTGTCGCCGGCGCTGCATGCCGCCGTGAATTCGATTGACGCCGCGCGCGAAGCTTCCATGCGCCAGCTTGCAGAGGGACTGACACAGCAGCGCAGCGCGTTGGTCCACACTTCGAAGGAAGAAGTGCTAGCGCGGGTCGAAGACCGGCTGGACGAAGTACGGGGCCGCTTCGACGCGCAGTTGGACGGCTACCGCATTCGCGCTGAAGAGATTGTGCAGCGCATCGATCGCCAAGCCGGTGCAGCGCAGAAAAATCTCGGCGATGCGCGGGAAGTCACCGAGCGTGCCGTGCGCGAAGCGAATTCGCGAATTCAGACGATGGTGACCCAGGCGCTGGCGGATTCGCTGCGGGAGTTCGATCAGGGGATCAAGCAGGCTTCGCATCGCTACCTAACGAACTTTTTGGAAGAAGCGCAGTCCCTCAGCCGCGAGGCCACGGCGCATTTGGAGTCGAATGTGGCGGAAGCAAGAGCCACTGTGCAGACCGCAGCAGGTGAAGCGCTGGCGGAATTTCGCAGACAAGTGGAGTTACACGCGACTGTAGCTGCATCGGATACGACGCAGAGGGTGACGTCGGCTCTGGCAGCGCTAGACGCTGAGCACCGCGCAGCCTGCGATGCGCGGCGCAATTCCATTCAGTCCGACGTGTTAAAGTCCACCGAGCAGGTGACCGAGCAGTTCCGGCAAGGATTGCGCGCGTTTTTCTACTCGTGCCTGGTGGCGGCGGTGGGCGCGGTCGAACAACATTCTCAAGTTACGCGCGAAGGATTGCAGTTTGACCCGAAGAATTTCCTGCCGCCGATCGACAAGTAGTAGTCACAAAAAAAAGGCAGATTTCTCGCGACGCAGCCTCCGCTTGACAATTCTAAGCAGAAGCTCGGTGCAGAAGCTCAGTGCGATAAGAGTTCGTTCTTGAAGACCACGCCGGATTTCATGACGAATTTGACGCGCTGGAGTTCGGTGATGTCCTTGAGCGGGTCGCCAGAGACAGCGACGAGGTCTGCCCACTTCCCTGGTTCTATGGTGCCAAGTTTGTCGCTCCAGCCGAGGACTTCCGCGGCATAACTGGTGCCGGTGCGGATAACCTCCAAGGGCGCCATGCCGTAGTCGGCGTAATACTGAAATTCGCGCGCCTCGTTTAGTTCCTTCCAGTCCGAGCCCCCGGCGTCCGTGCCCATGGCGATTTTCACGTGATGCTTCATCGCTCTCTGGAACGCGGCTTTTTCGAGGTCAACCATCTTGGCCCAGTTGCCGCCGCGTCCGGGTGCGACGTATGCGCCGACCATAACGGTGGGGACCCAGACGACGCCTTTTTTCACCATCTCATCCATCAGCTGTTCGGTAAGTCCGTCGCCGTGTTCGATCGTGTCTACACCGGCGCGCAGGCCGGCTGCGATGCCGTCGCTGCCGATAGCATGCGCGGCACACTTCTTGCCGAGGCGGTGCGCTTCGTCGACGATAGCTTTGGCTTCTTCGTCCGTGAAATTGACCATACTGTGGAGTACGCCGTCGGATGTGAAGTAGTAGCGGCGGTCGGAGTAGTACTTGATCCAGTCAGCGCCGTACATGACCTGTTCGCGCACGGCTTTGCGCACGCCGTCGACGCCATCTGCGTACTGCACGCCTTGCGGAATGGTGATTTCCCAGGAATAGCCGAGCGGACCATAGAGACCGGTGGGAGTGAGCGCGCGGGTCGAAACCTGCATGCGCGGGCCGGGAACTTCGCCGTTGTTGATGGCTTTTTTCACGTCCACATCGGCGTACATGGCGCCTTCGGTTTCCAGATCGCGGATGGCGGTGAAGCCGTGGTCGAGAGCGACGCGGGCGTTGCGCGCCGCCAGAATGGCGCGGTATGGAATGGAATCCTTGAGCAGCTGCTTGTCGTAATCCTCGGCCGTAATATCGCCATTGAGCAGGACGTGCGTGTGCAGATCAATGAGTCCGGGGAGTACGGTGGAGTGGGAAAGATCGATGACTTCGACGCCGGTCGGAGGCGAACCACCGGGCGTGATGGAGACGATTTTGTCGCCCTCAATCAAGATGAGAGCGTTATCCAGGACCCTGTCGTTCTTGCCATCGATGAGATGGCCCGCGCGGATAGAGAGGCGCTTGGGCGGGGTTGCGGTTTTGGTCTCTTGAGCGTTCGAGCTTCCAAGCGCACTGAGAGTAGTGCCGGCGAGCACAGACAAAGCCAGAAAGAATGGTCTAGAAAACATGTGTGACCTCCGCGCGTGGCGAAGCTTAGCAATTTGGCACAGGCAAAGCGAGCAGGGGGATCAACGCAAGAGAAAGCCTTTGACTCTGCAGCTCGAACCCTAGGCTTCGCTCGGGGCAGGAGCTTGCTGCGCAAATCCGGAAAACCGTCGGGCTGCTCCCGTTCGGGATGACGAGCGGGGGCACCCTGCGGCTATTCTCCGAGAGTGACGGCCATTCGCCGGTAGGCGGGCGGCGCTGGCCGATTTGCCACCGCGGCTATCCCCTTTCCGCTGATAGAAATGAGGCAGGATTCGCGTATGATAAAGGGGACAAGCACGAGCTGCGGGTTTCCCCCCGACTCTACCCGAATCTGAAAACTGCACGTCCTCTGCTCGACGTCACTTTTATCGAATAGGAGCATCTGTCTCTCCATGCCGGCCGCGGATTTAGCATCACTGAAAATACATGACGAAGCGCGTTCGCGAGGAGCCGCGGGCAAGTTCTGGGGCCTCTTTGCGGCCGGGCTGGGTGTGGCAGTCCTGCTGGCCGGAGGGGTATTTGCGCTGAAGAACCGCGCGCCCGTGGTCGAGGCGGTCGTTGCGCGGCCAGCAGGGGATCCGGCGCAGCAAGTTTCGCTGAATGCAAGCGGCTACGTGACGCCGCGACGGCGAGCGACCGTGGCGGCAAAAATCACGGGGCGGGTGACCGGCGTGTTTTTCGACGAAGGCGATCACGCAAAAGAAGGCCAGCTGCTGGCGACGCTGGATGATTCGGACACTAGGAAGGCACTGGATGCCGCGGTGGCGGACCGTGATGCGGCACAGGCAGCGATCAAGGACTACGAAGTGCAGTTGCGCTACGCGGAGATTCAACTGCATCGCGCGACGGAATTGAAAGCGGCGAACGTGCAGAGCCAGGACCAGTTGGACAGCGCGACGACGGCAGCGGACAGCCTACGCGCCAAGATTGCGCTGGCCAAGCAGCAGGTAACAGCGTCGGTGACGCGTATCGGCGAGGCCCAACAAGCGGTGGACAACTGTACGATTCGAGCGCCGTTTTCCGGAATCATCGTGTCGAAAGACGCACAGGTGGGCGAAATGGTGTCCCCGATTTCGGCGGGCGGCGGGTTCACGCGCACTGGAATTGCGACGATTGTGGACATGAATTCGAACGAAGTGGAAGTGGATGTCAATGAGGCGTATATCGCCCGAGTACAGCCCGGACAGCGCGTGACTTCGACCTTGGACGCTTATCCCGATTGGCAGATTCCGTCGCACGTGCGGACGGTGATCCCGACGGCGGATCGGCAGAAAGCCACTGTGAAGGTGCGGATTTCGTTTGACAAGCTGGATCAGCGGATTTTGCCGGATATGGGCGTGAAGGTGGCATTCCTCGGCGAGGAAGAGACAAAGAAAAAGGCGGAGAAGGATCAAGGTGCAAAGGGACCGAAACCGCTGGCGATGATTCCGAAGTCGGCGGTACGGGCAGAGGGCGGCAGCTCGTACGTTTTCGTTCTGCACGACGGCAAAGTGGAACGGCGTGGCGTGAAGCTGGGCCATGAACGCGGAGTGGACGTGGAGGTTTTGGCGGGCGTGAATGCGGGCGATTCGCTGGTGGCAAAGGGCCCGGAGGATTTGAAAGATGGCGATACGGTAAGAGTAAGTCAGTAAAAGCCTGGGATCGAGGAGCAAACGATGATTCGTGTGGACAACACTGGAAGTTCAAATGCGCTGATTCAGGTGCGCGGCTTGAACAAGACCTACCGGCGCGGCGGCGACAACATACAAGTGCTGCAGGGCCTAAACCTAGACGTGGACAAGGGCGACTTTGTGGCGTTCATGGGGCCAAGCGGTTCGGGCAAGACGACGCTGCTGAATTTGCTGGGCGGGCTGGACGTGCCGACCTCCGGCCACATTTCGGTGGATGGCGACGAGATTACGCACATGTCGGCGAGCAAGCTGACCCAATGGCGGGCGCGGCACGTGGGATTTATCTTTCAGATGTACAACCTGATCCCGGTGCTGACGGCGTTTCAGAACGTGGAGCTACCGTTGCTGCTAACGAAGCTTTCCAAGGCCCAACGCAAGCAGCATGTGGAGACGGCGTTGGCTGTGGTAGGGCTTGCGGATCGCATGCATCACTATCCGCGGCAGCTTTCCGGTGGTCAGGAGCAGCGGGTGACGATTGCGCGGGCCATCGTATCGGATCCGACGTTTTTGCTGTGCGACGAGCCGACCGGCGACCTGGACCGCAAGAGCGCGACGGAAATCATGGCGCTGATCGAAGAGCTGGTGGGCAAGCACGGCAAGACGGTATTGATGGTGACGCACGACCCGGTGGTAGCGGAGCGCGCCAACACGACATTGCATCTTGAGAAAGGCGTGCTGGTGGAGGGCGGCAAGATCGCAGAGAGCGCTCTGGCGGGAGGCGTGGCATGAAATTCAGCCGGCTGATTCTGGCGAACCTGTTCCGCAAAAAATTGCGTCTGATTTTGACCATCGGCTCGTTTGCGGTAGCGCTGTTCCTGTTCACATTCCTGGCCGTGGTGAAGAGTGCGTTCAGCCGGGGAACGGAGATCGCGGGCGCCGATCGGCTGGTCACCATCAACCGTATCGGGCTCATCAACCTTCTGCCGCTTTCCTATGGAGATAAGATCCGCGCGATTCCGGGCGTCAAAGCGGTTACCCACAACCACTGGTTTGGGGGCGTCTATCAGGATGAAAAGAATTTCTTTCCCCAGTTTGCGATTGACGTGGAGAACCATCGCCAGGTGATGAGCGAATTCAAGGTTCCAGACGATCAGTGGAACAACTTTGTTAAGGACCGGCAGGGCTGCATCGCCGGAGCCACGCTGGCCAAACGGTTTGGGTGGAAAGTCGGAGACCGCATTCCGATGAAAAATGCGCTCTGGGGCAACAACCAGACCTGGGAATTCAATCTGGATGGCATCTACCACGACGAAAAACCGGGCGGCGACGACGGGCAATTCTGGCTGCAGTGGAAATACTTCGACGAAAACGTACCTGCCAACATAGGGGTGAAGAGTACCGCCGGCTGGTATGTGTTGAAGCTGGACTCGCCAGACGACGCGGCGCGCGTGGCCAAGGCCATCGACAGTCAATTCGCCAATTCTTCCGAAGAGACCAAGACCGAGACGGAATCCGCATTTGCGGCGGGATTTGCCAAGCAACTCGGCAACATTGAACTGCTGATCTTAATTATCGGCGGTGTGGTTTTCTTCACGCTGCTGTTGGTCACCGGAAATACGATGGCCATTTCCGTGCGCGAACGAACCGGGGAGCTGGCGGTGTTGAAAGCAATCGGATTCTCCGGGCGCGCAATACTGTTTCTAGTGCTGGCGGAATCGCTGGTCATTGCGTTGTTCGGCGGTCTGCTGGGCCTGGGCTTTGCCTATCTGATGATTCCGGTGGTGGGCGCAGCTCTGCGCGGATTGCTCCCGACGCTGCTCGTGTCGTTTGCTCTGCTGGGACTGGGTTTGGCCTTCGCGGTTTTTGTCGGGGGCGTGAGCGGACTGCTGCCGGGTATCGGAGCTTCGCGTCTGCGCGTCGTGGATGCGCTGAGGAGGGTTTGACCGTGCTGGGAATCTCTGTGACCTACTGGCTTCTTGGCGCGCTAGCGGTTGCGTTTTTGGCTGTGCTGCTCATGCTCCCGATTCCCTTGTCCTACAACTATCGCAGCGTTCGGGCGCGATGGACATCGGCGATTGTCGCGGTGCTGGGAATCGCCGGAACGGTCGGCGTATTCGTGGCTATGCTTTCGCTGGCACGGGGATTTAAAACGACGCTGGTTTCTTCCGGATCAGGCGACAACGCCATCATCATGCGCGCGGGCGCGACGTCAGAACTGACTGGCGGCGTCGAACTGGACAAGGTCAAAATCATCAACGACGCGCCAGGAATCGCGCGGGGTTCGGAAGGTCCGCTGGTAACTCCCGAGATTGTTATTGTGGCGCCGATTCCGCTGATTTCGACGGGAACTGACGCCAACGTTCAGCTGAGAGGTGTCTCTAAGAACGTCCTGGAGATTCGCCGCAACATCAAAATTGTCGAAGGCCGATTGTTTACGCCGGGCTTGGCCGAGTTGATTGTGGGCAAGAACGCGATGAAGAGCTACGCCGGGCTCCATGTTGGCAAGAGCATCCGCCTGGGTACAGTTGACTGGAATATTGTGGGGATGTTCGACGCGGGCGGAACGTCGTTTGACTCCGAGTTGTGGATGGACGCCAAACTCCTGGGTCCGGCCTACGGACGCGGTGTGAGTTATTTTCAGTCCGTGACGGCGCATCTGGAATCGCCGGCGGCGCTGCAAAAGCTGCGCGACGCGTTGACCACCGATCCCCGCTTGAACGTGGACGTGACCCGTGAAGTGGATTACTACACAAAGCAGTCGGGCCGCCTGACTACGCTGATTACCGTCTTGGGCGGATTGGTGGCGGCGGTAATGGCGATCGGCGCCGTTTTTGGGGCGCTGAATACGATGTATTCTGCGGTGGCGGAACGCGGGCGGGAAATCGCCACCATGCGGGCAATTGGCTTTGGCGGGCCTTCGGTTGTTTTTTCGTTTATGGTCGAAGCACTCCTCATCGCCTTTGTGGGCGGCCTGATCGGATGTGTTTCTGTGCTCAAACTAAACGGAGTGACAACAGGGGCGATGAATCTGCAGACCTTTTCCCACGTCGCGTTCGCGTTCTTAATCACACCAGAGCTTCTGGCGAAAGGAATTCTCTTTGCGTTGGCGATGGGCATTGTAGGGGGCCTGTTGCCGGCGGTTCGGGCGGCGCTGCAGCCTGTGGCGACGGCGCTGCGATCTTTGTAAGGTTCGAAAGAAAAGAGCCACATCGCTTGCTCAGGGCGACTGGCTCCGTTTCCTTGTGCTTCGTTTGTAGTCACCAGCTGAGGCTGCAGGAGAACAGCTCAACCGGGGCTTCTCTCTAAAATCGATCAGCGCGCGGCGGCGGAATTCGTCCGGCGAACGGCGCGCTTGGCCAACTCTTCGGCGCCAGCGACAGTCGCAAGGGCGCCACGAACCGCGAAGCTCTCAACCGAATTGACGGCGCGCTTGGTGGTTAAGACCGCCGGATGCTGGCTTTCGGCCACCCGCTCGACGGCCACAGCCCAGCCGTGGTGCAGCATGTAGAGGGCGCCGATGACCAAGGCGATCACACCGAAACCCAGCGCAAACAGGGCGAAAGCCGCCAGGAGCTCCCGGACGAAATAGAGCTGCATCGCCCCGATAATCCCCAGGAACCACCACATCCATTTACGGCTGCTGTCCTTGGTCTTCATTCTGTCCTCAATTCCGGCCTCGACTGTCCTTTTGCTCGACGGTGCTAACCCTTGCCAAACCGTTACCAGGTGCTCCTCTATTGGATGCGAAACCTGTACTAAGGTTCCGGCTTCCCTCTTACCTGTACCATTAGACAGCACGAGCCAAGGCGAAGGCTATGGTACACAGGGTACATTTTGCGGCTTAAACGAGTCTCCTAGTACCAAGCAAAAATGCACTGATGGCAGGCTAAGCTATTGAAAATAAGCACAATAGCTAAGTCCTGTTCCGAAACGAGCGGGTTGGCCCGCCGTTGTCTACCTGGCCTGTGGAAAACCCTGGCCGTCGGTACAGGGGACAGGTGGGGCGTTCGAGCAGAGGGACGTGCCCGAAAGTCTCAATTTGGAACAGATCGGTAAAGGTTTCGGGAGCCGGGATAGGGGTCTAGAGTCGCAAAAGCCAGAACGAGCTAATTCCCTTTCAGGGCATAGCCAACATCGAAGGGCAGCTTGCCGTCAACCCGGAGGACCTTGACGGAGCTGTTGATGGAGTAGACGTCCACGATGCCGATCGCGCCGGGAATGGTATCCACGGTGCGGAGGAGATCGTCGTCGGATTCGGCGATCTTGACGACCGTACGGCTCTCATTGAGCTTGGCGATGGCCAGGCGCGCTTCAGGGCTAGCGCTGCCAAACAGTTTCTGGACGGCGGCTCTCATTTCGGGGGCGTCGGGGTCCTTTATTACGATCAGAAAGTTTTTGCCGTCGGGCCAGGTCCTGGAAGCACCTTTGCAGAATTTGACGAGGTCCGAGAGGGGAACGTCAGACAACTTGCTGCCAGCGGACACTACGACCGCCATGTTCTTTATGGCCGGGACGGCCGGTGTGCACGCCAGAGCCAGAAAAATCGCGCAGAGCACAGCTGGCCAAAACCTGTAGCAATAAGAGCCCTTCATCCCGCACGCCTTTCAACGAGCACTGGCAAGTATCGGGCTGGACAGCCAGCGCAACAAGTATTCATTACGCACAAAAATGGTTTGTGGTTAAACGGGCACTCCAAGTGACTGGATCGAACACCTGTACGTTGGTGCAGCTATCGGGGCCAAACGCGGCGAGTTACTGTTCGCGTGCGGCCGAGTGGTTTGCGCGACTTTAGTTGCTGCGAATTTTCGGTCCGCTGAGTTACCCCCCGACGCAAGCCGCGCCGGTCAGTCTCCCCCCAGGCAGGCTGGCGCGGTTTGCACTTGAAACCGCACAGGCAATGGCTGCCTCATAGGGGCGCTACTTTCACGGGAAGCAACGCCCGGCGAGATCAGGCTTTTTTGATCATTCGCGTGATCCAAACCAGAATGACCGCGCCGACAAACGCGACGACGATGCCGCCGATCACGCTGTCCGCGTGGATGCCGATCAGGCCGAACACCCAGCCGCCGACAATGCCCCCCAGAATTCCCAGCACGATGTCCATCGCAATTCCGTAGCCGCCGCCTTTCATGACCTTGCCCGCCAGGAACCCGGCAATCAGGCCTACTACGACCCAGTAAACGATTCCGCCCATTTGTTCCTCCTAGAGAGACGTTGTGCTGCGTGATCCCGCATGGTTTTAGAAGATTCCCTTGCCAAACGTCAACCGCAAACCGGTGGCGAGCAACTGGTCGTTGCCCTTCAGTCCGAACGGCGGGTTGCTGATGTAGCGGTCGCTGAAGGTCACCTGCCAGCCCAGCCAGGACTTAAGCTTGGTGTTGGCGTTGGCATCGAAGGTGATGCGGTAGTTTCCGGTGGAGCTCAGGTTGGGAAAGAACGAAACCTGTTCGCTGAGAGTGGTGCGCGAACCGAGCTTGGTGGAAAGCGACTGGCCCGCGACAATCTCGGCATCATGCCGGGTGACGGCAGCGACAGCGGTCACCGGGGGAGGTGGTGTCGGATTGGCAATGGTGTAAGCAGAGAAATACTCCTGATCCAAGCTGGCGCCGCCAAAGACATCGAACTGGGTGTTTTTGGAGTGAATGAGGTGGTAGCCGAAGCCGCCGCCAATCACATTTCGCAGGTCCAGGTGCTGGAGAGCATCTTCGTCAAAATCGGTGAAAGCAAAAACAAAGACCTTGGAATTGAGATTGAATTCGTCGCGCACACCACCGTGGATGGCGTTGGCCGTAGTCACCGAAGGATTCAGAGCCGTGTCCCTGGAATAGACTTCCGTGTAGTAGAGGCTGAATTTGTTCCTCGGAACGACTCGAGCAGCTTTTGCAGCGATCGTGAGTGACGAAGTTGAGGAGTTTCCTTGGGTAAGGCTTAGGCCGAGATCGAAAAGTCCGCTCCAATAATCAATCAGGCGCGGATGCTGTAACCGATCGAACTCCTTTTGCGCAGCGTCGTCGCGAATCGCTTTGATCGACTCGCGGGGAGCGGAGACCGTGCCGGAATCCTTGGTGGCCACTTCCAGCGTGCCGCCAGAGGTGCTGACGAGGCCCACGATCACGCGCCCGTCAGACAACGTGAGGTAGAGAGGCTGCGCGGAAACAACTCCCGTGACCGCGTCGAAGGAAACGGTCACGTCCCCGGCCAGTTCGGTCTTAATGAGCAACTTCTTCCCGTCCTCATCCAGTTTCAGGACTGAGCCGGTGAGCCGGTCGCCGTTTTTGAGGGTAATCTGGTCGGCCTGCGCCACCGCCGCCAGCAGACACAACGAGAACCCGGACAACACCAGGGTGCGACGCATGTGCGATCTCCTTGCGGAATTTTGTTGGGATTGGGTTCTTGCGCGGGCGGGACCAGGGAGAAGCCCTTGCAAACGACGTAATGATTTTACCGGAAGCAGTGCGAACTTCCTACAAATTCGTTCCAGCCCGCCACAAGAGCGGACTTCCTGAATCCAACTGTTTATACTAGTCGCCTTACACGAAAGGAAGATTTATGCCATTCAGTCTGCGGGCAAGTGCCCGGCCGGCTGCGATTTGCGTGTTGGCAGGAATTCTGGCCGGATGTGGCAGCACACCGTCGGCCAAAGATCCGGCAACGGCCTCGACGCGCAAACCGACAATCGTGTTCATGACCGATTTTGGCACAGCGAATGACGCAGTTGCGATCTGCAAGGCGGTGATTCTGAGTATTTCACCGGATGCACGAATTATGGACATCACCCATCAGGTGACGCCATTCCATATCGAAGAAGCTTCGCGCGACCTTTTTGGTGTGACGCCGTACTACCCGGCGGGCACGGTGTTCCTGGTGGTGGTTGATCCCGGGGTGGGAACTTCACGCAAAGCGATTATCGTCAAATCAAAGAAGGGACAGTATTTTGTTCTACCGGACAACGGCCTGATTAGCGCGGTGCTCGATCGCGACGGTTTGGAGGGCGTCCACGAAATCGCCAACCAGAACTGGATGATTGAAGCAGCGGTTTCTTCCACGTTTCACGGGCGGGACATTTTTTCTCCCGCGGCGGCGCACTTGGCCGAAGGGTGGGACTACACGATCGCCGGGCCAGCGGTGACGGAACTGATCCGCCTGTCACCCAAGACGGCGATGATTGATACTAAAGGTGTGGCGGGTGAAGTGATCGGCCTAGACGATCCGTTTGGCTCGCTGATCACCAATATCACCAAGGAAGACTTGGCTTCGCTGGGCTACGCGCGGGACGACAGAGTGACAGTGCAGATCAACAAAAAGCCGGTGGCACTGCCGTATGTGAAGACATTTATGAACGTGCCGGTGGGCGAAGCGCTGCTATACATCGATTCGCGCGGGCGCGTCGCAATCGCGATCAATCAGGGAAATTATTCGCGCAAGTTTGGCATCGAGCCTGGAACTACCATCCTCATCCCGCGAAAGAATGGGCTGGCGAAAAGCAGTTTCAGGAAGACGGTCAAGGCTGCCAAACGGTAGGTGTTTTTCTGTGGCCGTTTTCAAACCCGGCCGGGCTTAGCTACTCATAACGTAATGCGACTGTCGGGTCCAGGTACACGGCGCGCGTCGCCGGCACCAGGGCAGCGAGCAGCGAAACCGCAATCAACAGCGTACCGGCGGCAAACAACGTTGCCGGGTCATTCGGCTGGAGCCCGTAAAGCAGCGCCCGAGCGCCGGACGCTGTAAGGAGCGCCAGTATCGATCCAATGGCCACTCCCGCCGCAAGAAGGAGGGCGGTCTGCCGCAGGACCAGATTCAAGACGCCGCCGCGGCTGGCTCCCAGCGCCATGCGGATGCCAATCTCGTTTCGGCGCATCACGACAATATAGGAGATCACGCCGTAAATTCCGATCGCCGCAAGCAGAGCGGCGAGCAGACCGAAAAATCCCGACAACATCGCCATTACCCGCTCCATCACCAAGCGATCCAGGATCTGCATTTGAAAATCGGTAAACTCCGTGAGCACCTCGTGATGCTTCTCGGCCATGCTCCGCTTCACCGCAGCCATCACTGCCGGCGCCGGCATGCTGGAATAGATGACCATGCTTGTCCATGGTGCTGGCGCGGGGAACTGTGCGGCGGGCGCGAATGTCATGGGCGGAGTTTCACTGCGAAGATCGCTGTAGCGAGTGTCTGGGATGACGCCGACAATCTGGTAGGTCGTCGCAGGATAGCCAGGCTCAGCAATCGTGCGCAACGTTTGTCCGATCGGGTCAGACCCGCCAAAAAATCTCCGTACGAAAGTCTGATTCACAACTGCCACGTGCGGAGATGTTGCACTATCCTCCCTGCTAAGGCCGCGTCCTCTCACAATCGGAATTCTCATCGTTGCAAAGTAGCTGGGGCTCACCCACGCGAATTTTGAGCTGGCCTCCGTGGAGCCCGCCAGTACGCCGTGCTCCCAACTGCCTCCATCGAGCGGTACCCGTGTCGTCGTTGCGGCGCTGTGCACGCCCGGAACGGCCTGCACCTCCTCCAGCAACTCCTGCTGCACGACCGGCCAGCGTTCCGGCGGAAGGTTCGATTGCCAGTACCCGAGAAACGCGATTGTGATTCCCTGCTCGCGCATTCCGGTGTCCTGGGTTACCAAGTTCCGAAAACTGCGGACGAAAAGGACGGCACCCGCCAGCAACATTACGGATATCGAGATCTGCATTAGAATCATCAATTGTTGTAGGGAGAATCTTCCACGGTCCGCTGTCGTTCCACGGCTTCCCGATTTCAAGGCGTGACTTGGCTCCGGTCCCGACGAACGCAGCGCCGGCACCATCGCAAATACCAGGCAAGTTGTTAGCGCAACGCCTGCGACGAACAACAGCACCCGCCAGTCCAAGCTTAGGTCCAGCTGCAACACCTTGTCTGCCGTGCTGAACAGCAGCACCAAGCTCCGGCCGAGTACTTCAGCCATTGCGACTCCCAGCGCCGCACCGGCCGCAGCCAGCAGCAAGCCCTCAACCAGCAGCTGCTGGACTAGCCGCCAGCGTGGGGCGCCCAGGGCCAGCCGTACAGCCATTTCGCGCTCGCGCGCGTTCCCGCGCACCAGCATCAGATTCGCCAGGTTTGCGCACGCGATCACCAAGACCAGGCCGGTAATTCCAAGCAGCAGCCACAATGACGTATAGTCGGTGTCGTGCAACGAATTCACGCCTCGTGAAGCCCGATACGCTCCCAGTCGGAAATTCTTGTACGTTTCCGTGGTCCTAGTATCGCGCCCCGGCGGAACGGTGGCCTCAAAGACACCTGGACTCAAGGCATTGAGTGCCGCCGAAGCTCTCTCTAGGCTCCAACCCGGCTTCAGCCGCCCTACCACCGAAACTTCGAAAATGTCGCGCTGCAGACCGTCCGGAGGGAGACACAACGGCAGCGCGATGTCGAAGTTGTCGCCGACTACCATTCCAAAGAACTCGGGCGGCGTAACGCCTATGATCTGCACCGGAAAGTTGTCAACGATCAGATTGATACCGAGCGCCGGATCTCGCCCACCGAGTTCCTTCCGCCAATACGAGTAGCTGGCGACTCCGTAGCTCATCGGACAAGGCCCCTCGTCCGCTGGCGTCAAGAGCCGTCCGCGGAACGGACCGACGCCCAGCACGCGAAAAAAATCGCCACTGACCCACAGCGCGTGAAAGCGGCGCATTTCGCTGCCCCGGCCCACATATCGCTCGGCCACGCTCCAAGCAAAGGCATCCGAGAAAACGTGCTGATTGTCGCGAATTTCCTGCCACAGCGGACGCGTCAAATCGCCATAGTTCTGGTTGAGCCCAATACCCTGGTTGCCACCTACGATGCGCACCGCCGCGAGTTGTTGGGGAGCCGGCACCGGCAGGTTGCGCATGCCAACGGCGTCGATCAGCTGAAAGATCGCGGTGTTCGCGCCTATCCCTAGGGCCAGGGTAAGCACTGCGACGGCCGTAAATCCAGGAGACTTGCGTAGCAACCGTGCGGCGAAACCCAGGTCCCTGCAAAATGACTCCAAAAAAGATTCCCAACCGGCCGCGCGCACCTCTTCTTTAGTGACTTCGAGACTTCCCCGTTCCAGCCGTACGGCGCGCATCGCCTCTTGGCGGCTTATTCCCCGCTTCATCTTTTCTTCCACGGCCAGTTCCAGAAGGCCGCGAAGTTCTTCGTCCAGTTCGGCCTCGACTCGCTGCCGCGCGAATAACGAGCGCAGCGCAGTCGCAACCTTGGGCAACAGGGGCATGACTGCTTACGAAGCCTCCAAAATTCTGGCAATCGCCGCCACTTGCCTTTCCCATTCCCGCGTTTCGCTGTTTAGCCTCCTGCGTCCTGGTTCTGTCAGAAAGTAATACTTTGCTCGCCGGCTGTTCTCGGTCTCTTTCCATTCGCCCCGGATCAATCCGCCGCGTTGCAGCCTTTGCAGGGCCACAAACAGTGAGCCGGCATTGAGCCGGAAGACCCCGCCACTCATCTGCTCGATGCGCACCGCGACCCCATACCCGTGCATGGGTTCCAGAGCGACGGTCTTCAAAATCAACATGTCCAGCGTGCCCTGGACCAGATCAGTCGGTTTTTCCGGCATGCTGCGCTCCTCCTGAGCATCAGGAGGAGCATACCCTTCTCCCCCTGAATGTCAAGAGGAGTGGGTCGCAGCATTTGCATTTTCTGCGACAGCGGCGAAGAATAACCAGCTGTTGCGGAAAAGAGGCAAGCTATGGCTGAACCTGTGATTGTGTCGGCGGTGCGAACGCCGGTCGGTCGCGCCTACAAGGGCACGCTCCGGGCGACGCGGCCGGACGATCTCGCGGCGCTGGTAATCAAGGATGCAATCGCCCGCGTTGCGGGACTCGGTTCCTCCGAGGTGGACGATGTGATTCTGGGCTGCGCTATGCCGGAGGGCGAACAGGGGATGAACGTAGCGCGAATCGCAGCCCTGCGTGCCGGTTTGCCGGTGGAAACATCGGCGATGACCATCAACCGGTTTTGTTCTTCTGGCCTGCAGGCAATCGCCTTGGCCGCAGAGCGTATTCGCGGCGGCGGCGCGGAGGTGATCGTTGCCGGCGGCACCGAATCGATGTCTATGGTGCCGATGGGAGGCAACAAGATTTCGCCGAATCCGTGGCTGGTGGACCACTACCCGGACGCCTACATCAACATGGGGCTAGGCACCGAGAACATCGCGCGCAAGTTCGGTATTTCGCGCGAGGCGGCGGACCAGTTCGCGATGAACTCGCATCAAAAAGCGATTGCCGCGATTGCAACCGGAAAGTTTAGGGACGAGACCGTGCCAGTCGAGGTCAGAATCACCTCCCTGCCGCCTAATGGAAACGGTGTGGGCAAGACCGGCAAGCCCCAAAAACCGACGACGCAGACGATGAACTTTGCCATCGACGAATTGCCGCGCGCGGATACCTCGCTAGAAGCTTTGGCGAAATTGAAGCCGGCGTTTCAGGTACAGGGTTCGGTCACTGCCGGCAACAGTTCGCCGATGAGCGACGGCGCGGCGGCGGTCGTTGTCATGAGTGATGCTCGCGCCAGGGCGCTGGGCGCGAAGCCGCTGGCGCGATTCGTTGCCTACGCTACCGCGGGTTGCTTACCTGAGGAGTTCGGGATCGGGCCGGTAAGGGCAATTCCCAAGGCGCTGAAACTCGCCGGATTGAAGCTTGCTGACATTGCTGTAATCGAATTGAATGAGGCCTTCGCCGCGCAATCCCTGGCCGTGATTCAGCAGGCGGGCCTCGATGCGGCTAGAGTGAATCCGAACGGCGGCGCGATCGCGCTGGGCCATCCGCTGGGCTGCACCGGCGCCAAACTGACGGCCAGCATCGTGCGCGAGATGGAGCGCCAGAACGCGCGCTACGGCATGGTGACCATGTGCATCGGCGGCGGCATGGGCGCGGCAGGCATCCTCGAACGCGTCTGACAAGCTCCTCGGCGTTCGCTTGGTCACCGTGGTACTTCGGTTCAATTGCGACGCGTGTACCGCGGGAGTACAATTGCGGCGTAACAGTGTTAAGTGCAGTTTTTCCACCGAACGCAAGGCGCGCAGGCTTCGCAACAGCACCAATCCGGAGGAGTCTTATGGCCACCAGCGTCGTCAGCAAACCAGCGGCAAAGGGAGGAAGCTTTCTGCTGCAAGCGCCGGCCCCCCAAGATGTGTTCACGCCGGCGGATTTGACTGACGATCAGAAATTGATCGGGCAGACCGCGGAAGAGTTTGTGGTGAAGGAAGTGTTGCCGCTGGCGAAGGACCTGGAAAACAAGAAACCTGGCCTGATGCCTGAACTGGTCCGTAAGGGCGGCGAAATAGGCCTGCTGGGCGGGGGCGTACCGGAAGCTTACGGCGGCGCGGGGCTGGACAAAATCTCGACCACGGTTCTGACCGAAAAGCTTTCCATTTACGGTGGATTTGCGGTGACCCACGGCGCGCACGCCGGCATCGGAACTCTTCCCATCGTTTACTTTGGCACCGAAGAGCAAAAGAAAAAGTATCTTCCAAAACTGGCGACGGGAGAGTTGATCGGTGCCTATTGCCTTAGCGAACCGCAGGCCGGCTCCGACGCACAGAATTCGCTGACCCGTGCGGAACTGAACGCCGAAGGCACCCACTACGTGCTAAACGGCCAGAAGATGTGGATCACCAACGGCGGCTTCGCGGATCTCTACATCGTCTTCGCAAAAGTCGGTGATAAGTTCACGGCGTTCATCGTCGAGCGGAACTATCCCGGCTGCAAGCCCGGCAACGAAGAGCACAAGATGGGCATCCACGGCAGTTCGACCACGCCGGTGTTCCTCGAGAACTGCAAAGTCCCCAGGGAAAATCTGCTGCACGAAATCGGACGCGGCCATATCGTGGCGTTCAACATTCTGAACGCCGGGCGGTTCACGCTCGGCGCCAGCTGCGTAGGCGGCGCTAAGCACGTCCTCATGACCGCTTCCAAATACAGCAAGGAGCGCAAGGCGTTTGGCAAACAGATCGGCGAATTCGGTTTGATGAAAGAAAAACTGGCCGAAATGGCGATTCAGATCTTTGCCGTGGAATCGATGGTCTATCGCAGCGCGGGGAATATTGAAGCCATGATGTCCGAGGCGACCGGCGACAAAGTCGCGCACTCCATGAAAGTCCTGGAGGAGTACGCCATCGAAAGCTCCATTGCCAAAGTGTACGGCAGCGAGATGCTGGACTTCGTGGTGGATGAGGCGGTGCAGATTTTTGGCGGCTACGGTTTCCACGAAGAGTATCCGGTCTGCCGCGCCTACCGCGACTCCCGCATCAACCGCATTTTCGAAGGCACCAACGAAATCAACCGCATGCTTATTGTGCAGATGCTCATGAAGCGCGCGTTGAGCGGGCAGCTGGCGCTGATTCCGGCGGCGATGAAGCTGGCCGAGGAGATCCTCGCAGGTCCATCGTTTGAAGAAACGCCCGAAGGCCCGTTGGCCGAAGAATCCCGAGTGGTCGCCAACGCCAAGAAAATGTTCCTGCAGGCGGCGGGCGGCGCGATGCAGAAATACCGGGAAAAGCTTGCCGACGAGCAGGAGCTGATAGCGGCCCTGGCCAATATGGTCATGGAAATCTACGCGATGGAGTCTTGTGCACTACGGGCGCAAAAGGCAGCTGAAAGCAGGGGCGAAAGCAGCTGTTCGGTCATGATGGATGCGGCGAGAGTGTTCGTCAGCGATGCCATGGAGCGCGTCGAGCACGATGCCAAGCGGGCTTTGGCAGCCGTCAACGAAGGCGACATGTTGACCACCCAGCTGGCGGTGCTAAAGCGCTTCGGCAAGCGGGCAACTGCAGATACGATAGCCATAAGGCGAAACATTGCTGCCGCGGTTCAGTCCCAGGATCGCTATCCGTTCGAAGGCCGATAGGCGGCCTGAAGACCGAGGGAATGCTCGTCGTTTGCAGCCCACATCCAGAGGGAAAGTGCCTGTTTGGAACACCTGTCCGCCTTGTTGCTGCGCAGCCCCTGGATTTTTCCATACACTGAAAACTCTGGTCCTCTGCCCGTAGCCAATTCGGGCAGACCTGCGCCATGCCACGGAAAATTCTCATCCTGGCGTCATTGATCGTTGGACTGCACATCGTCGAAGCCGTGACGCTCGGCAGATCCACTCCTGGTTCCTTGTTCGGAAATTTCCTGCAAACTTCGGCGAGCGTTCTGGCGGCAGCCACGTGCCTCAGTGCGGCGCAGCGCGGCTCGCGCTTTGCGAAGTCGTTTTGGTTTGTGGTGGGCCTAGGGGTCAGCGTCTGGGGTGTCGCGAATCTTGGCTGGACGTACTACGAGGTTATTCTGCACCAGGAACCGCCGGAGTTCTCTCTCATCCGCTTCCTTTTTGATACCCAATCCGCATTTTTCGCCATGGCCGTACTCCTGGACCAAGACGAGGGACTGCATGTTCTGGATTTCAGGGTAGTGCTGGACGCGGTACAGATCGTTTTGGTGTTCCTGTTCATTTATATCGGAGTCTATTATGTGCCGTCGCTGGCAATCGATAAGCACTCGGCGGTAGTCCGGGAGTACTGGGTTCAGATCGGCGAAGACCTAACGATTGTGGCCATCGCCCTGTTGCGCCTGTTTTTGACGCCGTCGCAACAAGCTCGGCGCCTGTACGGCGGCCTCGCCGCGTATCTGGCAGTTTATGCCGCCGGTTCCGGGGTTGCCGGCTATGTGCAAGCACAACACGAACTGCTGACAGGGTCCTACCTCGACCTGGCCTGGACGATTCCTCTGCTCTGGGCCGCCCTATGGGCCGCGAACTGGAACCCGCAGCCGGAGGGCCGCGCGCGGATTGTCGATCGTCTCGCGGTACTGGGCGAAACCATTCTGACCAATGCGCTGTTCGGCGTCGCACCGGTGCTGATCTTTCTGTTGTCGTCGGGTTTGGGGTCAGAATGGACCATCCTCCGCTATTCGCTGCTGACCTTGTCGGTGATCTGCTACGTCGCGCGAATGGCCATCACCGATCACCGCCAGTCCCAGACCGCTGAAATCGTCAGGAAACAAGCGCGGGCCCTGGACGCGGCGGTGGATGGAACGGCCATCGTGGACAACGAGGGGAGATACACCTACGTTAACCTGGGTTTTGCCGATGTGTTCGGGCTCGCGTCACGGGAAAAGATGATCGGTCAGCAGTGGCAAAAAGTCTCGCGACAGGAGATTCGTGGCGCTGAAGTGGAAGACATGCGCGTGCAGCTCCGGAAGTCAGGAAAGTGGTTTGGAGTGCTTACGGTTGCAAAGCCGGACGGCAGTGCACTCCCGATCGAGCTTACGATCACGGCTTTGCCAGAGGGCGGTTTTGTTCTTTTCAGCCGCGATCTGACCGAACGGCGGCAAGCGGAACAGGCACGTGCCGAGGCAGAGATTCGTTACCGGATGATTGTGGAAAAGGTGGCGGCGATCAGCTACATCGCAGAGCCAGGGGTGAATGGGCGGTGGTACTACGTCAGCCCGCAGATTGAAACGATCCTGGGCTTCACACCGCAAGAATGGCTGGAAGATTCCGAAAACTGGCTGAAGCACGTGCATCCGGAAGATCGTGCGACTGTGAATGACGCAGAGCAAGCTGACTTGCAGGGCAGAACTTTTCAGGCCGAGTACCGTATCCTGCGCAAGGACGGCCGAACCGTGTGGATTAGCGACACCGCGGCGATTGTGAAAGGAAGCGGCGAACATCCGGTGATGGAAGGGCTGATGCTGGACATCAGCGAGCGGAAACTGATGGAGATGCAATCGCAGCAGGCACGCCGCATGGAAGCCGTTGGCCGGCTGGCAGGCGGAATCGCGCACGACTTCAACAATTTGCTGACGATCATCAAGGGC
The DNA here is from genome assembly GCA_964594885.1 of uncultured Acidobacteriaceae bacterium. Lineage (GTDB taxonomy): Bacteria > Acidobacteriota > Terriglobia > Acidiferrales > UBA7541 > Acidiferrum. The sequence continues at coordinate 32,439 of CAZQOB010000028.1, forward strand.
TACACCGACCTGGCGCACCAGCGGGCGGAAAACCTGCCGCAAATCCGCGGCGATATTGAAAAGATCGAGGACGCCAGTAATCGTGCGGAGGCGCTGGTGCGGCAGTTGCTGGCATTCAGCCGCAAGCAGGTCTTGCAACCTAAGAATCTGGACCTTAACAGCGTAGTGCACGGATTGGAACAGTTACTCCGCCGACTCATGAGCGAAGACATCCAGATGCACGTGATGCTGGCCAGGGATTTGGGCACGATCAAGGCCGACCCTGCGCAAATCGAGCAGGTGCTGATGAATCTGGTGGTAAACGCGCGCGATGCGATGCCCAACGGGGGAAAACTGATCATCGAAACCAGCAATGTGGAGCTCGATCAGCACTATGCCAGCGAGCACGTTACTGCGAAGCCGGGCCCGTACGTAATGCTTGCCGTTTCCGACACCGGCATCGGAATGAGCCGGGAGACTGCCGCACACATCTTTGAACCGTTTTTCACCACCAAGGGCGGGAGCAAGGGCACCGGCCTGGGACTGGCAACGACGTACGGAATCGTGAAACAGAGCAGCGGCTATATTTGGGTCTACAGCGAACTTGACCACGGCACAACGTTCAAGGTGTACCTGCCCCGTGTGGCCGAAGCCGCCGACTTCAGCAGGTCAGAGCGGGCACAGGTACCGGCGCAACGAGGTTGCGAGACCATCCTGTTGGTCGAAGATGACGAGGCCGTCCGCGGCCTGACCGAAACGGTTCTCACTTCCTACGGGTACAAGTTGCTGGTCGCTCAGGACCCAGAGCACGCATTAAAGCTCGCAGATCTGCCGGATTTTAATGTTCAAATGGTGCTGACCGACGTGGTGATGCCAACGATGAGTGGAAGCGAATTGGTCCGCCGGCTCTCGCAAAAAAAGCCGCATTTGAAAGTCCTGTATATGTCCGGGTATACCGACAATGTGATTGCGAGCGGCGGCGTTCTGGAGCCAGGACTGGCCTTCCTGCAAAAGCCGTTTATGCCGATCGCACTGGCACAAAAGGTGCGGGAAGTGCTCGACAGCAAAACGTCAGTTCCCCAATAAATCGGCGGATAACCGGGCCGATCCAATTCCCAGTTACGGCTTGGGCCGGTTCGAGTATTTTTCAAACAGGCGTTTGTGCTTGTTGTCGGTAGACGTCAGCTGGCCGTTGATGAACAGATATTTGACGTCGGTCGTCAGTTCCAGGGGATCGCCATTGGTGACGATCACATTGGCGATCTTGCCGGTCTCCAGAGTGCCGACCTGGTCGGACAGACCAAGAATCTGCGCCGGGTAAAGGGTGACCGCTTTCAAGCCGTCTTCGTAAGAGAGACCGTGAGCGACGGCGTTGGCGACGTTCTGGCCGAGGCGGCGCGCGAAGGAATTGTCAAAGCTGGCGATCGCAAAGCGCACACCGGCTTGGGAAAGTTCGGCGGGCTGGGTGAGCAGGCGGTCATAGGGGTCGTCTTCCTCCGGGGGAAGGCCCAGCATCGGCCGCAAAATCACCGGAATATTCTTGGACCTCAGCAAATTTTTTACTTTGTAGGCCTCTTCGCCTCCGGCCAAAATCATTCGAAGCTTTTGCTTTTCGCAGAATTCAACAGCATTGCGAATGTCGCGCGCCCTGTCGGCAAAGACTAGCAACGGCAACTGCCCACGCGTGACAGGAGCAAGAGCGGCGAGCTTCACATCGCGCTCGAAGTCCGACGGGCCGCCGTGTCCAATGGCCTGCGCATAGTGGCGGGCACGGTCAATCCATTCGGTCAGCTCATTGACCTGCTTTTCGTATTCCTCCTTGGCGTCAGCATAGGGCTTTTCTTTTCGCTGAAAGGTCGCAAAGTCGAACGTGCGCGTTTCGATCTGCGGCCAGTTCAGCACCATCGCTATGCTGCGCTTGAGCTGCATTTCGTCCATGTTCCAGCCGGCAAGGCTGAAGGCAGAGGCCTGGCCGCCGATGATGCCCCTGCTGCCCCCGGAGTCGAAGCCGCCGCTGGCGGGCACCGCGACAACTTGGGTGATGCCGGCAGCGCGGGTGACGGGGATGTGTTCACTGGAAGGCAGAACCGCTGTGGCCGCCACAACGTCCGGATTGAAGTTGCCGGTTTCCGCTGAATCGACCGTGGAGCTAACGGCGGAGATTTCGCTCAAGCCCATTTGAGTGACGGCATCAAAAAGGCCGGGGTAAACCTGCAAACCCTTTCCGTCGATGACTTGGGCGCCAGCCGGAACGTCGACATTCGCCCCAACCGCGGCTATTTTTCCGTCCTTCAGGACGATGGTTCCGTCCTCAACAGCCGAGCCCGCGAGCGTGAAGATTTTGGCGTGGGTAATCGCGTAGGTGGTTGGCGGCGTTTGTTGTGCCGCAGCCGACCGACAAACAACAAGGAGGCAACCTATCAGAGCATTGCGCACGGATGTGCTTCTCACAGCGCACCGCCGTCATTGGTAGAAACGAGGTCCTCGCCGCTATCGCTCTGAACGGCATCAGAAGGAGGTTTTGGTTTCTCGTCCGGTGTTTTCGTGGGCTTCTTTTCGTCCTTCTTTTCCTTTTCTGTGGCTTTCTTGGCCTTGTCAAGAAGGTCCTTCTTTTCCTTCTCAAGCCCGGCCCGGTCGGCGATGTCCTTGTCGCGATCAAACAGCACGCGACCATCAATGATGGTCTTCTGTACGACCGCATAAGCGCTCAGCGGATCGTGATTGTAGATGGCCAGATCAGCGTCCTTGCCGACCTCGATCGAGCCTACGCGCTTGTCAATGCCTAACTGAATGGCCGGATTGAGCGTGACCAGCTTGAGCGCTTCATCGTGGGAAAGTCCGCCGAACTTCATGGCCTTTGCAGCTTCCTGATTCAAATGCGTGGCTTCTGCGGCGCTGTCGGAATTGATGGAGACCAGCACGCCGCGGCGCGTCATCAGTGCGGCGTTGTACGGGATCGCGTCGTAAGCCTCGACTTTGTAGGCCCACCAGTCGGAAAAGGTCGAAGCGCCGACGCCAGCGGCCGCGAGTTCATCGGCAACCTTGTAGCCCTCGAGCACGTGTTGGAAGGTGCGTACCTTGAATCCGAACTCCTTGGCTACACGAAGCAGCATCAGGATTTCGTCTTCGCGGTAGCAGTGGGAGTGTACAAATCGCTTGCCTTCGAGCACCTCGACCAGCGGTTCAAGCCGCAAGTCGCGACGCGGCGGCACGAGGTTTTTTTCTCCAGCTGCGACTTTCTTGTTGTAGGCGTCCCAGGCGTTCTTGTAGTCGCGGGCTTCGGTGAATGCTGCACGAATTGTTTCTTCAACGCCCATGCGCGTAGCCGGGTAGCGCTTGGGCTGCCCGGGAATACTGAAATTCGAGCGCTTTGGATTCTCGCCCAGGGCAAATTTGATTCCGGGCATTGCACCTTCGAACGGCAGCTTCGACGGGGGCTGGCCCCAGCGCAGCTTGATGACGGTGGTCTGGCCGCCGATGGAGTTGGCGCTGCCGTGCAGCACGTTGGCCGTGGTGACGCCGCCGGCCAGGTCGCGGTAGATGTCAACATCTTCAGAGTTGATCACTTCGGCGATGTTGGCGATCGAAGACACCGAAACGCTGCCTTCATTGATGCCGCCTTCGACCGCGATATGCGAATGGCAATCAATGATGCCGGGGGTCACAAATTGCCCGGCGGCATCAATGACCTGCGCGCCTTGCGGGGCTTTCAGGTCCAGTCCGACTTCGGCTATTTTTCCATCCTTGATCAGAATTGAGCCGTGCTCGATCGTTCCGTGCGACACGGTAAGGATGGTGGCGTTTTGGATGAGAATCGTCGGCGACGAATCCGCTGCCGGTGGGGTGGCAAAAGTCAACGGCGCGAACCCCAGCGCGGTCGCAACGGTGAGTGGCAGAAGGATTTTCATTGGGGGTCTCGTTTCTGCAGTTCCGCCAAGCCCGCGCTTGTTGAATCCGCGCCGGGCTTCACCCCGGTGAAATCGATCGAATAGCCTTGCACGCTGATGTTTCCTTTGATCGTGGTTCCATCGAAAGTGCCGCTGAAATCAACATCCGTGTAGGACCCTTCGATGGAAATATTGATGACAAAATGGAACTTCTCGCCGCTCAGATACCCGCTGATGATGTTGCCATCACCATGCTTGCTGTGCAGGGATCCGGAAAGCGAGCCGTCGCTGGCCATGGAGATTTCCGCGGAAGCCTCTTCGGGCCCTTCCTGCGCGGTATAAGTCAATTTCCATTTGCCGCTGATGTCGCCCTTCGGCGGATCTTTAGGTTTCTCAGGCTCACGAATCGAGAAGCGGCGGCCATCCACAAAAACGTACTTGATCTTGGTCTTCTCGTTGAAAATGTCGCCGTCGGTTACCAGCAGGTTGGCGATTTTGCCTTTCTCGATGGAGCCCAGGCGATCCGCAACGCCGAAGATTTCAGCCGGGCTCAATGTCAACGCGCGCAGTGCCGCGTCTTCAGAGAGCCCTGCATCAAGCGATTTCTTCACCGCTTTCAGAACCTCCTTGGGACTCGTGACCTCGCCGGAATAGAAAGCGAACTTCACGCCGGATTTCGAAAATAGGGCCGGTGTTGAAGGCGCTCGATCGCGAAACCGCAAAGTCCGCAGCGACGGCGTATCGTCCGGATCGCTGTCCTTTTCGGCTTCCGGCCATTTCAGATCTACCAGCACCGGAACCTTCTTCGCAGCGATTTCATTCGCGACCTGGTAACCGGCCTGGCCGCCATAGATTGCGGCCTTTACCTTCCAGCGATCCGTTAGGTCGAGCGCACGCAAAATATCCAGAGCGGAATTTCCAGAGAGCAGCACGATAGCGTGATCTTCCAGAGCTTCGGCAATCGCGGCTGCCGTGCGGTCGTAACGGGGGCGCGCGGTACCTTTGGGATTCTTGTCATACGCGGCGCCGGCCTGGCCGAGCCATTCGGTGTCCAGAAATACCTGATGTTCGTAGCCAAGTACGCCCATCAGCGAATCAGGAAAGCCGCTGCCGAAACCGCCCGTGGGCCTAATGGAAACTGGAAGCGCTACGGAAGGCTTTACAACGAGATCGCCGGCACGGTCCCCGGCCAAATCAAGAACCGCAGCCTGCCCTGGAAAAAATCCGGTCCTGGGCGAAGAAACCACCGTTGTGAATCCCGCATCGCGCCAGGTTTCGATCCGTTTGTCGGTCAGGCTGGCTTCGTCGGCAGCGCTTCGCCAGGGCGTACTGTTGGGACGATCTTCGGGACCGCGGGCCGTTTCGCCTGTGCGGCGGGCCGCTCCGCCTTCGCCACTGGCAGCAGGAGCGGGAACCGCGGGAATTCCAACATCCGTGAATGCATCCATCAGGCCGGGATAGACCGTCAGTCCTTGGCCTTCGATGACCCAGGCGTCGGCAGGGATCGGCACTTCCTTGCCGCCAACCGCGAGAATCACGCCGCGAGCGACGACAACCGTGGCATTATCAATCGGCGGTCCGGAAACCGGCACCACCTTGGCGCCCCGAATCGCAAAATACTGCGGCTCGCCACCCTGCGCAAACGCGGCGGGAATTGGAATCAGCCACAAGCCGAAAGCGAATAGCACGAAGCGCGCGGACAAACTCCTCCGGGGCCACAGAAAACGCATGCCTGACTCCTTCTTGTTAGAACGGACCACGCCCGACCGACCAGCTGAGGCTTGGACGCATGAGGCTACTGGGAAGTTTCCAGCCCGTCAAGTAAACGCGAGCGGACTATGGATTTTTCTTTGTGCCGAACAGGCCGCCGAGCGCTTTAACCGCGTCGGCGGGAGTTTGCGCGCCGGTCTTTCCTACGTTGGCAAGCGATCCGCCGGCGCAGCCTAGCTGGGACTTGAACAATCCTGCTGCGACGCCGCCGACGTCAGGAACGAACTTCGGATCGGAAGCCGTGCCCTGAATTTGAAACGGAATTGCCGTGCCGCCCTTGCAGTTGCCGCCCTTGCCGCCGCTGATGGCGCCGAGCGCGCTGCCCAGGCCCGATCCGGCTGATCCGATTGCGCCTATCGCGCCGCCAGTGAGTGTCGCCAACATCTTGAAGTCGAGGTTGTTTCTGGAATCGAGCGTTCCCGTACCGGTGAGGTTTCCAACGCTGGGAACCACGGCCAGGAAATTTTCCGCGCGCAGGCCGGTGGGCGCCATATGAACGTCAGTGGAGAGTTTTTCGATTTCGAGATCTTTGCCAGTTTTCAGTCCGGTGAGCGCGGAGATTGCGGACATCTTGGAACCGAGATCGAAGCCGGAAAGCTTGCCGTTGTCCAAACCGATGTTGCCGTCCGTCACCAGCTTGTTGGTGGGGCCTTTTACGTTGAGGTTTGTGTGCAGCGTGCCGGCAGTAAGCGAGGAACCTTTCGGGAGATTGACTCCGATGGCGGGTAGGAATGATTCGAGGTCCTTCGCTGGCATACCCTGGCCTTCGATTTTCAGATCCACAACCGTCTCTTCGCCTTTTGACGCATAGGTACCGTCGAGGTGCGCGGCAGCCGCACCGATTTTTATCGTCGAAGGATTAAGCACCCCGGAGTTCTTGCGTAAGTCGTATTTGGTGCTGTAATCGACGTCGAGCGGCACCCCGGCCGCAGAACCGCCCTGCACCAGCAGCGCTTTCGAAAGCTTGATCGTCCCCTTAGTTTGCGCAACGCCGCTCTGACTGGAGAGCGAAGTGTCCACATCGGCTAAGCCGCCGAGGCCGAGTGATGGGTCGAGGATTCCGGTGGTCGCCAGGTTGAGCGAGTCAACATGGAGTTTGGCATCGAGTGGCGTCAGTGTGGAATCGGTCTTATCTACCGGGCCAACGTTGCCATCCAGTTTCATCGAACCGCCGCCAGGAAGCCCGGCGCTGACCGTCACGGGGAATTTGGTATTCAGCGAAACGTCGGAAGCGCTGACGTTCACTTTGTCATAGGTGCTGCGCTTCTGCGAGGTAGTGGTGCCGACCACGATCTTCCCGTTTTTCAATTCGAGCTTCTTCACCGAGATGTCCGGCGCCGCGCCTCCAGAACCGGACTTGGTTTCGGCTTTCGGCACCTTTTCCGATTTTTCCGCGGCCCCTCCAAGCGTCGAGTAATTCCACTCTCCGGCTGCATTTTTCAGAAGGACCACTTGCGGCTCGTCAATGCTGATGTCGGTCACATTGAGCTGCTTGGAGAAGATAAGCGGCATAAGCTCGACGCCGACGCTCAGCGACTTCGCGGTGAGAAAAGGTGCGGGACTGAATTTGGGATCATCGCCGATGGACAGATCCTCGGCCGAAAGGGCCCCGTGGATCAGGGACAGGCTCAAATTCCCGAGCTGTACCTTGCGGCCGAGCGCCGCGGAAGCTTTTTCCTCGATGGTGGGTTTGAACTGATTTACCGGAATGAAGAACGGAATCACGATCAGGAGTACGACGAGGACACCAACGACAATCAGGATATAGCGCAGGGTGCGGCTCATGACGACCTCCGAAGGGCGGGATCCGCTGGACTCTTTCGCGGCGCTGGAAATCATAGCACACGGTTTTCCGGAACAAAGTGGTCCGCCATGCGGGCCGCGCGCCGTGTGATAATCTGAACGTGGGCCTCGGGGACGTAGCTCAGATGCATAGAGCGAGGCACTCCTAACGCCTAGGTCGCGGGTTGGACTCCCGCCGTCCCCACCATTCACATCACTGACGCGACCGCCGGCTTCTTCACAACCAACTCGCGGTATTCTTTCGATTGTGGACGCCGGCTTAGATTGCAAGGGGTGAGCACCATGAGCAATTCCAGAAGAGGATTTTTTCGCAATGCAGCGTTGGCTGGAGCAGGACTGTATGGCTGGGCGGAGAGTGCTCTTGCTGAAACGGGCGGCGAGAATCAGCACAAGCATGTGCTACCAAGAAGCAGCAAAGAAAAAGCGCAGAGTTCTCCTCCGCGCATGGTCTCGCCGGATATTCCGGACCTGCCGTTCACGCTGGATGGAGGCACGAAGGTGTTTCAACTAATCGCCGAGCCGGTGAAGCGCAGGATCGTTCCGTGGAAGACTCTGGGCGTCTGGGGCTACAACGGTACTTGCCCTGGTCCAACGATTCAGGTCACGCAGGGAGATCGAGTGCGAATTCGTCTGGAAAATCGCCTGCCAGAAAGTACTTCCATGCACTGGCATGGTCTGGAGGTGCCGATCGAACAGGACGGTGTGCCGTACATCAGCCAGAAACCGGTGGCTCCGGGCGAAACATACACCTACGAATTCACCGTGCATCAGGAAGGAACGTTTTTTTATCACGCGCACTCGGCAATGCAAGAAATGATCGGCCTGATCGGGATGTTCATAGCGCATCCCAAGACAGCCTACACACCGAAAGTGGATCATGACTACGGAATCGTGTTGCAGGAGTGGGCGGTGCTGCCGAACAGTTCGGTGCCGAACACCGCGAGCATGGAATACAACTGGCTGACCTTTAACGGAGTGGCCGCGCCGCTGACCACGCCGCTGCTTGCAAGGTTGGGCTCGCGGGTGCGCATCCGCTTCGTCAACCTCGGGATGGATCATCACCCACTACACCTGCATGGCAACCAGTTCGCCATTACTGGCACCGAAGGCGGGCGCGCGCCGGAATCGACCTGGTATCCCGCGAATACGGTACTGGTCGGGGTGGCTCAAGCTCGCGTCGTCGAGTTCGATGCCAAGTATCCCGGCGCCTGGATGATTCACTGCCACCTGCCGCACCACATGATGAATTCGATGATGGACCTGCTGCGCGACCGGCAGATCATGACCTCGGACCAGACCGAAGCATCGGCCGTCGCGCAAATGCAAAGCTTGGCGGCGCGCACCGGTTTCGAACATCGGCATCCGTCGCCGGTAGCAGAGAACGCAGAAAAAGTCCCAGGATTTCCGCAGGACGCCTTTATGGAAATGGGGATGGATGAACTGGTGCGGAAGCCGGAAACCCATGGGCTGCCCGACAACTGGAGCGCGGGAATGATGGGAATGATGACCATGATCCGTGTGCTGCCGGACCAGGAGTTCGAGGAAATCATGATGCTGAAGAAACGACCGGCCAACAGTGAGGAGCATACCCATGCGCATCAATCATGAGAATTCGTTGTTGCGCTCCAAAGCGCTGCCGTTCTTGGCACTAGTTTTTTTTTCCGCATCCGCTGGAGCGCAAGTGGGGACCTCGCCTGCGAACCAGGAACAACATCAACACCACCACGAGGGGCAGGTTGCTCCGGCGGAGTTTCCGCGCTTTGGCCGCGCGCAGACGCCCGACAAAGGGCAACTGTTTTCCCTGGAGCGAGCGCTGCAGACGGCGCAGGAAAACAATCCCACCTATCGCCAGGCGGAAGCCGGGATGCGCGCTGCTCGTGCCAGGACTAGGCAGTCCGGGTTGTATCCAAATCCGCTCGTCGGTTACTCGGGCGATGAGATTCGCGGCGGAGAGATTCACGGCGGCAAGCAGGGATTTTTTGTTGAACAGACAATCGTGACTGCCGGAAAACTCACGCGAGCCAGAGCCGTGATGAATCAGGACGTGAAGCTAGCCGAGATTGAAGCTGAAGAGCAGAAGCTCCGCGTCGAAACCGCGATAAAGATGGCCTTTTACCGCGTACTGGCGGCTCAGGAAATAGCGGATTCCCAAGCGGATCTGGCGCGAATCGCCGAACAAACGAAAGAAACTGAGAAACGCTTAGAAATGACAGGGCAGGTCGACGAATCCGAAGTACTCGCGGCGGAAGTGGAAGCGCAGCGCCTGAGATTGTCCGTCCGCATGAAAGAAAACACGTTGCGGGAAGAGTGGCGCTCGCTGGCGGCTGTAATGGGTCAACCGGATCTAGCTCTGCAAACCGTCGCCGGTGACCTGGAACAGGGCTGGCCGTCGATCGACGAAACGCAAGCGGTAGAGGCGATTGCGACGCACAGTCCGGCGGTGCGGATTGCGTCCGCGTCGAGTGACCGGGCACAGGCTGAACTGGCCCGCGCGAACCGGCAGAAAATCCCGGACCTGATTGCGCGCGGCGGTGTGGAATACAACCACGAACAGTTGAATTCGGTTCCGGCGGCGACTGGGTGGCAGTTCAACGCCCAGCTCGGTGTGGAGCTGCCGATCTTCAATCGCAATCAGGGGAACATTGCGGCAGCCCGCGCCGATATTGACCGAGCGGAGGCGGAAAAACAGCGCATTGCGCTTACCCTGCGCGAGCGCGCGGCCACCGTTGTGGATCAATATGCGAACGCGCGGCTGATGGCCGAACAGTACCGCGACAATATTCTTCCGTTGGCCAAGAGGTCCTACAGCCTGATGAACGACCGCTACGGCGAGATGCTGGCGTCGTTCCCGCGAGTGCTGGACGCCAAGCGCAAGCTTTACGAACTGCAGAGCGAGTACATCAGCGCGCTCGAAGGCGTGTGGACGACGGGGCTAGCCCTGCAGGGCTATTTGCTCACCGACGGCCTCGAAGCCCCAGCTCGTCCGGGCGAAATGGATCGCACCATTCGCGAAACCAACGTGCCCATGCCGGAGCGCAACAAGGCACCGGAAGAATAGCCCTGGGGTGCCGGAGCCGGTCTAATAAGCCACGAACGGGCCCGGGCCTCCGGGGGTATTTCGTCCCTCAACTGCGACAAATACCCGGCGGCCGAAAAAGAATGGCATCCCCCAGTCGACGACGCCCGGGTTCGGTCCACCCAGGTCCGGGGCGACGCCATTACTCGCGTTGCTCACCTGCGCGTCGCCGTTGGCGATAGAAAAGTTCACAGTTCCCGAAGCTCCGTTCGCGCCGATGTTTACTGCCGAGAAATTCTGGGTTGAGCCTGGACAATACAAAAACTTCAAATCCTTGCAGGCAGGCATGGCCGTTGCTGTGGAGTCCAGGAAGTAGATGGCGTTGGAGCCGCTATCAACAAAAGCCGCGTCAGTGTAGGTGTGCCCGTTGAGCGTGGTTGTAATATTCCCGTTGTTGGGATCAAGAGCGTAAACCTTTGCGCCGCCCAAGCCGTTGTTGGATTGGGTGCCAATTCCGAAGATTACCGAACCGCTCACGCTCACTTCTGGACTGGATACCGCTGGCAACTCGATGATTACGCCATTGTTATCGGACGAGAATGAAGCCACCGGATTGGAGACTTGTTGGGCCATGCCCTCAACGGCCACATGGCACCCGCTGGAAGGGCAACTGTAATAGAAACCGATGTTTGCCCCACCAGACACGGTGCAGCCGGGCCCGCAGTCCTGTACAAAATTCCCTATGCCGAGAATTCCGTTTGCGCCGAGGGTGCTGGAGGTGTCCATTACCGGTCCTTGATTCGAACAGGATGTGGGAACAGCAAAACTCGAGCTGCCAATCACCTGAATGGCTACAGAACCCGCTTTCTCACCCGCGATCGCAATGTCCGCCGATTCCACCGGTCCCCAGGTTTCGCCGTCGGCAAATAGAGCACACTCGACTACAGCGTTGCCGCTGCCGTCTTTCTGCTGTGGCAGCGAAAGCGTTAAAGCGGATGCCAAGACCCGCAGGCCGGACGAACCGGTATCGACCAGGACCCCGTTGATCGACTGGCATTGCGAACTGCCGGGCACGCAAACTGTCACTGAGGTGAACGCGCTGTCGATCGAGCGCACTCCTGCTACCGCATCCGTCGCGACGCTGATCGCCTGCACGTTCTGGGTATTGTTGTTATTGGTCTGTGTTTTGGTGGATGACGATCCGGAACTCCCGCAACCGGAAAGCAGCGAACTGGCGCAAGCTGTGAGCCCGAGCGCAACCACTTCAATCCTGCGCCAAGCGCTTGGCCTCATTGGATCTCCTCCGGCTGGACTCCGGAGGGCAGCAACTGCGGCACGTACGCTTGCCCGAAGAACGACCGGGCATGACCGCCGCTGTGCAACACAAGTTCCAGCGCTTCAACCCGCAGCATCCGGCGCAGCGAACTGTGTTCTCTCTCGGTCCGCGCCGCTTGACTAAACTGCGCGAAATATCCGCCTAGCAACTGTTGCAGGTCCGGGCGCGCGGGTCCTCGCCAGGTCACGCCAAACACGATTCCGGTCGGCGAAACAAATTCCTTAACCACCACGCCGTTTTGAGAGGTCAATTCGTGAATCGAATACGAGTCTTTCTGGGTCATTCGCAGAGAAGCTTGCATCCTGGCCCGATCGGCTTCTACGGTGTTAGCTGTACCGCCCAGCGATGCGTATGCGGCATAGGGATCGAGGATCCCGGCAATCACCAACCCGAGTGTCATTGCGAAACGAAGTGGAAGGAAAAATCTTGTCGCTTGAGCCCTGGTCTGCTGGTCTGGCATGTTCGGCCTCGCGGATCTAACACCCGAAGCTGGCCGGGCCAGGGAGCCGCTGACACTTCAGATGATATTTCGCTGGTCCGGCGTTGCTCGGCAGAAAGCAGCATCTTGCTTAGCCGCTGCCTGGTCCCATTCCGGCGTGGGTACACGTACGTGGCTTATCCGATACAGTAGTACCCCAGTCCAATTGACCCTCCTAAAATTTGCCCGGTAGCTTGAAAGTGGGCGGGGGTGTCGTTTGCCGGGCGAAAGCCGGCAATCCTCACCGCACTGCTAAGTTCAGTTCCGCAGATTTTCGACAAGGGCGGCGGGTTCCCTTCCCTCGCTGGACGATGATGCTGACGCTTACCAAAGCGGGACGTTACGAGATTTCCGGCGAACTTGGCCGCGGCGCCATGGGCGTGGTTTATCTCGCCTGGGACCCGGTCATCGGCCGGACGGTTGCTGTCAAAACGTTGCAGCTTTCCGAAGAAGGCACGGGGCTGACTCGCGCGGAATTGCTGGCGCGCTTCCAGACCGAGGCTCGCGCCGCCGGTTCACTGACTCATCCCAACATCGTCGTCGTATATGACGCTGGTGAAGAAGACGGTCGCTTCTTCATCACCATGGAGTTGGTGGAAGGCAAGAGCCTGCAGGCGCAACTCGATGCCGGGCAAATGTTCCCGCTGCCACGGGTGCTGCGGATCATGGAGCAAGCATGCAGTGCGCTGCAGTTCGCGCATGACCGCAACATCGTCCACCGCGATATCAAGCCCGCCAACCTGATGCTCACGCCGGACGACACGGTGAAGGTCACCGACTTCGGCACCGCTAAAATTTTGCAATTCGGCACGGTCCAGCAGACCGCGCACGTGATGGGCACGCCGAGCTACATGTCGCCGGAGCAGATCAAAGGCAAAGTGGTGGACGGGCGCAGCGACATTTTTTCCGTCGGAGTCGTGCTGTACGAAATGCTTACCGGCGAAAAGCCGTTCCCCGGGCAGAACATCACCACGGTGATTTACAAGATTGTGAATGAGGAGCCGACCCAGCCTCGCGACATTGATGGTTCGATTCACCCCGGGCTCAACTCAATTGTGATGAAGGCTTTGGCCAAAGAGCCGGCCGAGCGCTACCAGAGCTGCCGTGACTTGTTCGAGGATTTGCGGAACTATCGTTCGCTGAACGTAACCGCAAATCCGAACGCGACGTTGCCGCAGGGCGGCTTGCCAAGCGCGACGCCGGCGCCGGGCTCTTTCGATCAGCAGCAACTGGCAGCCGCATCGCGTCGTCTAGGGTCGCGCACCACGCATCCTTCGCAAACTCCGGTGGTTCGGCGGACGGCAGCGATCGCGCCCCAACCGGTACCGGAGCAGAAGAAGTCCAGCGCGTTCACAACGGTACTTGCGTTCTTGCTGTTGTTGGCGGTGATCGTATTTGGTATTCAAAAGATTCGCCCGGTGTTCCAGGCAGCTCGCCAGCAAAACAACGCGAAGCCCAACGTTGCGGATGAAGCTCCTGCGGCCGCTCCGGGGCGGAGCGCTGCAGACGACCCGACAGAGACAGCGACTCCGAACTCGACCGGCGAAGCGGCGAATGGTGAACCGAATCCAGTCACGGCCAAGGCTCCTGCTGCGCCGGTGCGTTCCTCTTCGTCGGCCACAAATGCTTTCTCGCCGGCGGCTGCCGAATACAAGGGCCGTATCGAACAGGTGGCGTCAGAACATCATCTCGGCAGCCGGCTCACGATCAAAGGATCCGGCTCAACCATCACGCTGACCGGCCGTTTACGGCCAGCGGAACACGGCGAACTGCTCAAATTTTTGCGCAATGCCCCGGCAAGCGTGCAGGTGGTGGACGACGTCCAGTTTGACGACAGCGCTTTGGCTAGCGCTGCCAGCGGAGAGGACTCCTCACTGCATCCCGCCGCCGCGCCGGGCCGGGCCGCCATACACATCATCACCAATGTAATCGGGGCAACCGCCACCCTTGGCATGGAAGGCTCCAAGAGTCCACGGCAGTGCGAAACGCCGTGCTCCTTTAGCGCCCTGCCTCCCGGCAATTACAATTTGCAGGTGGCTAAGCCCGGATTTCAGCCGGTGCAAACGGTGCTGCCGCTCGAAGCTGGTAAATCGCTGGACGAGAAGATTCAGCTGGAGGCACTCACCGAAGGGATCTTCATTTCCTCTGAACCTCCGGGTGCGGATGTTTTCATTAACGGGAACAAGCAGCCCGGTCAGACTCCCCTTACACTCTCTCTGGCTCCAGGAAACTACAACCTGGTGTTGGCCTTGAAAGGCTACGAGTTATTCTCCAGTGCGATTCAGGTTCGCGACGACGGTCAATCCAAACTGAACGCCGAACTTCATCCGCGTAACGGCAACGTCGCCTGGGCTCAAGTCGATTCCGTTCCGAGAGGTGCTGAAATTTTGGTCGACGGCGTAAGCACAGGCCAGAAAACCCCGGCGCGGGTTCAGATCCATTCTGGCATGCACAACATTGCGTTGAAATTGGACGGTTACCGACTCTTCCGAACACTCGTGGAAGCCAGCGACGGCGGAACGGTCGGCATTGCTCCGGACTTAAGCAAGATAAAGTAAGCCTACACCAAAAATGGTACCTTTTGTTACAGTACGGGGTGCAAAGTTTTAGTACTATAGTCCCAATCTCATCATTTTACGCCACTTAACTGAGGCAGGTCTGGGCCATCCACGTGCCCTCTTATCCTTGGGAGATTCCCCTGTTCCGGTGGATCAAAGGATTCGGAACCCGGGCGATAACAAGCTCTGAATGAGCCTCTATCAGCATCGCAAGCTTTACGAAGCGGGCGCCAAGACGGCGAAGACGGCGGCGCCCGGCAAGAACGCCCCTCTACAGGCTCCGCGTCCCGAGCCTCCGACCGCACACCTGCGCGTTCCGAGCGAGATGACGCCACGCGGGGTAGGCGCACATGACGCGTATCAGGCGCTCCGCGAGCTGCAAATTCTAATGCGCAGCCGCCGCCTCTACCATCACAGTCATCCAAAAAATCTGGAAAGTCTCGCCGAGACGTTCCATTCGCTGCAGCGCATAACGCAAAGCATGAACGGTCTTGAAGTTCGCGTCGAACGCGAGGGATTGGTCGTACCCAAGCTGAGCGAAGCGCCGATCCCTGACCTAAAGGGCGAGTTGAGCCACCTGGCGGCTGATTTTCAGCTGGCCGGCATCCAAACTCTGGTGGTCCTTCGCCAGTTTCATGTAGGCGAACTCGACACGCTGGCGCAACTGCTCCGCGCAGCGTTGCTAAAATCGAACGAACCCGCGAGGCACAAGCTGGCCCCCTGGTGGGACGCGAAGCTCCTTGAGTATGGAGTAGAAGGCATTCTGGTGAACACGCAGACCGAGCGCAAAGTGGACACGGTTTTGGCCAGTCTGATTGCCGCGCTGGTGGCGTACGGCGGAAACTCCGCAAGCGCCGACGCCGACGCGCCGATTACTGCGCCCACTTCCGAAAGCCTTTCCAAGGTTTTGCAGTTGATCGCCAAGCTGACTCCGTCTCTGGAGAGCGCCCGCGGGCTGTCGCCGGAAGAGGGCGCCCGTGGAATCCACAGCGAATTGGCGGAAGCAAGCCGCGATACGGTGCGGTTGCTGCTAAGCACGATTTCGCAGCATGGGCCGCGTCAATCGGAATCGCCGCAAACCTACCTCACGCGGCTGTGCGAAAAAATCATTTTGGAGTCGTTGAGCGCAGACTTGGCCAACGGCTCTCTTTCTCCGCAAAACGTCGGCAAGGCGCTGCATGAATTCGGAAAAACCCTGGTCTCGGCCGGCGGCTACACCGGCCCTCATGCGTCGCAGCATCTCTCCACGCTGGCCGCGGTGTGGGCTGACGAAAATCACCATGAAAAGATGAAGGAGAGATTCTGGGCTGAACTGCCGGCGCGCGAAAAGTCGGCGGTCCTGCGCGGTCCGGAAGTTTGGTGCGTTCCGGTTTCGGCGATCCGCAATTCCCTGGCCCAGCTTGCCGACGCGGGAGCCGATGCCCCTCGCCGCGAAGCTCGCAACATTCTGCTGAACTATTCGCGCCGCCTGGAGTCAGCGGACTCAATCGCACGGCGCACCGTGGCCACCGGTTTGAAGGAACTCAGCTCCGTCATCGAATCTCTTTGGCCCAACCAAATCCCGGAAGAACTGAATCGCTGCACGCTGAAAGCGCTGGAGCACGAAACCGTTCCGGAAACCGCGGCGCTGCTCTCCGCATTTCTGGAGTCGCTGGCGCGGGTTGCTGTCACGCGCGGCGATTACACGGGACTCGAAGGCATCCTCAACGGTTTGGAAAAGGCGCCATGCGAAACCCAGTTCGAGCACATGCACGCGCTGGCCCACCGGCTGATCGCGCAGGACCGCTGGCTGCTGCTGGTTGACGCTGCGCTTGCCAATCGCGCACTGGATCCGGCTCTGCCTCGCCTCTTGGTGCGCGATCCGGAGCGGCTGCTCGATCGCCTCACCTTTCTTCTTGGGGAGCCCCGCGGCTCGGAGCTTCTTCCACCTATGGCGCGGCTGCTGCGCACGATCGGAGTACCAGCTCTCAATCTGTTGGAGACCCGCCTGTACGAGGCGCGCCGGCAGCGGGTAAGCGCCGCAATCAAGTTGCTCGCCGCGGCCGATCCCGAACGTTTGCTGCGCGCGCTGCCGCGTTCCCTCTCCAGTTGGGAATGGAATCTGCAAGATTTAGCCGTCAGCGAACTTGCGCGGCCGTCCAACACCACTGCCGCTCGTTCCGGCGCGGTCACCTTCTCCGCTTTGCTCGGTGATGCTCATCCGCTGGTGGTGCCGATGATGATTGACCACATCGGCCTCAGCCAGGAGCGAGGGGCGGTTTCTCAACTGCTGGAAATTGCTGCGGGTTCGCACGAAGTGCTTCGCGATCAGTACGTCCGCATCAAGGCCATCGAGGCGCTGGCACGACTGCGCGCCGTGGAAGCCGTAAGCCTGCTGCGCATTTTGTACGAAAAGCGCGAGGGCTTGACCTACGTCGAACCGGCGGGCATTCGCGCCGTTGCCGCCGACGCTCTGGCGATTCTTGAGGACCGTCCGGGCTCGCCGCAAGTTCGCTCCGCGTATGAAAGCGCGGCACAACCTGGAATGAGTTTTGTGGTTCCTCGCCGCTACGCTCGCATCCCTTTGGAGTCGCCCTTGCGCGCGCAGGTCGAAGCTGGCCAGCCGGCGATGGCGAGAGTTCGTACCATCAGCCTGGGCGGCGCCTATTTAGAATCGCCGACCAAGCTCAACGTCGGCGACACGATCAAGCTGGAAGTGCGGTCCGGTTTCCGTACCATTCATTTCACGGCAGTCGTCCGCAATGCAGGCCCCGGCGGCAACGGCGTCGAATTCGTGCACATGAAGAGCGACGACCGCAACAAGCTGCGCAAGCTGGTGCAGCGCCACCTCTAGTCGTTGGCCGCACGCTGTAAGTCCTAGAACCATCCTGCGGCGCACACCCGCGACAAACAGCGACAGCGTCCTTTCTCACGGCTCCTTGCGTGCCTTGTCGCTTGCGTAACCTTGCCCATACGCGGGATTGTGCGGGAGCGGCCCCTCATCTACTCTCAAGTCCGAACGATCGAACCGGATTCGTGCGTCGGCTGAGGGCGCTCCAACGGCCCGAGGAAGTTTTCAGTTGAAAAGCTCCGGCGGATTGCAGTACAAGCCGTCTATTCAACTGTGCAGGTCTGCAAGCGGCGGGGCCAAGCCTCGCCACCGCTAGGGGTAGCGGAGTTTCTGCGGTGCAAAACTGGGAGGAAGTCATGAAACGCAACCATTGGTTGTTGGCGTTCGCGATTCTGCTTGTCTGCACGCTGCTGAATGCGGCCAGCAGTCGAGCACAGAATACCGCCACGCTTTCGGGCGTAGTGAAGGACCAATCCAGCGGCAGCGTCAAAGGCGCGAAGGTCACGCTAATCAGCAAAAGCACAGGCGCAGAGCGCTCAGCGATCTCAGATGACGAAGGACGCTATTCCTTTGTGTCACTGGCTCCGGCCAGTTACAAAGTGCGGGTCGAAGGCCCGGCCGGATTCGAAGTGCTGGAAGAGGACGACCTGGAGATCACCGTTGGCGCACAGGCGAGCTTAAACCCGGTGCTCAAAGTGCGAGGCAATGTGAGCACTGCGCTGGTCACCGCTCGTCTGGAAATCATCGAGCGGGACCAAAGCGAGGTTTCGAATACCATCGGCGGTCAGCAGATTCCCGATACACCGATCAACGGACGGACGGCTTACGAAAAGTTGGCCCTGCTGGACTCTCGGGTCAAAACCGACGTTTCGCCCACGATCGGACCGGCTCCCAATAGCGGTTTGAGCTTCGGCGGAGCGCGGGCTCGAGGATCAGGCGTTACGGTGGACGGCGCAGATGCCGGAGACAATTCCGTCAACGGCGTGCGCGCTCTGATCTCCCAGGAAGGAGTCGATCAGTTCGTGATCGAAATGGGAAATTACAGCGCGGAGTATGGTCGCGCCAGCGGCGGCGTGGTCAATATCGTTACCAAGCAGGGCAGCAACGAGTTTCACGGCGACCTGTTCGGCTATCTGCGCAACAAGTCCATCCAGGCGCGCAACCCGTTTTCCGGCCAGATTGACACCAATCCCGCGAGTCCGACCGCCGGCGAGTTGGTTCCGGTCAAACAGCCTTACACCCGCGTACAAAGTGGTTTGACGATCGGCGGACCCATCAAGAAAGACAAAACTTTCTTCTTTGGCTCTTACGAATACACGCAGCGTGAAGAGACTGGCTTTTCCAGCATTGGCATCAACAACTTCGGGCTGATCAATGCCACTACTCAATTTGTTCCCGGTGTGACCATGCAAATCACTCCCGCGCAGGATGCGGCGGTGCAGCAGTTGCTGGCCGAGGCTGCGGCGACAGCAAACCCGGCCCTGGCCCAGCTTGCTGCCAACTACGAAGTGTTCATGGGGTCGGCGTCGAGTGTTGCGCTCAATCGTTTGGATTACGGTCTGGTGTCCGGACCCTTGAGCCCGGGTCCGGGCGCTCAATTCCCCATCCCGGTGGCCTGTCCCGTCGGTCAAACCATGAACAACAGCAACGGTGCCGCTTCCGGTCCAGTCTGCATGTTTGGAGCATACGTCGCGCCGTTGCCGACTTCTTACGTCGGCTTGAACTCGATTCGCGGCAACTACCCGGTCAAAGAAAAAACCAGCCTGTGGTCGCTGCGGCTCGATCAAAAGTGGAACGGCAGCAATCAATCATTCGTGCGCGTTGGCGTGTCGCCTTCTTTGGTTACCGGACTTCCCTCGACCTCGCAAAACCAAGTCTTCGGGCAGAACTCCGGTTCTCGCGCCGGCTACAACCAGTCGCGCGATCTGAATGTCACCGTTCAGCATGACATCATCTTCAGCGGTTCCGCAGTCAATACCGTTCGCTTTCAGTTTGCTCGCCGCGGCTTGCACTTCGGCTATTCGCAGCTGCCGGGCGGCAGCGACATCGGCGTCAACATCCCCGGGTACGCTTACTTCGGGCGCGAACCCTATTCCACTGTGGACCGCATCGAGCGCCGTACACAGTTCAGTGACACCATCTCAAAAGCCACCGGATCGCACAATTTCAAGCTTGGCGGCGATTTCAACCTGATTCAATTGCGCTCGGGAAAGGCGCAGATTTTCGAGCTGGATTTCGGCGGCGACGTCAACTTTGGCGGCATCGACGCTGCAGCCTTCAGCAGCAACTTCGCCGGTTTGCCCGGAGCCACAGGCCTGCAGGCTTACGGCCTTGGGCTGCCAACCACCTACATCCAGGGGATCGGCAATTCCAAGCAGCCCTTCGACAACAAACCGATTGGACTCTTCGCCCAGGATACCTGGAAGATCCGCCGCAACCTTACCCTGAATTATGGCCTACGCTACGACGTGGAAATCACGCCAACGTTCAAGCCCGCGACTGCGGTCAACGCTGCTGCAGAAAAGGCCTTGCGGGTGGTGGAAGGCATTCCGCAAGACAACAACAATTTCGGTCCACGCGTCGGCCTGGCTTGGGACCCCACCGGCAGAGGTCACACTTCCATTCGTCTCGGCTACGGTTTGTTCTACGACCATCCACTTCTGGCAATCGCTTTTAATGCAGTCACGGCCGACGGTGGACGCTCGGTGCAGCTACTCTCGCCGGGCGGCACTCCCTCGGGTTGCGGCCTGGTCACTCCCGATTGTTTTCTGGCCGGCAGCTCTGGAACCGACAGCCCTGCAAACCTCAATGGCGCTTCGATTTTCCAGGGTGTGCTGAACACCACTTCCGCCAATGCGCTGTTCTCTCCGCTCACGCTCGGATTCCTGCCCAACCAGCAGCGTTTTGATCCCCTGGCGGGGAATTCGCTGTTTGCCAATCAGAACTACCTGACCGCGGGATTCCCGCTGCCGATTCTGCCCTTCACATTGCCGGTCGCGTCGAATTTTAAGTACGGTTACTCGGAGCAAGCGAATTTCACTGTCGAGCAAGCAATCAGCAATTCGCTTAAATTCAGTGCTAGCTATCAGTATTCCAAGGGCATTCACCTTAACCGCCCAGTGGATGTGAACTCCACCGATCCGGTGCTCTTGGATCAAAATGCACTAAATGCGGTCGCTGCCGGCCTCAACGTGAGCAACCCTATTACCGTGCAAGTTCCAGGAGCTACCGTCGCCAACCCAGGCTTCTGCACATTGAATGTCATCCAAGCCTCGGTGCTGGGAGTCTTGAGCAACTGTCCCGCGGGTCCGTTTGCTGGCTTGAACGGCGCTTTCGTTGGGACGCCGGCCGTCTTCAACTTCTTCAGGCCGTCTGGGCCGAACCCGTCATTCGCTGGTCCCGGCGCGGCAAATTATGCGGGTCTGGTTCAACTCGCCGGGTTGGCGAATTTCCCAACCGGCTTTGGCGTTCCGGTTCCTTTCAACAGCGTGGACACGCAACTTTCCGACGCCAGTTCCTGGTACAACGCGTTGACCTTCAACGTCCAGAGCCGTCTTTCGAAAAACTTCGAAATGCTCTCCAGCTATACCTGGTCGCACACCATTGATAACGGCACTGACTTGCAGTCCACGCTGGAGCCGCAGGACAGTCGTTTCGCGAATTTGGAGCGCGGCAACTCCGTCAACGATCAGCGCCATCGCTGGGTCACCAGCGCGGTGTTCAAGACTCCGTTCGCAAGCAGTGGTGACAGTGCTTGGCGGCACTTTATCGGCGGGTTCACCTTCGCGCCGATCATTGACGTCTCCTCCGGTCGTCCCTTCAATGTCATCACCAGCGAAGACACACGCCTCGATCTCGGCGCTTCCCAGGCGCGGCCCTCGCTCGGGTCGAGCGGCGGAACTACTTCCACTTATATTCCGGGAGTGCACTTCATTCCCGCGAACCTCTGTCTGGCCAACGACAAAACTCCATTCAATGTGCCCCTCTTCACGCCGCCCGCAGGCTGCGACGGCAACCTTGGCCGCGACGCGTTCACCGGCCCGGGCTTTTTCCAAATCGACCTGCGCGTTGCCAAGCGCATCGCACTGAGTGAGCGCATGAGCGTTGACCTCATCGCCGACGGCTTCAACCTGCTCAACCGCACCAACATCGCCGCCGTCAACCAGCTCTGTGATCCCACGGCCGGATCGTCCTGCCTCGCAGGTCAACCGACGGCGGCCTATGACGCCCGCCAGTTCCAGTTCGCCCTAAAACTGAACTGGTAACGCTTGCCACTGCGATTCTTCGCTGCCCCCTCGATTACGCTCTTGGAATCGAGGGGCTTCTTTCTTCCCGTACTTGCCGATTTCGTTCCTCGCGGTAAAGTAGTCCTACCGATTCCCGTTACGCGGGGAGAATCCATGTTTGAAGTCTTGTTCGTTGTGCTGCTTGTCGTCGGCGTGCTGGTGGCGTGGGCCGCGCTGCAAAGCGTGCGCGCACAAAAAAAGAGCGAAGCCGTCGAAACGCAAATGAACGAACTGCGCCGCGACCTGCATTCCGTCGCCCAAGGGCAAGCTCAGGCCGCGGGCCAGATCAGCACGCTAGCCAGTACCGTTACCCAGCGCCTCGATAGCGTCAGTAAATCGCTCACCGATGGTGTCGCCCAGTCTGCTGACATCTCCGCGCAAGGGCAGGCCGCGATGCGCGAGGATTTGAAAAACACGCAAGGCATGATGGAGCGCGTTTCGCGCCAACTGGGTGAATTTCAGGAAGTCAGCCGCGGCTTAAGTAACGCCCAGCAATCGCTGGAATCCGTGCTTGGCGGTGTCAAGACCCGCGGCATCCTCGGCGAGGTCACGCTCCAGAAACTGCTCGAAGATTCTCTGCCCCCTTCGCAGTACACCATGCAGTACCGCTTCAACAGCGGCGAAGTGGTGGACGCCGCAATTTTTCTGCGGGACCGAAAATTGCTGGCGGTGGATTCAAAGTTTCCATTGGAATCGTTCCGGCGGATCGAAACGGAGGGCGACGAAGCCCGTCGTGCGTTTGTGATAGCAGTGAAGAAGCACGCTGACGCCATCGCAGAAAAGTACATCCAACCGGATCAAAACACGCTGGACCTGGCGCTGATGTTTGTGCCGTCCGAGAGCGTGTACTACGAACTTCTGCAAACCTCCGACGGCAAGGGACGGCCGATTGATGAATATTGCCGCGAGAAACGGATTGTCGCCGTTTCGCCTAACACTCTCTACGCTCATCTTTGCGTGGTCGCCATGGGACTTCGCGGGATGCAGATCGAAGAGAACGCGCGCCGCATCGCAAGCGGCCTCGCAGGTCTGCAAAAGCAACTTGAGAATTTTGCGGACACGTTTGAGAAAGTCGGCACTCATCTGAAAAATGCTCAAGGCAGCTATCAGGAGGCCGGGCGGCGGCTGGACAAAACGGAACTGGCCCTGGAGGGAATGCTCGCCAGCGGAAATCCCGGCGCGGGAGAACAAGCGGAGCTCCCACTCTCGGGCAGCGGGTCTGAAAAGCTAGATGGCGAGGAGCCTCCGCTTCTACGGCTGAGTGCGGACAACTCCCGGTAACAATCGAATCGACACCAGCACGTTTCCGTGCTGCTTGCCGGTCAGCGGAAACACGGCCACATTTCCCACGCCTCCGCTCGACACGGCCTTAGCGGGATTTCCTCCGTCAAGCTCAGCGACCGCGGGAGCCAGATTGCGCGCCTCGAGTGTCACCCGCTCGCTGCTTCCGCTGATCCGCACTGTCAAGGTCCTTTTCTGTCCCGGCTGCATCGGCGCACGGTCGGCCTCCAGCGCCAGCGACAGCAACGTAATCCGCGCCGCGCCGGCAGGGCCGCGATTGCAGCTGACGGTCACGTCCGCCGCACCGGCATCAAGATAGTCCGGCGGTAGAATGGTGATGGACTTCGACGAAGACGCCAGCACAAACGCCGGCTGCCCATTGATCTGCACCACATTCTTATCGGCATCGCCGCAAAAGCCTTCACCTTGCAGCTCGAAGCGGTCACTCAGGGAAGCAAAGCGCGGCGTTTCCAAAATACGTGCCGCAGCACTCGGCTCGGCGCCGCTCGACTCGACGATCGTTGGCAGTCTTCCCGGCCGCCCCTGAATCGTCGCATACAGCACGCCGGGTGTAAGAGGTGCGACAAACACACCTCTTCCCGTCGCATTCGTCGTCACATGATCGCCGTTCGAAAACGCAATCGTCGCGCCCGGCGTCAGCCGCCCATTCACATCCAGCACCGCCAGCGTCACCCTGTCCCCCGAAACCATCTTGCGCGGCAGCAGCAGGATGCGCGCATTCTTCGCCGCCGGCACGCGCTGCGCAACTGCACAAGAGGCCGCCACGAGCGTCGCCATCCCGAAAATAGCGATATTCCGCAATTTCATCCCCTGCATTGTAGGAGAGAACCCGCCCGCGACAAAGGCCGTCGCCCACCCTCACTCCGTCTGCTGCTGATCGCTCTGTTCTTCGTGCGTCGGCGCTTCGTACACAATCACAGTCCGCCCGGGAACTCCCGTTTCCAGCCTTCTCAATCGAAAAACAAATGGCCGCGGCGGATTTTCCCTCAGTGCTTGCTCCAAACGGTAGTAAGACTTGCCGATTCTCACCACCCGCGGCGGCACCCAGTCGCTCTTCGGTCGCGTGCAGCGGATCTCCAGCATCTGCGAGCCGCTCTCGGTATAATCCACCAGTTTGTCTTGCAACTCCGGCAGCCGCGCCGTCATGGCTTTCTCTTTTAGAGTGGTCAACAGCGATTGGATGTGCGCTCTCCCCGTCGGCGTATGCAGCGCATCACCCTCCGGCGGCCGGCCGGTGATTTTCCCGTAGCACCAATCGGCCACAACCAATGGCAGGGAGCCATGCACCCGCTCGGTCGAAACCGCTGCCAGGAACCTCACAATTCCCTCAATGGCGAAGTACCCTGCAAACCATGTCAGGGGATGCAGCGCCCACAGAACCAGCGCGGAAAGTCCAATCGCCTGCCCGGGCACTTGCGCCTCGGGACCGCCGCGCAGCGCTGAATCCAGCGTATTCGCCGCCCAGGTCGTCACGGAGCGCGAATACCAGTAAACCAGAGCAACTGTCGCCACCAACGCTTCCAGCAGGCCGCCCAAGATCCCCGCGCCGGTCCACGGAATGGCCTGGTCGAGTCCCTGCCCCATCCGGTCCCGCCACCGCTGTGGCAGAAAGCTCAATACCATTCCTATCGCCAGTCGCCACATAGCCCATCTAAAGCGCCAAGGTCAGGCGCAATCCTCTCCACTCCCAGCATCCGCGTTCCGGCTTCTCTTCGCAGGCCCCTGTACCCAAATAGTGAGTAATCAGTAGTACTCACCTCCTTTTTGCCGTCGCGCGCCTCTGTTAACTTGAATCAGGTGAACCCGTTAGGGTGTGCGCGGAGCTGTCGCTGCGCGCTCCTGTGGGAGTGTCCTTGCAAATCTTGAGCGGCGGCGCCACCCACGTTGGGATGGTGCGC
>CAZQOB010000029.1:0-56860 GCA_964594885.1 uncultured Acidobacteriaceae bacterium
GCTTGCCTACAAGGTAGGAGATTACCAGTTTAGAATCGGCGTCCATTGCAACCCACGTCCAAATATCGCCCACTCCGAAGCCGCGCTTTGCGGCAGGGACGTTCTTCGCCTTGGCATAGCAGAAGCTCCAAATCTCGTCGCATTGGACACGGCGAGCGCGTATTTTGCGGACATGCCTATCATGATAGCCCTCACAGGCCGTGCCGAGTTCGCGCAACAGCTTTTCAATCGTCATACGCGCAATGCCCGTAATCCGCGCCGTGCCGCGAAGGCTGTTGCCTTCCACCAGCGCCGCTACTACCCGCGCCCGTTCTTCGATAGTCAGCCTGTTCATATTAGCCATTATACATGCTCGTGCAAGAAAGTCAAGTCAAATTTGATTGGGGAAGGGAGATAAAGCTATGGGATGGGCAGAGGATCAAATCAAGAAAGAGCGGGCAGAGGAAGAATCCCGTGCGGTTGATAAGGAATTGCACCTTCGGGAAGAACGCGCAAAAGATGAAGTCGGGCCGGGTTGCTTCAAGAAGGTGAAGATTTATGTCGAAGCCGAAATTGATAAATATAACGGCGCACGGCCAAATTCTTCATCTGAAGGCATGGCGTTTATTCCCGATACTAGCATGGAGGAAGAGCAAGATTTCATGTCGAAAATCCCGAGCTTTACCATTCGCAAGAAGGACGGGCGCTACGCATATGTTTATGTAAGCTATCGCCAACATGGGCATGTACTGCAATGGAAATGTGGCGGGGCGGAAGGTTCTTATGCGTTGCGAACCCGTCCAAACGGTGTGGGCTACTTTGTTGGGAGCGATAGTATAGAGAAAACTCCAGAACAGATCGGCAATGAACTGCTTAATAGACTTATTCGCGCCGAGCTTCGTGGGGGTATTGTGTGGGGCTAAACCTACTGGATTACTTTTTCTTCCAACGAGTGAGAACAGCCTTGCGAGCTATAGCAGAGCGTTTGGCGGCAGAGAGTTTGGCAGCACGGGCCTTGCCTCCCTTAGAGGCTCCGAGCTTGGAAAGGGCAACGGCGGCGGGATTGCGAGTGTCGGGCGGTTCTAGCTCTTGGGGGATTTGCCCCGTAGCCTGTTGCACGATCTGATAGGCCAGTTGGTTAGTATCGCGAGGGTGCTTTTTTCGGTTAGGGGTTGCCATGAAAGTGATTTTTGCATAGGCGGGAAAAGATGACAATGGCAGCAAAATTCAAACTAGACCACTACCTCGCACCGACTATCGTTGCGGCCTCGCGCCGCCTGTGCTCCAATACCCTGATGGAACACCGCGTAAAACGCTCGCTGGATCCGGAAAAAGCGGAGTTACTGCGTCAGATTCCATCTGTGGACCAACTGCTCCGCCAGCCGCGGATGACTAAACTGGCCGGGCGTATTCCGCGCGAACTTCTTGTCGAGGTCGCCCGCGAAGTCCTGGCCAGCGTGCGCGCAGAAATTTCTGGGGAAAAAGGAGTATCCGTTATTCCGGTGATCCCTTCGGATCTCGAAGACGTCATCGCCCGCGAAGTCGAGCGTATCCTCTCCCGTACGCTTCAGCCGGTCATTAATGCCTCCGGCGTGATTCTTCACACTAATCTGGGCCGCGCTCCGCTTTCTCCTGCAGTACTTGATGAGCTCCGCCAGACCGCAATTCACTACTCGAATCTCGAATATGACCTCGAAGCCGGCGCGCGTGGAAAACGCGACGTGCACACCGCCGAACTGCTCATCCGCCTAACTGGTGCGGAAGATGCCATCGTCGTTAACAATTGCGCCGCAGCCATCCTGGTTGTGCTGGCGGCACTGGCTGGTGACGGAGAAGTTCTCGTTTCGCGCGGCGAACTCATCGAAATCGGCGATGGTTTCCGCATCCCGGAAGTGATGGAACAAAGCGGAGCGATTCTGCGCGAAGTCGGTACCACCAACCGCACGCGTGTCTCCGACTACGAGAGCGCCATCAACGAAAGGACGCGCCTGCTTCTTCGTGTGCACCCGTCCAATTTCCAGATGTCGGGATTTACCGACAAACCTTCTGTCGCCGAACTCGTCGAACTGTGCGTCCGGGCCAAGCTGCCTTTGGTCGAAGATCTCGGTTCCGGATGCCTGGTTGATCTTTCCCCCTACGGGATACACGAACCGACCGTTCGGCAAAGCATCGAAGCCGGCATCTCGCTCGTTACTTTCAGCGGCGACAAACTCTTGGGCGGACCACAGGCCGGAATCATCACCGGCAAAGCCGAGTTGGTCCGCCGGGTTCGCCGTCATCCGCTGTTCCGAGCATTGCGCGTGGATAAGCTCACCATCACCGCGCTGGAAGTCACTCTCGGCTCTTATCAGCGCGGCGCGCTCGACGAAGTGCCCGCGCTGTCCATGATTCGCGCCACGCTCGCGTCCATCGAGGAAAGATGCCGCCGTTTTATCCACGACCTGATTCCGTTGCTGGCCATGTCCGAACTCGATCTCGAGATTGCCGACGGCGAATCGCTCGCCGGCGGCGGTTCCACTCCCGCGCAATCCCTCCCGACCAAGCTCATTCGCATCAAGAGCAGCCGCTTTTCGGCGGCAAAACTGGAACTGCGCCTGCGAAGGAGCCACGCTGGTAGTCCGGTAATCGCGCGCGTCGAAGATGAACACGTCGTTCTCGATCTCCGCACCGTCTCTGCCGATCAGGAAGCGGCCCTCGTCGAAGCCGTCGCCGCGGCTTTGCGATGATCGCGTTTCGCGTCAAGTCTGGAAATCTGGTCAAAGCTCAGGCCGCGATGCCGATCGTCCCTTCAGGTTGGGCCCTAATCCGGGTACGACTCGCTGGCATCTGCAACACTGATGTCGAGATTCTGCGTGGGTACCACAATTTCAGAGCCACGCCTGGGCATGAATTTGTCGGCGAAGTCGTTGAGGTTCCCGGAGTTTCATCCGTTGTTAAGAAGCGCTGGCTGGGCCAACGGGTCGTCGGCGAAATCAACATTGGCTGTGAGGTTCTGGGCTTTAGGCCGGTTTGCCGGTTCTGCAAACGACGCCTCACGACGCATTGCGAGCGTCGCAAAGTCCTGGGCATCGTGGCCCATGACGGTGCATTCGCCGAATATCTGGCCCTTCCTCTTGAAAATCTCCGTGCCGTTCCGGAGCGCGTCCCCGACGAAGCTGCCGTCTTCACCGAGCCACTTGCCGCCGCGTGCGAAATTCTCGACCAGGTAAGCGTGAAGTCCTTGGCCGAAGCCGCCGTCCTCGGTGACGGAAAGCTGGCACAGCTCATCGCGCGGGTTTTACGTATCGTGCTGCCTCGCGTTGTTATGTACGGCAAGCACCGTCGTAAGCTGGCGCTTGCCCGTCGCGCGGGAATCGAAACCAAACTGGTTCGCGGTAACCCGACCGATCCGAGGCGTGTGAAGGAAGTGTTTGGTTTGCTCGTGGAAGCCACTGGCTCGCCGCTAGGTCTCGCTCTGGCTCTGCAAATGACCGAACCACGCGGCACGCTGGTCCTGAAGTCCACTTTCCACGGCACCGCGCCGGTCGAAACTTGGCCCATCGTCGTAAAGGAACTCAACGTCCTCGGTTCCCGCTGCGGCCCGTTCGACAAAGCCATTGCTCTGTTGCGCTCTCGCAAAGTCGATCCGCGGCCGCTCATCACGCGTTCTTTCCCGCTCCGCGAGGCCCCCGCCGCCATCCGCTTCGCGCAAAGGCCAGGCGTGATGAAAGTTCTCTTGAAAAATGGAGCGTAGGTGCTGTCTCCCTATCGGGCCGCATAGCCCGCGGATGGTCGCCTTACACTCTTCTACTTTTGTACTTTCTTTAAAGCCGGTTAATGCATGAAGCCACGCACGCTGCGCCAAATCCGTTGTCAATGTTCACCACGGTCACATTCGACGCGCACGAATTTAGCATCCCCAGCAATGCCGCCACACCGCCGAAACTCGCTCCGTAGCCCACACTCGTCGGCACAGCAATCACCGGCACCGCAACCAACCCGCCTACGACGCTAGGCAGCGCACCTTCCATCCCGGCAACACAGATGATGACCCGCGCGTCTTCCAAGGCGTTGCGGTTTTCCAGCAACCGGTGAATACCGGCTACTCCAACGTCATACAAATGCTCGGCGCGATTCCCCATGGCTCGCGCGGTCAGCAGCGCCTCTTCCGCCACGGGAATGTCGCTGGTTCCCGCGGACACCACCAAAATGGTCCCTTTCCCGAGGATCGTGCGATCCCTCTCAATCGCTATGACACCTGACCGTGGATGGAACTTCGCGAGTCTCGCGCTCTTGCCCGCCGCCCGTTTCACCGCGCTGTACACTTTCCCGTCCGCGCGAGTAACCAGAATATTGTGCCGGCTGGCCTTTTTCGCCAGCATCGCTTTGGCAATTCCCGCAATTTCCTGTGGCGTCTTACCCTTGCCGAAAATCACTTCGGCAAATCCCTGCCGCAGCGAGCGATGATGATCCACTTTCGCAAAGCCCAGATTCTCAAACGGCAAGTGCTTCATCCGCTCGATCGCCTGCTCGGACGAAAGTTTCCCCGATTGCAAGGATTCCAGCAGTTTCAGAATTTCCTGAGAGTTCATCGCGTTCCTCAGTGTAGCAGCGGGTTTAGCCCGCCGCAGCTTGACTCTTCACCGGCTTGACTTGCCCCAATTCCGTTGCAAAACTGAACTAACCGACGCCAAGATGCACGAAACCAACAAAAAAGTCATTACTGTGGGTGTGACCGGCGCGAGCGGCGCGGTCCTCGCGCAGAAGATGCTGGCGATGCTCGACGCCGACTCACGCGTCGAACGCATCCACCTGGTCATCACCGAAACCGGCCATCGGCTTCTCGCCGAAGAGCTGCAAATGACCGGCGTCGCGATCGGGCAGATGGCCCAGCGCATCACCGGTCACCATTCGACCAAGATCGAAATTCTCCCCAACAAAGACGTCGGTGCGTCGATCGCCTCCGGCAGCTATGCGGTTGACGCCATGGCCGTGATTCCGTGCTCTGTCGGCACGCTCGCCAAAATCGCTGCCGGTACTTGTGACGACCTGGTTGCTCGCGCCGCCGATGTCATGCTCAAAGAAAGCCGCAAGCTCGTCCTCTGCATCCGCGACACGCCCTTTAGCCGCATCCATCTGGAAAACATGCTACGCGCAAAACAAGCGGGCGCGGTCATCATGCCCGCCATCCCCGCGTTCTATCACCGCCCTGAAACCATCGACGATCTCGTCACCCAATATGTCTGCCGGGTGCTGGCCCAAATGGATCTTCCCCAAAGCGCTATGTTCCGCTGGACCGGCTCGGCCGCCGCGAAAGAAGCCAAAGCATGATGGCAATGAATTGTCATTCCGAGCGAAGTCAGCGTAGTCGAGGAATCTTTTCTTTCGCCGCATGCGGATGGTCACCCTCATGAGTAGTCGCCTCCGCACCATCCTCGAAATGATCAAGTTCGAGCACTCTGTCTTCGCACTTCCCTTCGCGCTGACCGCCACTATCCTTGCCGCCCGCTTTACCACGCATGGCTGGCCGACCTGGAGGCAGCTTCTGTGGATCGTCGTCGCCATGGTTTCCGCCCGCAGCGCTGCAATGACCGTCAACCGTATCGCCGACGTCCGCTTCGACAAGGCAAACCCCCGCACGGCGCAGCGCGCCCTCGCCACGGGTGCGCTCACGCTTAACTTTGCCTGGCTCTTTACCCTGATCGCAGGAGTTGTCTTCGTCATTGCTGCCTGGCAGCTAAATTCCCTCGCGCTCAAACTGTCGCCGCTGGCGCTTTTGATCGTCTCTTTCTATTCCTACACCAAGCGATTCACCAATTGGTCGCATCTCTTTCTCGGCTTCGCGCTCGGCAGCGCACCCGCCGCCGCCTGGATCGCCATCACCGGACATCTCGATTTGCGCATGCTGATTCTGTGCGCTGCGGTCACGCTGTGGGTCGGCGGCTTCGACGTTCTCTACGCCTGTCAGGATGTGGACTTTGACCGCAGCGCCGGCCTACATTCGATTCCCCAGCGTTTCGGCGTCGCCAGCGCCCTGCTGATCGCGCGCGCCATGCATTTTGGCGTTATCGCATTGCTCTCCTGGCTCGCGGCCAGCTTTGCCCTTCCTTGGCCGGCCTGGCTCGGCATCCTCGTCGTGGCAGCACTCCTCACCTACGAACATTCTCTGGTCAAAGCCGACGATCTCAGCAAGCTCGACGCCGCATTCTTCACCATGAACGGTTACATAAGTCTTTCGTTCTTGCTCTTCTGGGGAGCTGCAGCCGCCCTTTGGAAGGTATGAAATCCGCGAAAGATTCGGCACATCCGATCTCTGTTCGCGCCCCTAGAATCTGCAATAATGAATGTAGTACCGGGCTTAGCCCGGCTTCGCTGAAGAGCCATCAACTTGAGCCAACTCATCCTCACCGACCAACGCCTCCGGCCCATCGCCGACAAAGTTCTCGGCGGCGAACGTCTCTCCTTCGACGACGGAATCTCGCTGTACCGCTCGCCCGATCTCCTCGCTGTCGGCTGGCTCGCCAATCACATTCGCGAAAACAGACACGGCAACGTCACCTACTACAACGTCAACCGCCACATCAACCCAACCAACATCTGTGTCGCACACTGCAAACTCTGCGCCTTCGGTCGCGATCCCAATGCGCCCGGCGCCTACAACTTCGCTCTTGAGGAAATCTATCAGCGCGCCGAACAGGGCGTCCGCGAAGGGGCCACCGAATTTCACATCGTGGGCGGCCTCCACCCGGACTTGCCTTTCGACTATTTCCTGGAAATGATCCGCGGCCTCAAGCAACGCTGCCCCGGCGTCCATCTCAAGGCCTTCACCATGGTGGAGGTACACTACTTCTCGCGCATCGCCAAAATTTCTATCGAAGAAACGCTTCGCCGCATGAAAGATGCCGGTGTTGACTCCTGCCCCGGCGGCGGCGCCGAAATTTTCCATCCGCGGGTGCGCCGTATCATCTGCGACCACAAGGTCAGCGGTCAGGTCTGGCTCAACGCCGCCAAGAAAGCCCACGAAATCGGCTTGCCTTCAAACGCCACCATGCTCTATGGCCACGTCGAGACCGAAGAAGAGCGGGTGGACCACCTCGTCAAGCTCCGCGAAGTCCAGGACCAGACCCACGGCTTCGTGGCCTTCATTCCGCTCGCGTTTCATCCCGACAACACGCCGCTTTCGCACATCCCCAAAACTACTGGCTACCTCGATCTCCGCAACATCGCCATCTCCCGCCTCATCCTCGACAACTTCGAGCACATCAAGGCTTACTGGATCATGCTCACTCCTAGCATCGCGCAAATCGCTCTCCGCTTCGGCGCCAACGATCTCGACGGCACGGTCGTCGAAGAAAAGATCTACCACGACGCCGGAGCCAAAACTTCCGAGTTCACTCCGCGCGCCGAACTCGAGCGCCTCATCCGCGCCGCCGGCCGCATCCCCGTCGAACGCGACACCCTCTACCGCCCCGTCGACCGCTCCAAAATGCCGCCTGTCGTCTCCGCCACGCCCCCAGGCCTCGTCTCCCTCACCCTCAACGTCTAATCACCGCTTTTGGTTTAGCCACGAGGTCCGCACTTTTCATCCTGAGTCCCGCGAAAAGGGACGCAGGAACGCAGGATCTCATCGTCTGATTTGCCAACTGAATTCATTAACCGCAGGCTCTTTGCTCACCATCGCTCTGCTCACCATCAGCAACATCTTCATGGGTTGGGAGCCTCCGCGTTATTTTTTCTGCTCCTCTTCCATTCAACTCCGGACAGGCTGGGGCTGCCACACAACCACCTCCTGCAACTTCGCAAAATGCAGCAATGCCGGCGGACCGCTCAATTCAATTTCGATCGGTGTCGTCATCGTATTCGTCGCAATGTCCACCGTCGCATCCTGCAACGCCCACGGCCCATGATGAACCTCCCCGCGTAGCAGCGCGCCACCCGAGTGCCGGGCATACAAGCAGTACCGCTCCGTCAAGAAATATTCGATGGTTCCGGCCTTAGCCTCGAAGCTCGCCCCCTTGGCCGTGTACGTCGCAACAAGCTCCGCGCCATTCTCGCCCCGCCGCCGCGACGAATATTCCATCAGGCCATTCACCGTCTTGGCCTTCATCTCCGCAAAGAAGTACGGCAAATGAAACCACCGCCGCGCAATCCTCACCGCTAAAGGATTCGCCGCATCCAGGCTGAAAAACCACACGCCCGGTTTCCCGTCGCAGGTCACGTACGTCCGCACGTTCAGCTCCGGGAACGCCGAAAGCCACGGCAACGCCGGCGTCGCGCGCAGCCGCACGCCGGACATCGTGAACGGTACCACGCTGATCCAAGCTTGCCCTGCAAACTCGTCAATCTCCAATTTCGCCGGCACGATCTTCCGCAACGCTGCGCTATTCACGGGCCAATGCGCAAACAACAAGTCGTGCCAGTTCTGCGCCATCACCCACGGCCCACGCGGCAAAGCCCATGGCCGATGATCCAGCCTCGCTAACGACCGATGCATTCGCACACTCCGGCAATCCGTTTTAATATACCTGCTGTACGTTTTGGCGAATCGAATCCAGTAGATTCAAAGCAAACGAAATTATTGAACGGAGCACTCACATGCAACGCAAAGCATCCGCAGTCTGGCAAGGCGATCTGAAATCCGGCAAGGGCTCTCTTTCTTCCGATAGCGGAGTCCTCAAACAAACGCCTTACTCCTTCCACTCGCGCTTCGAAAGCGGCATCGGCACCAACCCCGAAGAGCTTCTCGCTGCGGCCCACGCCGGTTGCTTCACCATGGCTCTGTCCGCGCAACTCGGGGGCGCGGGCATCACCGCGCAAAAACTCGAAACCACCGCCACCATCTCTCTCGAAAAAGTTGGCGACGGCTTCTCCATCACCAAGAGCCATCTCGACCTCACCGCCACCATTCCCGGCGCCGACAAAGCGAAATTCGACGCCGCCGTCAAAGCTGCCGAAACCGGCTGCCCGGTCTCCAAACTTTTCAAAGCCGAAATCTCCGTCAACGCCAAACTCATCAGTTGATCCCAACACGGCGTCACGGCTCGCGTTGCGGCTGCAAATGAAAAGGGGCTACAGCCCTAAGGAAGTGCCTTCTCGAAAACAGGTACAATCTCGCCCATGCTCCTCACCTCTCCAGCCGCCTTCATCGCAGGCGCCCTGATCCTCATCTCCGTCGTATGGGACGCCTTCGAGGTCATCATCCTTCCGCGCCGAGTCACGCGCCGCTTCCGCCTGTCGCGCTTCTTCTACCGAAACTTCTGGCGCACCTGGAAATCCGTCTCCCGCCTGATTCCCGTTAAAAAAGCCCGCGAATCCGCCTTCGGCATCTTCGGCCCGATCTCCTTGCTCATCTTGGTTGCAATTTGGGCCGTCGGTTTGGTCTGGGCCTTCGCGCTCATGCAATACGGAGCCGGTTCTGCTCTGAACGTCGCCATCCCCAGCGCCAACAGCTTCTGGACCGACGCCTACCTCAGCGGCACAACATTCTTTACCTTAGGCCTCGGCGACGTTGTCCCGCGCTCCAGCCTCGCCCGCGCGCTCATCGTTTTTGAAGCCGGGCTCGGCTTTGGCTTCCTCGCCGGAGTCATTGGCTATCTTCCGTTCATCTACGGCTCGTTCTCCAAGCGCGAAGTCAGCATCACCCTGCTCGACTCCCGCGCCGGCACTCCTCCCACCGCAGGTGAACTTCTCCGCCGCCACAGCCACGCCCACGGAACCGAAGCCCTCCGCGAACTTCTCAAGGAATGGGAACTTTGGTCCGCGGAATTGATGGAAAGCCACCTCAGCTATCCGGTGCTGGCCTATTTCCGGTCGCAGCACGACAACCAGTCCTGGATCGCTTCCCTGACCGCCATCCTCGACACTTGCGCCCTGATCATGGTCGGCATCGACGACGCCTGCGAACGCCAGGCCGAACTCACCTTTGCCATCGCCCGCCACGCTGTTGTTGATCTCTCACAAGTTTTCGGCACTTCGCCCAAACCGCTTCCCGACGATCGTCTCCCCGCCAGCGAACTTCGCCACATCCGCGACGTTCTGGCGCAGCACGGCCTCAAGCTCCACGATGATGCAGCAGCCGATGCCCGCCTCGTCGAACTTCGCAACATGTATGAGCCCTACGTCTTCGCCCTCGCTTCTTATCTCAATCAGTCCCTGCCTCCCTGGATCCCCGTCAAAAAAGGCAAAGACAACTGGCAAACCACTGCCTGGGGCCAGACCGCCGGCCTTCTCGAACCCCAACCCTCCACCCACCACCACGACGACCACTTCTAAGGCTTTTTTCGTTGAACTAGCCCGGGCTTCACCGGCTCTTCGTCATTCCCTGCGCCCTCTGTGCCTCTTCCCTCTGCGCCCTCTATGTTAAAATCCGCCGTTGAAGCCCTGCATCTCGCCTCACCGGAGCCTCCCATGAAAGCCATTCGCGTTCACCAATTCGGCGCCCCTGACGTTCAAAAGCTCGAAGAAATCCCCACCCCTCAGCCCGCCGCGGGACAAGTCCTGCTCAGAGTTCGAGCCGCAGGCGTCAATCCTGCCGATACCTACGCCCGCACCGGCAATTACGCCGTCCTCCCGCAGCTGCCCTACACGCCCGGCACCGATGGCGCAGGCACGGTCGAATCCGTCGGCGAAGGCGTCAAGAAAGTAAAGCCCGGCGACCGCGTCTACATCGCCAAATCGCTTTCCGGTACCTACGCCGAATACTGTCTCGCGCTCGAATCGCAAGTCTTCCGTCTCCCCGAAAATATTTCCTTCTCCCAGGGAGCCGGGGTCTTTATTCCCTACGGAACCGCCTACCACGCGATTCATCACGAAGCCAAAGCTCGCGCAAGCGAGACCATCCTCGTCCACGGAGCCAGCGGCGGCGTCGGCATCGCCTGCCTCCAGATCGCTCGCGCGATGGGCTGCACGGTTTTTGGCACCGCAGGCACCGCCAAAGGCCTCGAACTCATCCGCCGCGAAGGTGCGCAGCAAGCCTTTGACCACTCCAAAGTAGGTACCGCCTCTTCGGCCGCAGCCGGAGCAGGCTCAGCCGTAGTGCAAACCGGGCCGTCCGCCGCTACTCCTTCCGGCTCCTACCGCGATGGCATTCTGAGAGCCACGGGCGGCAAAGGCGTGGATATCATCATCGAAATGCTCGCCAACGTGAATCTTGGCCACGATCTCAAGCTGCTAGCGCCCTACGGCCGCGTCGTCGTCGTTGGCAGCCGCGGCGATGTCACCATCACTCCGCGCGACCTCATGTCCCGCCGCGCTTCGGTTCGCGCCTTCACCCTCTGGGCCATCACCGAATCCGAATCCGCCGACCTTCATGCCGGTATCATCGCCGGCCTTGAAAACGGCTCGTTGCGCCCTGTTGTCGGCTCCGAACTCCCACTCAAAGACGCCCCCCAGGCCCACATCGACGTAATGAAACCCTCCGGCGCCCACGGGAAAATCGTCCTGATCCCGTAATTCGGGGTCCTTCTACCGACCATCGCCGTTCCCAATTTGGCACTTGCGGGATGGCCGCTCCGCCCAAACCATGGAGACTGAATCCCATCCAGGAGCATCCCCAATGACTACCGTACCTTCACCCATCTCCCAGCCCGCCGCCACCGATTGGCGCAACGAATGGCACGAGTTCGAAGGCACCACTTATCTCAACTTGGCCGGGCAGAGCCCTATCCCCAAGGTCGCCGTCCGCGCCCTTCTGGAGGCCATGGACTGGAAGAAATCCCCGCACAACATTCCTGACGCCGCCTACTTCGACACGCCGAACAAGATCCGTGCGGGAATCGCCAGGCTGATCAACGGGGAGCCCGACGAGATCGCCCTCACGACCGGAGCCAGCACGGGCGCCATCGCCGTCGCCCACGGACTCGCCTGGAAGCCCGGCGACGAAATCATCACCGCCAGCGGCGAATTTCCGCTGCAATACTCCACCTGGAAGCCGCTCGAGCAGCGTGAAGGCGTCACGGTCAAAATCGTCCATCCGCGCGAACGCTTTCACACCGCTCGCGATTTCATCGCCGCGCTCACCCCGCGCACTCGCCTCGTTTCGGTGAGCCACGTCCGCTTTGACGACGCAGCGCTTCTCGATGCCTCGCGCATTGCAGCCGCGTGCCGCGCCCAAGGTACGCTGCTGCTGCTCGATGTCAGCCAGTCCTGCGGCGGCATGACGCTCGACGTGAACCAGATGGGCGCGGACTTCCTCATCTGCGCTGGATACAAATGGCTGCTCGGGCCCTTCGGCACCGGGTTCTTCTGGATCAAAAACGAGCATCTCTCCAAAATGCGCCCTGGCCCGTTTTACTGGATGGCCGCCGACGGAGCGGAAAACTTTGCGGCACTGAATTTCGCCGATCCCAAGCCCGCCCACGCCGCACGCCGCTGGGACTCCGCCGAAACCTGCAGCTTCTACAATCTCGCCGCACTAGGTGCTGGAATCGAACTGGTGCTGCGCATCGGACCGGAAAATATTGCCGCGCACAATCACAAACTGATTGATCTTCTTTTCTCGCGCCTGCCCAATGACCGCTTCGTCGCCGCAAGTCCGCTCGATCGCGCGCAGCGCGGACCGTATGGCTGCTTCCGCGCCCGCACGCCCGAAAAAACCAAACAGTTTTACGACAAGCTGCGCCAGGAAAACGTGATCAGCAGCCTGCGCGAAGGCAACATCCGCATCTCGCCCCACGTTTACAATTCCGAGCGCGACATCGATCGCCTCATTTCCGTGGTGGCCATATGAGATTGGCCTCTCTTTGTAGCCGCGGCTTAATGCCGCGGTTTCTGCGAGTTTCTCTTGCGGCGCGATCGGCGCCGCCTTGGAGTGCGGCAGCCGAGCTGCCGATTTTCCGGCCGCGACGATCGACGCGCCAACTTGCAGGAGCCCATCGCGCATGACCGCGGCTCCCTGGCCCAAAATCGCCGTCATCGGCGCGGGTGCCGTCGGCGGCTACTACGGCGGAATGCTTGCTCGAGCCGGCGCGCCCGTCGTCTTTATCGGCCGGCAGGCCTTCGTTGACGCCGCAAAACAAAACGGCCTGTTCCTCGACACGATCCAGTTTCAGGAGCGTGTCAGAATCGACGCTGCCACGGAAATTCCCGCGGCTAGGGATGCGGAAATCGTTTTGTTCTGTGTCAAATGCACGGACAATGCCGAAACCGCCCGCGAGCTCGGCAAAGTCGTACAGCCTGGCGCCATCATCGTCAGCATGCAAAACGGTGTGGACAACGCCGAACAGATCCACGCCGCCTCCGGTCTAACGGCACTTCCCGCTGCGGTTTACGTCGCAGCCTCCGTTCGAAAGCCCGGCATCGTCAAACACGTCGGGCGCGGTGATCTGGTCCTCGGCCCGAAGAATCCGCAAACCGAAAAAGTCGCCCAAGTTTTTACCCGCGCCGGCGTGCCCTGCAAAATCTCAGAACATCTCAGCTCGGAACTCTGGACCAAGCTGGTGTGGAACTGCGCGCTGAACGCCGTCTCCGCGCTCGGCAAAGCCACCTACGGGGACATCATCGCCAACGAAGACGCCAAAAAACTAGTCGAAGGTGTGGTTTACGAAGTCCTGGCCGTCGCCAGAGCGAATGGCATTCCGCTTCCCGTCTTCGCCGATCCGCAAGCCGCCATCGCCGGCGCTTATCAGATCGCCTCGCAGATGGCCGCCACCCGCAGCTCTACCGCGCAAGACATGATGCGTGGCAAGAAAACCGAGATCGATTCCCTCAACGGCTTCATCGTCCGCAAAGGCCTGCAGCTCGGCGTGCCAACACCAATCAACCACGCTCTTTTCACACTGGTGAAACTCGCCGAGCAGACTGCAGCGAATTAGGAGGTCCGAAGTTACAAACGGGAACACCGCGCGATTGCAACCCTGTCACTCGCGGGCAGGCGCGTGGAAAGGAATGTGCACAATGGCTTCCAGGGCGGCGGGTTCGCCGTTGCGCTCCGCGGGACAGAACTTCCACTGCTCCATGGCGCGCACTGCATTGGCGTCCAGCAGATCGTCAATGCCCTTCACCACTTGAACCTCGCCGACGGAGCCGTCCTTGCGAATCACAGCGTAGAGGATTACTTCGCCTTCGACATGCTCCTCGATCAACGTTGGCGGATATTTCGGATCGACCTTGTGCAGCGGTGCAGGTTCGGCGAGCTCGCCGACGTTCTGGGGGCCAGTGTTCGTGCGCAGTTCGGAGAAGTTCAGAATCCAACTGCCGGTCGCGCTGTTCAGGTTGGGCATGTTGACGTTCATCGAGTACACGCGGCGCCGCGCGAAGATCGCTTCGGGCTTGGCCCCGGGCGCAAGGGCCTTGAAGTCCGGCGGACCGGTCCGCACCGGCGGTTCGTCGGGAGCCATCGTCGCGTCGGCACGCGAGTAAGTAGGCCGCGACGACGGCAGCGCAAGCTTCAGTCCGGAACCGTTTCCCGAACCGGAGGCGGTGTTCGCGTTCTTCGGCGAGCCGCCGGTGATGCTGATGCCGACCGGACTCGAGCCGCCGCCAACGCTGCTGCCATTCCCGTGTTCCGCGGCAGAGCTGCCACCGTTTGCACTCGCTCCGGGCGTGCCGCCGGGAACGCCTGGCTGCTTGCCTTCCGGAGAAATCGCGACGCGCGCCGCAAGGTTCCCGGCGGGCGGCGCTACTGGGGCGGTCGGGCCCGGAGTTGCCGACAGCGCGACGAGCGCTTGCGGCCCGCCATTTGGTGAAGTCAGCGCCGCCGAAACATCGGGCGCAGTGTCGTCTGTGTTCGTTGGCCTGCGCTGTGCGGCGCGTGGAGCGACCGCTGCGTTGATCTGCAGTTTCGGACGCTCAGGTCCGTTGGTTGTCGCGAGCCGAGTCAGATCGGCGGCGCGCTGATCGGCCAATTGCACTTCGGGAGCGACGGCGTTTTCGGCGGCGCGTTTTTCGCGTACCCGCAGTTTCTTCAGCGTGAAGGTGCTGATCTCCAGTTTCGGCCGGACGGGTCCGGCAGCCTGCGCAAACTCAATGATGTTGGGGAGCGCTGCTGTAAGTTTCGGCGCATCGGGCGGAGCAGCTGGACTGATCAGGGTTTGCCGCGGATGATTTGGGTGAACCGGATCGGTGAAAATGGTTTGCCGCGGATGAAACCCGTCCGCTCCGGGCGGAGCAGGCTCATTGGGATTCGCGCGCGGCGCAGCCTTCGGCTTCGCGGCCGCGATGTGAATCAGCGGCAAATCTTCTATTGGGCCGGACCAGGTGATTTCGGCGTTGTCCAATGCGTGCATGCGCTGGGGCCCAGAAATTTCCGGCAGCGGCATCAGCACAAACGCCACATGCCACAGAGCCGCCGCGAAAATCGCGCGGCGCGGAAGCCTACGCTCGACCCACGAATCGCGGAAAAAACCGTGCGCAATAAAATCTTTGGCAACACGCGCGCGGCGAAAAAGATCCGCAAAGTTGCTGGCGACGCCCTGGTGAAAATCGCCCCAGGCGATTTCCAACTTCGGCTCGCCGGGGCCGTGAAGATGAACCTCGGCCACAGGCGATGGGCGGATCGCCTGGCCGAGCAGGTTCATCGGATTGTGAGCTTCGTGCGCCGACATGCCAACTTTTCATTATAAGCGGGGACTTGGGGATCCGCCTCAGCGCGCATGGGCCGGAGAGTTAAGCGCCGAAATCAGATAGATGATAAGGAGCAGGCAAAAGTTGTTCCGTAATTTGAAAGAGAAGAAAAAGCCGATGCCTCGCCGACGCTCGGGGCATCACAAGCTGGAAGTGCGGGCCGAGTCAGAAGAGACGGAAGAAGGACAGGGCGGCGTCGCCTTGGCAAAGAACGCGATAGCGTTGCAGGCCGGGGCGTGGCTCGGGCAGGTCACGAGCGGAAGCTTCGGGAACGGCGACGGATTCCCTCTTGCGGTGTTCAGCGATGACAATGGTGTTTTTGGCGACCAGCGAGGATTCTGCTAGGGCCCGCAGGCTGGAATGGTAGTCACGTTCGCTGGCGTAGGGCGGGTCGAGGAAGATGAACTCGAACGGAGGCTGATGTTCGGTTTCCAGTTTGCTGACGGCTTCGAGCGCGTCGGATTTCATGATGCGAATGTTGGTGGTGATGGTGAGTGAAGCGAGATTTTCGCTGATCAGGCGTGCCGCGGCGGGATGATTCTCCGCGAAAACAACGAACGACGCGCCGCGGCTGACGGCTTCGATCCCGACAGCGCCGGTTCCGGCGAAAAGATCCAGAAAGCGCGCGCCATTGACGGCTGGGCCGAGAATATTGAAGAGAGTTTCGCGGAGCATGTCGCTGGTGGGACGAATCTTCAGTTTCTTGAGCGGGAGCAGGTGTCGGGAGCGGAATGTGCCGGCGATGATGCGCATGGGCAGCTGAACCTCGTTACCCGATCCGAGCCAGATGGTAGCGGCGCTGCCACTCGGCGGGAAGCGCCCGCAGGGTCTGCTGTAACTCGTAGTTCCTTCTGGCATCTTCGGCGAGCGCGAAGGCTTCCTTGCGGGCATTTTCCAAAAATTCGCGGTCGCGAAGAGGGTTGGCAACCTGAAAGCCGATTTCGCCGGACTGGCGGGTGCCGAAAAATTCGCCGGGGCCACGCAGCTGTAAGTCGGTTTCAGCGATTTCGAAACCGTTGCAGGTACGGACCATCGTTTCCAGGCGGACGCGTGCGTCGTCGGTCAGGTGAATGGGCGAAACGAGGATGCAATGGGATTTTTGAGCGCCGCGGCCGATGCGCCCGCGCAACTGATGTAACTGCGAAAGACCGAATCGTTCGGCGTGTTCAATGACCATGACGGTGGCGTTGGGGACGTCCACCCCGACTTCGATGACCGTGGTGGCAACGAGGATCTGCGTCTTATTGTTGCGAAATGCGTGCATGACCGCTTCTTTTTCTTCGCTGGACAAGCGCCCATGCAGGAGGCCCAGCTTCAGCTGAGGGAAAACTTTTTGGGATAAGTTTTCAAACTCTTCCATGGCGGCTTTGAGTTCAAGTTTGGATTCTTCGATGACCGGATAAACGACATAGGCCTGATGGCCAGCGGCAACTTCGCGGCGGAGCGATTCCCAGACGCCGGCGAGATGGGATTGGGTGGTCATGCGGGTTTCGATGGGAGTGCGGCCGGGTGGAAGTTCGTCCAGCACCGAAACGTCGAGATCGCCGTACAGCGTCAGTGAAAGCGTGCGCGGGATCGGCGTCGCGGTGAGGACCAGGACGTGAGGCGCATGGCCGTGCGAGGCGGCTTTGTCCATCAACTTCTTCCGCTGCATGACGCCGAAGCGGTGCTGTTCGTCTATGGCGACGAAACCCAGCTTTGCAAATGCCACGTTGTCTTCGATCAGTGCGTGAGTGCCTACTACAAACTGGGATTGGCCTGAAGCTATGCGTCCCAGCACGGCGGTTTTTTCGGCGTGCTTCAGGCCGCTGATTAGCAGTTCGACTTGGTAGCCCGTTTTTTCGAGGATGCGGCGGGCAGAGAGGAAGTGTTGGACGGCGAGAATTTCGGTGGGAGCCATCAGCACGGCCTGGCAGCCGTTCTCGATGGCGATGACCGCGGCTTGCATGCCGACAATCGTTTTGCCGCTGCCGACGTCGCCTTGCAGCAGGCGGTTCATCGGAGCGGACTTTTCCAGATCGGAGGCGATTTCGGCGAGGACGCGCTTTTGCGCCGCGGTGGGCTTGAACGGCAACATACGCTTGATGGCTTCGCGGATGCGGTCTTCACGAACGTGAAAGGCCATGGCATTTTCTTTGCGCGCAGCTTTGCGATTCAGAGCGAGGCTCAACTGATAAAAGAAGAATTCCTCAAAGATTAGCCGTTGTTGCGCCGGCGAGCGGAATTGGTTGAGTGCGTCAATTGATTCATTGGGAGGAGGAAAATGGGTGGCTATGATGGCTTCGCGGCGGGAGGGAAAGTGCATGTGGCTGCGAATGGTTGGCGGCAGAAGGTCGGGGAGGTTGGCATCGAGGCGCTGCAGCGCTGCGTAAACCGCGCGGCGGATGGCGCGAGTGCCGAAGGTGCCGATCGCTTCGTAAATCGGGACGATGCGGCCGACTTCCGTGGAGTCGTGATTTTGCGCTGAGGCGTCTTCACTCAGCAATTCGAATTGCGGATTGACCATTTCAAAGCGCGCCGGGCGCTGGCGGTCGATTTCCACTTTTCCGTGTAGAACCAGCAACTGGCCGGGCTTGAGGCGGCCTTCGAGATAGCCTCCATGAAAGAATTTGCACGGTAGTGAAAATCCGTTTTCGTCCTGCACCAGCAAGTGATAGATGGCGTCGCGCCCGCGTATGCTGCGAACCGCGGAGCCGCTGGAAACGCGAACGCGCAACGTATAGATGCCGTTGGGGCGCACATCTTTGATTTGGGAGAAATGGATGCGGTCTTCGTAGCGGAACGGCAGATAAGCCAGCAGATCTTCCAGTGTGTAGATGCCGCGCTTGGCGAGGAGTTCGGCGCGCTGCGGGCCGACCCCTTTGATCATTTGCACGCTGGTTTGCAGACCTTCGGGCATAAAAGACGTTTATATCATTTTCGAAGATGGAGACGTTGCGGCAGCCGGCGGTCGGGAGTCAAAAAAAGAAGAGGTTCGGAAGCCTAAGAGGGGAAGAGTTTGAGAGTGGCAGAGCTTGCCGGCTGGCCCCCGCACAAGCACTGCCTGAAGCTGAAATCGCTGCCCAACCGGAAGCGGCTGTGCTACCGGTGGAGGAGGAGGTCCTGGATGGTTTCGGAGCGGGCGCATTCGGCCGCGGTTGTGGGGAGCAGTTGCAG
Organism: uncultured Acidobacteriaceae bacterium; assembly: GCA_964594885.1. GTDB lineage: Bacteria > Acidobacteriota > Terriglobia > Acidiferrales > UBA7541 > Acidiferrum. The sequence continues at coordinate 18,676 of CAZQOB010000029.1, forward strand.
ACCGGTGAAGTGGTCGATGCGGGAAAAGTTGCCGGAGAGAAGTTCGAAGACCCGGGTCGGTTCGAAGCCGGCTTTTTTCCAGTGCGCCGGTGAATATTCCATCAGCAGGACTTCGGTGCGGGAGAGAGTTTCGGTAGCGCCCTGGAAAACGTAGGGCTCGAAGCCTTCGACATCAACTTTCATCAAGGACCACGATGAAACGCCGCAATTCCGGAGCAGATCGTCGAGGCGGTGAACCGGAACTTCGATGGTGTCCTGGCTAGGTTGGAGATCAACCATGGAGTGGCGCCCGCGATTGGCGGGCTTGTAGATGCCGAGGCGGGCGGTGCCGGACCCGGCACCAACCGCGCACGGATGGAGGGTGACGCGATCAAGGAGTAGGTTGTCGCGAAGATTTTTTTCAAGCAAGGAGTGGTTCAGGGGCTCAGGCTCGATGGAGACGATTTTTCCGTTTGGCCCGGCGAGTTTTGCAAATAAACAAGAAAAGTAGCCGATGTTGGCGCCGACATCGAGGAAGGTGGCACCGGACGAGTTTGCGAAATGGTCGAGCAGCCATTTGGTGGGCCCAGGTTCGTGCACGCCGCGACGATAAAGACCGCGTCCAACAGCGTCGCGTTTGTAGCCTTGCAGGCGCAGGCCCAGGGGCAAGTGGCGGGCGGTGACGGTGTTGCGGAAGGGGTTGGCGCACTCGAGCCAGTAGGCGAGGCCGCGGAGTTCATAGCGCAAGCGGTTCATCGTGACGAGGGAGATTATAGCGAACAGAGATCCCTCCACTTGGCGAGAGAGCCGCTCTCGCGGCGGCCTGGACTTCGCTTGGGATGACCATTCCGGATCGGGGTACTAGGGAACTTTTGTACTACAGGTCTGTGGAACCCGGCGGCGGAACGGATGGTTACTTGCGTGTAAAGGCCGCGTATAAATAGAGTGGGTGTCCTAAGCAGCCGGGAGCTATCGGCGCAAGCAGAAGAACAGCAAACACAGGCAGAACCATGCGGGCCGGAAGAATGACTTGGAGGGCTGAGTGGCGACGGTGCGATTGAGCGGAGGCGAGAAGCGGGCGCTGGTGCTGTGGGTGCTGGCCGGCGCGGCGGGATTGTGGTACGCGCAGCGCCACTTTTTTGAAGCGTTTCCTGAAGCGTCGGTGAATTTCGCGGTGACGCGAGGCGAAGCGCTAGAGCGCGGGAAGAATTTTTTGGAATCGATGGGCCAGAGCATGGCCGGATACCGTTCGGTGATCGTTTTTGGAGTGGACGACAACGCAAAAACGTATCTGGAGCGGGAAGTTGGGCTGAAAGAAGCAAACCAGCTGATGGTTTCGCAGGTGAATGTCTGGAACTGGGAGGTACGGTTCTTTAAGCCCGAGCAGGAAGAGGAGTTTCAAGTAGGCGTGAGTCCGGAGGGAAAGATTACCGGCTACACGCACAAGATTCCGGAAGCAAAGGCGGGAGGACAGCCGGATCGCGAATGGGCGCAAAACAAAGCGCAGGACTTTTTGCTAGCAAAGCTCGGCAAGAGCGCGGCGGATTGGGAGTTCCTGACGGAAGAGGCAAATTCCACCAAGAAGCCGAACCGGCTGGACTGGTCGTTCACTTGGGAAAAGCACGGTTTCAAGGCCAAGGACGCGCCGGAACGGTTGAAGATCGAGCTGCACGGAGCACAGATCGGATCGGCTACGGAAGCGCTAAAGGTGCCCGAGCAGTGGCAACGCGACTACCGGCATCTGCGGTCGACCAATGAGTTTTACAACACCGTGGCGATCATTCCGTATTTCCTGCTGCTGGGTGCGGTGCTGTGGATGGGGATTCAGCTGACGCGGCAAGGAAAAACCAGCTGGCGGCTGGCGCTGCAGCTGGGCGTGGTGGTGACCCTATTGGTTACGGCCATGGAGCTGAACAAGTGGCCGCAGGCAGCGAGCAGCTACAAAACTACAGACGCGTACGGAAGCTTCGTCATCATGCTCCTTTTGGGAGCACTGATCTTTGGATTCGTTTCGGCTCTGACGGTGGCTCTGCCGCTACCAGGTGGCGAGCCGCTTTATCGTGACACGAGACCGGAGTTTTTGAGGCTGAAGCGAGCGCTGAGTTGGCGCGGAATGCGCACGAAGGAGTTTTTTTCGGCGACAGTGGTGGGGCTGTCTCTGGCCGCAGCGCAGATGGGCTTTCTGGTGGCGTTTTATCTAATCGCGAATCATTTTGGCGCGTGGTCGCCGCAAGAGGTCCCATATGACGATTCGCTCAATACGTCGATTCCATGGGTCGGGGGGCTGGCGATCGGTTTGCTGGCGGCGACCAGCGAGGAATTCTTGTTCCGATTGTTTGCGATTCCGTTCCTGCAAAAATACACGAAGTCCACTGCGCTGGCTGTGATTCTGCCGGCCTTTGCGTGGGGATTTCTGCACACCGCCTATCCGAACGAGCCGCCGTACATTCGCGGGCTGGAGGTGGGGTTGATCGGCGTGGCCGTCGGGATTGTGTATTTACGCTGGGGAATTCTGACGACGCTGATCTGGCATTACACGGTGGATGCCTCGCTGGTTGGGCTGCTGCTGATCCGCGCGAGCAGTTGGTACTTCCGCATCTCGGGAATTGTTGTCGGCCTGGCGGTGCTGATTCCGTTCAGCGCCAATGTGTATTGCAGGCTGCGGCGCGGAACATTTGAGCCGGACGAAGATCTGCTGAACCAGGCCCCGGATGCCTTGGAGGTCCGCAAAGAAGAAGAAGCTCCTCGCGTAACGGAAGCTGCGCCGACCGCGCCTTTATCCGCAGGGATTCGGGGCTTCCTCGCGCTATGCCTGGTGCTCGCCGGGCTGGCAGCCTTGAAGCTGAAGCCGGTTCATCTGGGCGACTATCTGAAGCTCTCCGTTAGCGCGAACGAAGCGCACGCGCGTGCGGAACAGGTGCTCAAGCAGCACGGCGTTGATCCGCGGAGCTACCACTCGGTCACAACGTTTGCGGATGCGACCGATGCAATCGCCAACGAATATCTTCGTCAAAAGATCGGCGTTGCAAAACTGAACGAAATCTACGACCAGCGAGTACCGGGCGCGCTGTGGGCGACAAGATTTTTCCGGGACGGACAAGCCGAAGAATATTCGGTAGCGCTGCGGCCCGACGGCTCGCCGTACAGCGTACAGCACCGCTTGGCCGAGGCGGCGCAAGGCGCATCGCTGGCCAAAGACGAAGCAGTCAGCAAGGCGAGCGCGTTTCTGCAGAACACGAAAAACCTGGATCTCTCGCGCTGGACGCTTGACGATTCCACGTCGCAGAAGAGGCCGAACCGAGTAGATCACGAGCTTATTTGGCAGGAGAACCAGGCGCTCGACTCGACGGACCCAGCGGCACAAGCGGGCGACCCGACAAATCACGCCTTCGCTCGAATCCAAATTACCGTGATGGGCGACGAGGTCACGAACTACCGAACGTACGTCAAGATTCCCGATGAGTGGCGACGGAAACAGGAGTCCGAATCGATTTGGCGGACGTTGCATACTGTGTTGGTGATCTGTCTTGCCGCTGCAGTGGTCGTCGCCGTTTTGGTCTTCAGGTTTTTGCTGAGAATCAAGTCCGACTTGATGAAAGCTTTGCCGTGGCGACGACTCGCGGCCTGGGGCGTGTCCGTGTGGGCCGCTTATGTGGCCGTCATCGCGTTCGGAAGCCGGATTCCAGAGACGCTCCGGCTGTACAACACAGCGATCCCGCTGAAATTCATGTATGGCGGTCTGGCGATTGGATTCACGCTGGGGTCAGCGGCATATCTTGGGCTGTTTGTAATCTTGTTTGCGATGGGTTGGTTTTTCTTGCGACAGGCGTACGGCCCGGAGGCGCAACTTCCCGGCTGGCGGGGAATGCCTGCGGCATACTATCGCGACGCGATCTTTATCGGAATCGGCGGAACGGCGGGGTTGGTAGCACTCAGCCGCGCCACGGAATGGCTTGCGCGGCAGTGGCCGACGCCGCACCGCGCATTTCCGGCGAGTTTCGGAACGAATTTCGATTCCTTTTTCCCCGGGCTCGCGATTTCCGCAACGGCAGTTCTGCAAGGTCTGCTTTTGACGGGAGTGATTGCCGCTCTGTGCGGGTTCGTGATCGCGCATTGCAAAGCACCGATAGTTCGATTGCTGCTGTTTGTTGCGACTTCGCTGGCGATGGTGAGCGGCTGGGGAAGCCCCGCGGATTTCGTGAAGCAATGGCTGGCCCAGGCGATTTTTCTCGCGGCGGTCGTCTTTGGAATTGCCAAGGTTGTGCGGATGAACCTGCTGGGATATTTTCTGGTGCTGGCGATTCCGGAATTGTTGCTGGGTGCGGTGGAGATGCTTTCGCAGCCGAACGGGTTCTACCACACCCAGGGGATTCTGTGCATGGTCGCGCTGGCCGCGTTGATTGCTTGGCCGCTGCTGGCATGGCTGACGGCGAAGAGCAGCGCTACGGCTGAACCGGCCGCTCAATAATTTCTAAATCCAGTTAAGCCAGTCCAACCGGAGCATAGCGCCCGGCATCACACGGGCACGCTAGAAGTTTCTGAATCACCGAAACAAATAGCTGGTTGGCGTCGTTGTAATAGTGAGAGGTGGCTGCTACCTAAGAGCGCCGGAGTGCGTCCAAATTGGATGACACCGCGGCGCCGCGCGTTTGGCCAGCGGAAGTCCGCCTGCGTAAGTAGTTCAAAATCAGCGGGCAACGCGGCTAAATACGAATAGAAAGCGAACCATGCCACTTCCTCCATGGGCGTTGGCTTTGGCCGACAGCACAGGCAAGTCCGGCGAAACAGCAGCCGTACTGGCCACGGTGGGCTCCTTGCCGGAACTGGACGAACGGTCCCTCGTGATCGAGGCTAAGGCCGGGAACCGCGCGGCCTTTGAGGAATTGGTGCGCCGGTTTGATCGCGACGTGCTGCGGCTGGCGCTGAATCTGATGAAGCGTCCCGAGGATGCGCGGGATGTGTACCAGGAAGCCTTCCTGAAAGTCTACCGCAACCTGCACCGCTTCCGCTTCGAATGCAGTTTTTATACCTGGCTGTACCGGATCGTGACCAACGTGTGTCTGGACCACTTGCGGAGGCGGCAAGCGCGGCCGGAGGATCAGGCGCCGGAAGTGCACGTGAACCGTCAGGAAGAAGTCGGGCGGGACTTTTTTGAAGTGCAACGCGAACATAGGCCGACCCTCGATCCTGAGCGGCGGTTGATGGGGAAAGAGATTCGTTCGCGGATTTTGAAGGCCATGGAACGGCTGTCGCCCCGCGAACGGGTCGTATTTGAGATGAAGCACTATCAAGGGTTAAAATTGCGCGCGATTGGAGACGCGCTTGGGACGACCGAGGAGACTGTGAAGAATTCGCTGTTCCGCGCGACGAGAAAACTGCGCGAGGAACTGGGAGAGCTGCGATGAGCCGAGGCGAATTCAAGATGAATTGCGCCGAAGTTGCGCCGCTGCTGGTGTTTCTTTGTTGTGATGAAGTGAGTGCGGAAGAGCGCGCGGCAATCGAAGCCCACCTGGCCATTTGCGCGGAGTGCTGTTCCCTGCTGGCTGAAGAAAAAGAGCTCAATGAAACGTTGGCAGTGCTACCACAGACGGCAGACGAACTGGACCGCACCGGCACGCTCCTGGCACAGTGCCGCAGTGAGCTAGCGGAATCGCTGGATGAGTTGAACGCGCCGGCAGCAGTGGAGCAGGAGAAGTGGCAGCCGTTCGGATTTGTGCGGCGGTGGATGGCGCTGCGTCCGGGATGGAGTGCCGCAGGGCTGCTGGCCGCGGGCGCGATTCTGGGCGTGCAGTTGCTGCAGTGGCTTCCTACGAATTCCAATCTTAACGGCACGGCCATGAAAGTCTCCGCCGCGCCGAAGCTTACTGCCGAACAATTGGACAAGATGCAGCTCGGAGCCATCAATTTTGCACCGAGCGCGGATGCCCTGCCGGGAACTTTCCAGGTGCAATTGCGGGCGGAGCAGCCGGTAACATTGTCCGGAACCTTGGATGACAACGATGTCCGTCAGGTCATGACGTATGTGGTTACCAAGAGCGACCGGTTCGACCCGGGCGTAAGGTTGGATTGCCTGGAGGCGCTGAAGGCGCGAGTGCGCGACGCTGAAATTCGCGAAGCGCTGGTGGAAGCGGCGCGCACGGATGAGAATCCGGCGATTCGCATGAAGGCACTGGAAGCGCTGCGCGACGTTGTGGGCGAAGAGGATGTGCGCGAAGTGCTGCTGGCGAAGTTGAACAGCGACGCCAATCCCGGCGTGCGCGTAGAGGCGGTTAACCTGCTGGTGCGTTCGCTGGAAATGAAAGCAATCGAGAGAGTACCCGCGCCGCCGGCGCCGGATTCGGACGAAGGACCAAGTTCGGATACGCCCGCGTTTGCGCCAGTGGCGCCTGCGCTGTCCGCGGCGGATGCTTCGGTACGAAGGGTGATGAAAGCGCTCGAAGATCTCCAGCAGCATGATCCGAACCGGTACGTGCGGCTGCGCAGCGCGGCGGCTTTGCGGCAACTCGGGACACCCGAAGCGCAATAAACGAATTTCTTGCAGTGGCTCGGCCTTCAGGAAGAATTTTTCAGAAGTTAGATCGAATGAAGAAGGAAAATGCGGGGAAGTGCGGCCCGCAGCGGAACGGGCTTTGCCAAGAATGAGGAATCGATTAAATCTTTTGCGAACTTCAAGTTTTCTGCTGACGCTGACTGCGTGTTCACTCGCAAGCCTGGCGGCATCTGCCGGCAGTGGTGAAGGCCCTGGCTCGATCGTAGTGGAGTCTTTCCGGACCGAACCCGGCGGGATGCGCGTAAGCAAAGACCTGACCGGAGTTATCACCACCAAGGAAAACCTGACACTGCGACTAAACACCGATCTGGGATCGGTGCGGATTCAAGCCTTGCCGCCGGGCGCGGCACCGGTAGTGCACTACACGGTCCACGTTGAGACCGACGCACGAGGGGGGCCCGCCAGGATGCTGCTGGACCACTACGTGTTGAGTGCCAGCAACAGCGAAAGCGGAGTCGAGCTCAAGGGCACGTTACCGCAGCAGAATCCACACAGCGGGAACCCGGCTCAGTTTTGGGTGCATTTTGAAATCGCCGTGCCTGGGAGTTTCGGCTTGGATATTTCCACGGGCGCGGGCGACATTCAGACCTCGGATATAGGCGGAACCGCAAATCTGGTGACCGAAGGCGGGAACATCGTTGCCGGCCGGATCGGTACACGATACATGCACTCGTCCGGCAAGGCTCTTGGGCTCGTGAAACTGCAAACCGAGGGTGGCCACATTCAAATAGCCGACGTGGCGGGTGATCTGAAAGCTTTCACAGCGGGCGGCCACATCAATACCGGATACATTTGGGGCGCGGCGAGCCTGCAGTCCGGCGGCGGACACATCCGGTCGGGCGGCATCGGCGGCAAAGCGGATCTTGCAACCGAGGGCGGAAACATCACTGTCGGCAAGGCCGGAAATTTTGTTTCGGTCAAGACCGGCGGTGGCCAGATCGACTTTGGCGAAGTGCGCGGCTCAGTCCATGCGCAGACGCGCGGCGGCGGAATTCGGGTGCTGTATGTGTCGGGGCCGATGGATGTGGAAGCGAACGGCGGCAGTATCTGTTTGACTCGCGTTTCCGGTGCGGTGAAAGCGGCAACCGGTTCCGGAACGATCACCGCGTGGATCAATCCCGAAACGTCAAAGAACGAACATTCTTCGGTGAGCTTGAGCGGAGCGTCCCAGTTGAGCTCCGGTGCAGGCGACATCATCGTATTCCTGCCGAAAAACCTGGCCGCGAATATCGAGGCCGTGGTGGAAAGCGGCGGCGTGCAGCGCATCGAGGCCGATCCAGCGCTGGCGCTGCAGGTGGTGAGGGCCAACGCTTCGCGCGGACCGGTGGTTGCGACCACTGCACTGAATGGAGGGGGGCCGTTGCTGCGCCTGAAAACCACCGGCGGAAAAATCAAGTTGCAGTACCTGGAATCGGAGACTGCGTTGTGGGAGTCCATGAGGCGCGATCAGCAAGCGCGCATGGAGCGCGATCTGAATTGGACGAAAGTCCCGTTTGCCGAGATGGGTCGGCCAGATTCCCCGGTTCAACCGGTTCCTGATCCTAACACGACGCATTCGGAAGAACACGACGCGCTCACGAGCACCTGGGCGCGGGAATTTGAACTCCATGTGCTCGGCGGAGTGCGGCTGGACGGCGATGAATTTCAGAAGCGAATCACGTCAGCGCCGCGGCCAGCGTATCCAGAAATTGCCCGAAAGGCCGGCGTGGAAGGCATGGTGCGTTTACAAGTGCGGCTAAAGCAGGACGGCCGGGTCGAGGTGCAGAAAATACTGGAAGGCGACACGGTGCTGGCGGACGCGGCTATCGCGGCGGTGAAACAGTGGCGCGGCAAGCCAGTGTGGCTCGACGCCAAGCCGGTGGATGTGATCTCAACGGTCTCTTTCGATTTTCACCTGCGCGACCGATAACGGCCACGCAGGTGGGTAGATGGTTCGGGGTCGTAAGCAGTCTTCAGGAGAAGCGGGTGCACGCGCGTTTGGCCGCAGGTGAGCCGCGCGAGCGTGCCCTCGAAGGAGCAGCCCATGATGTTCCGCAAGTTGATCGTTCCCGCGCTGGTGCTGGTGTTCGCGATGGCAGTGACGGCGGTTCCCGGCTTGGCCATCAGCAAGGAGTTCAATCAATCGTATCCGCTGCAACCGGGTGGAACGTTTGATCTGCAGAACGTGAATGGCCCGGTGGAAGTGCAGGGCTGGGATCAGGACCGGGTAGAAGTGCACGCAGTAAAGATTGCAAAAAACCGCGAATCGGACCTGGCGCGCGTCACGATCGACGTGACGGCGAGGCCGGCCAGCGTTTCAATCCTGACGCGCTATCCCCAGGACGAGGGCGTAGAAGTTTCGGTGGAATACGTGATTCACGTGCCGCACAACGCCAAGATCGAGCATCTGGGAACGGTGAACGGAACGCTGCGCGTGGCCGGCGTGGACAACGTACAGGAACTGCACAGCGTCAACGGAAACATAGAAGTGTTCGGCGCGGACACTACAGTGCACGCGCGAACGACAAACGGCAACGTACACCTGGAACTGTCCCACGTGCACGGCATAAATGGGACCTTCGCCGAAACAACAAACGGATCACTCGTGTTGGCGATACCGGCCGACACTCAAGCGGATCTGGAAGCGCGGAGCCTGAACGGAAATTTCCAGTCGGAACTGCCAGTGGAGATGCAGAGTTCGGCCCGACCGCGTGAGATGCACGGCAGGCTGGGCCAGGGCGGCGCTCCGATCAAACTGCACACCGTGAATGGCGGAATTCGCGTCGTCGCCCTGCGGACAACCGTTTAAGAGCGGGTTTGCGGAGAGACACGTCTAAATCCTCCAAGGAGGAGAATCATGAACAAGAGATTTATTTTTTGGGCCAGCGGAGTTGCCGTTCTCGGGCTTAGCCTGGTGGCAATGACCGGCAGTCTGAAGGCCGCGCAAGACGCACCTGCACAACCTCAGGCCCCACAGGTCGTTGCACCACCGGCAACGCCGGCGCCGCCAGCGCAAGGGAAGGCGACCACGCGGCTAAAGGTCCGCCGCACGCCGAACGCAGTCTGGGCGGTACAGGAACCGGACAGCGGCGAGAATCAGGCATTTGCGATGGCATTTTCGGATGAGGGCGGAAGCTGGCTGGGCGTCGAGACTCAGGAAGTGACCGCGGAGAAGGCCAAAGAGCTGAAGCTTTCGCCGGAACGGGGCGTTTTCGTCGGAAAAGTTCTGGAAGACAGCCCCGCAGCAAAAGCCGGATTAAAAGATGGCGACGTAATTACCGAGGTCAACGGCCAGCGTGTCGAGGGTGCGGTACAGTTTCGCAGAATGATTCGCGAAATTCCTTCGGGTCGAACCGTGCAACTTACCGTGTGGCGCGACGGCCGCTCGCAAAACGTGACCGCAGCGCTAGGTAAAGTCGAGGAGAATCTTAAGCGCATGATTGGAGCAATGCCGCAGACGTTCAAGTTCCGCATGCCGGAGATGCCGGAAGTTGCGCCCCTCCCCGATGTGCCTTCGATCGAGTGGGGGGACGGTGGTGAACTTCTGATGGGGCATCCGCGGCTGGGAATTGATGCCGAGGATATCGGCGGGCAGCTTGGTTCGTACTTTGGCGCGCCCGATGGCGAAGGCATTCTGGTGCGCGAAGTGAATCCGGGCTCCGCAGCGGAGAAGGCCGGCGTGAAGGCAGGAGATGTGATCACGTCGCTGAACGGCGAGCGGATTCACGGGCTCTCGGAGCTGCGGTCGAAGTTGGCGGCGCTCGGCGAAGGCAAGGCCGCCAAGCTGGGCATTCTGCGTAACAAGTCCGCGATGACGCTGGACGTGGAACTCCCGGCACGCAAGTCGAAGACCACACACAAAATGGAGCTGCGCACCAAAATCTGATTTGCAGACCATGTCAGCATCAGGCTGATTGTTGAGGCCTCTCATTTCGGTGAGAGGCCTTTTCATTTGCTGACACCGGCAACAGAGCTTTCAATCGGTATTGCGCCGGTATTTCCGTGCGAGACGAAACGGCCTGCGAAGGATTTCGCCCATGCGTGTACCCGTCACATCGGCGCCGCCAGCCCAGTCTTCTTCCGTAGTGGAAATCGAAAGCCGGGCGAGATAGCCTGCTCCTGCCAACAAGCCGCCCCTCATCTGAAAACGGAAAAACGCACGGCTCGCGAAAGCTGGCGCGGCAAAACCGCTGTACGGCAGCCAGGATTCGATTTGTTTGGCGATGCGTTCGCAAGCAGGATCGTCTGAAACCTCCTGTCGCATCTCGACCGGAACCGGCACACGCAAAACTCGCTGGGCCAGCACCAGAGCCAGGTGCAGCATGCGCGACGCGCCCACGTCCTCGGCCGCCTTAAGCACCAATTGCCAATCCAGATCTGCGCGGTTGTGAACCATGGCCGCAACATCGGAGATCCACATCAAGCGCTCCCAGAAATGCTTCGCGCCATGAATACAGATGAGCACGAATTCATCTTCGGCGCAAAGCGCTGGAACGGGCTGGCCGTCGAGAAGCAACGAGGTCTTCCGCGCAAAGTAGTCTTCCACGGGAAGGGGCCGCGGAAAATAGCGAAACGTTTTTTCGGTGTGAAGTTCGAAAATGACCTGGGTCCCCGGGCGACGGAACAGATACTCGCCCGGAACCTTCCCCGCGCGGATCGCTTGGGCCGGAACCTTGGACTGATAGCCGGCGGCCATCAGGATTTCCGCAGCGCGGCTGATCTCCCGGTGGCGCACAACCATGTCCAGATCCACATAGCGCCGCGCTGCGGGGTCGCCATATGCGCGCAATGCAAGAACCGGCCCTTTGACCACTACCGTTTCGATGTTCGCGTCGCGCAGCATCTGCAAGATTCTGAAAAGCTCGGCGGTCATGGCTAAGGTGAAGAGTAGCTGCATTCGGTGGCGGGCGCGGAGCATCTCCAGAAACTCGGACCGGAGTGGCTGCTGCGGACATTCGCCAAGCGCCGCCGCCAGATGCGCGATCACACCGTGTTCTTCGGTCAGCTGAAAAAGCGAATCGAGATTGCGGACTTCCGCGGCCAGCACAGAAAGATTGCGGCAATCGCGCGGAAAGCAACAGGCCTCCCGCAGTAACGGCCATTCCCGAGTGGGGAATTCAGCGCTGAATGGAGGCGTTGTGGACAGCGGAGCGCTCCTGCACAACGGTCTCAGTGTACGCGAGAAAGAGCGAGCCGGGTTCAGCGGGAGAACTTCTCGGCAATCTCCGCGGCTTGCCGGAACGCATCTTCCAAGCGCCGGAAAACATGCGGAAAGAGGCGCACGGCCTCGGCCGCAATATCATCCAGGCTCCGTTTGCCGTCCATGGCCTGAAAAAGCCAGCGCTCGGCGAGTCCCGCTTCGCTGAGCACCGGCACAAAGTCCATCGTGCGCTTCTGCAGCAGCGAAGGCGGAAACAGACTTCCATAGAACGTCGATTGCTGGAAGGCGATTTCTTGGCGTCCGTGCGCCGCTGGAATCATGGTATTCCACTGCCAGACGTAGTCGTTGCCGACCAGGTGCGCGCCCAAATCTACCGTGCAGACATCTCCCGCCCGCAGAGCAACCGGTTCGAGCCAGGGCAGAAATAAATGACCGTAAACGGTATCCCCATTCTGGGGTTCGGTCGAGTAACCGATGCCGTCCATCAAGCTGGTTTCAAACCATACGGCCACGCCGTGACCGGATGCGTCGCGAAGGATCGGCATCTCCAGCAGCGCATGCGCCGCCACGCTAGCGCCGGCGCTGTAATCCAAGACATGCCAGGGGTGCGGTTCCGAAATTACGTTGTGAGGCTTGAGCTGATGGCGGTAGATCGTGTTCAGCACGATCGGTAAACCGGAACTGAGCTCAAGCCCCGGCACCGCTTTCCAGGCCTGTGCCAGCTGGTCGTAGTGTTCCGGCAGTGCGACAATTGCGACGATGAGCGTATCGCGCGAGGGTAAAATTCGCCCACCTTCCGTCAAAAAACGGTCGCGGGCATCTCGCAGGGTATCAATCGAGTGCGAATAGAGTGGCACTACGCCACGCAGGTCCGCGACGACCACGTTTACTCGCTCCGGCAGGTGGATCTGCCGCGAATCACCTTTCAAAAAGTGGATCTTGTCCCCACAACCATTCACGGCCGCCAAATGCCGGCCAAAATCCACCACCGCATTCACGTCAATGGCGTACACCCGGCGCGCTCCGGCTTTGCACGCCAGCAGAGCAAAAATCCCGGGGCCACAGCCCAGATCCACCACGCTGTCGCCCGGCCGCACCGCGCGGGCAATCGCGGCTGTGTACGCGTCCATGCGCAACCGGTCAGAAAACATCGAAGCAAATTGATCGAGGCTATACATTGCAGCGGGAAGCGCCCGGCGCAGGATACGAAGCAGCGGCGATGGTGCGCAAGGCTTGCGATTCGATCAGGGCAGCCAACTGCGGCAAGCGAACCGGATCCTCGCTGGGTATTGCGCGGAAGCAGGCGACGGTGTTCGCCAGCCGCGAGAGCACGTCAAACTCGGCCGCCCGTTGCCGGGTGTCCAGGAGCCAGTTCATATAGGTGTTTTGCACCAACTCCAGCACCGCTGTCTGCGCGGAAACCGGTTCGACACGGGGAGCGGACGGCTCGCTACTGCGAGGCGCCAGGAAAAAGATGGTCGCCAAAGGAGCTGGATTTCGAGCGAAACGCGCGACGCCCCCATCCAGCTGCAGAAAACGCTTGTCCCAACCAGGCACGATCAACGGAAGGGCGTCGGCAGACGAAAAGAGAATCTTGACCGAATCGGGCCAGAGCGAAATGCGCGGATAGGCTGGCCGTACCTCAAAGACGCTCCGCCCTTGGTCCAACGCGCACACGTCTTCGCACATCACGGGCCAGCCTCGCAGTGCCAGGGCTGCTGCCGTTGTGGACTTGCCCGCGCCGGCGTCACCGCAAAGTGCGTTCGCGTGGCCTTGCATGGAAACGGCGCTGGCGTGGAGCGGCGAGAGACCTCGCTTGCGCAGCAAGAATCCCATCACCGGACCGAGCAGGTAAACACAGAGGTCTTCATGAGACAAGCCAGCGCCTGGCTGGCCCCAAAGCCGAGTGCAGGATTCATCGAGAACGAAGCGGGTCTCGTCGCCATACTTCAGGACGTAATGTGCAGGCGCCGTCGTCGTGGCGACGGAAAACACGGGATCATCCGGCAAGACGGAATTGGGGCGAGCACAGGTAGCCAGGGCAGGCAGTCGCAATGCGTCCGCGGCCCAAGGTGGCATTTCCTTGAGATGTAGACTCACGTCCGATGCTGGATGGGGCGGTAAGGTAGGCAAACCGGGAAGCGCAAGATCCGACTCGATCGCCAGACCGTAAATGCGGTAACTATGATTCACAGGAAATTCAAAAGGCCAGCGGGCTGTGGGGGATGCACGCCTTTTAACAGCTAGCCGGTTTTTTTGACTCCAGCCATGCTGTCTCTCATTCCTCGGAGCGAAACAGCAGCCGTCATTTCCGTTAGGCTTCCGTATTTCAACAGCTTCGGCGCCTGATACACCTTCTTTTTCGGCAACGTCACCGAAGACTCCATGAATAGTGGACCCCCAAACGACTTTACTGAATCCTTCCGTTGTTTTCAACGGCTTTCAGCCAGAGGTCGAGAGCGACCGGCCGCAGATGTAAATGCAATGTTTCATCGGTGCTTTGGCGGATGAGAGAAATCACCTGCTCCCAGTTCACCAGGGAACTCACCAGGTCTGTGGGGACACCCCTCGGCACAGGGTCCCAGTCACCCGCTTCCCGGTGCAGCAGCATGTCGTCGCCTGGCAAAGGCACCTTTTTGCGGAGGCGAATCTCGTCCGGCAAGATCCCTCGCTGCGACTCCCGCAACAGATGCTTCTCCATAGCCCACGGAATTGTGGGAACGCGCAGCAGGAATCGCGTCAAGCGGCGGTCGATGAAGGGCAGGCGCATTTCGAGCGGACAGCCGGTCCAAAAGGCGTCATAGGTTTCGAGTATTGATGAAACCGACCCGTCATTAACGGCGGCATAAGCGACCGGATTCGAGGGATGTTCCGCAGCAAGCGGCGACTGCAGTGTCTCCCAGCGCGCGGGCAGGTCCAAACGCCGCGAAAACGCTTCATTCAACCAAGGGGGAAATGCAGCGGGTGTCGGTTTTCGGCCGAAGAAGCTGCGAAACCGGGTCCGAATGCCCGCCCCGATCGAAGGAAGCTTCCGTTGCGAGATGACAAACTTCGCGAGCGCAGAGGCCGGCGCCAGCAACCCCCGCTTCCCACGGAGATACCTGAGGTAAGGCAACGCCTGAAGCCTGAGCAATTCGTCGCCGCCAGTGCCGGAGAAAACCACCCGAGACGATTTCGCGATCTGCATAAAATAAAAGCGGTAGAGCAGCGCATAAGGATCAAGAGCGGGCTCAGGCAGGGGCTCATCCAAATCAGCACCGCTGGTGAAGGGAAGCACCTTCCCGGAGTGTTCGACTTCACAGGGAATGCCGAACTTCGCCGCCAGACGAGAAGCCAGGCCGGTTTCTTCGTCGCTGTAAAGCGGCCGGGAGTCGACCGTATATGCGCGCAAACCCAACCCTGGCGATTCGGGCGTAGACTTGCGCAGCGAAACTGCGCAAGCGGTCAGGGTCGTTGAGTCCAGTCCACCGCTAAGGAGAATTGTGGCGTCTATCTCTGGCAACTGATCGCGCATGGCTTGGGTGAACAAGCTTCGGAATTCCTCAACGTACTGCTGGGGCGAAAGAACCAAGGGCTCTTCCACCGGCATGTTTGCGATTCGGCGGGTCGTAAGCCCTTGCCTCGAATATTCGAGTAAATGCCCCGCCGGCAGCCGCCGAATCTGTTTGTAAACCGTGCGCGCCTGGTCGAAGCAAGGCGATTCCAGCAGGAAGTCGCCAAGGAACTGCTCGTCGAATTCCCGCGACAGCCACGGCAACGTAAGCAAAGCCTGGAGCGTGTTGCTGAAGGCCAGCATCGTGCCATTCGAAGCGTAGAAGAAGGGCCGCGCTCCAGTCAGGTCGCGGAATGCCGTGAGCCTCCGTTCGGGCTCTTGCCAAAAGGCAAAGCTCAAGTCACCCAGGATTTCCGGGAGGCCGGATTCGCCAAACGCAGCGAAGTACTGCAGCAGCAGCCGCTCGCCGGTCACGTTGCCCGTCGCGCCGGATGGAACGTGACCTCCGTGTTGTTCGAGCTTGCTGAGCAGTTGTGCTCGGCCGTCACAGCGCACGTCGCCGATCAGCCAAGTCTGGCCATCGAGCGACGAAGGCTGCTCGGCGTCTTGCGGCGCGGGACCTCTCTTCAGCAGCGCAAAAGCAAAGGAAGCACCGGAACGCTGCTCTTGCTTCACCCCGTCCGGCCCGCGGAAGGCGATCGCCTGGGCCATCCTTGCGATGGCGGCGCGATCCACTCCATCCGTGGCCGCTGTCGCTTCAAGTCGAACGAGACCCGCAAAGCCGCTCACGACACTTCTCCGGAAAACTCCTCGCGAAACGCGGCATAGTGGCTGTGCGGGGTTTCCGGCTCGCCTAGCGTTATCCCTTCATGCTCCACCCACGCATGTGCGCTGAATTCTTTCCCCGCGGTTCGCACGCCAATGCGCAGTTGCGCGGCAATTCCCTGCCTGGCTAGGAGCCACCATAAGGCCAGCGAACGTTCCAGGCAGGTCGATTTGATTACTGAGTGCCGCGCCGCAGCCAGCACCATTCGCGTGGTTATGGAGACGCTTGCTGACAAACCGCTCTTTGCTGCAGAGCGATTCTGCGTATCGAGCGCAACCTGCAACCGCCTTCTTGTTTTCTGAAATCCGCTGATTCGCAAAGAGAGTGTGAGCAAAGGCAGTAAGAGTGTAGCTCGCAAAAATAATGCTTTTGCGGGGCCCGGTAGCGACTTAAACCGCCGAAGCTGTTCCCACATCGGCGGGCTGCGCAGTGATCAGGCCGTTTTCGATCAGATGCTCCAGAAGATCCGAGAGATTCGTACGCAGCACTTGCGGGTTTACGTCAAATTCTTCGACCAGCTGCAGGTACGCATCTTCGATGGAGCGCGCTGATGTCAATAGCTGCCACATCCGTGTACCCACCGAGTCCAGCCCGAAATAGCGCTCGGTGCTCAGGTTCAGCAAAACCGATTCCTGGTCGAGAAACCGGATCAAGACGTTCGTGGGGACTGTGATACGCTCAGCGAAGGAGATCATTGGTCCAAGAAAGCCTTTTCGGTGAAGAATCGCAGGCAGCGGCCGGAGTTGCTCTTAAAGGCCGGTTGTGGCTGGCAACCTGACCCGGCCATTGTAGCTTTTCTTCCGCTTCATTGGCCACCGATTCATTGATTCCGTCCATCAGCAATTTGTTGTGCTTCGGTTCCGGAAAAGCTATAAGAACCGGATGCCCGTTTCCGCTCTTCCGGCCGCAATCGTCGTCAACAATCTGGAAAAATTTTATCCCCCAACTCGTAATGGCCTTCGTGCTTTCCTCCAGCCCTTCGAGAAGGCCACACGCGCCGCACTACAGAACGTGAGTTTCGAGGTCCACGAAGGCGAAGCCGTTGCTCTGCTCGGCGCGAACGGCGCCGGCAAATCCACCCTGCTGCGCATCCTGGCCACGCTCCTCCTGCCGACTGGCGGCCAGGCTTTCATTTCGGGACACGATGTGGCCGCCGATCCGGCAGCCGTCCGCCGCAACCTTGGCTATCACGCTGGCAGCGATCAGGGCTTCTACCCGCGCCTCACAGGTCGAGAAAACCTGCTCTTCTTTGCGCAGCTGAATCAGCTCAGCCGCACTGCAGCAATGGAAAGGCTAAGTCTTCTGTCCGAGCGTTTCCAGCTGGAAGAAGGGTTGAGCAGCCAAGTCCGCACGCTTTCGTCGGGCACCACGCAGCGGCTCAGCCTGGCGCGGGCTCTGATGCACCAGCCAAGAGTGCTTCTGCTCGATGAGCCAACGCGCAGCCTGGACGCTGTCGCCGCCGCGGAGTTTCGTCATTTCCTTGCTGCCGAGCTCCTGCAGCATTCCCGAACCGCAGTGTTGTTCGCTTCCCATTCCCTCTCGGAAATCGAGCAGCTGGCCCATCGCGTGGCAGTCGTTCATCGTGGCAGGCTCCTGGCGCTCGATACCGTTGCCAGCCTGCTGGTAGCCACGGCCTGCAAAACTCTGGAGCAGGCCTTCTTCAAATTGACAGGCTCTCCCGATCCTTTGGCCAGCGCGGAGGCGGCCCAGTGAACCGTTGGCGCGAACTTTGGCTGTATTTCTGGCGCGACCTGATGATCGCCAAAACCTACCGCAGCCCTTTTCTGTTCGACGCCATCCACGCGCTGTTCGGCGCCGCCATGTTTTTTTATGCTGCGCGTTTTGTGGACAGCCCGCAGCTTCGCGAGGCCCTGCCCCAGCACGGCTCTTATTTCGCCTTTGCGCTGGTCGGCTTTGTCTTTTTCGACTATCTAAGCGTCGCTATGGACACGTTCGACCAGAGCTTGATGGAGGCGCGCGACTCCGGTACCCTCGAGCACGTCTTGGTCACGCAAACCTCGCTGCCGGTGATGCTCGCCGGATCGGCAATCTATCCGTTTGTAGTCACCACCATCCGTATCGCGATTTACATCTTCTGGGGCGCCTTCTTATTTCATTTTCCGTTGCGCTCGGCAAACTGGTTCGGTGTGACGGCCATGCTCCTCGCTTCGCTTCTCTCGTTCTGCGGCTTGGGCATTCTTTCCGCAAGCTATGTTCTGCTCTTCAAGCGCGGCAACCCCGCCAAATGGCTGCTCGTCGGACTGTGGAGCTTTGCCGGCGGCATGTTGTTCCCCGTTTCGATTCTTCCTGACTGGCTGCAATTCATCGCGAAACTGAATCCGATGACCCACGCCCTCAACGGAATGCGTGACGCACTGCTTGGCGGCGCGAGCCTGGTCCGGCTCTTTCCCGCGATCGAGATTCTTTTGCTCTTCGCCGTAATTCTTCTTCCTCTGTCCGTCCTTGTTTTTTCCTGGACGCTCCGCCGTACCAAGATCAACGGCACGCTATCGCATCGCTAGCCGACTGGCCCCAGGAGTTGGCAAAGAAAAGGCCGTCGAACGTGAAACCCTTTCGACGGCCCTGCATTACGCCCTGTTCGACGCGGCGATTCGTTACGGTTTCTTTTTCTTTCCACCGCCGCCGACCGACGTCGTGATACCTCCGGTCATCTGATTCAGCTGATCCAGCCCTTGTTTCGCCTGCGCTCCCCAGGTTCCGTTGGGATCAAGATCGATAGCCTTCTGGTACGCCTCCGCCGTTCCTGGCAGCGGTGTCACCTGAATGCTTCCGGCGGTCTGCTTGTAAATGCTGGGATCGGAAACCATCGCCGTCGCCAGCAGATACCAGGCCTTGGCGTTCTTGGGATCCATTTCGGTCGCCTTTTTGAGCGGTTCAATGGCGTCTTTGTACTTGTTCGCATTCTGGAGCACGATTCCGTAGTTCAGCCATGCTCCCGCGGCATGCGGTGGATCGAGTTCCGCGCTCTTTTGAAATGCTGCGGTGGCCTCATCAAGCTTGCCGGCCCGGCCCAGCACGCCTCCCATGTTGTTGTAATAGTCGGGATTTGGCTTGATTTCAATCGCCTGTTTGTAAGCCGCGATGGAGTCATCGGAACGGCCTGCTTCGTCGTAGGCCTTCGCCAGCTGCGCCAACACGGTTGGCCGGTTAGTGTCTTTCTCCGGAGCCGCCGCCTTCGCTGCCTCAAGCTCGGTAACCGCTTTGTTGGCCAGGTCACTCACATTCGCTTTGATAGCATCTCTCTGGTCGGCAGCCGCTTTCGCCAAGCTGTCCTTGGCCTGCGCCTCCTGCGCCAGAAGCTGCACGCCCTGATCGAAGTGCTGCTTCATCCCCTGGAACTTTTGCTTCTCTTCGTTCTGCTTCTTCATCTTCTCGGCATAGCTCGGATCCTGTTTGGCAATAATGTCCTTGAAGTTGAAGTCCACCGGGACTATTTGCCCGCCGTTCACTTTTACGTTTCCGCCCTGAAACACCTGGTTCGGAAGCTGCACGGAAACCTGATACGTTCCCGTGCGCAAGTTGTGGAACTCGTACTTGCCGTCCTTGTTGGTCGTCGTATCCAGCTTGGCTCCTTGATCGCTGACAATCATCACTTTCATATCAGGCCAAGCCTTGCCATCCAGATCCAGAACCTGACCCGAAATTCCACTATCTTGCGCCGCTGCGCGAGGCGCCAGCCCCGCAAACATCAGAGCCAACCCCAATCCAGCGAACGCCAACGTGTACGCTGCTCTCCTCATACCTCTTCTCCTTTGCGTGCCTGACCGCAGCCGGGAACGTGCCCTGCGTATCCAAACACGTTCTGGGCAACAAAGTTCTCAGCCGAATTGCTGCAGCTATCTGCTGCAAGTTGATAAGCGCCTTATTATCGCCTATCCGGCGGCAATTCCAAGTGGGTTGGCTGACCTAGGGCCGCGCCGCTGCGCCTGCCGGATTGGCATGCCAATAAGGAATTGGATCGGGGACGCCCGCCTCTGCAAACGCCCGCAGCCGCAGCAGGCAGCTGTCACACACGCCGCAGGCTTTTTCGTCACTTTGGTAGCACGACCAGGTTAGATGCAGCGGGGCCCGCAGCTCGATGCCTCTGCGGATGATCTGGCTCTTCTTGAGCGCGATCACCGGGGTCACAATTTCAATCTGCGCTTCGGGCCGGGTACCCACGCGAATCAGTTCCTGGAAAACCTTGTAATACTCCGGCCGGCAATCCGGATACCCCGAGCTGTCTTCCGCCACCGCGCCGATGTAAATCGCTCCGGCCCCGATCGCCTCCGCCCAGCTCACTCCCACCGCAAGAAAATGTGCGTTGCGAAACGGAACGTAGGTAACCGGAATTCCGCTGCCCTGTAAACCCGGCGCGCCCAGTTCGTTCTCCGGCACCCTGATGCTTCTATCCGTCAGCGCCGATCCGCCAATGGCGCGAAAATGATCCAGCTTCACCATCAGGCGCTGCGTCACGCCGTAGAAATCCGCAATCTCCCTAAACGCTCGCGCCTCGCGGGCCTCGGTTCGCTGCCCATAACTCCCGTGCAGCAGCGCGACGTTCGCGTCACCGTGCCGTTCGCGCGCTTCCGCGGCGCAAACACACGAGTCCATTCCGCCACTCAATAGCACCACCGCTCTTGTAGCCGTTTCCCTCATTTCAAGAATTATAAGTCCGCGGTCTGTGGCGCAAAAGTCTCAAGGGATTCCTGCATGGCGCTGTCGTACCTTCTCTCGCTAACCTCGTGTCCTCGTGCGCCCTCAAGCCGAGGTTTACTGGAGGGACAGCATGCCTATCGATTTTTCCAATGCCTGGAGAACCGGCGTCCGGCTGGTCAATCAGCGCATTTCCCTGCTGCCGAACTCTTCGTATTTTTCCTGTTCCTGGCGGTCGCTTCGTTCAGAGTTTTTAGACGCCCCGCGTCGCCGGATGCCAAATGAACTTGTGCAACTGCAATCCCAAACGCACTGGCAACCCGTCGGCTAAAATCCAGGCCACAAGTGTGCGCGGCTCCAGCCCTTCCCACTTCCCATTCGGGTCCGCGAACACTGGCGAAAACAGGACCTGCTTGACACGCGCCGCAAGACTGTGGGCTCGGACAAATTCCCGCGCGAACTCATAATCCCGCCGCGTGGACAGCACAAACTTGATTTCATCTTCCGGCCCCACGGCTTCCAGATTCTTCATGTCAAACGTATCCGCCTCGCCAGAGTCCGGGCACTTCACGTCCACAATCTTGACCACTTCTTTCGACAGCCGTCCCACGAAACGCTCACCGCTTGTCTCGATCATTACCGTGTAGCCGCGCGCCACCAGCGCTTCCGCCAGCGGATAAACCTCGTCTTGCAGCAGCGGCTCGCCTCCGGTCAATTCCACCAACGGCACCGCCGCCTGCCCTCCCGATTGCGCTTTGCCGCGTCCGCACAACTCATCCACACGCGTCAGCACATCCTCAACGCTCATCTTCTTGCCGCCGTGAAACGCATAGGCGGTATCGCACCAGGTGCAGCGCAGATTGCATCCCGTCAGCCGCACAAACACGCAGGGCAATCCTGCTCGAGTCCCCTCGCCTTGCACCGACTTGAAGATTTCCGTGATGAACATCTGATCAAAACTTGCCGCAATCAGTTTTCCCGGGCGAGTACTTCGCGCTGGCCGTATCTGTCTCCCACAGCGTCACTTCTGCGATCGTCGCGCCCTCCGGCATGCTCTTCAACTCGCGCCGCATCTCGTCATAAAAATACTTGGCCATATTTTCCGCCGAGGGATTCTCCGTCTTAAACGGTTCCAGATCGTTCAAAAATTGATGGTCAATCTTTCCGATAATCCCGCGCAGCGCTCGCTTGATCTCGGTAAAATCCACCAGCAAGCCAATTTCGTCCAGCTTCGGCCCGGTCAGGGTGACCTTTACTCGGTAATTGTGCCCATGCACGTTCTCGCACTTGCCCTTGTACCCGCGCAGCGCGTGCCCCGACGAAAATGTCTCTTCCACGCTCACTTCAAACATTTCTTGGCTTTGTCCTTTGCCGCCAATTCTGGCTGTTTCTTTATTTAGTGCCGGGCTTCAGCCGGGCTTTTGGAGTGCGGCGGCTTGCCGGGGCTTTTTTTCCTGCTGCAGGCGTCAGGTGCAGATCCAAATACGATTTCGTTATTTCCTTATTTATTACTTCGCCGCTCAAAGAAATGCTCCACGTCTCTTAATTCCTGCGTTTTTGCGTAGTCCGGCAGCGACTCCATAAAAATTTTACCATAGGCCATGCGCTGGATCCGATTGTCCAACAGCGACAGCACGCCGCGATCTGTCTTGGTCCGGATCAGCCTGCCAAACCCCTGCTTCAGCGCCAGCACCGCCTGCGGCACCTGATATTCCGCAAACGCGTTCCGCCCTTCATCGTCAATCGCCCGCACCCGTGCCGCCACAATGGGATCACTGGGCACGGCAAAGGGCAGGCGGTCCACGATCACGCAGGAAAGCTGCTCTCCCGGCACATCCACGCCCTGCCAGAAACTCGCCGTTGCAAACAGCACCGCGTTTGCCGTGTTCTTGAACCGCTCCAGCAACGCCGATCGCGGCGCCGTCCCCTGCAGCAGCATAGGAAACGCGCAACGCGCGCTCACCCGTTCGTACAAATCCTTCATCTGCGAATAACTCGTGAACAGACAAAATGCCCGGCCCTCACTCAACTCCAGCAGCCGCAAAATCTCTTCCGCGGCCTTCGCCGCAAACCCTCCATCGCGCACGTCCGGCATGCGCTGCGGCAAATACAGAATCGCCTGCTCGCCGTACTGAAACTCGGGCGGCAGCGTCCGCTCCTTCACATGATCAAGGCCCAGCCGCTGCTTGATGTAGTCGAATCGCCCGCCAACCGTCAGCGTCGCCGAGGTTAAGATGACGGTGTCGAACTGCTCGAACAGCCGCTCGCGCAAAATCTGGCTCACATCAATCGGCGTCGCCGCCAAAAACACACCCTTGCTTCGCCGCTCGTACCAATACACAAAATTCTTTTCGTTGGACTCAAATAGGAAGCTCAGTTCCTGCCGCAGCTCAAAACCGCGCCGCCCCAGCCGCGTAAGATCCTCCGGCTTCGGGCTCATGGCAGCAAATTCCGTCTCCAGACTCTTCAGCGCATCCGTCAGCCCCGAATACGCCTCGCGATTCTGCTCCAGAAATGCTTCCCGCTCCCCGCGCGAAAATGGGAACCGGCCTTCCCGCGCCGGAAAGGTCTCAAAAAATGTCCGGCTCCGCTCCCGCAACCGCTGCGTGCGACGCAACAGCGACGGCGTGCCCAGCTTGAGCATTCGCAGCGCGTGATCAACATCCCGGGCCAGCTCTTCGAACCGGTAATTCGAAATCTGCCGCCCAAAATAATCGCTCGCGACGTCTTCAATCTCATGCGCTTCGTCAAACACCACCGCGGAATACTCCGGCAAAATGCTGCCGAAATCGTCGTGCTTCAGTGCCAGATCCGCGAAAAACAAATGGTGATTGACGATGATGATGTCCGCTTCACGCGCCCGCTGATGCATCGCGGTCACAAAGCACTGATTGAACTCCGGGCACTTCTGCCCCGTGCAGGTGTCCCGCCGCGCGTCCAGCCGGGCCCACAACTCCGAATCGTCCGGCAGGAACGTCAGCTCCGCACGATCGCCTGTCTCGGTCAGCTTCGCCCAGTCACGAATCTGCCGGAACGCGTCCAGCTCCTCCATGCCTTTCAGCATTGGTGAATCTGCCATCTGATGCTGCTTCGCCCGGCATAAGAAATTCGCGCGGCCCTTCATCACCGCCACTCGCAGCTTCGGTGCAAAATGCTTCTGCAAAAACGGAATGTCCTTCTGATACAGCTGTTCCTGCAGCGATTTGGTCGCCGTCGAAATCACCACCCGCCGCCCGCTGCAAATCGCCGGCAGCAGATACGCCAGCGTCTTTCCTGTGCCGGTGCCCGCTTCCACAATCGCGTGATGCCGGCCCTGAAACGCATCGTGCACCGCTTCGGCCATTTCCAACTGCCCAGCGCGGTGCTCGTAACTCCCCATCATGCTCCGGTCCAGCAACCCGCCCGGTCCAAACACCTCTCGCATTGCAACGCTCGAAGCAACTTCGTCGGTCACCGGGCTCGCACGAAGTTCCCTTCCGCCCTGGTCGCCGGTCGCTGGTCGCTCGTCACTCTCCTCCAGCGGTACATACCGCCTTTCGAGTACACCCGTGTCGTCAACAGCTCGCGTCTTCCGTTTCCCTCGCCTCGCCAATTTTTGCCCTTGCCCGCTCAGAAGTTCCTCAGTTTCCAGAATGTCGCGACAATAAACTGACGATAACACACGCGAATGACATGCGTTGCCTTCCCTGGCGTCTGGGGTAGGTCTGATTTCGACAATCGTCATCGCTTCGTTGTTTCTCCGATTTGGGCGATTCCGTGCCTCAAAGACGGACGTGATTGGAAGCATCAAGTAGGCGGGGGCTGGACGCTCGTTGGAGTCTTCACCATTCGCAGCGGCGGGCCCTTCTCCATTCTTGACACCATTTTCTACTGCCCTCCTTGCGTGCTTCCCCAGCCCAAGCACGCCTCCAGAGCAGCCCTCAGAAAGGAACAGGCTCTATTGCCTCCGTTTCAGCGCTCGCTTTCATTGACTCCCCGCGCTGGCGGCACCTAATATCTCCGCGAAATGAGAAGATGCAATCTTCGCCTTAGCGCCCTCGTCTGCCTGTTAGTCGGTATCGCAGGTCGGCTCAATATTCCATCGTTTGCGCAAACGGCGGGCAACAAAAGCGACCAAGCTCGCCCCCGCGCTCGCGATCTCGGCCTGTCCTTCGACATCTACGATCCCGGGCCGCAAAATTCAATCACTGACGTCTCCGGCGTCCTGGTTGGCCAAGTCACACTCATCGCAGGAGACAACGTCCGCACCGGTGTCACCGCCATCCGCCCTCATCCCGGCAATCTCTTTCAGGACAAAGTCGCCGGCGTTGTCTTCGTTTACAACGCTTTCGGCAAACTCGTCGGCTCCACGCAGGTCAACGAACTCGGCCAAATCGAAACGCCCATCGTCCTCACCAACACGCTCAGCGTTTTCGACGCGGCATCGGCCGTTGCTCATTGGACCATCGCCGAACCCGGCAATGAAAACATCCCTCGCTCGAATGCGCTGGTCGGCGAAACCAACGATGGCTGGCTCAACGACATCCGCGGCTTCCATGTAACCCGCGAAGATGTTCTTCGTGCCATCAATGAAGCCAACGGCGGATCTGTCGCGGAGGGTTCGGTCGGTGCCGGCACCGGCACTGTCGCTTTCGGTTGGAAAGGCGGCATCGGCACCAGTTCCCGTCGTTTGCCCGAAAAAGAAGGTGGCTTTACCATCGGTGTTTTGGTGCAAACCAATTTCGGCGGACACCTCACGATTGCCGGCGTTCCCGTCTGGAAAACGATGCAGCCTCGTCCGGAATCCGCGTCGGTCGCTGGCGCACCGCAGAACTCCGCTGACGGCTCTTGTATGATCGTCGTCGCCACCGACGCCCCGCTCGATGCCCGCCAGCTCCGCCGTCTCGCCGCCCGCACCATTCTTGGCATGGCCCGGGTTGGCTCGACCGGCAGCAACGGATCCGGCGACTACGCAATCGCCTTTTCCACCGCCAATCGCATCAGCCAAACGGCGCCTCGCAGCAAACCGCCCGCCCTCCTCAGCGAAGACTCCCTCTCTCCGCTCTTCGAAGCCGCTATCGGCGCCACCGAAGAAGCCATCGTCAACTCGATGCTCAAAGCCACCACCCTCCGCGGCTTCCGGAGTCACGAAGCCGAAGCCATGCCTATCAACCAGCTACGCCAGCTCCTAGAATCCTCCGGCGCCATCCGCAAACCGAATTGAGGGCCTTGCACCTGCTGCGCGGAAGGCTCGAATATGGCCGCGGCCGCCCCTTTACGTCCTCACTTTTTCTCACCCGGCCTTGGCCACAAACTTCTCGCTCCACTGAATCCTGCCCGTCATTTGCATGACCACAAATAGGGTTAGCACCGCACCAATCGTCACTGCCAGTCCCGTAAACCCTTCAAAAAAGAACGCATATGAAAACAGCACCAGGTAAATCAGCTGTGCTAGCCCGGCATCCATCAGCGCGAACCGCCAATTCACCACCAGCCGCATATACGTAGCCACCAGCAGGGTCGAAACGGAGGACGAAATCGCGAATGCCAGGTGGATCGAGATGTGATCGCACAAATACGCCAGCAGCAGGTGAAACGCAAAAAAAGCGCACGCCAGAAAAAAGTAATTCATCGGATGCAGATCGATTCCTCGCAGCGTCGACAAAATGAATACCAAAAAGAAAAAGAAGAACAGCGACACCGGGGCAAAATACGAAATCCGCCCGGCCAGCGGGCCCGGCTGCAGTTTCTGCGGCATTCGCAGTGCAATGTTGAATCCCGAAACCAGATTCTGATAATCCCACTTCAGCTCCCAGCCCTGCGCCGTGTCGCGCTTCGTTGTCGGCGAAAGCGAATTGTCCGGAAAATCGAATCCCCCGAAATCAGTCGTTGCAGTAAAGTGAAAATCCTTCGCGCGCGCTACTTCGTCTCCGCTGGTAAATTTATAGCTCCAGCTGTCTTGGCCTTGTGATCGGTAAGCCACCTTCACAACTCCCGTCGCTCCAGGACCAACCACTCCGTGCGCCGACGCTGCCCCGCCGCCAAAGTCCAGCGCCAGCGGTTTGCCATCCTGCGCAATCTGCATCCCGTCATACACCGCCTGTTTGGCGGGAAGCGGCAGCCGGATTGTAAAGTTCTCCTCCTGGGCCGTCGGGTTCTGGAATTTGTACTCGCCGCCAAACGCCACGCGGTACGTGCTGAACCACAACAATCCCTTTTGCCGGTAATCGATGTGAAAATCCGTTGTGATCGTGCTCGCGTCTAGCGCCACGCTCTTGCTCACACTCACCAGTTCCGTCTTTTTGACCTTTTTCCCGTCCTCCTGCACCTCAACCGTCTTCGGTTCCTGCACGCTGTAGCTCATCGTCGGCGGAAGCTGTTCCTGCGTCTCTCCCCAGGTTGAGGCCACTCTCCCGCCGAGCGCCGACCCCGCACCCTCTGTCCGTAGATAAATCGACGTTCCCAGAATCACCCACGCCACGCACGAACACACAAATATCCCCGCAATCGCCATGATGCGCTTGAACATGTCTTGTTGTTCTCCGAATTCTCCGCCGCGCCCGGTTGTCCCCAGCACCTGGCCCCTCCCAGACACCGCGGAACGTTTCCATCATAGCAAAGAAATTCTTATTGTCAAGTACTTTGTATTACAAAGGAATAGTACGAACAGTAGGCGATCTGCCTGCCGGCTTATGGGGTAGGGAAACACCCGGGAATGTGTCCTCGTAACTGATTCCTGATCACTGATCCCATATGGCTTCGCGGGCCGGTCGGCCCTAAAGGACAGTTACAGAAAAAGCGAGGGGGTCGCTGGCCTTTTTTGTTGCTGCCTGTGTGTGCGCAAGCTCCAGGCTTAGCGCTTGGCCAACCCAGGGGCTCAGGTTACAGTCCTAGATAGCAGTCTCCTGCAGCCTATCCCTTCCTAGCTGCCGGAGCCGTGGTAATGGGGTGCCCCTTGGTACGCATATCGAAAAACCGCCGTTTTCTCTCTTTTCTTCTGACAGTTCCGGTTCTCGTGGTTTCCTCCTGCAGCGGTTCGAAAAAGGTCATCAACTGTTCGGGAATCGCAACCTGTGTCAACAACAACGGCTCAGTCTCCCTGGTACTGACCGCGACGCCGCCCGACCCCAGCCTGCAGCTTTCCATTCAGTCCTTCTCTGTCTCGATCACCGGAATCAGCCTCACTCCCACCACGGGCTCCGACGTTGCGCTCCAAATCAATTCCAATCCCTACATCGCCGAGCTCAACCGTGTCACCAGCGACTCCACCATCGTCGCCGCTGGTGCCAGCGTTCCTGAGGGCAGCTACACCCAGGTGAAAGTCACATTCTCTGCGCTAAGCGTTACCTACTGCACGAACCCCGCGAGCGGAACTCCTGGCTGCACGGCCGGCTCTCTCGCGTCAGTCAGTGGCGCTGCCGGCTCGGCAAGCTTTCCCGTTAATTTTTCACTCGCCGTCAATCAGCGCTCCGGCATGGCGATCAACGTGAACCTCGGCAACGCCCTCACCCTCACGGGCCAGAAAGTCACCGCAGTCAACCTGGGCGCAAACAATGTCTTCAAAGCAGCCCTCCTGCCTCCGGCTCCTGGCGCCACCGATCTCGCCTCCAGCCAGCTCTCTCACGTTGACGACGTCATGGGCACCATCAGCGCCGTCAACGGCTCGGTCATTACCCTGCAGACTGCAAGCCGCGGCGACATCATCGCTACGGCGAATTCTTCCACTCAATTTGCGACTTCCTGCGCCAACCCTTCGGTGACTGGCTGTGTCAAGGTCAACGACGTGGCCATCATTGATGCTGTGCTGAACACCGACGGCACACTCACGCTGGTCTTTTACCAGCCGCTTTTCGGAAGTTCGATGGACCTGATTGAGGGCGTGGTTACGGCCGTGCCGGATTCGGTGAACAACAAACTCACGGTCGCGGTAACCGACAGCGTCTTTGCCAGCAGCGCAAGCGTGCTCAGCGGGCAATTGCACTTCGGAGATCAAGTGACAGCCACACTCGCTTCCGCGCAGCCGTTCTCGATCGTCAGCAAGGGCTTGAACGTCCCGGCAAATTCTTTCGTCAATTCCACCAGCATCACCGATGTGCAGCCGGGCCAAACCGTAGCCTTTCCGGTCAGCGCGTACGTCGCTCAGTCAGGCGCCACACCCGGCAGTACCACCACCAACACGTTCTTGCTGCGTTTCACTCGGATCAGTGGAACTGCAGGGGCCCCCGCTCTGCCTTCGTTCCCGGGCACCAATCTGCCGCCCTACTTTGGCATCACCAGCAGTCAACAGTTTCAAACGACCAGCGGCCGTCTGAGCCTCGACGGCATTTCCAGCCTTGGCAGCCTGCAAGCGGGAAGCACGTTCTCCACCAGCGCGCTGTACCTCGGCCCTCCGGCGAGTCCGCTCTTCGCGGCGCAGACTCTTCGGGCGCGGTAAGACTGAGAGAGTCAGTAATAAGTCTCACGCCGGCGCGCCCGCAACCGGAGCAACCGGAACGCTCGGCGGAACGGGCGCCGCCTGCAGAACGGTTGGCGGCTGGAAGCGGCGGTAGATGGCGATCGAAATCGCGCCGAGGCCCCAGAAGATCATCGCCAGCTTGATGATCCATCCGTGCGGCAGCAACTCCGCCACACGAATAATCAGCAGGCCGACCAGCATACGGCCGATCAGCGGCCAGGTTTCGCTGGTGCGCCCAAAAATCCACTGGCCGAGCAAAGCCGCGGCCACTGGCTGTGCCGCGTACACCGCAATGGCCCAGACAAACAGCGACGCGAACCCGACAAAAAGGCCTACCAGCGTGCACATCGCGATCAGCGAGCCGATCAGCACACCGAAGAATACCAACAGGCCCAGGCCCAGCGAGCCGCCAACATTCTCCGCGGCGCTGACTGTCTCGCGGCCAAACTGCGGCGACACCAGGAACAGCGCCATGCCGTACAAAACGAAGGCCACATACAACAGTCCGGCCCAGAACGCGCTGGTCTTGCCGAACTCTTCCCGTTTTCGGACGTGCTTGGTGTACTGCACCTGCGATGCCAGCTTCGCCCGAGGCGAGACCACGGGCTCCTTGTCGCCTTCGAATTTGACCGTGCCATCAATCTTGGCGGAGTCCTCGATGGTCAGCGTTTCGCTTTTTTCGTCGATGTTCCCGCCGACCGCACCGGAGACGCGCGTGGACTGATTGAAGACCAGCAGATCGGTCCCGATCTTTCCGTCGACACTTAGAGTCTGGGAAAATGATGTGAGGCTGCGGCCAACCGAACCGCGGCTGTCAATGTTGATCACTTGCGCCCAGATCATCAGATTACGCGCGATGGTCCCGGTCACCGTGATGTTGTTGCAGAAGCCGCGGACATTGCCGTCCACTTGGCCTTCGATCCGTGCCGACTGCATGAAGGCGAAAACGTCGCCCGTCACGTGACCGCGGACGGTGACTTCCTGGCCAAACGCGTATAGATCACCGTCCACGGTGCCGTCCACGGTAATCTGCTGGCCCGAAAAGTAAAGATCGCCCTTGATGGTTTCATCTTTGGAGATTTCGACGTTGGCACCATTGCGAAACTCCGTTGCACTGCCGGGCGGCGCAAAGGTGAACGTCGCACACAAGCCGGTGAGCACCAAAGCCAGTGCGGAGCCGCGCCGGAACCGCTTGCGCACAGCCATGGCCAGCACAACTCCGACTGTGATCAGCGCGAGCAGTTCTACGAGTGAGATCATCGCCTGCCATCCATTCCAGAAGGATCCTTGAAAGATCAACATGCTCACCAAGCTGCTACCTCCGAATCCGGCGTTTTCGAGCGGTTTTTCCAAGGGTTGGATATAACCGGTGTAAACCGCATAGACCGCAGTGGATGCCAGTCCAAAAACCAGGAGCCACAGCCACTGCATCGAGCGGCGGACGCGTTCTTGGAACTCCGCGATGCGCGCGGGCAGCGGTTCCTCTTCCTCCAGCATGGCCCGGGTGAGGAGGCGCGATTCGCGTTCGATGACGCGCAACAAATTGCGGCAGGCGTCGCAACTCTGCGTGTGCGCGGAAACTTCCAGCGCCCGGGCGCGGTCGAGCTGCCGCTCGAGATAGAGCATGCAGGTGATCTCGTCGAGATGATCCTGTCCGCCACCCTTGAACACCGGTGCTGAGCTCATCGGGCACCTCCCGCCGCCAGCGCTCCGGTGCCTTCGAGCGCTTGCCGCAACTCATGCCGGGCGCGGAGCAGCACCACACCGACAAACTGGCGGCGCACTCCTAGCGAATCGGCAATCTCGTCGTAGCTCATGTCCGAGTAGTAGCGCAGGACCAGGGCCATGCGGGCGCGCGCACCGAGTTTGTCCAGGGCCTTGCGCACTTCCTCGCTGGTGCGCTTTTCGATCAGCCTATCGAGTTGATTGGGATCGGGATGTTCGAGCGGTAGTG
The DNA here is from genome assembly GCA_964594885.1 of uncultured Acidobacteriaceae bacterium. GTDB lineage: Bacteria > Acidobacteriota > Terriglobia > Acidiferrales > UBA7541 > Acidiferrum. The sequence continues at coordinate 49,708 of CAZQOB010000029.1, forward strand.
TTTCCAAATCGTCGGTTTCCTTGTCCTGGCGGATCTTGCGGCGGCGGAGAATGTCCCAACAATGATTGGCGGCAACGCGGTAAAGCCAGGCTGAAAACGGCCGAGTCGCGTCGTATTGGTCTAACTTCTCTCTAATCTTCATGAAAATTTCCATGGTGGCGTCCTCCGCATCTTCGCGAGTGGGCAGCGCCCTGCGGCAAAAGCGGAAGATGGCCGGCGCGTATTCCCGGTAAAGATCGCCCCAGGCTTCGGCATCACCAGCCCTGGCTCGGGCAATGACCGCGCCCGATTCCCTTGTGTCCACGACATTCATCCGGTCTGGCACCCGGTCCGGCACCTGGCCTGGGCTCTTCTTGACGTCCATAGACTAGTACGCACAAAAACGGCAAAAATTACGCGGTGGTCTTAGGGCAGCACTCTAGCAGATTTCGGGTGTGCGACGTGATGTTGGGTACAAGAAAGGCGTGAGTTAGGCCGGACTGATGACTCTAAGGCCTTGATGGGGCAGCACTTAATGAGGCACGAGCGGTGGCTGGTTGCCGGGTCTCAGGAACCTCACAGCGAAGTCCAACCAAAGGCGGGAGTTGCGCTCCCGCACTCCGAGGACTCGTCTGCTACACTTCGTATTCCCGAAAATGACGAACAGATTGCCATCGGTAGTGATTGTGGGGCGGCCCAATGTGGGCAAGTCCACGCTGTTCAACCGGTTGACCGGGACGCGGCGGGCAATCGTGACCGACGAGCCCGGGATCACGCGCGACCGGATTTATGGCCAGGCGGAGTGGCGCGGGAAGACGCTTGAGGTGGTGGATACGGGCGGAATTATTCCGCACGACCAGGCGTTGATCCCGCAGGAGATTTTCCGGCAGGCGCGCGTGGCGTTTGCGAAGGCGGATTTGCTGGTACAGGTGGTGGACAGCCGGGCCGGCCTGACCCCGATCGATGAGGAGCTGGCACGTCTGGTGCGCGCGACGGGCAAGCCGTTTGTGATTGCAGCGAACAAAGTGGACGCGGCGGGGCAGGAAGCTCATGCGGCGGAGTTTCATGCGCTGGGGGTGAAGATTTTTCCGATTGCGGCGGAGCATGGAACCGGTGTGGATGATCTGTTGGATTACGCATTGCAGACGGTGGCAAAGAAGATAACGCAACAGGAGGTCGAGTCGCCGGCCTCAGAAGGCGGCCGCTACAAGGACGAAGAAACGCCGGTGGAGATTGCGATTATTGGGCGGCCGAATGTGGGGAAGAGCACGCTGTTGAACCGGATGGCGGGCGAGGAGCGGTCGATTGTGTCGCCGATTCCGGGGACGACGATTGATTCGGTGGATACGGATGTGACGCGCGGAGGAAAGCAGTACAGGTTTGTGGATACGGCGGGAATCCGGCGCAAGGGCAAGACCAATCTGGTGGCGGAAAAATTGAGCGTCGTGATGGCGAAGCGCGGGCTGGAACGCGCGGATGTGGCGCTGCTGGTAGTGGACGGCGAAATGGGCGTCACGCAAGGCGATGCGACGATTGCGAGCTATGCGGAACAGTCCGGGCGCAGCGTGATCATCGTGGTAAACAAGTGGGACTTGGCGGTGGCTGCGGCGCAGACAGCGGCGAATCGCGAAGCGAACACGGCGCGGGGGAAGGCGCGGAGCGGCGGGCGCGGTCCGGAGATTGTGGATCGCGGGAAGCTGATTGGGGACTACGAAGAGTTGATTCGCAAGAAACTGAAGTTTTTGAGTTATGCGCCGGTGGTGTTTTTGTCGGCGAAGAGCGGTGAGCGCGCGGAGAAGTTGTTTCCGCTGATTGACAAGGTAGCGGCGGATCGGAGGAAAAAGATTTCTACGCCGGAGTTGAACCGCTGGCTGAAGTTCGTGGACTTGCAGCGCGGGACGCTGCCGAATTCGCGGCCGATCCGGATTTATTACATGATTCAGGCGAAGACGGCGCCGCCGACGTTTGTGCTGTTCACAAACCAGAAGCAACCGCTGCATTTTGCCTATGAGCGGTTTTTGGAGAATCAGTTGAGGGAAAAGTTCGGGTTTGTGGGGACGCCGGTGCGTTGGGTGCAGCGGGTGCGGAAGAGGGAGCGGGATTCGCGACGGGATGAGGAATGAGTTTTGGGTCGTAAGTCTTTTTCCTTGGTATTGAGATACGCGGAGAGACGGGAGTCGGAAAAAAGAGGCGTCGAGCCACCGCACTCCAATAGAGCCGGTCTGAAGACCGGCCACTACATAAACGCAGTGCTAGTTGGTAGAATCGCGAGCCATGGCGAATAACGGGACGGCCGCGCAGGCTTCGCTCGAAAAAGAAGAGGGGCTGTATCGCATTGGCGATGTGAGCCGGATGACCGGTGTGAAGGCGTTTGTGCTGAGGTATTGGGAGACAGAGTTTCCCATGCTGGATCCGGAGAAGCGGGCGAACGGGCGGCGGTTTTATACGCCGGAGGATGTAGATTTGATTTTGAAGATTAAGCGGCTGCTGTGGGACGAGGGGTTTACGATCGCTGGGGCCCGGCGACATTTGCGAGAGGGCGGCGGCGCGGATGAGAGCGGCCACATCGCGCCCGGTTACGGAGCGCAGCAGCTCCTGAGCCGGAAATTGCTGCTGGATATGCGGGATTCCTTGCGAGCGTTCTTGACGCTTCTCGAACGGCGGTGAACGCGGTAGAATTGAGTTTGTCGGGGCGTAGCGCAGCCTGGTAGCGCGCACGCTTGGGGTGCGTGAGGTCCCCGGTTCAAATCCGGGCGCCCCGACCATTCCTTCCGCACCGTGCACACCACTTCGGATATATACGCCGCAAAAGAGACAAAGTCTGCCATCAGGATGGCTGCGCTCTCCGCTATGGTCATGACCGCTCTATTGTTTGTCTTTGGAGCAATCCTGCAGGCAGGGGTCGCAATCGGTCCGCTTCGCGAGCCGCAGATTGTCCCGGTCGCTATTGTTGAAACGGGGTGTGGCCTAGTTTTGCTATTTTCGGTTCTGGTCCTGCTCATGCGTCGTGGCTGGAAGGCGGCGTTGGTCGCAAATGCCATTGCATTTACTGAAGTCGTAGCGGAGATTCTGATGCGAACGACTTTGGCGGGGCCGCAGACGGCTTCCTACCATTCCCGCCTTTTCTTTCCTGAAGGTTATGTCTACACGATCGGCGACGACCATTACCACGCAAGCTTGCTGGGATTGATCATCATTAGCTTGTTGATTTTGTCGATCAAGAGATCCAGGCTTCTTGGCAACCATGAAACGGTAAATGATACACAGCGACTGGACGCCAGTTCCCTGCAGGCATGAAAATAGCAAATATTCTGCTGACAAATGATGACGGGTACGGCGCGGAGGGGTTGCGGGCGCTGCAGGAGGCGCTGGAGGACTTGGCCCCGGTGAGCGTGGTGGCACCGCTGGCGGAGCAGAGCGGGACGGCGCAATCGCTGACGCTGCGGCGGCCGATTGTGGTGCATCCCAAGGCTGAACGGCACTGGGCGGTGGACGGAACTCCGGCGGACGCAGTGATTGTGGCGCTGCACAAACTGCTGCCGGAACGGCCGGACCTAGTGATTTCGGGGATTAATCACGGCGCGAACATGGGCGAGAACGTGTATTACTCCGGAACGGTGGGTGCGGCGCGGGAAGCGGCGCTGCATCACATCCCGGCGGTGGCGATATCGCTGTGTTCACGCAAGCTGAATTTTGCGAACGCGGCGCGGATCGCACGGGCGGCGGCGGAACTGATTTTGAAAGAAGGCCTGCCGGACCAGGTGCTGCTGAACGTGAACGTGCCGGAGCCGTGGAGCGGTGAAGTGAAGTTCACGCGGCAATCGCAGAAGATTACGAGGAATCAACTGACGGAAGGCAAAGACCCGAAGGGGCGGTCGTATTACTGGATTTTCGAACAGAAGATTGCCAAGGACATTGAGCCGGACACGGACTACGCCGCGGTGTTTGCGGGGCATGCGAGCGTGACGCCGCTGCATCTGGATCCGACGCATGATGAGTCGTTGAGCGCGCTGGCAGGGTGGGCGGAGATCGTGGGCGCGGTACGAAGTATTAAGTCGTAAGTTTTGGGTGGTCAGTAAGAAACAAGAAAAAATCACGCAGAGATTAACGCTACTCTCTGAGTAGTCTTGTCTGCGCTTTTTTTTCTCGGGCAGACGGGGCTAAAGCCCGGAACTACATGCACAGGAGCAAAACCAAAACCCAGGTTCACAACCCGAACCTGGGGGCACCCTCGGTGTTTTTTCCGTGGTCGGCGAGAATGGAGTTCGTGCGGTAGGATACTGCGCAACGAGCACAGAAAAGGCAGGATCCTCGACTGCCCTCAGGACCACTGTACCGTGCCGTTTACAAAGAAGCGTCAGCGGCGGAGCAACCGAGTGAAAACGTACGATGTAGCGGTGGTGGGAGCGGGGGTTTTTGGCGCTTGGACGGCGCTGGAGCTGGCACGGCGCCGGAAACGTGTGCTGCTGCTGGAGGCGTTTGGGCCCGGGCATTCGCGGTCCAGTTCGGGGGATGAGTCGCGAATCATCCGCATGGGCTACGGTGCGGACGAGATTTATACGCGGTGGTCGCAGCGTTCGCTGGCGAAGTGGAAAGAGCTGTTTGCGGCTACGGGGAGCGAGGCGCTGTTTAAGAATACCGGCGTGTTGTGGATGGCGGCTGCGGGCGATCCGACGCTGCGCGCGACGCGCGAGGTTCTGAGGCGATGCGAAGTGAGGTTCAGTGAGTCGAGCCGCGTGGAGCTGCTAAAGAAGTACTCGCAAATTGGTCTCGAGGGCGTCGCGGAAGGAATCTTGGAGCCGGACAGTGGAGTGCTGATGGCCCGGCGCGCGGTCGCGGCGACGGTGGCAGAAGCGCTCCGGCTGGGAGTGGATTTTAGGGCGGCGGCCGTTTGCCAGCCGCAGGGCGCGGGAACACTGAACGAAATGCAGAGTTCGGCTGGCGAAGCATTCGCAGCGAAGGAATTTGTGTTTGCCTGTGGGGCCTGGCTGAAGAAAGTTTTCCCAGAGATTCTGGGGGAGCGGCTTTTTGTGACTCGGCAGGCGGTTTTTTATGTGAGCGTGCCGGCGGGGGATGAGCGGTTTTCGGCGGGGGTGCTGCCTACGTGGCTCATTCAGAATGATGAATGTTATGGGATGCCCGACCTCGAGAGCCGCGGGCTGAAAGTTGCTCTGGACCGGCATGGCGAGCCGGTGGATCCGGACACGCAGTCGCGGCTGGTGACGGAAGCGGAAATTGCAGAGATGCGCGGCTACGTGGCGCGACGGTTCCCGGCGCTGCAGGGTGCGCCGATTGCGGAGGCGCGGGTTTGCCAGTATGAGAACAGCTCGAATGGCGACTTTTTGGCGGACCGGCATCCGGAGTTGAGCAACGTGTGGCTTGTCGGCGGCGGGTCAGGGCATGGGTTCAAGCATGGTCCGGCAATGGGTGAGTATGTGGCGAGGCAGCTAATGGGAGAAGTGGCGCCGGAGCCTCGATTTTCGCTGGCGAGCAAGGCCACCGTGCAGAAGAGGACGGTGTTTTAGGGGTTTGGGGTTCAGGGTCGCAGAAGAAACTTATTTAGAGGAAATGCGTCTTTGTAGGGTGATGGGGTGTCTATATCCAAGAAGGCGAATTGAGAACGAGTTTGTTGGGCGTTTGTAAGAGCGGAGGACCTATGTTTGGGCGCTGGAAGTTATTGCCAAGTGGAATTGCGTTGGCGGGAACGTTGCTTGCCGGTGCGATTGGGGCCATGGCGGAGCCGGCGGCGTCGGAGCTGAAAGTGCCGGTGGAGTACTACAAGTTGCCGAATGGGCTGCGGGTGGTGCTGTCGCAGGATCATACGGCGCCGACGGTGTGCGTGGCGGTGTACTACCGGATCGGGTTCCGGGTTGAGCCGCGGGACCGCACGGGATTCGCACACTTGTTCGAGCACATGATGTTCCAGGGTTCGAAGAATCTAGGAAAGATGGAGTTCATCAAGCTGGTGCAGCAGAACGGCGGAGTGCTGAACGGCTCCACGCGGTTCGACTTCACAAACTACTTCGAGGTGCTGCCTTCCAATAAATTGGAGACTGCGTTGTGGGCAGAAGCCGACCGGATGAACGGGTTGGCGGTAACCGAAGAGAACCTGAAGAACCAACAAGGCGTGGTTGGTAACGAAGTGAAAGTGAATGTGATCAACCAGCCGTACGGCGGATTTCCATGGCTAGACATGCCGCAATACGCGAATAGCAATTGGTATAACGCGCACAATTTCTACGGCGACTTGAAAGACATCGAAGCGGCAACCCTGAGCGACGTGCAAGCGTTCTTCAAGACCTACTACGCGCCGAACAACGCGGCGCTGGCGATTGTCGGAGACTTTGATCCGAAACAAGCGCGACAAATGGTGGAGAAATATTTCGGTGGGATCAAATCGTCCGATCTGCCCGCGCAGCCCGATTTGACGGAGCCGAAGCAGGAGAAAGAAAAACACGCGAGCAAAGTGGACGGACTGGCGAACCGCCCGGCGATCGCGATTGCATATCAGATGCCGGCGCGGAATACGCCGGAATACTTCGCGATGGGATTGCTCGACCAGATTCTGATCGAAGGCGATGACAGCCTGGAGTATCAGCACCTGGTGCAGAAAAAAGGGATGACCGGCGCGGTGAACGGTGGAATCAACTACCTGGGGAACATGTTCAATTACAAGGGGCCGATGCTGTTCATGGCCGACTTGACGCACGATCCCGGGACCGCGCCGGACGCGATCGTGAAAGCGTGGGACGAGGCCCTGGAGCCGCTGCGCGCGAAACCGGTGGACCAGGAGCTGCTTGACCGCGCGCGCGTGAAACTGCGCTCCAACCTGTACGACAACATGGAGCAGTTTGGCGGATTTGGATTGGCGGATCTGCTGGCGAGCTTCGCGCTGTTTGACGACAATCCCGGCCGAATCAACACGCTGGTGGACGAATTCCAGAAAGTGACGCCGCAACTGTTTCAGAAAACGGCGCAGGAATATCTGCGGCCGGAAAATCGTACGGTGCTGGTGCTCAACATCAAGTCTGCCGAAGCGCCCGCCGCGCCGGCGAAGAACTAGGAGAGCCGAGATGAAGACCGAGATCAAGAGCGCCCGACTCGCATCGGCAGTAATTCTTGCCCTAACCGCTTTGCCGGCCGTTGCCCAGGAGAAACAGACGCCCCCCCCGCC
>CAZQOB010000030.1:0-56282 GCA_964594885.1 uncultured Acidobacteriaceae bacterium
GGCTCTCATTTTCAGAGTACCACCCACGTATGCCTTCCCTGTTGTGATCGTAGTGGTACCGATCGTGATCTTCTCGGTCGTCGTCATGGTGCTTGTCATGTCCCTTGCCGTGGCCATGCCCCTGACTGTTGCCCTGGGCAAACGCAGGGCCTGACAGTAGGAGGATGCCCAACAGTGCTGAGAAAATGAACCGCAATGCTTTCATGAATTTCTCCTCGAAGTGAGCGCACTAAATCCAGAATAGTGACGAACACTCAGACAAACAATCTGCACGCTAGCTGCCGTGTCGCGACGGTGACATGGCCATCGGTACAGGTTTAGTTCCCCATGAAATTGGTCGCACCGTCTTCATTTGAGCGTATGGTCGGCAAACCGGAAACTGAGATCGCACCGGTCGCCAACTTCCGTATAGCGTAATTCGGGCATCGTCACCAAAATGTTAGATTCATAGCAAAATCGAGTGGCTCCGGAGTTTAGGAGTTGCTATCGTAACGCCATGAATCGCCGCCAATTCCTCCAGCAAACAAGCATTGCGGGCGCATCGCTTGCGGCATCCGCTCCGTTTTCTCTGCTCTCAGGATGTGCTGCGAGGCGCAGCGTAGCCGCTGCTGCAAATCGTGCTTATGGGGCTCCAGATATTTCATTTGTCGGCGGAGCGTGTGGGTTGCCTCCCGTGCATGTCTCCGCGGACCGCGAGATAAGGACCGTTGTCGGGCTGCGTCCTTTCCGCCCCTCGGGCTTTGTGGTGCGAGCGGAAAAGCTGGACGATACGCTTGTGGTCCACAATTACGGCCATGGCGGGGGAGGAATCACGCTCTCGTGGGGAACTGGGAAGCTTGCAGTGGACCTGGGCGCCCAGGGCCACACTGGACCAGTAGCGGTGCTGGGCAGCGGTGCCGTGGGATTGGCAACGGCGAGGCTGCTAGAGGAAGCAGGATTAGCCGTCACCATCTATACGAAGGATTTGCCGCCAAATACAACGTCGAATATCGCTGGCGGTCAATGGTATCCCTTCATGGTGTCGGATAATGAAAAACGCACCACTCTCTTCAATCAACAGTTTCTTGCCGCAGCGGAGTTTGCCTATCGTCGCTACCAGATCATGGTGGGGCCGCGCTATGGCATTCGCTGGATGCGCAACTACTTTCTCAGCGACCAGCCGTGGAATGAACAAGCCTATCGCGGTAAGGAGAGCGTACTGCGCTCCATGATGCCGGAGTTGCGCGATCTGTCGGCACGCGAGCATCCATTCCCGGATGCCGCGTTTGTGCGGCAGATCGACACCATGATCGTCGAGCCGCCGACCTACTTAGCAGCTTTGCTTGATGAAATCCGGATTGCGGGTGCGACAATAAAAGTAGCGGAAATTCGTGATCGCGGCGAAATCCAGCAATTTCCGGAAAAGCTAGTATTCAATTGTACGGGCCTGGGCGCAAAAGCCCTCTTTGCTGACGAAGAATTAACTCCCGTGAAGGGACAACTCACAATCCTATTGCCCCAACCTGAGGTTCAATATGCAATCGGCCGTGACGACCTCTATATGTTTCCGCGAACGGACGGGATTCTTCTTGGAGGCACTCACGAACAAGGAATCTGGACGCTAGATCCCAATTTGGAAAAGAAGCAGGAAATTCTCGCGCAACACAAGGCTTTTTTCGATGGCTTCAAGAAGTGCTAATAGGCAGGGTCCACTCCCGGTCTTGCGTTATCTGTGCGAATTGTCGGCAACCCTGAAGTTACTTAGAAGGCCATGGTGCTCCGCAAAACTCCTTTGTTTCCATACATCGGGTGGATTCGAATCCCACCCTCTCCGCCATTCTCAATTGGTACGGTCCAGAGACCTCCCCTGCCCAACTTCGCCCACCGTTCAAGGCGGGCTAGGTCACGCCGTCGCAGCCGAGACTGAAGCGCAACGCTGCGCAAATTTCCGCCATTTTGGGGGAACTGAGCTGTGCGACTCGCTTTCCAACGCGGTTCTGGCTGACGGTCACCACATTGTGAAGATTCACCGCGCAGTGGGTTTTCATGCCATCGTCTTCCGTGAGGCAAACTTCGGACGGCACACCGCGAATCGTCGTCGTGATCGGCGCCACCGTAACAGTGGAAAGATACGGAACGGCGCTATCACGGGTGAGAACCAGGACGGGCCGTTTCTTGTCAGGCGGAGCGAAGTCGTAAAGCCGAATGTCCCCTCGGGTTATTCTGCCGGCCACACCGCCTCCGCTTCCCAGGCGCTTGCCTCATCGTGGGCCTGCCGCTGTTTGGAATAGCCAGCACGGTCGCGTTCTTCCAGATCGCGGATTGCTAATCGCCGAAGGTACTCACGAAGAGCATCGCGCACCAAAGCGGAGCGGTTTCGCTTGGTACGGTGGGCAGCTTGATCGGCCGCGCGCAACAGTTTTTTGTCGAGCACGATCTGTACGATTTCCATATGTGGAGTTTATTCCACAATGGGTTCCACAAGCAAGGAATCTTGATTCAAAACAGAATCGAGTTCGCGACGGTTTCAGAATGGCCCGGCCCGTTTTGTGCTGCAGATTCTTTGGGGGCGATAAGGGGGCACTAAGAATCCGAACCACTCCTTTCAGTCACTTATAAGGCCATGATGCGCCGCAAGACTCCTTTATTTCCATCAAGCGAGCGGATTCGAATCCCACTCTCTTCGCCATTCGCTAAACTCATCCCCGTCGGCGACGGTTGATCCGCAGTGCTCAAGGTCTCGTTTCTTTCCGTAACGAAATGCCGCCCACACGCCCAAAGTCATGAATCCAACAGGGGGAATTAGAAGGATCAGCACGGCCCGGCTGATCGCGCGTTGGCCTTGCTGAGTGGTGGCTTTCGCCGAACCGACGCACATGGAGCAGCCCTGGCCTAGAGCTGGAGTAACCAAGAGCAAAGAAGCCACGAGGAGGATGGCGCTTCGAACCCTCATTTCGCTCCCAGCGACACGATGCGGAACGCGTCAGGGAAAAAGAAAATGGTCATCAAGATCAGGCAGCCCACCACCGAGCACATTGTCAGCCATTTCATGCGCGAAATCTCATAGCGCAAGTGCATAAAGAACCCGATGATCAGCGCCGCCTTGATCAGCGACAGCCCCATCAAGTAAGTCAGCATGCGAATGGCCGGCATGTTCTGATAAGTGAGGTAGACTTCAATGGCCGTCATCACCAACAGCGCTCCCCAGACCCAGAAAAACTGTGCTTTCTTGTGATGGCGATGCTCCTCGGCAACGCGTTCCGCGATAGCGACTTGGATCGAGTCCATTTCTGACAGCTCCTAAGTGGGAAGAATTCGCGCGGACATCAGATACACCAGCGGGAAAATGAACATCCAAACAAGATCGACAAAGTGCCAGTACAATCCGGCTACCTCGACGTCCGAAGAATCGTAGACTTTGGGCTTTAGCCACAAAATGATCCCGCACACGAGGGCCGCCAACAGCAGCACGTGCGCGCCATAGTGAAATGGACTATAGGAGGGTGTGCCCAGCCATGCGGCCAGCCACAGCAATAAGAGAACCGGAATGAATTTCCGGCGCAGCGCCACCACACCCAGGTAAACTACGCCCAGCGTCACGTGCAGCATGTGCATGCCGGTCAACGTAAAAAAGGTGGCGGGAAATTGGGGCACCTTCTTCACCACGTTGAGAAACTCAGGATTGCCCGTGTGCCCTGGCACGGCGGGAAACATCGGAAGCGTCATACCTTGGGCAATCAGGTTGCTCCACTCACGCCCGTGCAAAATAACGAATCCGGCTCCGCAAGCCATGGTGGCCAGCAGCCACAGCGTCTGCATTTTCGCATCGTGTTGCACCGACGCGCGCACGGCCAGCACCATGGTCAACGAGCTGGTGAGAAGAAACGCCGTCATGATTGTGGCGTTGACGATACTTTCTGAGTGGAACGGCGTTTCCCAGGACGAGCCCAGCGAAATGCGCCCGTAACTGTAGGCGTAAAGCAGTGCGCCGAACGTAAGCGAGTCCGACAGAAGGAACAGCCACATTCCAATTTTCTTGGAATAGGTCCCGAACAAGGAGGGTTCGTAAGCAGCGGACGTGTCGTGCGGCACTGTCGCTTCAGCCATGCAGTCGGTCTCCTTACTTGGTCAGCGCGCGAACTCCAACAGACACAAGATGTAAACCCACAAGAGAGCCATGAAATGCCAATACCATCCGGTCACGTCGAGAACCACGAGGCGTGTCTCGATGGGCCGGCCCAGCCAGGATTGAGCGCACGCAATCAGCAGGGCCACAACGCCGCCGAGTAGATGCACACCGTGCGTCGCAGTCAGCAGATAAAAGAACGAGCTGCTCGGGTTGGTCGAAATATAGACACCGCTGGCAGCAAGTTCGCGCCACACGGTCCACTGCCCGGCTAGGAAGCTGAGGCCAAGAACTACGGTTAACACCAGCCAGGTAGCGGTCCAACCCGGATCCAACGCAACGTGCGGGCTGCCGGATCCAGCCCGCGCCAAACCAACCTGGCGAGCGATTTGCCGGCGCGCCATTTCCATAGTCGCGGTGCTGACGAGCAGTACCAACGTGTTGAGGAACAGCAGCCTCGGTAGCGGCAGCGCAAACCAGTCGCGAACTAAATTGTTGGAACGGGGATCGAGAGTCGGCAGACCCTGGCGCACGACGTACGCGCTGGTGAACGAAACAAAGATCATGAAAATACCCACCAGGCCCACCAGCAGGCCCAGCCTGGCGCGACGCAACCGCCCTTCGAGAAGGGGAGGGCCGTCAAGCAAAGAATCGGAGCGACCAAGGGCAGCCGAGCTAGCGCCACTGGTCACAGGATCGGAAACAAAAGTGGAAAAGAAATTCTTCATCTCAAGCCTTGTGCCCGACTGCCACCATTGGCGGATCGGTCTGCATCACATAATCGCGTGACGCGCCCGGCACGCTGTACTCGTACGGGCCGTTATGCACGACCGGCGTGATACCACCGAAATTGTCATGTGGAGGTGGCGTTGCGGTGGTCCATTCGAGGGTTGTCGCCTCCCAAGGATTGTCGCTGGCTTTTTTCCCCGCCTTCATGCTCCAGAAGAGGTTAAACAAAAAGATGAATTGTCCTGCGATCGTGACGAACGCGGCGTAGGTGATGAACTTCTGCAAGGGCAACAGACCCTGCATGTAGGCGACTTCGGTGGATTGCGAGTAGCGCCGCAACCCGGCAGCCATGCCGTAGTAGTGCATGGGCATGAAGACCGCGTACGTTCCAACGAAGCTGATCCAGAAGTGCCACTTGGCCAGCGAATCGTTCATCATGCGGCCGAACATCTTCGGGAACCAATAATAGGTCGCGGCAAAAATTCCGAAGATCGACGCAACTCCCATAATCAGATGAAAGTGGGCGATTACGAAGTAGGTTTCGTGCAACGGAATATCGAGCACCGGCTGGGCCAGGAACGGCCCGCTGATTCCGCCGGTGACGAACAGGGAGACAAATCCGATGGCGAACAGCATTGGCGGCTCGAAGCGGATCTTGCCACCCCACAGGGTGCCGAGCCAGTTGAACGTTTTAATAGCCGAAGGCACACCGATGGCCATGGTCATCACCGAGAAGGCAAACGCCGAATAAGGGCTCATGCCGCTCATGAACATGTGATGGCCCCAAACCATGAAACCCAGAATGCCGATGGACAGCATGGCGTACACCATTGCCTTGTATCCAAAAATCGGCTTACGCGAGAAGACCGAGACCAACTGCGAGCACAAACCCATCGCCGGCAGAATCGCGATGTACACCTCAGGATGACCGAAAAACCAAAAGAGGTGTTGCCACAACAGGGGCGAGCCGCCCTTATGGCCGACAATTTGACCGTTCACAACCACCAAGGGAACGAAAAAGCTGGTGCCCAGGTTGCGGTCCAGCAACAAGAGAATTCCCGCTGCTAGCAGCACTCCGAACGCCAGCAGACCTAGAATCGCCGTGATGAACCAAGCCCAGCACGTCAGGGGCAGGCGCATCATGGACATGCCCTTCGCACGCATGTCCAAAGTGGTGGTAATGAAGTTCAACGCGCTCATCAACGCGCCGAGACAGAACAGGGCGATGCTGACGACCCAAAGGTCCGCTCCCGCGCCTTCGCCGGGCCCGGCGGACTGCAACGCGCTTAGCGGCGCATAGCCGGTCCAGCCGTGCAGTGGTGGGCCTCCGGTTACAAAAAAAGCGGCGACTATCGCCACAAACGCCAGGAACGTCACCCAGAACGAAAGCATGTTGAGAACGGGAAAGGCCATGTCGGCCGCGCCGATTTGAATCGGCAGGAAATAGTTGCCGAAACCGCCCTGCGGCGCAGTGGTCAGCACGAAGAACACCATGATGGTGCCGTGCATAGTCAAAAGGCTTAAGTAGGTTTCGGGCTTAATCTCTCCCAGCAACGGCAGGGAGAGGTTGGGCCAGATCAAATGAATGCGCATGAGCAGCGAGAGCAGCATGCCTACAAACACTGCGGTCAGCGCCAGGAAGAAGTACTGAAGGCCGATGACTTTGTGGTCGAGACTGAAAATATATTTGCGAACAAAACTTTGCGGAGCCGCGTGGGCGTGAGCTTGGTGGAACGCAAATTCCCCGGTGGCCATGTTATTGTTTCTCCGCCTCCCGCGCCGCCAGCCATTTATCGAATTCGTCCTGGCTGACGACTTTTAGCATGCCGTGCATCCGGTAGTGACCCAGACCGCAAAGCTCCGCGCACGCGATTTCGTAGTCTCCCGTAGTGATCGGTGTGAAATGCATGTGGATGGCGAGGCCAGGCACCGCGTCCTGCTTGAAGCGCATCGCGGGAACAAAGAAACTGTGGATCACATCATGGGCTTTGAGGATGACTTCCACTTCACGATTCACCGGTACGTACATCGTTCCCGTAACGAGGTCATCTTTGGATGCCGGATCGCTTGAGTCGAGTCCTACGGCGCTCTCTCCGCCGGCTGATGGGTCAATCAGTTCCGGCTTAGTCGCCCCGAACTTTCCGTCCGGTCCAGCATAGCGGAAGTACCACTGAAACTGCATTCCGGTCACTTCCACCTGTAGCGCGCGGGAATCCGCAGCGCGAAAGCGCTCAGAACCCCAGATCGGCTCACTGGCCCAGTTCAAACCGACGAAGAGGATCAGTGTGAGAACAGTCCACGCCACCTCCATGGTGTTGTTGCCGTGCAGATAACGGGCCGGAGGCGCTGACTTGTGCTCGCGATACTTCCACGCGAAATATCCCAGGCTCAACTGTGCGGCCACGAACACAATTCCCATCAGAACAAACGTGACGGCGAAATGATGATCGATTCCTGCCGCAGCGGCAGAAGCGCCGGTTGGCAGCCACCAAGTCTTAGCGATAAAAAAATAGGTGCTGATGATTGTAATCAGCCAGATTACGACCAGCAGAACGAGGCCCATGGACCAAGACCTCCCGATTCAAAACTTTTCCTCCGGCATATTGCCCGCAGGACCAAAGAACTTCCCCTGACGAACTTGTCGGCTCCAAATCGGCGCGAGTCTATCACACCTCATTGGGAGCGCAAGCAAGTTCTTCCGAGGCCGCAGATTTCTTCTTTAGTTTCGAAAACACTGCAAAGACGCATTGACGAAATTTTTCGATTTGAGTAATATCCGGTCGAATTCTGGGGGGTCCCGAGGAATGTCAAGGACCTCGCAATGTTTTGGCGTAACAGTGCTCCAATCCGTCGGGCCCGCGGCCTTTGCAACCGCTTCGCGATTTTCCTGCCCTCCCGTTAGTGCTGCCCTGATTTCTATTTTCTGTCACGGTATTCATCGGCATTTGTTACGCGGTGCAAGGCCTGCCTGTGCTTGCGCCAGCTTGAAGGTGACGCCGAAATGATTGTCGCAGCAACGTTCCACGGGTTCAGAAGGGCGGAATGGCGGCGCGAGTCCCGACCGCTGGCAAGCCCGGCAATCCGTCGTCCTGGAGGTAAGGCATGACTGCACCGGAAGGGAAATCGAGTACCCCGAGTGCAACCCAGCCGACGGGGAAACCGCCGGGCAGCGGTGACGCGACCAGCTACGTCGGCACGCCCGCTGTTGGTACCTCAAAGGCAGCGGCTGCGGGAGGTGTCGCGACGGTCGGGCCCGCCGAGAGCGAAACCAATGAGCGTCGTCGCCGTCTGGTTTGGTGCGCAGTCACCGCTTTCCTGGGAGCGTGGTTCATTGCTTTCCTCCGGTTTTTTCTGCCGCGCACGCTTTTCGAACCTCCCACAGTTTTCAAAATCGGTTATCCCTCGGACTATGCGTTGGGTGTAGATACGAAGTGGCAGCAGAAATACCGTATTTGGGTGGATCGCACGCCCGACCGGCTTTTCGTGATCTATGCGCGCTGCACCCATCTGGGATGTACGCCGGACTGGAAGGCCAGCGAAAACAAGTTCAAATGTCCGTGCCACGGCAGTGGCTACGACAACGAAGGCGTGAATTTCGAAGGGCCGGCACCGCGGCCGATGGATCGCGCGCACGTTGAGCTGGCTCCCGACGGGCAAATCATCGTTGATGTCTCACGGCTCTACCAATGGCCGAAGGGACAAGCGACGCATTTCAACGATTCAGGATCGTTCTTGTCGGTTTAGCCGGAGCGAGGCAGGTACTGAGCAGCAAGGAGACTGGAGACAAATCCAAACGGCCTGAAGAGCGGGGGATTAGGCAATGCCCGAAGAGAAAAACTCGAACGGCAAGAATGGCAAAGCCAGTGGGCTATTGGACCGCATCAAGTCCGGAGTCAAGGAGGACCTCGAGTCCCTAAAGACGGACTTCCCCGCCAAGGCAAAAGACCAAGTCGAAACGCTTAAGAAGCCAACCAAAACCCAGGTCTATACTTCAATCTTCCGGCACAAGCACGATGACACTCCGCGCAATCGCGCGTTGGGCGTCCTGTCCAACGTCTTCCTGCATTTGCACCCCGCAAAAATCAACCGCGACGCGGTGCGCTACAGCTACACCTGGGGAATGGGCGGCATCACGTTCTACTTGTTCATCGTGCTCACTTTCACCGGCGTTTTGCTGATGTTCTACTACCACCCGAGCAAGGTGCAGGCGTTTCGCGACGTCCTTTATCTGGAGCACGACGTTCCTTTCGGCAAGTTGCTCCGCAATATGCACCGCTGGGCCGCGCACCTGATGGTCATTGCAGTCGAGCTGCATATGCTTCGGGTGTTCCTTACGGGCTCTTACAAGAAGCCTCGCGAGTTCAACTGGAACGTTGGTGTCATCCTTCTGGTGCTGACTCTGTTGCTTTCTTTCACCGGATATTTGCTGCCGGACGATCAGCTCGGCTTCTGGGCGGTGACTGTCGGCACGAACATGGCGCGCGCCACGCCGCTACTCGGACATGAAGGCCCCTTCGGCGCACAGCTCGGAATGACTCCCTATAACGACGTCCGCTTCGGGCTGCTAGGCGGTTCGATTGTGGACGCCAACGCCTTGCTCCGTTCCTACATTTGGCATTGCATCGGCATCCCCATCATTGCCTCGATTTTCATGATTGTGCACTTCTGGCGCGTTCGAAAGGATGGCGGCATCTCCGGCCCAGCGGCTGTGGTTCTCGAATCCGAGGTCAAGGAGGCCCAGCGCTAGTCATGGATTGGAAACAACTCTGGGAAATCATCTCTGCGCCGGACAACGTGCCCATCGTTGCGCTGATTCCTTTGCTGGCTTTTTATCTCTTTCTCGCGTGGCGGCAGGCCAAAGCCAACGACTCACTGCTGGTGCAGCTCGCCGGAGATGCGGCACTTGCTAAGACTCACTATCGCAAAGCGTGGCCCTTCCAACCGGGCTGGCAAAAGGAAGTTCATGTCTGGCCGTTCCTGCTGCGCATGGAGTTTCTGGCGGCCATCATCGTCACCATCATTCTAATGGTGTGGTCCATTACGTTGAACGCGCCCCTGGAAGAGCCGGCCAATCCGAACTTGACAATGAACCCGGCGAAAGCCCCCTGGTATTTTCTCGGGCTGCAGGAAATGCTGGTCTATTTCGACCCGTGGATCGCGGGCGTGGTCATGCCCACGCTCATCATTTTCGGGCTCATGGTCATCCCCTACATCGACACCAATCCGCTCGGCTGCGGCTACTACACCTGGAAGCAGCGCAAGTTTGCCATCGGGACGTTTCTGTTTGGGTTTGTCGTTTTGTGGGTCTCCATGATTGTCATTGGCACGTTTATCCGCGGACCCGGCTGGCAGTGGTTCTGGCCCGGGCAGACCTGGGACCACAATCGTCTGATTTATGAAGTGAATCGCGACCTGCCGGATCTGTTTGGCATCACCTCGAATACGGCAAAGGGCGTGTTCGGAGCCATCGTTGTCGGCGGCTACTATCTCCTTGCAGGGCTCGCGGCTCACGCGCTGTTCCGCCGCTACAATGCGAAGAACTACCAGCGCATGAGCCTGCTGCAGTACTCCCTCATGATGTTTTTCCTGATCACCATGTTTGGCCTGCCCATCAAGATTCTGCTGCGGCATTCCCTGCACATTAAGTACGTGTGGATCACCCCGTGGTTCAACGTGTGATAACGGTTTATGAGAAGCCGGTGGCCGAAAAACCAGTTCCCGAAAACGATCCAGTCGTCAGCAAATCGCTCGCGCCGCACTACGTCGTGGCGATGGTCGTGCTGACGGCCACTTTGTTTTGGGCCCTGTTCGACGAGGATTTCGGCCAGCGCCCGTGGAAGTCGTTCCAGCAGGAATGGAAAGACCGCTATCTGGTGTTTCTGAGCAGCGCCCGCTCCAGTTCCAGCGCGTCGCAAAAGGATGTCGAAAATAGCCCGCAGTTTCAAACACTAAAAACGGCCTATGACTCTTCCATGCAGAACGCATCGCCCCGGATTCGCGAGATCAACGAACAGCTGCACGAACTGAGCGCAAAAATCCTCGCCGTGCAGAGTGTGTTTACCGATCGTCGCGCCTACGTCAGTGCTTTGACCTACAGCATTGAAACCGAAACCAGCCAGTCCTCAAAGCAGCACAAGCAGAAGGCTCTCGAAGCTTATGAAAGCGAGCCGAGCACCGTCGAAATGCCCGACGGCAAGCTGCAAACCTTCAAAACCTACAAGGATCTGGAAGACGCCTATAACGATCTGAAAAACGAACGCACCCGTCTTAGCGCGGAACTCGGCGAAATGCTCAAGCCGTTAAACGAACAAAAGGACAAACTGGATGCCTACGTTTCCGAGCACATGGTCAACCTGACCGCAGAGCAGATCCGTGGTTTGCAGAACAAGACCGAAGCGTGGGATCCCAAGATCATGCAGATCAATGTGGCCGAAGCCAACATTGTAGACCGCTGCGAGTCTTGCCACCTAGGAGCCCGGGAGCCGGTGAAACTCACTGCCGCTTCGATGTCGGCCAAGGGGAAAAAGCCCGACGAATACGCGCGGGCATTTACGAGTCATCCTGAGTCTGAACTGCTGAAAACACACGATCCGGACAAGTTTGGCTGTTCTCCCTGCCATCAGGGAAATGGCCGTGCCACGACCAGCGTGGAAAAGGCCCACGGTAACTACGAACACTGGCTGTGGCCGCTGTTTCCCAAGGGAAATGGGGAGGCCGGTTGCCAGACTTGCCATGCTGCCGACATGGTGCTCGTCAGCAACGACGTAGGCTGGGTCCTCAGTGAAGGCAAGGATCTGTTCCGGCAGCGCGGCTGCGTCGGCTGCCACCGCTACGAAGGCTACGACAAGGAGCCTGAGGATTTGTTGTTAGTCGCCCAGCAGATCAAGCAAACCGAACAGGAGATCAAGGAGAACGCCAAGCAAGCCGCCGATTTGATGAAGCAAGCCGATGCCGCCGCAAGCAATGAAGAAGCCAGCCGCCTCAACGATCGCGCCATCGGCCTGAGAGTCTCCAACAGCAAGCTCGAGCTCCGCACAGTTCAACTGGACCGCACCACCAAGAGCCTGCTGCAAGACATGAAGAAGGTTGGGCCGAATCTGAAGGATATTCGCCTGAAGCTGAACAAGAACTGGATTCCCGTGTGGTTGAAAAAACCGAGCGATTTCCGGCCGACCACGAAGATGCCGGACTTCCGTCTGAACGAAGATCAGATCAAGGCCATCTCAGCCTACTTGTGGCAGTCGGCCCTCACCGATTCCTTGCCCAGGCACAAAACAGGCAGCGCGGCGCATGGAAGGGAGTTGTTCGAGACGCGCGGCTGTCTGGCGTGCCACTCCATCGGTGAAAGCGATCAATTACAAGGCGGAACGTTCGCAGCGAACCTCACGCGAGTCGGGGAAAAGGATAACTTTGACTACCTGGTGCGCTGGGTTCACAACGCCCGTGAGCGCACGCGCCCCTACTGCTTCTACGAGAAAAAAGACATCGGCCCCGAGGACTACGCCAAGAAAGGCCTGCCTTTTGTTTTTGATTTGCAACATAGCCGCTGTCCCAATGACGGTCACGAGCTGCAAGTACAAAACATGACCGTGATGCCCAGCCTTAGGCTCTCTGCGCAAGACGCCGAAGATGTCGCCACCTACTTGGTGTCTCTGAAAAAGCAGGAACCTTCTGCCTATTCCGCAGCACCTTTCATGGACGACCCGAATCTCAAAGCCGAGGGCAAGAAATGGATTCGGCATTTCGGGTGTGCAGGCTGCCATGAAATCTCCGGCCTGGAGGACGAAGGCCGCATCGGCACCGAACTGACCGTTGAAGGCAGCAAGCCGATCGAGCGTCTGGACTTCGCGCTGCTTACCGAAACCGCCCAGCGCGGCGGCCACGAGCCCATCACTGACCCGGCCGATCTGGCTCGCCTGCCGGAAGGCCCCGCCAAAGATCCCTGGTATGACCACAAAGGCTTTTTCGAGCACAAACTGGCGGAGCCGAACATCTGGGACCAGGGCAAAATCAAGCCCGAGCTCGAAAAACTCCGCATGCCGAATCTCCACCTGACCAAAGAACAGATCCAGTCGCTCACAACTTTCCTGATGGGCAGCCAGGAGAGTTCTTTGCCGTCCAGCTACCAGTACAAGCCTCTGGACTACCGGCGCGACATTCAAGACGGCTGGTGGATCGTCAAGAAATACAACTGCATGGGCTGCCACCAGCTGCTTCCGGGCCAAAAGACTTCGCTGATGACCATGGCGTCCTATCAAGGTGCCGACGGACAGGAACAACTTCCGCCCAAACTGTTAACCGAAGGAGCTCGCGTTGATCCGCAGTGGCTCCTGCAATTCCTTTCGAATCCGGCGCTGAACGCACGCGACACCAATCGCAACGGTGTACGCTCGTACCTGCAGGTCCGCATGCCGACTTTTTCCTTCTCGGAAAACGAGCTCAGTAAACTCGTGCGCTTCTTCCAGGCGCTTTCCCGCCAGCCGCTTCCGTACGTGCCCGATCCGGTTCCGGTCTTGTCCGCAAGAGAAACCGAAATGGCGCGCAGCCTTTTCAGCAGCCCTGCCGCGCCGTGCTTGAAGTGCCACGCTACCGGCGATCCTGCGCACGATCGCGCGGCCACCGCACCTAACTTCCTGCAAGCCAGGGGACGCCTGAAAGCCGACTGGGTCGAGCGCTGGATCATTGACCCCCAGGCGATCAGCCCTGGCACGTCCATGCCCTCCGGCCTCTTCCGGCAGCAGGACGGCCAGTGGGTGTTCTCGGGGCCCACTCCCGCCTCGTTCCACGGCTACGACAAAGATCACACTAAGCTGCTGGTGGATTACATTTTTGCCCTTACGCCCGAAGAGCAGCGCCGCGTGAGCGCGAGCTTGGGAAGAAAAGCCGCTGCCGGCGGAGCACCGTCATCGCCTTCACAATCCGCTGGCGGAACAGGCCAAGGCGCTCAACAATAGATCTGGCACGTTGGAGCCTGAGGGAGAGGAACATGAAAAGAACAATCTGGATGACAAATGTATCGGTCGCAGGAGTGGGTCTGCTCCTTTTGCTGGCCGGCTGCGGCAAGAAAGAAACTCCGGAGGAACAACCGGCTGCCTCAGCTCCTGCAGCAAGTCCCTCTGCAGCCACAGCGATTGATCCCGCGACTGCAGCCACCGTCAGCGGCACGGTGAAGTTCGAAGGCGCAGCGCCAAAGGCCGCCACGATTGACATGAGCCAGGACGCCAATTGCAAGGGCTCGAACAAGGCCGAAAACGTGGTTGCCGACGCCGGCCACCTGGCCAACGTCTTTGTCTACGTGAAGGAAGGTTTGGGCACCCGCACCTTCGAAGCTCCCAAAGACGCAGTCACCCTCGATCAAAGCGGCTGCCGGTATCATCCGCACGTTATGGGCGTCATGGCCGGGCAGACCATCAAGATCGTCAACAGCGACCCAACCACCCACAACATTCACCCCAGCCCGAATCCCTCCAGCGGCAACCGCGAGTGGAACGAGTCGCAGGCTCCTCAGGCCACTCCCCTGGAAAAAACGTTTGGACGCGAAGAGATTCTGCTGCCCGTAAAGTGCAACCAGCATCCCTGGATGAAGATGTACATTAGCGTGGTCAAGAACCCGTTCTATGCGGTCAGCGGCCCGGACGGCAAGTATGAGATTAAGGGCTTGCCGCCGGGCGACTACACCTTGGCCTTCGTACACGAAAAGTACGGCGAGAAAACGCAGAAGGTGACCCTCGCCGCCAAGGACAGCAAGACTGTGGACGTTAGCTTCCAGTAGTAGCGGGCCGCGGCCTAAATTTCGCGTGCGGCGGCTTGCCGCCGCTTTTCTGAATACTTGGGAGGTTTCTTGCTGGTCTTGACGCTGCTGCTCTCTATCGCGCTAGGTACGCTCCCGCTCGCAGGGATCGTTTGGATCGTTCTGAGGGGCGCAATCACCACGGTCGACGGACTCTTCATGAGCCTGATTCTTCTGAGCCTCTCGGGAGTTTTCTATCTCAACGCTGTCCTGGAACTACGCGAACGGGGCCTGTTTCCTTTCGGCAAAAAGGTCGAAGCCAATCCTCCCAAGCAGCCATCCAAAGCGGACTAGGCTCGTGCTTGGGCCATTAGCGGCGCTCTTTCTGCATAGCTGGGTCCAGGAGGCTGCGGCGCCTGGGCCCCGCCCCAATCTCGCAGAGGTGTCATTCCGAGCGGAGCGGGCCGACTCTTTCTTCCATTCGCGAAGCAAATGCCGGCCTGCACCGCCGAGAAATCTCTCTTTTGCGCCCTGATGTCCGCCGAATCCATGGCCACTCCAGCAAGCTCCTCGTCTTCGTCGCCCGTTGAGGCTTCCGGTACGACCCCACGCCCCTATGGCTTGACTGGCCGCAACCGCGTGCTCTTTTTCCTTACGGCCTGGCTGATCGTCCTCATGCCGTTTCTATTCTGGTGGAGCACCTGGTTTGGGCGCCCGCTTTCCGCCGCCCGAATCGGCGAATATCTAAGGGACGAAAAGCATCCGCGCCACATCCAACACGCTTTGGTGCAGCTCGGTGATCACATGGCGCGCCACGACTCGACGGCAACGCCGTGGTATCCCGAAATCGCTCGCCTCGCTGCCCATCCCGTCGAAGAAGTGCGCAACACCGATGCCTGGGTCATGGGCCAGGACACGTCAAGCCAAGCCTTTCACAGCGCGCTGCTGAAAATGCTGCAGGACCCCTCGGTCACAGTGCGCGGAAATGCCGCATTGTCGCTGGTACGTTTCGGTGATGCTTCTGGCCGCCCTCAAATCGCGGCCTTGCTTCGCCCGGCCAGCATTATCGCGCCCGCTGCCGGCCACCTCTTCGATATAGATAAGGTAGGAACGTCTGTTCATCAGGGTGGGCTGATCGCCAAGCTCGGTGACCGCCAACGCACCATGGAAGTGCGCTCGCCCATCAGCGGCCGCGTGCGCCAGATCTTCTTTGCCACTGGCGCTACTGTCAGCCAAGGCACCGAGCTCGCCACGGTTGATCCTGCCGAAGAGCAGATTTGGGAAGCGCTCCGCGCGCTCTACCTCGTCGGCCAGCCCGAAGACCTGTCCGCGGTTCGCGTTTATGAACGCGAACTCCCTGACATTTCTGATCGCGTCCAACAGCAGGCGGGTCTAACTGAAAAAGCCATCCTCGAACGGGGCAAGAAACAGCCTTAGCCGGCGCTTCTCAGAAGGCCATCGCGCCGACGACTTTTTCCACTTCGGCGATGTCCACCATCACAATGGCGTCCCATGGACAACCATCCAGGAAGGCCCCGTCCGGCCCCTTGCTGGTGCACTTCTTGCACCCTATGCACAGAATAGGATCGACCTGAATGCGGCCAAACGGCGGATGGTCCTCGTCCGGCACCCAGAACATGCAATCTTCCACCGGGCAGTATTCGACGCAAGCTGGCGATCCGGCGCAGCCAGTGCAGCACTCGGTAATCACCGCAAGTTCCCTAGGTTTTTTCTTGCGAGGCGTGGTGATGCCCTTGGAGCGAGGCTCGTGCTTCAGCTCGTCGGGCACCATTCCCGCTGCGGTCTTGGCGGTTTCGCGTTCAGCGGCCATACTCTGAGCTTACACCCCTGTCTTCTTCTAGTTCCCAGCGATTGCGTCAACGTCGAACTATACAACCCGCTGGTAAGGGAAGCGGGCCAGCACATTCGATTCGTAGAAGCGCTCTTTGGTGGGGCTGTGCATCAGCTGCTCATAGACCCGGGGAGGCACATTAAAGAAGTTATACACACTGCCGCTGGCAAACTCGATCTCAAGCGTCTGTGCCCCTTCGTCGTATCCAACCTGCGCAATTCCGACGCATGCGACGGCGGTCCTGAGCATTTTGCGAGTCCTCCTGGCTTCAGAGAAACCCTGCCGTGAATCGGATTCACGGCTTATTTCGGCCGTAATACTCTGGTCTTTGATTCCTTTGGCCCTGGTTGCGACTACGGCCGACGGTCCCTCCTTGGGTCGAATCTCGGTCGCGCGGATACTACCACAAAATGACCAGTAAAAAGGCGGCAGATCGATTGGAACTATTCGAGATCCGGCGGTGTCACCTTGGCAATCCACGAGTCGTAATCGGCCGTGTAACCCGCTTTTTGCTGCAGGGCTTGGACCTGTCGTTCGACTGCCGCCATCTGGTCGTCTGAAAGCTCCGGGATCGCTTCGATCTGCTTTCCAATCGCGTCCATGGCTTTTGCGACTTGCTGTTCGGGACCACTTCCGGTTGCAACGCTGGCCCCGCCGCTCTGCATGGAATCCACCACCCGCTTGGTCACTTTCTGGCTGTGTACCAGCGACACGCGGATGTTCCCCTGTCCCGTGACCACGTTCCCGACACCGAACACGCGATCCATCGCCGTGTAGCGCGGCACCTCCTTGCCCGCGAATGTGTAGTACTCGCCGTTCATGTTGATTCCGGAAAGTTTCTCGGGCACGGAGCCGATCGAAGAAATGACCAGAGGTGTGCGAAGCTCCTGCTCCGACCCAGGAATCGGTTCGGCCTTGCGGCCCTCGATTTTCGTTTCAGCCACTTTCAACCCGACGAGCCGTCCACCTTCCACGATGATCCCCGTCGTCAGCCTGCGATCCTGGAAACGAAACAGATATTTGTCGCGCGCAATGCGCAGCATTTTCTGGCGCACCTGTTCGGTCTTCGCGACCTGCTCGGGCGTGGCATTGTCCGGCGGCTGCGCCAGCGGCATATCCTGTTCGCGGCGGCGATAAACCAAGAGGCAACCCTTTACGCCCAGCTCTTCCGGTTTGATGCCGTGTGCTTTACAAACCTCCGGAATGCCCTTTTCCAGCTCATGCATGCCAGCCGAAACGCCGCGCGCCTTCAACGCGCTTTCGTAATTCTCTAGCTGCAGCACCTTCACCACGTCCAGCGACGCCAGCCCGCCGCCCACCACTACCGCTTCGTCCGGCGTTTCATAGCGTGGCCCACGGTAATCCTTTTCGTTTTTGTGGTTGTACCAGTAAATAAAAGGATTCTGATAAACGAGGCCTTTGCCGACGTACTGCTCCGCTTCCGGCACACCGAGTTCCCGGTCGCGCCACGCGCCATTGGCAAGAATCACTGCCGAGAAGCCCCAGCTGAAAAGCTGTGGGAGATCAAAATCCCGGCCGAGCTTGGTGCACGGGACGAAGTACACATTCTGCTTCTTCATCCGCGCGTTGATTCGCGAATATTCTTGCTTGCGCTGCTCCACATGCCAGCGCGGCAGGCCGTCTTCGATTTTGCCGAAGGGCCGCGTGTTCTGGTCGAACACGGCGACTCGAATCCCGCTATCCGCCAAAATTTCAGCGGCCACCGAACCAGAGATCGCACCGCCAATTACTGCCACGAAATGATGTCCAGGATTGGTCATATGTCTGCCGCACCCTCACGAAAGGACCTCACGTGTCAAAGCGGCACGCGGAACACCCGAAAAGCTTTCGAATCGCGGCTAAATCAGTCCAAATGGACTAGCCCGCGCCACCGCTGAGTTCGCGTACAATCGCTCCGACGAAGTTCTTGGCGTCGCCAAACAGCATCAGCGTGCCATCCAGGTAATAAAGCGGGTTCTCGATTCCGGCAAAACCCGCGCCCATACCGCGCTTAATCACCATGACCGTGCGCGCTTTGTCCACGTCCAGAATGGGCATGCCGTAAATCGGGCTGGACTGCACGGTGCGCGCCGCGGGATTGGTAACGTCATTCGCGCCGATCACCAGCGCTACGTCGGTTTGCGGGAAGTCGCCGTTGATAACGTCCATCTCCATCAGTTTGTCGTAAGGAATATCAGCTTCGGCCAGCAGCACGTTCATGTGGCCGGGCATGCGCCCGGCCACCGGGTGGATTCCGAAGCGCACGTCGATACCGCGCTTGGTGAGAGCGTCGTACAGCTCGCGGACTTTGTGCTGCGCTTGCGCAACCGCCATGCCGTAGCCGGGAACGATCGCTACCCGGCTGGCCGCGGAAAGGATCGAAGCCGCTTCTTCGGCGGTCGCGCTCTTGACCGGTTTGGCTTCTTCCTGGCCGGTGGCAGCCGCTTGAATCTGTCCGAAACCGCCGAACAGGACGTTGGTGAACGAACGGTTCATCGCTTTGGACATGATCACCGAGAGGATGAATCCGGACGAGCCGTCCAGCGCGCCGGCGATGATCAGCAGCTTGCTGTTAAGCACGAACCCCATCATCGCAGCAGAAAGTCCGGCGTAGGAATTCAACAGCGAAATGACGGTGGGCATGTCCGCTCCGCCGATGGGAATGATCAGCATCACGCCGAAGATCAGCGGAATGAAAATCAAAGCGGGGAAAAGGCGTGTCTGTTCGGGATGCAGGACTAGTATTGCGGCGACGATGATGGCCAGGGAGAGAAAAGTGAGGTTGACGAAGTTCTGTCCTTTATAGGTCACGGGGCGCTGCGGAGGCCAGCGCAATTCTTGCAATTTCGCTGCAGCCATCAAGCTTCCCGTGAAGGTGAGCGAACCGAGGATTACTTCCAGAGACAGGACGGCCATCATGAACGGCGGAATATCGGGAGCCCGCAGATAAAATTCGGCGGTGCCGACGAGGGTGACGCAAAGCGCGCCGAAAGCGTGGCTGAGCGCGGTTCGCTGCGGCACGGCGGTCATTGCCACGTTGCCGAGTGGTACGCCGATGACCGCGCCGAGCACCAGGCCGATGGCCACCAGCTTGTAGTCAACGATGCCGTGATAGAGCAACGTTCCAAAAATCGCCAGAGCCATGCCAATCTCGCCCGCCCACACGCCGCGCCGCGCGGTAGTCGGTGAACTGAGCCATTTCAGCGAAAGAATGAAGAGTGCGGTGGCGACGATGTAGGTGATTTCGATAAAATTTTCGCTGAAGATCATGGCTTTTTCGGCCCACTGGACTTGAACATGCGCAGCATGCGGTCGGTAATAATGAAGCCGCCAACGATGTTACTGGTGGCGGCCACAATGGCGATGGTGCCAAGAATCGCGGCGAAATTGCTCTTGTGCTCGCCGGCAAGGATGATTGCGCCAACCACGGCAATCGCATCCAGCGCGTTGGTCAGCGACATCAACGGCGTGTGCAGCAGCGGAGAAACTCGCCGGATGACCTCAAAGCCAATGAATGCGGCGAGCATGAAAACATAAAGGCTGGTGAGCAAATCGAGCTTCACCATCGCGCTCCTTCCCCCGCTTGCGCCGCCAGCGCCGGTAGCGAATAGAATTCTCGCAACCTGGCGTTGACGATTTCACCTCCGTGGGTCAGCAACGTATCACGCACGATTTGATCCTCCAGGTTCAAGTTCAACTTCCCCTCTTTGAGCATGTGCAGCAAAAACGAGGTCACGTTGCGCGCATACATCTGGCTGGAATGATAAGCAACCGTGCTGGCCACGTTGATGAAGCCGATGATGGTGACGCCATGCTCGATTACCGTTTCTCCCGTCACCGTCAGTTCGCAGTTGCCGCCGCGCTCCGAGGCCAGATCCACAATGACCGAACCGGGCCGCATGCCCGCAACCATTTCTTTGGTCACAAGAGTTGGCGATTTCTTGCCCGGAACCACCGCCGTAGTAATCACCACATCGTTCTCGGCCACGACTTTGCCGAGCAACTCACGTTGGCGTTTGTAAAAGTTCTCATCTTGGGCGCGCGCGTACCCGCGTTCGTCCTGAGCGTCCTTTGCCTCCACTTCCAGTTCGACGAAACGTCCGCCAAGGCTCTGTACCTGTTCTTTGACCACCGGGCGCAGGTCGTAGGCGGATACAACTGCGCCTAGTCTGCGGGCGGTGGCGATCGCCTGCAGGCCGGCCACTCCGCATCCCAGGATCAGCACGCGCGCGGGAGTGATCGTCCCTGCAGCGGTCGTCAGCATGGGGAAAATCTTCGGCAGCGTATCCGCCGCGAGCACCACCGCCTTGTAGCCCGCGATCGTGGCCATCGAAGAGAGCGCGTCCATGCTCTGGGCGCGTGTGGTTCGCGGCATCAGTTCAACTGAGAAAGCGGTCACGCCTTTGTCGGCAATTTGCTGGATCGTCTGCAGCGAACCCAGGGGGCGCAAGAATCCGATCAGCGCCTGGTCGCGGTGGAACAGCGCAAGGTCCGCTTCGCCGGTTCTGTCGTTCGACCCATAACACAGCACTTGAATCAAGATGTCGGCTGCGCTGAAAACATCGGCGCGAGCCGGCAGGATTTTCGCTCCCACGGAAACGTAGTCGGTGTCCGGATAGCCCGCCGCGTATCCCGCTCCCGATTCCACTACGACTTCAAGTCCTGCTTTGCTGAGACTGGAAATTGCCGCCGGAACGAGCCCGACGCGCCTCTCTCCCGGAAAACTCTCTCGCGGGACCCCTACAATCATGTTTTCCCCCCGCACTGCAATCCTGGCCGGGCGGCATTGTATAACGACTTATGCCCAGCGTGGAGCCTCAATCAAAAATGATCAGCGAATCGGGCCCCGCTCATTCGGTCCCGGCTTCTTTCCCTGGCGTGAAGTACACTTCTTCAAATATCGACCCTTTCTGCCACCCCGCGCGTTCCAGGATGCTTCGGCCGTTTTCGCACAATCCTGGGTGTCCGCAGAGATAAGCCGTCGTGGTGTCCGGCCGGAGGCTCCACTCCGCGATGTATTTAGGTATGAACTCGTCCACGCGTCCCAGTTCGCCCTTCCACGCCGGGTCTTCCCACGGCCGGCTCAAGGTCGCCACGTATGTAAACCACGGCACCTCCGCGGCGTAACGCTCCATCTCTTCGCGGTACCCGAATTCCCAGCTTCTGCTTGCTCCCTGGATGCAGAAAAGTTTGTGATTTCCCGGCATCGGCTGATCGCCCTTTTTCCAGTCCTGATACAAAGTCCTTACGTAGCTCACAAACGGGGCCAGCCCGGTAACGGTCGCCAGAAGCAAGTGATTGGACCTGCCGCTTCTCAAATCCAGCGTGAAACGCCCTTTGGCGATTTTCCGGCAGAGCAGCGTATCGCCAATATGCAGTTTGTGAAGAAGCGGAGTCAGTTCGCCCTGGGGCACTAGTTCCAGGAAAAATTCAAGGTATCGTTCTTCGTACGGCGAGGAAACGATAGAATACGGCTTTTCGATTCGCTTCTGGTTGTGTTCGACACCGAGCGTCGCGTATTGTCCGGCTTTGAACGTGAACGGCCCGCCGGGATCGACTCGGATGATCCACAAGTCTTCTGAAAGATCCCGCCGCTCAAGGATTCGGGCTGCGTAGTGTTTGTCCGAAGCAGGGATCATGCTGTTTCCACGGGGGCGGAACCAAGGAGAACCAGGCGAAGCTTGTAACACTGGCGGGGCATGGAGCGCCTAATTGTAATGCTAAAGACCGAAGGCCCTCGGCCTGAGTGCGGCGGCGCCAAAGGCTTTACAACCCTCCGGACAGTAGTGAGTATTTGGGACGGCCGAGCGCTAGACGTACCGCCAATCCAATTTGGCCCGGGCCGACCAAATGCGGCCATTCTTTGGTAACCGCTCGGTTGGGGGCAACCAGGCGAACTACAGGACCTCGCCCGAAATTTCCGGCATCCGATGGCTTGACGCCTCTCATACCCAGGTCCTCAACTATCGCCTGGACTTGATTCCTGTTAGTCCCAGAACCGAATGCAATCTTCACGTTGACTGCTAAGCCGCTACTGCTGAATTGCTTTTCCAGATTTCTAAGCACGGTGAGCTGCGCGGAGGAGGCAAAATCGAGCAGTCCGTTTTGGTCAATGCTCGCGCTCAGTTAGCAGACCACAGCCCACTCGCCGGCATCCGTTTCGGAGGCTTTCGCACGGCGCAGGTTCTTGGCTAAATTCGCCGTGGCCCTCACGCCTGGCCTCGCGTTCCGTGCGCTTCTCGCCGATTTTCAGCGCAAACAGCCGAAGCTGGAAGGAACGGAATATGTGCTGGGAACAAATTTTGTGATGCGGGAATCCACTGCGATCAATCTCGGCAAAGCGTAGAATCTTTTCTTTTGCCGCTAACCGATCGCGGCCAATCCCCTTCTAACGACTTCTAATCCTCTTCGACAATCGCAAGGTCCCACGCTTTCAGCTTCAGCGCCGAACCGTTCTGGACCTTGCCGTTTGTCAGCAAATCAACGCCATCACCATAAGGATACGGGATCGATTGCTGGGTTCCCGAAAAATTCAAATAGTAGTGAAGCAGTTTGCCTTTGCCATTCTTGCCGTGGCGCACTTTGACTTGTGCCGGCAGATTTTGGTCCGGCCCGGTCAGTCCAGCGCCGCCGAGGACGTCCCGGATAATTTCGCGCTGCAGCGCATCTGACACATAGGTCGCTTCGTAAGTGAGCGTCCCGCGGCCAAATTTGTTCCGCGTCACCGAAGGGAAGTGCCAGTACGGATCGTCAAGCGACTCGACCACGCTCGCCGCCTCTGGCACCAAAAATTCCTGCCATACCGAACCCCAATTTTGCTCTTGCACATGATACGAATCAGGAGTCAGCTTTTCCGGCTTCGCGAGGCTGGTGAACTCCTGATAATGAAATCCCGCCGCTTGCCGCAGCGGCCCCGGCGCCATGACATCCCGCACCGTCGAATACTCATCCGTGAAGCCGCTCTTGAATTCCATCACCACCTGGCCGCCGTCACGAACGTAGTCCGAAACTTGCTGCAACACCGTGTCCGAAGCGCTGTAAAGCGGAGGAACCAGCAAAACTTTATAGCGCGAAAGGCTGCGATCACCAGCCTCTACGAAGTCCGGTTCAATATTCAGAGCGACCAGCGCCTCGTACATCTGGCCGAGCGCCGTCATGTACGAAACGCTGTCGCTGAACGGCATGTACTTCAGCGCGTTAGCCGAGTCCAGGCTGACCAGAATCGCCACCTTGTTGTCCTTCTTCAGATTCACCAGGTCCGGCCCGAGTTTTTTCAGCTCACCTGCGATGCGCGTAACCTCCGCGTAAGTGCGATTCGGCTCCAGGTCATGCGACAGCACGCCTTTCCAGTATGTTTCCTGTCCGTAGTGCAGCGAGTGCCAATGCCAGTACTCCACCATGTTCGCGCCCGCCGCCAGATTGGTGTAAACCGCCAGCCGCAGCTGTCCCGGGTAAAACGGATACTGCGCACGCGAATCCCAGCCGATTCCTTGTGCGTTGGTTTCCGTGATCAGGTAGTTTGCATTCTTCAGCGAACGCGCCGCATCTCCAGTCATCCACATATCGTTCGGCCGCAGACGATCCTGTGTCGCGAAATAGGTGTTCGCGCTCGCAATGTCCAGGTTTCCGGCAATCGCCCACTGATTCAGATTCGTGTGCACGCCGCCGCTGAAGTCCTGCGTGATGAATTGATCCGGCCGCTTGTACTCGTTCACGATCTTCGCTTGCCGCGCAAGATAGTCGGTAACGATGTCGTGCTGGAAATTTTCCCATTCCAGCTTGTAGCCGGGGTTGATGATGCCATCGCGCGGCGGCAAATCTTCCCACTTGTCCACCAGCTGGCCCCAATACACCAGTCCCCAGTGCTTGTTCATCTCCGCAGGTGTTTTGAATTTCTGTTTCAGCCGCTCCAAAAAGGCGGCCTGCGTGTATCGGGTGGAAACTCCGGTGGGAAAAGTTTCGTTGTCGATCTGATATCCAATAACCGCCGGATGATTTTTGAAGTGACCCACGATTTCCCGAATGATCCGCTCCGCATGTTTTCTGAAGTCCGGATTCAGGAAGTCGTAATTCTGCCGGACGCCGTAGCCTCCCGGCGGTGACGATCCCGCGTAGTTCGGCAAGTACGCATCGTAGAGCGGCGGCGCCGTTGGTTCGAGGTGCGTAACCAGAATTTCCGGGTGCTCTTTGTAGAGCCACGTCGGGATGGAATACGTCGGCGTCCCCAGAATCACTTTGATTCCCGCCTGCTGCATTTTGTCCAGCACCCGCTGCATCCACGCAAACTGAAACTCGCCGTCGCGCGGCTCCCAGGTGCTCCACGTGGACTCGCCCACTCGCACTACGCTGATCCCGGCCTTTTGCATCAGCTCAACATCTTGGTCCAGCCGGTCCGTCGGCATGTACTCCGGATAGTAGGCCACGCCGTACAACACGGTATCCATGTGATCCGGCGAGAAGCGCGGCTGCTGCTGCGCGCAATTCGCCGGCGCCGCGATCAGCCAAGCCGCCACGCAAGCTAAGCACACTGCCGAGCCCATCCATTTTTTGGTCACGTTTTTTGGTCCCGCCGCCTTGTTTTTAGTCGTGTGGTTCGGTCGACGCATTGATTGCGCTGAGGAGTCAGCTCGCTTTTTTGCGAGCGCCTGCTGTTGCTGGAATACCTTTCAGTTTTTCCAGGGCGTACTGTTTGTAGGGCGAATCAACCGAGGCGCATTCGGTGAACGCGGCCCGGGCGCCCGGGGCGTTTTTCAGGTTGACGTAGGCAAAGCCGAGGCGGTACTGGTTGCGCGCGTAGCTGGTGGCATCGGACTTCAGCAACGGCGCAGCTTCCTGGAAATTTTTCACCGCCGCAGTGTTGTTTTTCTTTTGCAGATTTACCTGGCCCAGCGTGCTGAGCGCCAGGCCTTTTTGCAGCGAGGTCTGCTGCTTCCACTGATCATCGGTAACAGCATCAGGCTTCGGCGCGGAGCTGGCCAAACCGGCCGCCTTCGTCGCGTAGCTTTCCGCTTTGGCCAGTTCCTCGCCTTTTTCGGCGTAATAGTCGGAGACCAGCAGCAACATCCCCAAGTTGTTGGGATCCTTGGCCAGGATCGAGCTCGCCACGTCCAGCATTTTCGGCCCGCTTAAAGAAGAGGCCGCCACGCCCATGGCCTGCGCTGCGTATTGAGAATCTGGGAATGCCTTTGCGAAGCGAATCAGCTGGTCGGCGCGCTTGGCGGGATCCTTGGTCTGGTACACGCCGCCGTAAACCGCCGTTTGAATGTATTGAATATTTTCGGCGTTGCCCTGCAGCGTGTTGGTTTTTTGCTGTTCCCAAACGTCGGCAGCCGTGCCCTCGGGCGGCGAAGAAGCCTTGTAGTCCGCAAGGATCTTGCTGGTTTTTTCCCCGTACGTGGCCAGCCTTTCGCCGTCGCCCTTTTCCGAAGCGGCGCGCACCATGTTGATGGCGTTGGTGAAATTGCCCGGATCGAGCGCGAAGATCTTGTCGCCGTACTCAAACGCCTTGTCGTACTGCTTTTGCGTGGTGAAATAATTCACATAAAGTTCGTCAACCACCATCGCCATGTCGCCCTCGGCGCTTGCGGCAAACTTGTCGAGCAGGGCAAGCTTCTGCGCGGAGTCGGTCGTGTTGGTGATGTCGGTGATGGCGTGGTCGGCGTCGGAGCCTGCGGGTACCGGAACGAACTTTCCAATCTGCTGAGCGGAACTGTTTTGCGCGGCGGCGAAAGCGATCAGCGCAAGCGGAAGAAGTTTTGCCGATTTCATGGGACCTCCGATGGTGCAGCCGGGTGCCAGCTGGGCAACGTTGGGCGAATCATAGTGCGCTCCGCGTCTGGAAGCAATGCCGTCTGCCATCTCGGTCATCCCGAGCGTAGTCGAGAGATCGCTCTTCAGGCGGGCGGGCCACTACAAGGCGATCCCAACCGTAACGGTTGATTCGACTGGCGTCCCCTGCCCCGCCTACGAACTCCAGCGGGAGCCGAAGCAGCCGGCCCGCGGGTCGTAGTACCAATCGACTTGAGAATCCGGCTTTCAAGGTAAACTGCTGCAATGCAAAACAAAACGATGCAAGACAAAAGCAAAGAAGTGATTGGACAATGGAGCGAATCGGCTCGCTACTGGGAGAAGTACCGGGCGGTGGTCACGGAGATGTTTGCGCCGGTGGCGCAGGCTCTGATCGAGGACGCGGGAATCACGCGCGGCAAGGCGGTCTTAGATGTGGCGACGGGTCCGGGAGAACCGGCGTTGACCATTGCCGACCTCGTCGGCCCGGACGGAATGGTGGTGGGCACGGACGTCGTTCTGGAAATGGTGGAAGCGGCGCGGCGAGAAGCGGCCCGGCGAAAGCTGCAAAATGCACGTTTTGAAGTGGCGTTCACCGACAGCCTGCCTTTTGCCGACAACACCTTCGACGCCAGCGTGAGCCGCTTTGGCGTGATGTTTTTCCCGGTTCCGGTGGATTGCCTTCGCGAAATCCTGCGGGTGCTGAAGCCCGGCGGCAAGATCGCATTGGCGGTTTGGTCTTCGCCGGAAAACAATCCGTTCGATTACATCCTTTCGCGGATCGTGGAGCGCTACATGGACCGCTATGTTCAACCCGCCGCGCGGCCTGCCAGTTCATCGGACATGTTTCGTTTCGCCAAGCCTGGCGATCTGCTGGCACTCCTCGTAAGTGCCGGTGCCGCTGCGGCGTCCGAGCGGGTCTTGAAGTTCTCCATACGGGCGCCCGTTAGCCCGGAAGATTTTTGGATGCTGCGATCGGAAATCTCCGAAAAGCTCCGCAGCAAACTCGCCCTGCTTTCCGAGGCGCAGCGAGCGGAGCTGAGATCGGAAGCGATTGACGCCTTTCGTGCCTTTTCGGTTCAGAATGGGGTCAGCATGCCTGCCGAAGTTCTAATGGTCGGTGGTGCAAAGCCGGCGGCCTAACCGAGCAAGAGGACGATAGCCACGATGGCGCTTAAGACGGTCGAGCAGGTTCGCAGGATCTTCCGGATCGTAGCCGGATTCACGCTGCTTGCGGCCGGCGTGGTGATGATTGTGACTCCCGGCCCGGGCTGGCTGACGATTTTTCTTGGACTCGGTCTACTGGCGGCGGAATTTGTGTGGGCCAAGTGTTTGATGGATCGCATCAAGCGCGAAGGCGACCGCCTGAAAGACACGGTACTCGGCAAGCAGGAACCGAAACCGGAAACGGAGACGAAAATGGAGACCACAGCCGGAGGCGCCGGCCAAGACCAGCGATCGTGAAAATGCGCCCCAATAGGGGCAATGCAATGATTCGAATGAGGATTCGATGATCAGAGAGTGGCAGGGAAAATGGGCGCTGGTGACCGGCGCCAGCGCCGGAATCGGCAAGGCTTTAGCCGTAGAGCTGGCTCGCGGTGGTACGAACCTGGTGCTGACGGCGCGGCGGCGGGATCGGCTGGAAGCTCTCGCTCAGGAACTAAGCGGAACATACCGAGTGAAAACTGAAATCGCGGTTGCGGATTTGGCGCAAGCTCCGGCTCCTGAAGAACTATTCCGTTTCACGCGAGAGAAGAACCTGCAAATTCAGTTGCTGGTGAACAATGCGGGCTTCGGGCACTACGGTGAGCTGCACGACGTTGAACCGAGCCGGTTGCTCGAAATGGTGCAGGTGAACTGCAGCGCGGTGCTCTATCTGACCCGGCTCTTTCTGCCCGAGATGGTTGCGCGCCGGAGCGGCGATGTGCTGATTGTGGCGTCCACGGCCGCTTTCCAGGCGGTTCCTTATATCTCGACGTATGCCGCAACGAAGGTGTTCGATCTTTTTCTGGCCGAAGGCCTGGCGGAAGAGATGAAGCCGTATAACGTGCGGGTTTCGGCCTTGTGCCCGGGCACGACCGAATCGGAGTTCCACGAACTGGCCGGCCACCCGGCGCACGCCAAGGGGCAGGAACAGACCGCAGAAACGGTCGCACGCAACGGGCTGCGCGCTCTGGCCGCGGGAAAAAGCTACGTCATCTCCGGACTGGGCAACTATCTGGGCGTCCACGGCCAGCGATTGGCAACACGGCGATTTGTTACCGGAGTGGCGGCCAGAATGTTCCGGCCGAAGTAGCCGGGCGAGCTATTTCGTTGAAAATGCAAGACTTGATGACGGGAAGCCGCATTCGGGCGGCGTTCGCGTAAAACCGCCGGAACTTTTTGCCACGCCAGCCGGAATACCCGTTGAAGAGCAGCGAGGCGTCTAACCCGAGGAATGAAAATTCAGGACGAGAAGCCGGACGCGCTGCTCAGGCGGGCGGTACGCGGTGACGAGCAAGCGTTTTTGGCGCTTTACCGCAAGCACCAGGCGCCGCTTTACCGTTATGCGCTACGCATGACGGGTTCGCCGTGGGCCGCCGAAGAGGTGGTGCAGGAAGTTTTTCTGTTGTTGATTCGCGAGCCGCAGAAGTATCAGCCGGAGCGCGGCCCGTTGGGAGCGTTCTTGTACGGGGTCGCTCGGAATCGAGTCATGAAGCATCTGGAACGGTTGCCACGCGAGGCGTCGCTCGATCGAATGAACGAGGATGGCAGCGCCTGGAACGAGCCCGAAGATCCCTTGACTCCGATGATGATTGCGGAAAAAAGAGAACGGATCGGACAGGTGCGCGAAGCGATCCTCGACTTGCCGGCGGAGTTTCGGGAAGCTGTGGTGTTGTGCGAGCTGGAAGAGATGAGCTACGAAGAAGCCGCGCAGGCTTGCGGATGTCCAGTGGGAACGATTCGTTCAAGACTGCACCGAGGACGTGCGCTGTTGCTGGCTAAGCTGGAGCTGCTGCGGGATGTGCCGCGGCGGGCGAGCGCAGCCGAGATAAGAAAGGTTTCGTGAGGTCGTTGAAGCGATGAATTGCGAAGAGTTTGAGCTTCGAGGACTGGACCTGGATCGGGCGGATGCCGATCCGCTGGAAGCGCAAGCGGCCGCACAACATGCGGAAGGTTGCACCAACTGCGCCGCGCTGCTGGCGTCCTGGCGTGAAGTAAAGGGGGACTTGCGGCTTCTGCGGGAGTCCACGAGCTTCCATTCAGCGCCAGCGCGCGTGGAGATGAGGCTGAAACAGGAGTTGCGTACACGGCGGGAATCTCGGCTACCGCGCAGCACTTTGGCGCTGGCCGGTTGGGCGCTGGCGACGGCAGCAGTTCTGGCGGCGAGTGTGGGCTGGGTGAAGACGCATTCGAGCAGGAAAACGCCGGAAGCGACTCCGACTGTGAAAAGCGCTGACGATCCTTCACCGGCTCAGCCGTTGCTGGTTGCAGCGGACTATGACGACGGCGAGTTCACGCAACTGCCGGGAAGTTTTTCGAGCGCGGCAGATGAGTCGTCCATTTTGCAGGTGCGAGTGCAGCGCGGCGCGTTGGCGCAGTTCGGTTTGCCGGTCGAACAGGAGCGCGCAATGGAATGGGTGGACGTGGATTTTCTGGTTGGCGTGGACGGAGAGCCGCAAGCAGTCCGTTTGCACCAGGCACCGGAGTCCGGGGTTGTGACGCAGTAGTCGTCGAGTTCGAGATGTTGCCGGGGAGAAGAGAAGGAGTGGGCATGAGAATCGGAAAAAAATGGATGCTCGTGATGAGCGCGGCGCTCTTGCTTACGGTGGCTGTGCGCGCGCAGGAGCCGGCTCCTGATGCCTCGCCGATTCCGGGTCCGATGCATGGACCGGGCCGCGGGCCGGGGCCGTTCGGCGAGCGCATGGAGCTTTTGGGCTTTGACGGCATGCACCCGGGAAAAGTGGTGACCGGTGCGCCGTTCACCGCAACCGCGGTGGCTGAGTCGAAGCAGACGCTGTCCGATGGCACTGTGATTTCGCGCAAAGTGCAGTCAAACCTTTTTCGTGACGCGCAGGGCAGAACGCGGCGGGAAGTGACGCTGAACGGAGTTGGTCCGCTAACGTCAGGCGGTGCCCCAAAATCATTTGTCATCATTCACGACCCGGTGGCTCAGACCGGTTACATTCTGCAGCCGGACCAAAAGGTGGCCCACGCGCTGCCACAGCACGGCAAAGGCGGACCGGGTGGGGATGCTGCAACGGTCAAGAATCCGCACGCGGATGATCCGAATGTGAAGAAGGAGTCGCTTGGAACGCAGACGATCAACGGCGTGACGGCAGAAGGAACGCGCTACACCCGGACGATTCCCGCGGGCGACATCGGCAACGACAAACCAATTTCGATTGTGAAAGAGGAATGGTATTCGCCGGAGCTGCAGATGGTGGTTCAGTCGAAACACACTGACCCGTTCATGGGCGAGACGACTTATTCGGTGACGAATATTCAGCGGACGGCGCCGAACGCGAATGTTTTCACGGTGCCGTCGGACTTCACCGTGAAGCAGGGCCCGCCCGCGGGGGTGAACGGGATGAGGCGCGGACATCACGGTGCAACTGCCGATGCTCCACCGCCGGGTCCTGGAATGGAATAATCAGCTGGACCTAAACGATCTTCTCTCCTGAAGACAGTGCGCCCTCTTTCTCTTCTGTTGCCAGAAACAGAAGAGAGGAGGGCGTCGCTGTTTTTGCGCGAGCCCACTTGTTTTCCAGATGTGGCGCGAATCACGAGAGAGAGCGGTCGAGCAGCTCCACGACGTGAAGCACTTGCTGGCCAGTGTTGTGAAGCTTTGCGCCGGCGCGCAGCTGCAGTAGACAGCCCGGGTTCGCGGTGACGATGATCGGTGCCTTGGTGCTGCTGGCCTGCTTCATTTTGTCGGCGAGCAGTTCAAGGGAAGCTTCCGTTTGGGTGATGTTGTAAACGCCAGCAGAACCGCAACAGATATCGGAGAAAGGCAGCTCCACAAATTCGATTTCCGGAATAGAGCGCAGCAGTGACCGCGGCGCTTCGCGAACCTTTTGGCCATGCAACAGGTGGCAGGAGTCCTGATAGGTGACCCGGCAAGGAAGGGGCTTGAGCGGCACGACTAATCCGATTTCCGCTAGAAACTCGGTAACATCGCGAACCCGCGACTCGAACTGCAGCGCCGCGGCGTATTCGGGCTCATCCGGTGTGAAAAGGTGTGAGTATTCTTTTAGGGTGGAACCGCAGCCGGCCGCGTTGGTTATGACGGCGTCGAACTGGCCGGAAGCCAGCAGCTCCGAGAAAGCTTTCAGATTTTTGCCTGCCACCAATCGTGCTGAGTCGCGATCTCCGGCGTGGGCGGCAAGCGCCCCGCAGCAGACTTGCCGATCCGGGACGACCACCTCGCATCCATTGGCGATCAAAACCCGGATTGTGGCCTCGTTGAGTTCGGAAAAAGTGACCTGAGCGACGCAACCGGCAAAGAACGCTACGCGTGCGCGGCGTTCACCGATCGCAGGAAAAGTCTGGCCAAGACGGCGAAAGAAGAATTGTCGATCGATTTGCGGGAGTAGCGCTTCGCGCTCGCTGAGGCCGAGGGCGCGCAACAGTCCGCACTTGCGGACGACGGATTGAATCCCGGAACGCTGGTAAAAATGCAAAAGCCTTGCGACCAACGCGATGCGCCACGGGTAAGGAAGTAGGCGGCGGTAGGCGAATCGGCGCGCAACGTAGGATTCGACCGGGCGCTTGAAGTCACGCTGGATACGGGCGCGGGCATACTCGACAAGTTTTCCGTACTCGACACCAGACGGGCAGGCCGTCTCGCAGGCGCGGCAGTCGAGGCATTTGTCAATGTGCTCGACATAGCTTGCACTCAGCGGCACGTTTTCTTGCTCCACGCGGATCATCTGAAAGATTCGGCCCCGAGGCGAGTCGGCTTCGAGATGCCATAGGCGATAAGTCGGGCAGTGGTTCAGGCACAGGCCGCAATGTACGCAGCGCGCGTAGTCTTCATAGACCGGCTGCAGTCCCGAAATTGCGTGCTGCTCGCTCACAGATCAGAGGCCTCCTGCAAAGCGCCCAGGGGCGAAGGTTGCCATCGGGTCAAAGGCGTTTTTCACGCGGCGATGCAGATCCAAATCAGCTGGCGCGTAAGCCCACACATTCAGCTGACGTTTCCATTCTGTTGGACAGAAAAGTATAGAAGCATTGAATTCTACTTTGTCGCTTAGCGAGCCAACACTTTTCCAGAAATACGCCGCTTGCTTGGCGGCGGAATCATCGTTGGCTTTCGGGAGCAGCGCGAAGTAGATAATCATGCCGCTGCGGACCAGCGAAACGCTAGGCATCCAGGAAGATTCGGCAAAGCAACGGAGGGCTCGCAGCAAAGTCGCCATTTGAGCCGGCAGCGTCGTGAACCGGAAAACCGCCGCTTGGGAAGCCCGGTCCTTCATCCATGCCGGAGCCTCGCGAAGCAGTTCCAACAGGGCGGAGAAAACGGAATCATGGATTGTCACCGCGTCTTGCGCGGAAGTGCTTTGCGCGATTCGCGTGAGATCTCGGGTGTAGCGGTCGCAGACTTCCGGGCCCCCTTCAAAGCCGATGCAAACGGTCCAAGCATCGGTGTCGAGACGAAGCGACGCTGTCGGCGAATTCTCCTGCAGAAGCAATCTCGCGAACTCCGGCGAAAGGATTTCACAGACGACCGGCGTCAGCGCAGATGCAACAAGTTGGTTGATGAACAGCACCGCTCCGGACTCATCCGCAAACGATGCCAAGAATCCACGGCGCGACGAAGGAACCGGATAGGTTCGGAAGTTTAGTCGGGTGATAACCGCCAGCGTTCCCAGCGAGCCATACAGCAGCTTGTGGAAGTCGTACCCGGTGACGTTTTTTACCACCCGCCCGCCGCTCTTGGTTTGGGCGCCCGTGCCATCGATGAATTCAGCGCCAATCAGAAAATCGCGGGCTGTGCCATAGAAGTGGCGCAGCGGCGAATCCAAACCGGATGCGATCGCGCCGCCAACTGTTGCGGCACAAAAGAAAGGAACGGCCAGCGGCAGGAATTGACGATTTTCCGAGAGCGCCTTTTCCAGAGTCGACAGTGGCGTTCCCGCGTTGACGCTGATGGTGAGGTCGCCCGGATCGTAGTGAGCCACGCCGGTGATCCGGGTCATATCCAACGCGAGATCGAATTGTGCCGGAGGCATTCCTATGCGCGACGAACTCCGTGCACCACAGGGTATGACCTTCAGGTTTGCATCCATGGCGATACGGACCACGCTGCGGGCTTGCTCCGCGTCGGCGGGACGAGCCGCTACCGATGGAGTAACACCATCCACTTCATAAGCTGAAAGCGCGGCACTGTTGGCGAGGACATGCTCAGGGCCAACAGCGGTTTCCAGCCGGCTCACCAGCGATGTGGCGGTGGCGCTCACGCATGCACCGGTGCCTGCAGCGCGCTGGCGCGGATTCGCGTTTCGCCGCAGCCTTTGCCCATCGGGAATACCTTGCCCGGATTGAGCAAACTGACCGGGTTGAACTCACGGTGAATGCGGCGCATCAACGCGAAATCGTCGTCGGAGAAGATCAGGGTCATCAATTCACTCTTCTCCATGCCGACACCGTGTTCGCCGGTCAGCGAACCGCCGATCCCCACGCAGTAACGGACAATATCTTCCGCCGCGCGGACGGCTCGTTCGAACTGCGAACGGTCGCGCGGATCGAACAGCACCAGCGGGTGGAGATTGCCATCACCGGCATGGAAAATATTGCCGATTTGCAGGCCGGACTGTTTGCCAATCGCCAGAACCTGCCGCAGAGCTTGCGGCAACTTGGAGCGGGGAATCACGGCATCAAGAACATAATTGCTCGGCGCCAGCCGGCCGAGGGCTCCGAACGCGGTCTTGCGGCCTTTCCAGAGTAGTTCGCGCTCCCGGTCATCTTTTGCAGTGCGTACTTCGCGAGCATGATGATTCTTGCAGATCGCCTCGATGGCAACGGACTGCTCGGCGACGGCCTCGTTGATTCCTTCGATTTCGATCAGCAGCACCGCAGCGCAGTCGCGTGGAAAGCCGGCATGGACGTAATCTTCCACGGCACAGAGCGTCCAGCCGTCGAGCATTTCGCACGCAGCCGGGGTGATGGCACGTGCCGTCATCTCGGTGACGGTTTCAGTGGAATCATCAACTGTTTCAAACACCGCGAGCAGCGTTTTCACGGCTTCCGGCTTTTTCGAGAGCTTTGCGGTAATTTCGGTGACCAGTGAGAGCGTTCCTTCACTTCCGACCAGCAATCCACAAAGATCGTAGCCCAGCGAATCGGCAACTTTGCCTCCGATGCGCTTTACTTCACCGTCGGGCAGGACCAGTTCCAGGCCGGTGACGTGGTTGGTCGTAACGCCGTACGCCAGCGTGTGGGGACCGCCGGAGTTTTCTGAAACATTGCCGCCGATGGTGCACGATTTCTGGCTGGAAGGATCGGGCGCAAAGTACAGCCCAGCGTGTTCCACCGCGCGGGTCAGATCAAAATTCACGACGCCGGGTTGCACAACCGCGCGGCGGTTTTCATAGTCCACTTCCAGAATGCGATTCATTCGGCCGAAAGCGATCATGATCCCGCCGGCGCGAGGCAACGCTCCGCCGGAGAGTCCGGTTCCGGCTCCGCGGCCCACGATGGGGACATCGTGTTTGGCCGCGAGTTTGACGATGCGCGTGACTTCGGACGTGGAGGAAGGGAAGACCACAGCTTCCGGCCGCGCGCGATCCACGGAACCGTCGTATTCGTACAGCACAAGGTCTTCTGGGCGGGACAGCAAATTGCGCGGGCCAACAAGGGCTTGCAGTTCGACGAGGATGGCGGCGTTCATCGGCAAGAGTACTCAATCGTACCGAAACTATAGTGAGTCTCGCGCGGGGCGCGCAACGGCTCGGAGTATTTTCTGACCGCGCGTGTGATAATTTACAGGCTCCCGTGTTCGAGGATCGAAATGCCGAAAGCCAAGGTCTTTAGCACTCACCCATTGTACCCGGAGGCGCAGCAACTGCTGCAGGCGACTTGCGAGTGCGAATTCTGGTCCAAGCCCGAGCGGCCGTCGCGCGAAGAGCTTTTCCGGCGAATCCAGGATAAAGAGGGCCTGGTGTGCCTGCTGACGGAAAAGATCGGCGATGATTTATTGCGGGCGGCGCCAAAGCTGCGCCTTGTGGCTAATGTCGCAGTCGGCTACGACAATATTGATCTGCCGGCGTGCACCAAGCGCGGAGTGGCGGCCACCAACACTCCCGGCGTGCTGGATGAGACTACGGCCGACTTTGCGTGGGCCTTGCTGCTGGCCGTCGCTCGCCGCGTGGTGGAAGCCGACCAGTTCGTGCGCGCCGGGAGCTGGCAGGGCTGGGACTTCGATCAATTCTGCGGAACGGATGTGTGGGGCAAAACCTTAGGCATTGTCGGATTTGGCCGGATTGGACGCGCCGTCGCGCGACGGGCGAATGGCTTCGGCATGAAAGTGCTCTATCACAATCGCAACCGCGCTGATGAGGCAATCGAGAAGGACAATCGAGCAGAGTATCGCGACATGAATACGCTGCTGGCCGAATCCGACTTCGTCTCTCTCCATATTCCGCTGAATGGCGATACCCGCCAGCTGTTTGACGCGCCCAAGTTTTTCCGGATGAAGCCAACCGCATTTCTGATCAATACTTCGCGCGGACCGGTGGTGGACGAAGCCGCTTTGGTTCACGCGCTGGAGTCCAAGAAAATCGCCGGGGCCGGACTCGACGTGTTTGAACAGGAGCCATTTGTTCACGCGGGATTGAAACGCTCGAATGTTGTTTTGGCGCCGCATTTGGGCTCGGCTTCCAATGAAACGCGGGCCAAGATGGCGCTGGTCGCCGCACAAAACGCGGTTGCGTTCTTCCAAGGGAGGCGACCACCCAACATGCTGAATCCGGAAGCGATGAAGCCCCGCTGACTGCCGCCCTCTTCAGCCAAGCAAATGGCCGACGGAAAACAACTCGCACGGCGCATCTTCTTGCGAACCATAGAGGAACTGGACGTGGCGGCAGCGGTTGAGCGCTGCGTCGGCAACGTACACGGCACGCTGCACTGTGCAGAGCGGCAATACGACCTGCGGCGGCTCAATGATTTGCGCATTGTAGCTGTGGGTAAGGCCGCGCACAGCATGGTGGATGGGCTATTCAAGGTGCTGCCGCCGGGAATCGCAACACGTGGAATAGTTGCCGCAACGACTGCGCCGGCGAAAGCGCGAGACGGGCTGCGTTATTTTGTTTCCGGGCATCCCACTCCGAACGAGCAGAGCCTCGAGTCGGCGGATGTGGCGTTGAAACTGGTTTGCGGTAGCACGGAAAAAACGCTGCTGGTAGTGCTACTTTCCGGCGGCGGGTCGGCGCTCCTCGAGAAACCGTTGCCAGCAACGATGTCATTAGCGGATGTGCAAGCTATGAACCGGGCGCTCGTAACCTGCGGTGCGTCGATCACCGAAATCAATGCCATTCGCAAACACTGTTCCGCAGTGAAGGGGGGCCGGCTGGCGCAGGCGGCCGACCCGGCTAGCGTGCTGACGCTCGCGATCAGTGATGTGCCGGTTGGTCATGAATCTGCACTGGCCTCCGGACCGACTTTGCCGGATCCAACTACCCGGGAGCAGGTGGCCCAAATCATTAGGAAATACGATTTGCAGACCCGGCTGCCGCCGCGCTTGATGGACTGGATCAACGGCGGCCAAATGCCAGAGAGTCCGAAGCCGGAGGATCGCGCGTTTGCAAACACGGATTTCCAGTTAATCCTTGGCATGCATGAGCTGTTCCACACAGCGCATCGAATTGCGGAGGCGGAAGACTGCCTGGCGTATTGCGACAATTCGACCGACGATTGGCCTGTTGAGAAAGCCGCCGATGAGCTGCTTTCTCAACTTGAAAAGTTGGCGGCGGCCAATCCAGGCCAGACCATCGCCTTGATTGCGGACGGGGAGTTGAGCTCTGAGGTAACTGGCGACGGATTGGGTGGCCGCAATTCGGCTTTCGTGTTGGCTTGCGCCCAGCGAATTGCGGGCCGGCCGATCACTGTGCTGAGTTGTGGGACCGACGGAATCGACGGCAACAGCCAGGCGGCGGGAGCCGTCGCGGACAGCGACACGTTAGAACGCGCTGCGAAGTTTGGAATGAACTCCCGCGAATATTTTCAGAGAAGTGACGCCTATCGCTTTTTTGCAGCGCTTGGCGACGACGTCACGATTGGGC
Organism: uncultured Acidobacteriaceae bacterium; assembly: GCA_964594885.1. Classification (GTDB taxonomy): domain Bacteria; phylum Acidobacteriota; class Terriglobia; order Acidiferrales; family UBA7541; genus Acidiferrum. The sequence goes on from CAZQOB010000030.1 coordinate 37,464, forward strand.
CGACTGGCAACAATCTTCGGGACTTCCGGCTGCTGATCGCACACCGAAATCGCTAGCGTCCGATTGTTGTCGGCGAAGAACAAAGGGCAGTCGGTCTGCCCTGTGAATCGTTCGGTATCGACAGCGGCTACTTTTTCTGTGGCAGCCGCTCTTCGATGCTTTTCAGGCGACCGCTCATTTCTTCAAGCAACTTTTCCAGGCGATCCAGGCGCTTGGTGACGCTTTCGTCTCCGTCGGCTTCAGCAGACTCGCCGCCTTCAGGCTTGCCTGAGCCGCCCTTCAGTCTGGCGATCTGCCCTTTGATCATCGGCACCATTTCGATGCTCAAGTCGTTGCTCTTGAGCAACTCTTCGAGCGCCGGTATTGCCGATGCGTCGCCGCGCTCGCCCAGTGCGTAAATCGCGGAAAAACGCACCGGAAAATGCGGCTCGGTCAGATAGCTGGCAATCTGCCGGGTGATCTGCTGGTCGTTTTTCTGCAATCGGGCGAGGCTGGAAATTGCCGCCTGGCGCGTTTCCAGCGGCTTGCCGATGGCTACCCATTCCTTGAGCGTCGCGACCGCCTTGTCGTCACCGAGCGGACCCATAGCTCGCAGCGCCGCGTTGCGCAGAAAGTCGTCCGGCGAATCGGCAGCAATCGCTGCGTTGAACACGCTCAGAGCGTTGGATGCTTTCAATCGGCCTAGACCTTGCAAGGCCGCGGCGCGCGCCCGGTAAGAACTGTCGTCCTTTGCAATCGCTTCCAGCCTGACAGGAATTTCCGCGTTGTCCTTGAAATTCCCTAGGGCCGAAACGACGCGATTACGCACCCACGGTTCTTTGCTGGAGTCGAGCGCATCAAGAAGCTGCTTTGCCGCCGCGGCTGTTTTGCGCTGTCCGAGCGCGTCGGCGGCTGTTGCTCGGACTCCCCACGCCTTGTCTGCGCGCAGCGTTTCACCAAGCGCGGCATCCACTTCTGGATCGTCCTTGGTTTTGTTCAGCGCTTGTACAGCATCGGCGCGATCGGCAAGCTCAGTGGCATTTTTGAGTTGAAAGAACCACTCTTTTCTCTCTTTGTGGAACTCCGCGGACTTCAGGATGTGCCCACCCTTGTCGAACAGCACCATCAGCGGCGCACTGTCTGCGGGAAACCAGAACGCCTGCTCGCTTTTTGACACCGTAATCGGATACAACTTGGCCCCAGATGCAGTGGTGATTTCCACATCGGTCGGGACGTGGAACACGCCGACTCGTCTTTCCACCTTTTGGGTTTGTTTGACTCTCAAAGTCACCTGGTGCTTCACGTCGTCGTAGGAGTAGCCCAGGTCAAACTTCGGAGCGCCCGCGCCGTACACCCACTGGGAAAAGAACTGGTCCACGTTGCTATTCGTCTGTTCCTCGATCGCCTTCGCCAGGTCCGCAGAGACGACATTTTTACCGCGGTTCGCTTCCAGATAGTGTTTTAGCCCGCGATAGAAATTCTCCTCGCCGAGCTGATGGCGCAACATATAGAGGACCAAGCCGCCTTTGCCGTAGGCATTGCCGTCAAACTCGCCGGAGTCGTCGAAGTCGTGGCGGACGAGCGGCTTGCCCCACAAATCTGCCTGTTCGAACCACTGCCGGATGCCGTTCCACCGTTCGTATTCTGACTGATCCTTCGGAAAGTAGTTTTCGATCCAAACCGTTTCCATGAACGTGGCGAATCCTTCGTTGAGCCAGATGTTGCCCCAGTCTTTGGTCGTGACTAGATCGCCAAACCATTGGTGGCCGAGTTCGTGGGAAATCAGAGGATCCTGTCCGGTGGCGTACTCTCCAGCCAGCTTCGGATGAACCAGCGAAGAACTGGTGTTGGTTGTGGCGCTGGAGTTTTCCATTCCGCCGGCGATGAATTCGTCCACCATCGCTTGCGCGTATTTTTCCCATGGATACTCGACGCCAAGCTTCGTGCTGAAAAGTTCCAGCATCTGCGGAGTGCGCCCGTAATTGATCTTCAGTCGGTCGCCGCGGCCCTTGGGCCCGTAGTAGGTCACAGGCTTGCCGCGCCAGGTGTCTTTCAGCTCGTCAAATTCACCGGCGACCACGGTGATCAGGTACGTGGAACTGGGAAGAGACTCTTGCCACGTCCAGGTTTTCATGCCGTTGCCCGCTTCCTTTACACTGGCGAGCTTGCCGTTGGCCACCGTAATCCAGGAGGCCGGGACTGTGAGAATTGTCTCCGTAGTCAGCCGGTCATTCGGATAGTCGTACGTCGGAATGTAGTAGCGCGTGTCTTCGGACTCGCCTTGTGTCCAGATCTGTTTCGGCTGGTTAGGGTAATCCTTGTCCGGCAAAATGAAATATGCACCCTTGGTGGTTTTTCCCTCGTATTTGATTTCCACTTCAAACTTGTCGCCCTTCCTGGCGGGCGCAGCCAGGGGCACGACCAGCTTGGTTTCTTTCGTTTCGAATTTCGCCGCGGCCTTGTTTACAGTAACGCTTTGGATCGTGAGCCCCACGGAATCGAAGGAGAGCTTGCTCGTGCCTTCCTGCAAGATCGAAAGCGTGTGGGTTACATCGCCAATCACCTTCTTTTGTTCGACATCAAACTTCAGCACGATCCGCGAGTGCTGCAGGTCGTAGTCGCGGCTTCGCGCGTACGGTTCGTCGCCGCGGACCTGTGTTCCCGCCAACAGCACCATCATTGCGATCAAGCTCGAAAGGAAAATTCCTCCCTGGGCAAACTTCCACGGTGCTGTTCTCCGCGCTTTCGTCATTCTTTTCGTCTCCAGAGTTGTAGGTATGAATCTATGAGTTCCGCTGGATCGTGTGACCCGCAGTTTCCAATACATCCATTGTCGCGGTCAGATCTTCCTCCGAAACCAACAGATAGTCTGTGTCGTACGTAGAGACTGCGAAGATGCTGATCTCCGCTTTGGCCAGCGGCGCTGCCACCGAGGCCAGCACGCCGGTCAAGGTAAAAGCCAGGGTTCCCTCGATCTGCAACAGCCGGCGCCCTCTTTCTGCGTGAATTTCCGGAGGTACCGACTCTTCTTCGCAGACCACCGATAACTCTTGAGCGGTGCGAGTCACCGACAAGAAGCCACGAGCCGTCGCCCACGCGGGGAGTGAAGCTTCCGGTTCGAGCCTGCAGATTGCGTAGCGACCTGGGTGCACCGCAATCGTGAGCTGGTGACTCATACTGCTTCCGTCAGGCTTTGATGGGCTGGCGACGTGCTTAGGGCAGCGTACTAGTTCTTACGCCAGCACACAAGCCTGCGGACCCTGACGAGCTGCAGCATCCAAGCCACTTTGCTTTACCAACCTTCGAGCCGTCAGTATTTCCATTTAGACGCACGGTCAGGCGGTAAGGTAACCGTTCTGACCGAAGATCCGACTCCTCGCAAGTCGCTCAATCAATAGGTTTTAGCGTTCAAGAGAAGTCTCCGGCCGGCCGCGACGTTGGGTGTCTCGGTGAGCAAATTTGCTGCGCAGACCAATCCTGCTGGGGCTCGTCTAAGTCACAGGAACTACGGAACCTTTCGTCGCCCGGTGCCGTATCTCCTGAGTGCGAAGCGATTCTGCGGGGGTCCTGGAAATGGCGAGTGTCAGCAACGGTCTAAGCAATGGAAAAAACGGGAAAAAGAGGCGCCGTCGAATCATCTGGGGTTCGATTGGCTTGGTGCTTCTGCTTGGCGCAGGCTTCGGCGTAAAAGCCGCCCTCAACCCCAGCCACGAAATTGATCCGTCCAAACTGGCAAGCGTGGAACGCGGCGATCTGGCCCGCGTGGTGGTTGCTACGGGAAAAATTCAGCCGCTCTCTAAAGCAGAAATCAAATCCAAAGCCAGCGGAATTGTGAAGAAGATTTTTGTGGACTATGGCGATCGCGTGAAGGCCGGTCAAGTGCTGGTCGAACTGGACAAAATCCAGCTCGAGGCCGCGGTGCGCGCGGCGCATGCCAACATGGAAGCCGCTGTGGCCGCCAAACAGTCGTCGCAGGCCGCTCTTGAGCGCAACAAAGTGGACGCGGAAGGGCCGGATGTACCCTTTCTCAAACTCGGCATGGAGCGCGCACAGCAGATGCTTAAGGATGGCGTCATGTCCAAGAGCGTCGTGGAGGACGCCGAAAAGAACTATCAGTTGGCGGTGAACAAGCAGATGAGTGCGCAGCGCAATCTAGCCGTCTCGAAGGCTGAAATCTCCAAGGCCGAAGCCCAGGAAGCGCAGGCCCGGGCCGCCCTCGACAACGCGGAAGAAGACTTGCGCAACTCCACCATCGTCAGCCCCATTGATGGACTGGTGCTGTCGCGCGATGTAAACGTCGGCGACGCAGTCAGCTCGATCCTTATTCTAGGCTCGCAGGCTACGCCGATCATGACCCTCGGCGACGTGAGTGAAGTTTACGTGCAGGGCAAGGTGGATGAAGCCGACATCGGCAAAGTCTATATGAACCAGCCCGCGCGCATTGTCGTCGAATCTTTTAAGGACAAAAAGTTCGAAGGCAAAGTCACCAGGATTTCTCCCTCGGGCAAAGAGAAGGACAACGTGACGACTTTTGAGGTCCGAGTCTCGATTACCAATCCGGGTGAACTGAAAGCCAACATGAGCGCCAACGCGGAAATCCTATTGGAAGAGAAGAAAAACGTATTGATGGCCCCGGAAGCCGCGATGATCTACGACAAGGATCGCAAGGCGCAGGTCGAAATCCCTGACCCCAAGGGCCCGAACGGAAAGAAAAAGGTTGACGTGAAGCTGGGCATTTCCAACGGCGTTAAAACTGAAATCTTGGCGGGCCTCAACGAAAAACAGCAAGTGATTCTGCAATAGGAGCGCAACGTGTCTTTCCAGGACCTGCTGCGCGACACTTTGGTAACGCTCTGGGCGCAGAAGCGGCGCACGCTGCTCACGATGTTTGGCATCGCCTGGGGCATCATCTCCATCACCGTGATGGTGGCCGCCGGCGAGGGTCTCGGCGACGGCATCCAGAAAAACCAGGAAACATTCGGCAAAGACGTGATGATCGTCTTCGCCGGCCGCACCAGCATGCAGGCCGGCGGCGCGCGCGCCGGGCGTGCCATGCACTGGATGGAAGATGACTACACGAAAGTGGCCGCGGAATCGCCTGCTTGCAAGTACGTCATGCCAGAACTCGGCAACGACGTGAAGGTCCGCAGCTTGTTCAACAGCGGAACGATCCCGGTGGTCGGCGCCCTCCCTCCGTTCAGCGAAATTCGCAGCGTTACGCCGGCGCAAGGCCGCTTCTACAATGACGAGGATAACGACAACGCCCGCAACGTCGCATTCCTCGGCAGCGAGACCAAGAAACAGCTTTTCGCCGAGCGCGACGCGATGGGGCAAATCGTCTGGATGAAGGGCATTCCGTACACCGTCATCGGCGTGATGAAGTCCAAAGACCAAAACTCCAGCTACGACGGGTTCGATACCCGCAAAATCTTTATTCCCTTTAACTCCATGCGGCGAGACTTTCCCAACAAGCCTCCAGCCGTCGAACACACAGTGGATCGCTTGCTCATTGCCCCCTGGTCGGTGGACACACACAAAGACTGCGTGCGCCAGCTTCGCCGCACCCTGGGCCGGCTGCACAATTTTGACCCGCGCGACGAAGAAGCGGCGGCAATCTGGGATACGGTCAAGAACGCTCAGGCCAACCGCATGATCATCGTGGGCATGGAGTACTTCATGGGCGCGGTGGGAATCGCGACACTGTTTCTCGGTGGCTTGAGCGTGATGAACGTTATGCTGGTGAGCGTTCGCGAACGGACACGTGAAATCGGTGTGCGCATGGCGCTCGGTGCGACCCGTCACTCCATTCTGCGGCAATTCTTTCTGGAGACGATCTTCGTTGTCGCCATTAGCGGTGGAGTGGGCCTGTTGCTTTCCTACGGCTTTTGCTCGCTGGTGAATCTTGCGCCCATGCCACCTTTTTTCAGCGGCATGCTGACCAGCTGGAAGATCGGCGCGATGTCAGTCTCTCTGCTCGGGCTGATCGCAGTTCTATCCGCCGTGTATCCGGCGAATCGCGCCGCGTCGGTCGATCCGATCGAAGCGCTGCGGTTCGAGGCCGGAGGCTGATCCATGCTCAAAGAGATCTTCAAACAGGCATGGACAGCGCTCGGCCGGAATCCAGTGCGCAGTTTCCTTACGATGTCTGGCATTTCCTGGGGCATCGTTGCGGTTACCCTGCTGCTCAGCTACGGCTCTGGATTCCGCAGCGTGCTCATGTACACCTTCGAGGTGTTTGGCAAGGGCGCGGTGATCGCGTGGCCCGGCACTACCAGCGAGCAGGCAGGTGGCGAGCGCGCCGGGAAACCCGTGCGTTTCGAAGCCGAAGACGCAGAGTGGGTCAAGGCCCAATCGCCCTTGATTCGCCGCGTGACCCGCGAAACAGTGCAATTCCACGGCGTGGCTCGCGGGGAACGCGTGAAGGACGCTCCGGTGCGTGGCGTTTATCCTGAATACGGCGAAATGCGGAACGAGGTGCCGAGCGACGGCCGCTGGATTTCGCCGGAAGATATTGCGGAGCGGCGGCGCGTGGTGTTCTTGGGGTCGGAAATGCGCAAGAAGCTCTTCAGCGGGGAGCCTGCCGTCGGCGAAATGGTGCGCATTAAGGGTGTGGCGTTCACTGTCATCGGCTCGATGGACCGGAAATTCTCCGACAGTTGTTACTTCAACTGCGACGACGAGTCGGTATTCATTCCTTACACGGCCGCCGGCGATTTGTGGGACACCAAATATTCCAGTGTGATGGTCTGGGAACCCGTGGGGCCCGGTTTTGAGAAGGCGGCGATGGAACAGTTTCGCGCCGCAATTGCCAGCCGCCAGCGTTTTTCACCCACTGACAAGCGAGCCATCACCATGTTCGGCCGCGAAGAGTTCAAGCCCATCATGGAAGGTATCACCATCGGTATCGAAGCGCTGTTGTTCATGATCGGGGCGATGACCCTCGGAATCGGCGGCGTTGGAGTGATGAACATCATGCTGGTATCCGTTGAAGAGCGCGTTCGGGAGATAGGCCTGCGGCGGGCGCTTGGAGCGCGCAAGAATCACATCCGCTGGCAGTTTTTGCTGGAAGCCCTGGTGATGACCATCGCCGCCGGCGCTATCGGAATGCTGCTTTCCTGGGCGCTGACCGCGGCGATCGGCACGTTGCCGTTCCTCGGCCCGGCCTACGAGGATGAATCCGGCAAAGTAGACATTCATCTGACCCTTTCGTTCATGACCATGTTTTTGTCTTCGCTGATTCTGGTCATTGTTGGAGTGCTCAGCGGCTGGCTTCCAGCCATGCAAGCCGCGAAGCTCGATCCGGTAGAAGCTCTGCGATATGAGTGAGCCAGTTCTAAATTGTGAGTAACAGGTGCTGACAAAAAGCAGAGTGGGTCAAGGTAAGGCTTCGAGAAGTTGGGTGAGTACGCTGTTGCGATTAAGAACCTCTACCTAGGCGATCATGCCGTTAACGATAGCAAGATGAGCATTCCCTCAGTTGGTTCGAGTTCTACATACTCCACGTTCGGGCCATCAGCACCCGTGGGTTTGGGTTGAGTCAAAAGGAGGCGCAGAAGTCGTCTCCGAATCTGCAAACGATCTCCAATTCCGGGACTTGCGCCGCTGGCTCCGGCCTTCGGCTGCCAGCTCAGGAAGTCTGTCAATCAACCGCATTCCTCTTTCGGCGAAAACCGAAAACTTAAAACTTAAGACCCTGAGTATGGTCAGCATTCGATGACGTTCAGAGCTAAGCCGCCGAGAGAGGTTTCTTTGTAGCGCGACTGCATGTCCATGCCGGTGTCGTACATCGTTTTGATGACCTGATCGAGCGAGACTTTGTGTTCACTGCCTTCGCGCAGCGCGATGCGGCAGGCGTTAATCGCTTTCACCGAGCCCATGGCGTTGCGCTCGATGCACGGAATCTGAACCAGCCCGCCAATGGGATCGCAAGTCATACCCAGGTTGTGCTCCATGCCAATCTCCGCGGCGTATTCGACCTGCCCATTCGAGCCGCCTTGCGCCGCCACCAGTCCGCCCGCAGCCATCGAACACGCCACGCCAACCTCTCCCTGGCAGCCAACCTCTGCACCACTGATGGAGGCATTTTCTTTGTACAGCACGCCAATGACGCTCGCGGTCAGAAAGTAGCGGAACAATCCGTCCTTATCGGAGCCGGGAACGAACCGCATGTAGTACGTTGCCACCGCGGGAATGATTCCGGCCGCTCCATTGGTCGGCGCTGTAACCACTCTGCCGCCGGCCGCGTTTTCCTCGTTCACCGCCATTGCATACACGTTGACCCAATCCATTGGCGCCAGCGGATCACCGCTGCCGGTTGCGCCAAGCTTTTTCGCCAGCCGCGGCGCACGGCGTCGTACATTCAAGCCTCCGGGCAAAATTCCTTCCGTGGCCAGCCCGCGCTCCATACAGCCCTGCATCACTTCCCAGACCCGCCGCACGTATTCGCGAATCTCGTTCTCCGAATGCCAGGTCTTTTCATTTTCGAGCGCGATTTCCCAGATCGCCAGCCCCGTATCGGCGCCAGTCTTCAGCAGTTCAGCAGCGCTGGAGAACGGATACTTCACCAGCGCCTTTACGTGTGCTTCGGTGGACTCTCCTTCGCGCAAAATAAATCCGCCGCCGATCGAGTAATACACCTGATCGGCGACGACTGCGCCATTGGCATCAAACGCCCGGTAGCGCATGCCGTTGGAATGGAACGCCAGCGTTTTGTCTTTGTGAAAGAGAAGGTCGCGCGTTTCATCAATCGCGATATCACGTGATCCCGCCAGTTTCAGGTGTTTTGAGCTTCGAATCGCCGTGAGCTTGGGCTCAATCGACTCCGGCGCAATCTGGTCCGGCAGTTCTCCGCTCAATCCGAGCAGCACCGCTCGATCCGTCCCGTGGCCGTGGCCGGTAAGCGCCAGCGATCCGTATAGGCTTGCCTCGACGCGCACCGTGCGCTCGAGTATTCCGCCATCCCGAAGGCTCGCGGCAAACGCCACCGCCGCGCGCATCGGCCCTACGGTATGCGAACTTGACGGCCCAATTCCAATCTTAAAGATCTCAAACAGACTCGTTCTCACAGAATTCTACCTACCACGATGCTACGACTTCGTAGGAAGGGAAGAAAGCTGTCAAAGAGAAGGTTGTTGCAGAACCGAGGTCCGAACCAGCCGCAGCCCCTTGGAGTGGCGTTGCGGGCGCTCAGCCCCACAGGGTGCGTTAGAGTTCCTTCACAAAATGTCTGGTGGAAGCATTCCGCCCCGGCACCCCATAGGGGCACCATCGTTACGCCAAGCGGTATCTTTGCACGGCGCCATTGTGGCTCAGCGCAGCCGCCTGGCACTGCTGTCCACCAGGATTCTGGCTGCACGCTATTTCCATATCCATTTTTGCCACTCGGGCCTCGGCGGCCAGGTTGGCGGCACTGGTCTGGAGCATCGCGCAATTCACGCAGGTTAAGCCGTCCCAGGTTTCCCCGGCCGGACATCCCTTTGCGGATTCCGTTACCGTTCTGCACGCCCCGCCGTTCCACTCAAATCCAGGTTCGCATTGCTGCTGAGCGGTATTGCTGCGAGCCCGAACGGGCGTCGCGACGCACTTCTCGTTATCGAGAGTCTGGCCGGGCGGGCACACTACGGCACAAGGCTTGTGCTTGCAGGGAGGCGCGGTGTCAGCCTCGACCGGTTTCGGGTCCTGTTTGTGTGAATTTCGTTCCTTTCTCTCCACAACCTGCTCAGGCTGTCGCTCCTTTGCAGGCATTCGCGAGTCACGTACCGGTCTGGAACTTGCCGCCTCAGACCGTGCGTGGCCGGACGGCGCGGGACTGTGGGCCGGGGACGACACCTTAGGTGACGAAGTGTGGGACGGTGCGGCAGGCGACGACGCATGCGAAGGAGCTGAGCTAGACGGGCTGCTCGACGTCGTATGAGTCGAAGCCGTGCTTGTTGCGCTTGCCGAACTCGCGGATGAACTCGATGGGGCTGGGCTCGGCCCGGTGCCGGGAGGTCGCTGCCCCAGCAGCGCAACAGGAAGGAAAAGCAGGAAGGAAAAGCAGGAAGGAAAAGCAGGAAGGCCACGGTCAGTGAACGCATCGAAGCCTCTGATCTGAACCCGGTACCGCCCATACTCAAGTCCCGCCAAGGCCGCCCAGCAGAAAACAGCCTATTTCCCCTTCAGGGTGGCGTCGAAATACGCGAGCATCTCCGGCGAATCCCACTGCTGAGCGCTGATAATCTTGCGCGCAATCTTTCCGTGCCGGTCAATCACGTACGTTTCCGGGATTTGCGTAGTTCCATATCCGTTCATGATTCTGGACTTGTTATCGTGCACCGTAGAGTCGCGGTAAGTGGGAAAGTTGATGGCAAACTGCTTCAGGAATCTTTCGTACGCGGCCGGGTCTTCGTCAATGCTGAAGCCCAAAATCGTGCCTCCGCCTGGTTCCAGGTGCTTCTGCAAGCGAGTCAGGGCTGGCGCTTCTTCGACGCAGGCCTGGCACCAAGAGGCCCAAAAATTCAGCACCACCACCTTGCCCCGGTAATCGGAGAGGTGCACGGGCTTGCCGTCCATTGTGAGAGCAAAGTCATCGGCAGTCTTTCCCGCGACGGAGGCCTCACCCTGCCGATAGCTGGGCAGGGCAAACAGCACCAAAATCGTCACGCCCAGCGCCAAAGCGGACCAGACCAGCGCTCTGCGAAGGCGTTCCATACCAGTGCTATACTAACGTAATCCGCGCAGGGAATAAACGCTTCCGACCCCGCTAAGAACTAATGACCATGAAGTCTACCAGTTCGATCAGCGCCATTGTCCCGGCCCGCAACGAAGAAGCGGTCATCGCTGCTTGCATCGAATCGCTGGCCGCTCAGCCGGAAATCACTGAAATCATTGCAGTTAATGACCAGTCGACCGATTGCACACCGGAGATCCTTCACCAGCTTGCCGCCAGGTATCCTCAAGCTCGGGTTGTTGATGCCACGCCACCTCCGGCGGGCTGGGTTGGCAAGAACAACGCAGTTTGGCAGGGCACACAGCGGGCCACACAGCCCTGGCTGCTTTTCACCGATGCCGACTCCCTGCTTCTACCTGGCGCTGCTGCCAAATCGCTCGCGCTCGCTGCAGAGCACCAGGCCGCACTCATCTCATTTTCGCCCGAACAGGTTCTCAAAACCTGGTACGAAAAGGCCCTTGTTCCGTTCGTGTATCTGCGTCTTGCCCTGAAGTTCTCCTACGACCAAGTGAACGATCCCGCGTCGCTTGCCGCTGCCGCGAACGGTCAATTTCTGATGATCCGCCGCGAGACCTACGAAGCAGCCGGCGGTCACGCCGCGATTCACGGAGAAATCCTGGAGGACGTCGCGCTCGCGCGTCGCGTCAAGACTGCGGGCTCACGCATCTGGTTTACGACCGGCGAAGGTATGGTTCGCGTCCGCATGTACCGCTCATTTTCCGCCATGTGGGAGGGCTGGAGGAAGAATCTCTTCCAGCTCATGGGTGGGACCAGCGGCGCCATCTTCTCGGAGTTCGAATCCACGTTTCCCTGGATGATCTTCGTGGTGCTGCTGATCGGCATCAAAGTCCCGGTTGCTGTGTTCGCGGGAGTGGTGCTGCTCCTTCTCCGCCAGCTTTCCTACGGCCTGTCACTCACCCGTAACCATTTCCCGTTTAAACTCGTCATGTACTACCTGCCGGCGGTCTTTCTTTATGCCGCGGCACTCTGGGCCTCACACGAAAGCTATGCCAGGGGCAAAGTTTCCTGGAAGGGCCGGGAATACCCGGTTGGCGCTGGTGGAGCATCTAAATAAGAGCAGCCCATGGTCTATCTCACGCGCAAAATTGAGTTCTCTGCTTCGCACCTGTATCACAACCCGGCGCTTTCCGCGCAGGAGAACCGGCGCATCTTCGGCAAATGCAACAACCCGCACGGCCACGGCCACAATTACACCCTCGAAGTCACGATCGCGGGCGAGCCTGACCCGGTCACCGGCATGGTGCTTGATTTGAAAGAATTGAAAGACTTGCTGGAACGCGAAATCATGCGGCGCATGGATCACCGCTTCCTGAACTACGAAGTGGAGGAATTGAAGGGGCAGATCCCTACCTGCGAAAATGTTGCGCGCGTGATCTGGAGTTTGCTCGATCCAAAGATTGCCCGCGGCCAACTCCACCGTGTGCGCCTGTACGAATCGGCCGACCTCTTCGCCGATTGCTACCGCTCTGCGAACGGCTCCAAGGGTGCCGTCTGATGTCCGCCGCGTCTCACGTCGAACTCGGCCGCCGTTATCACTTCGCCGCATCGCATCGCCTGCACAGCGCGCAGCTATCTGAAACCGAGAACGACCGCATCTACGGCAAGTGCAACAATCCGTATGGCCATGGCCACAACTACACCCTCGAAGTTCGCTTCTCTGGAAAAATCGATCCGGCCACCGGCATGATCGCCAACCTGGCCGAGCTCGATGCGTTTGTGCAGGAGCGCGTGGTTGAGCCTTTCGATCATCGCTCGCTGCAGGATGAAGTTCCCGCGTTCCGGAACGCTGTGCCGACTACCGAGAATTTGTGCATTGAGATTTTCGAACGCCTGAAATCTTTCCCCGGGGCGAAGCTCGAAGCCGTTCGCGTCGTCGAGACGTCGAACAACAGCTTTGAATATGCAGGGGAGTAAAGTAAAGGAAACAGCCGTGAGCAAACCAACCCAAGAGATTCTGTTAAACGAAGAGAGCAAGCCGCAGGATGCCCGCACCATCTCCTGCCACGCTCGGGAAATCATTCGACTGGTTGGCGAGGACCCAAATCGCGAGGGCCTGCGCAAAACCCCGGAACGCTTCGAGAAAGCCCTGAAATTTCTTACAGGCGGCTACCATCAGAGTGTGGACCAGGTGTTGAATGGCGCCACTTTCAGCGTCAACTATGACGAAATGGTGGTGGTGAAGGACATCGAATTCTTCAGCCTGTGCGAGCATCACCTGCTGCCGTTTTTCGGCAAGGCCCACGTGGCCTATCTGCCCACGAACAGGGTCCTGGGGCTAAGCAAGATCGCGCGCCTGGTCAACATGTTCGCTCGCCGCCTGCAGATTCAGGAGCGCATGACCTGTCAGATCGCCAAAGCCATTGAAGACAAAATCGCTCCACAAGGCGTCGGAGTTATAATTGAAGCGCGCCACTTGTGCATGCAGATGCGCGGCGTCGAAAAGCAGCACGGCCAGGCGGTTACCAGTGCCATGCTCGGCGCCTTCCGCCACAACAAGCAGACTCGTGACGAGTTCCTCTCGCTGATGTGCAGCAAGCAGGCCTAGCCAGAGCCCACCTTCGCAGTGCTTGGTCATCCGGAGTCCCGCGAGACGGGACGAAGGATCTCGCAACGTGAACTACCGCCGCAACTTGGAGCGCGCTTTTCTGACCCGGTCGCGGTTACCGCAAACCTTGTCGTCGCACCAGCAGCGTGTCTTACCTTTGGTTTGGTCGTAGAAAACCCAGCCGCACTCCGGATCGCGGCAGATTTTTATGCGATCTGCGCCGCCTCTTGCCAGCAGTTCCGCAAACGACTGCGCGGTCTCCTCAAGAATCTTGTGCCATCCGACGGCGGCCGAAACAAACTTCAGCTCAAACCCATTTTGGCTCTTCCGCAGCTGCCGCGTGCCCGATACGTTCAGTGCGCGGTTCAATACCCGCAAATCCCTCGGCCGGATCTTCCCGTGCCGCGCACACGCCCTGCAGATGGAACGCAGCGCGGAGCGCAGCGCTGTCCACTGTTCGATCGGAAATGGAGTCCAATGAGGCGCCTGGAATTCCCAGCGGCGCAGAAAAAAGCGCAACCAGGCGGGATTTTCGAATTGCTCGACCATGCCGCCAAATCCGTCCCACTCTTGGCTGTTGACCAAATCGAACCATGGCCCGTATTTGCCATGGCCGTGCTCGATGAATTCGCGATGGCTGGAATGGATCATGCGTAATGACCTAAAATCATTTGACTCATTACAGAAATCGTGTACCCTGTAATGAGCATAACACATCTGACTCATTACATATGGCGGCTACCAGGACAACGCGTGCTGAGTTGGAAGAAAAAGCTCTGGTGACGGAAGAACGGCGCGGGCGCACAGACGCCCGCCAGCGTCGGCGCAAGTTTCCGGCGAGCCGGATTGCGGTCCTCAGCGCTTTTTTTTCGATCTACGTCATCTGGGGTTCGACTTATCTGGCCATCTGGTATGCCGTGGCGGCGATTCCGCCCCTATACACTGCGGGCTTCCGCCATTTGATCGCTGGCTCGGTTCTGCTGGTGTGGGCGCTGGCAAAAGGCCAGCGTCCGACGTGGCCGCAAATCAAGGCCAGCGTCGTGATCGGCTTTTTCTTTTTTCTGCTCGGCCACGGCACCTTGCACTGGGCGGAAACGCGGCTGCCGACCGGGCTTGCCGCGCTGATCATTGCCTCTGAACCAATCTGGGTCTTCTTAATGGCCTGCGCCGGGGAAAAGCGTTGGCGAATGAACGGGTATCTCTTCGCGGGCGTGGTTTTGGGACTTGGAGCTGTTGCGCTGTTGCTTGGCCGCGATGTGCTGAACTCTGGCCGGCAAGTCTTCCTTGGCGCGGTTGCTGTTCTGGTCGGCGCAATTTCCTGGTCCATCGGCATCATCTATTCGCGTCGCTCGCATCTTTCCGGCAGCCCGCTATTGTTATCGGCACTTTCTTTGCTGGCGGGTTCGGCGATGCTGCTGACGACGGGAACAATCACCGGCGAGTACCGCGGATTTCATTTTGCAAATGTGCCGGTGCGGGCGTGGCTGGCGCTAGGCTATCTCATCCTGTTCGGCAGCGTGATCGCCTTCAGCGCCTACAACTGGCTGCTCGAGCACTACTCACCGACGCTGGTCGCTACGCACACTTACGTGAACCCCATCGTGGCCGTGCTGCTAGGCTGGTGGCTCGCCCATGAAACCGTGTCCGTGAATGTGCTGGTCTCCGCCGCCGCGGTAATCGCCGCGGTCTTCCTCGTTGATCGCGGCATGGCGAGAATGAAGATGTAAGGCTTACATGGTGCTTATGTCGACGAACGCTCGCGTATTCTCCCACTCCAAGCGCATCGTGCAGCCCTTGGCGCCCTTGTCAAAGGCAATCGTGAAATTCTCCACCAACCCGGACGTCGCCGACGCCTTCATGTCCACCCGCACCAAATCGGAATCCGCGCCCGGATAGGGAATTCCCCATTCGCCAGTCTTCTTACTGATGATCAGCGTCCATTTATCCTTGTTGGGAATGGTGAACAGCGTGTACTTTCCCGCAGGAACGTGCTGGCCGCCAACCATCAGGTCCGCTGTGGTCACGAACGTCGTGGCTTCATTTGCTCCGGTGCGCCATACCTCGCCATAGGGGGCAAGCTCACCACCAACGTGACGCCCCTTGAGGCGAGGGCTCGAATAGTCCACGCTAATCGATTTTCCCCCAGCCAACTCGCATTTGGCGGTTGCAGGCGGGCTTGGCCGCTTGGACTTATCCTGTTGCGCATGTGCTGCGAGTACCGCGATAGCCGCCGCCGCGACGGCCGCAGCACCCCACATCGTCTTCTTCCCCATAGTGAATCCTCCCATCGCCAACTCTACCAGAACGCCAACCCAGCGACGAAGCTGCAAAAAAAAACGAGCCGGCGGAATTTCCCGCCGGCTCGTGATGATGCAACCCGCTTCGCGCCGCTGTTTAGTCGTCGTTGCTGCCATGGTCCTTGGCGAACAGATCGGACATGACGGCCGTGCCGGCGTCACAAGCGTGATTCAGGCAAGGCAGGCGGAAACCCGACTCGATCGACTTGAGCAGCGAAAAGTGATTGTAGTAGTTGCCGCTCGTCACGCCGTGCTTGCCATAGTTGGTGTCCACAATCGTCAGCACCTGGTTGGTGATCGGCGCGACGGAGTAGTCATTCTCATCCCACAGAACCACGATGACCGTGCGGCCCTCTCTCCAGACCTTCGAAGCCTTGATCGCTCGGACCAGGATGCCCAGCATCTGATCGCCAACCGACATCAACGCGGGGTTAAGTCCGACTTGCGTGCCGTTGTCGTTGGGATCGAAATCGCATTGTGGACCGGCGTTGCCTCGTCCGTGCTGATCGGTGCACTGATTCGGCGCGATGAAGGAAAAGTTTGGCACGTCGCCTGACTCGAGATCGGCAAAGAGGCCATTCGCGCCTGAGAACGCGGCGATGCGATCCAGATGGTTTTCCTGAACGCTGCGGAAATACACAAACGGATTGTGCTTCGCAGCGTACAGCTTGATGAGCGTCTGCTTCTCTCCGGCGATCGTTCCGGGGATGTCGCTGCCGTCGGTAAAGAAACCATCAGCAAAATTCACGCCGTCCGCGCCGGTGGGCGGCAGGCTCTCCTGGTAGGACTTCCAGCTCATGCCGAACGCATGCAGCTGGTCGGCGATGGTCTTGCCGACGGTATTGGGATTCGCAGCGATCGAGCGAACGCCATCAATGTTCCATTCACCGTCGTTGCTGCCCGGCGCACAGGTCGTTTCGTTGCTGCAGTCGATGGCGGGTGTCGCGGCATCCGTACCCACTCCCCAGATCGGGCAGACATTCGGGCTGGACGGAGTGTCGGTATTCGCAATTCCAGTACTCAAGTTTGTAAGGCAGTTGGAATTGTGCCAATCCGGATTGTTATCTGAGTGCACGCCAAAATTCGAGCCTCCGGCCACTTCCAGATAGTTGGTCAAACTTGGGTGTGCGACGGCGAAGTAGTTGGTCGCGGTGTTTCCCGATTTCGCAAGTCTATTGGCGAAGGGAGTATCCGCATTGCCGATGATCTGGCTGTAGCCGTGATTTTCCATCATGATCACAAACACGTGATCGAGTCTAGGAACCCCTTTGGGAACAGGCCCTTCCTGGGCACAAACGCCCGCAGCCAGAGCGGGGATTCCCAAACACATGAGTGCAAACCTTTTCAGCATGAGTTTTCACCTCTTTGAACTTTGCTAGCGCCAACTGAAGTGGCCGGTGATGATTGCTGCGGGCCAATCGCGTTGCGGGACAGCGTGGCGATCCGGCGGGTAAACTTTCTGCCAACCTTGTTGCGGTCTGGTTACGGAACGGCGAAAGATTCGTGAATCAGAGACTGGTAGCAAGGCAAAAAGGACGCTGGTACTGCAAGGACTAGTTGTGGGTGGGGAGCCTGGCGCCCTTACGACTAATGCCCAACATTGCGGTAACCAGACTTGGGCCATCGGTTGCGCAAGGGCCGATTGCGCTGGATTGGCCGCCGCCAGCGGTGCATAATACCGGGTCTATCAGGATTGGCTCGGTCTCCCCGCCGCCGAGTTGGCACGCCTCACCGCAGAAGGCGTTGGTTTAATCGCAGAACAAATCTACTTGCTGAGGGTCTGCTGCAAGGGGCAGCCGAATGATTCTTGTCGAACAAAGAAGGCAGCGGGGGCCGCAACTGCTGGTGATTCGCCAGACCGATCACGCGTTTCTGTCCGGCTTCTTTGCGCGCGAATGGGGCAATGAGCAGTTCATTAAGCCTGAGCCGAACGGATCGTTCTGCCTGGCTGCCGCCGAGCACGACAACGGCTGGGTGGAATGGGAGCTGAAGCCGGAGCTCGACCCGAAAACGCGGCTGCCTTACAGCTTCATGTCTATTCCGACCGCGACGCACATCGCTCTGTATCAGAGGGGAATCGAGCGGCTGGTGAAAGTGGATCACTACGCCGGGCTGCTGACCAGCATGCACGCATCGGGGCTATATGACCGTGCGCGCGCAACGATGCCCGGGTACTCCGCAAAATACGTAAAGGCAGAAGAGAACCAACTGGCGAACGACTTTATTCAGCAGATGCGGTTGCAACAGTTGCGGCTGCGCACGGACTTGCGTGCCAATCCGCGGACTCGGACCTTGGCAGGCGACCGAATGCTGAACGCGAACGTCGCGCGCATGCAGGCCGTGGATCGGTTATCCCTGCATTTCTGCATGAATCCGGAACAAGACGCGGTTCTGGAAGCGGTTCCAGTGAATGACACCGGCGAAGAAGCAGACATGGAAGTGCAAAGCGAAGGCCCAAACGTCATAGCTATCGGACCGTATCCGTTCCGGCGCAATCCGTTCTCCTTCAGCATCATGGCGCGCAGCGTGCCGAAAAGAATTTATTCCAGCGACCTTGATTTCCAGAAGACCCTGAGTGCTGCAAGCTACTTCCCGCTGAAATTCACCGTAAGTGCGCGGAAGGCCAGTGCGTTCTCGCAAGCCGCGCGCTGATCCTCGATTCACTTTGCCGCGCGGACTGCTTTCCCAGCCAAATAGGTTCGACTTTGTTAAGGCATTAGTCATAAAATGCCCCGCGAGGTAGGGTGATCGTCTTCCACAACCGCCGCGATGGATACCTTCTTCGAGGTCGTGCCTTATCTACTGGTCGTGTTGTTCGTTCTGTTCGGTCCATGGATTTGGGTTTGGCGCATCAACGTGCGGCGGAGGCGCGAGCGCGAAGAGGACCACTCGCGCTGGGGCGACCTTACCAGCCGCGTTTACGCCATAGAGACCGCCGTCAAGAACCTAAGAGAAAAAACAGCCGAGGCACCGCAATCAAAAGTCGAGAAGCAGCCCCCGCCACAAACCGAGCCTCCAATCGAACCGTCTGGTACGAAGCCGGTTGGCATTTCAGCGCCAACTCGGGTACCTAAACCGTCCGAATCTGTTTTTTCGAACCTCGCGGGCGGCTCCGATTCGCACTCCGAATCAGCCGCGCCACCACCACCGATTCCTGCGCGTACTTCAGAGGGGCCCGTTCGCCCGCCGTCATTTGCCGCCGTCGGCAGTACTCCGACGGTCGCTTCGCGAATCTCCAAGTCTTCCCACGACCTGGAAGAAATGGTCGG
>CAZQOB010000031.1:0-55967 GCA_964594885.1 uncultured Acidobacteriaceae bacterium
GTGCGGCGTCCACCAGGATGCGCCGCATCATCTGTGCGGCCATGGCAAAAAACTGCGCGCGCTGGTGCCATTCGACTTTAGTCACGTCCACTAGGCGAAGGTATACCTCATGCACCAATGCAGTGGTCTGCAGAGTATGGACTTGATGTTCATTTTTCATGTAACGGCGCGCCATGAGGCGCAGTTCGGGATACACGTACTCCGCCAGCTGCGCCAAGGCAACCTGGTCGCCGGAGCTCCAGGCTTTCAACAGGCTCGTGATTTCAGCAGAGGGTGCGCCGATTGACACAACCCGCCCCCATTGGACGAAAAATATAGCAAACCGTGGCCGCTTTTGCCGTTCTCTTCCGCCTGTATCATTGGAAGGAGAACAAGCTCTCAAAATGGTCTCCTCGAAAAACAAGGAGGTTGGTTATGAAATGCGCTATTACCCAGACGAAGCTCGTCGTTGTTTTTGTCGCTGTGTTCGCTCTGGCCATTGTCTCCGGGGCTCAGGCTCAAGAATGCTCAAACGCGACGCTTCACGGCAGCTTCGGATACACCAGCGTGGGAACTCTAGTCTCTGTCCCGGGCGCCATACCTGGCCCTTTCGCGGAGGTCGGCAGGCAGACCTTCGACGGGACCGGCAAGACTCACGCCACCGCGACCCTGAGCGATAATGGCAACACGCTCACAGCGACCATCGACGGCACGTATGTGGTGAACCCAGACTGTACGGGGTCCATGACGCTTACCGTAACTTTCCCTGACGATTTCGGCACTGCCTTGGTGCACGCGGATCTTTGGATGGAAATGGGAGGGGCGGAGATTCGAGCCATAGGGACGGACTCGGGCTTGGTCGAGAGCCGGGTTTACAAGAAGCAGTTCCCGGCAAAAGAACAGTAGAAGGCAGTTCTGAAGCCGTCGCAAAGAAGAGAACGGTAGAAGATTTCGGGCCTCGTTATACAGAGCTCAAAGCTGGCGCGCACTGCGCGCCGGCTTCTGCCCTGTCTTCCAGTACCTGCTCCCGTCCAAATCAGCGTTATTGTCCGATAGGACAGGCGCGGGGGCCTTTGGCTTCCGCGACGGAAGCCCTTGACGTTTCACCACGTTGGCAAGGGCAGCGCCACTGCCGCGGCGATTCCGAACGGATGAAGGGCTCTTCGGAGACAATTCCGGTCGAATCATTTGCATCGACAGGGGTTAGGCGCTAATGGAAGGGACGATTTGCCGTGTCCAATTCCCGCTACGCGCTCGCCAGTTCGACTTCAACAGCTAGGTTAATCCTTGGCCTTGTCAATGAACGAAAGTAAGGGGCAATCGAGAGGTAAGGAATTCTTAGACGTGCAAGGGCGATTCGATGGCGCATTCCACAGTAACACGCAAGGGGCAGACCACCATTCCAAGGCAGGTTCGCAAGGCATTGCGAATCAAGCCTGGCGACAAGCTAGAGTACGTGGTCGAAGGGGACCACGTGACCGTAAGCGTGCATCTGGGCACACGGTCACTCAAGGGTCTGCTCGCTAGCAAGAAAGGCAAAGGGATGTCCTTCGCGCAAATCCGCGAGGCCGCAGCAAAGGCAGCCCGTGGCCGTGAGGGTATCCGGTGAGCAAACGAAGGCTTGTCGATACCAATCTGATCGTTCGTTATCTAGTGCAAGACAATGAAAAGCAGGCCAAAGCCGCGGGAAGGTTGTTCGATGCCTGTGATCGCGGCGACGTGGTGATTGTGGTGTTGCCGGTTGTTCTGGCCGAGTGCGTGTTTGTGCTGGACTCCTTTTATCGGCGCTCCCGCGGAGATATCGCATCGGCGCTCGGCAGACTCATGTCCAGCCCTGGCGTTGAAATCGGTAGCCCGACGATTCACCTCGATGCGTTAGACCGCTATCAAAAAACGAGCGTTCATTTTGTAGACTGCTTGATTGCCGCGACGGCAGCGACCGAACATGCCTGTAGCCTCGTTCGATCAGAACTTTTGAAAGTTCAATGACGTCCGCGTGGAAACCCAATAGCTCCCTGATCGGGCTGTTCGGTTTCACGCAAAGGATACTGATAGAAAGGTTTCGAGAGTCTCGTTTTTCAAACGCAGCTTTCTAACATTTCCAACAATTGGAATGGGGTACGGCCGGTAACGCCTTCGACGGATGAGACTTAGAAGTGGGATGCAATTTCGATCCCCACCGCCCCTACCCGTCCGATCTCATGAATGAGGAACGGAAGCCGTGCTGCCCCGGACGATCAATTGGGGTTCGACTACAATGTGATGCGGGAAGTCGGCCCTTTTTCCGGCGCTGATCCGTTGCACCAGTGTGGACGCAGCGGTCACTCCCATTTCCCTTAGCGGCTGCCGGATCGTGGTCAGCCCGGGATTCTGAAACGCTGCGCTCTGAATGTCGTCGAAGCCGATCACCGAAACATCTTCCGGAATCCGGCGTCCGGCTTCGCGCAGAGCGCGAATCGCGCCCAGGGCCGAAATATCGTTGAAAGCAAATAGTGCCGTGAAGGTATGCCCGTTACTCAACAGCTTGCAAGTCATGTCGTAGCCCGGTTGTGGAGTCGGCGACTCGCTCTCCAGTTGCACCGTAAGACTCTCTTCCACAGCCAGATTTAGGTCCTTCGCAGCATGCCTCACTGCCTTCCAGCGGATTTCGGTGTCCGAACTGAACGCCTGGCCCTTGATAAAGGCAATCCTGGTGTGTCCCAGCACCGCCAGGTGATCCAGAGCAAGGCGCGCGGCGCGGCTGTGATTCAGAGAGATGTTTGTTACGCCAGGCAAATGTTTGTGTCCGGACACCGCAACCACCGGTACGGAAACGTCTGCTAGATAGGGCGTGTCCACCAGAACCAGCCCTTCCACCGCCCGTTGCTGCAAAAGTCGCGGATATTCCTCGATCAAGTCGTTACGGTGGCGATGACTCACCACAAAGTAGAAATATCCTTCCTGCAGCAGGTGATCTTCGATTCCGGAGAGCACCAGCGCTGCGTACCCTTCACTGACTTCCGGCACGAGCACGCCGACAGTAAAACTGCGCTGTTGCCGCAACATGCGCGCCATCACGTTCGGGCGGTAGTTTAGCTCGCGCGCTGCAGCGCGGACCCTTGCCTGGGTGTGATGCGGAATGGATTTCGCGGCCGGCGAGCCGTTCATCACCAGTGAAACGGTTGCTACCGAGAGGCCGAGGTGTTCGGCCAGTTCGCGCAGATTGACTCTGCGTTCCGAGCTGGCCGGCTTGCCCGCACTTTTTTCCGACTTACGGCGTGACATATCAGGAATGGTTGGGGTAGTCTGTCACAGGTCAAATCCCGCCGCAAGCCAGGTAGCCTCCTGTGGCGTCATGGCCAGGGCTTCCTTTGGCCGTTGGAATCCAACGATAAATCGATTTACTTGGGCCTTCTGTTGCTATAAGCTAGCGGGACTAGCGCTTCTGTTCGCTCCAGACAATGCGTGCTGGCGGGGTCCGAAGCGGATGGAGCCAGACAATCCATTGCTGCTCTGAAGGTGTGTCGCCCCCCATGCTGAGAACTTACAAGCCATCAAAGATGGATTCAGAAATCTTTCGCGGAGCGATTTTTGCCGCTTTTGTCGTGGCTCTATGTTGGGTCTTTCTTTTGCCGTCTTCTACCGCGGCACAGTCCCCTTCGGCGGCCAAAGTCTCCAGCGGCGAAACCGTCCTGGAATCCGCAGCGATTGAAAAGCGTGTGGACGAACTCTTGCGGAGGATGACGCTCGAAGAAAAAATCGGCCAACTGGTCCAGTATTCCGCCGGCCAGGCCACCGGCCCGACCTCGGGCCGCACTGATGACAGTGACATGATTCGCAAAGGGCAGGTCGGTTCACTCTTCAACCTAGTCGGTGCGCACGAGACCAATGCCATGCAGCACATCGCCGTCGAACAGTCGCGCCTGCATATTCCTTTGATCTTCGGCTTGGATGTGATTCACGGCTATCGCACCACGTTTCCAATTCCGTTGGGACTTGCGGCCACCTGGGATCCGCAAATTGTGGAAGA
Source organism: uncultured Acidobacteriaceae bacterium (assembly GCA_964594885.1). Lineage (GTDB taxonomy): Bacteria > Acidobacteriota > Terriglobia > Acidiferrales > UBA7541 > Acidiferrum. The sequence goes on from CAZQOB010000031.1 coordinate 3,989, forward strand.
GGCTTCCCACGTTGCTGGCCAGGAGGCCTGGGCTGGCGGCGTGCGTTGGACGTTTTCTCCCATGGTGGACATTGCGCGCGACGCGCGCTGGGGCCGCATCTCGGAAGGCGCCGGCGAGGATCCGTATCTTGGTTCGTTGATCGCCGCCGCCTACGTACGCGGCTACCAAGGCGAACATCTCGATGCGCCCGGAAGTATCGTGGCCTGCGTGAAGCACTACGTCGGTTACGGCGCGGCAGAGGGCGGCCGGGACTACAACAGCACGGAGATCTCAGAACACACGCTGCGCCAATTCTATCTCGCGCCGTTTCACGCTGCAGAGGAAGCCGGCGCGGGCACGTTCATGAGCGCATTCAATTCGCTCAACGGAATTCCCGCTTCCGCGAATCCGTTTACATTGAAGCAGATCCTGAAAAAAGAATGGGGCTTCAAAGGATTTGTGGTTAGTGATTGGACGTCCGTGCAGGAAATCATGGCCCATGGGATTGCCATCGACGGTGCCACCGCGGCGCGCAAGGCGTTCCTTGCCGGCGTTGACATGGACATGATGAGCAATCTCTATCACCAGCACATGATGGAACTGGTGAAGTCGGGCCAGGTGCCCGAGACCGCGATTGACGAGGGCGTACGCCGCATTCTGCGCATCAAGTTTGCGATGGGACTGTTCGAACATCCGTACACTGAGGAAGGGGCCGAGGCTACCACAATGCTGAAGCCGGAAAGCGTCGCGGCGGCGAAGCTTGCAGCCGCTCGCTCCCTCGTTCTGCTTCGCAATGAGCCCGTCTCCGGGACAGTGATTTTGCCGATTGCGAAAAATGCCTCATCTGTGGCGTTGGTCGGTCCACTGGGCGATGACGCCGGCAACATGATCGGCTCGTGGGGCGGGCTCGGCCGCGGCGAGGACGCGGTAACGATGCGCCGCGCGCTGGTTGAAAAGCTTGGAGACTCGCATGTGCACTTCGCCTCCGGCGGACATATCGAGAACAGCTCCGATCAGGACATCGCGGCTGCAGTTTCAACTGCCCAGGCCGCGGACGTGGCAATTCTCGCTCTCGGCGAAGATGGCGGCAGCATGACCGGAGAAGCCGCGTCGCGAACCTCGCTTGGATTGCCAGGTCGGCAGCAGGAACTGCTGGAGAAAGTTGTCGCCATAGGCAAGCCGACCGTGCTGGTCATTTTCAGCGGACGTCCGCTCACGATCCCGTGGGCATTCGAGCATGTGCCAGCAGTGGTTGCTGCATGGTTTCCTGGCGTGCAAGCAGGGAACGCGATCGCCGACGTGCTGCTTGGCGATGCCCCGCCGACTGGGCACTTGCCGCTCAGCTGGCCGCGCTCTGTGGGGCAGGAGCCGCTCTATTACAACGCGCTCAACACCGGGCGTCCTGCCGCCGATCTGGCCCATCCAGGAGTTCCGGGTGAAACGAAATTTGTCTCCAGATACCTCGACTCGCCAAACACGCCCCAATTTCCTTTTGGTTATGGACTGACGTACACGACGTTCAGTTACGGAGCGACGGAGTCAAATGTCAAGGCCATCGACCTCGGCGAATTGAAAAACGCGCTGGCAAAGAGAGGGAACCAAGCGCCGGTGCTGACGGTCGGCGCCGAAATCAAGAACACCGGTACCCGCGCGGGCGACACCCTAGCTCAGCTTTACCTCCGGCTGGATGGCACCAGCATCGCGATGCCAGTGCGCATGCTGAAGGGATTCCAGAAGGTGAAACTGGCGCCGGGCGAGTCGCGCAAGGTTAGTTTCGGACTGGACGCCAGGACCTTTGCGTTCTGGGGCGCCGAAAATACCTTCGGCGTGGAACCGGCCCGCGTCACGGTGTGGATCGCGCCGGACAGCGCGCAAGGACAGCCAGCTTCACTCGATATCGCGGCGACATCGAATAAACGATGATCAAAGCTTGATTCCCTGGCCTTCGACGATGGTGATGTAGCGGTCGATCGGCGGGTTCGTGAAGGTCTCCAGCCGACCGCTGGGCTGGGGCCACTGAATTTCCAATTTGTCGATTCTCGCATTGGGGCCGATTCCCAGCACGACGCGCGGATCGTGGGAAGAAAGATAGCTGCCGCCACCGGTCTTAAGCAGGCTCCGCTTCAAAGTACCTGCGGTCCAAGTTACTTTCGTGCCGACAGCATCGGTGTTGGACTTTTTGCCGACCAGTTTCACGCCGAGCCAGTGATTGCCCGCCGCGGCATTGTTTTTCAGCAGCACTGGAGCATCGTTGTTCACGGCGATCAGAACATCCACGGCGCCGTCGTTATTGAAATCGCCGATGGCCATGCCCCGAGCCGCGAAGGATCTTGTGAACACGGGACCGGCATTTGCGCTGACATTTTGTAGCCTCAGTCGACCGATGCTTTTTTGACCCCCACCAGCTGTAGCTGGACCGGCGTTATGAAAGAGGAGCAGCGGCTCGCGATAAGCGACATGGCTCGAATGGGTTTCGATCTGGTCGTCAGGATGGCCGTTGGCGATGAACAGATCGAGGTTGCCGTCGTTGTCGTAGTCAAAGAACTTCACGCCCCAGCCGCTCATGAGTCGAGTAACCTTGCCGAGGCCCGTTGACCCGGAGAGATCTTCGAAAGTCAGGTCGTGATTGTTTTTGTAGAGAGCGTACATTTCCTGATCCACGTTGGTGACAAAGAGGTCTTGCCAACCGTCCTGGTCAATATCCGCCGAGTCCACTCCCATGCCGGAGCGTTCGCGGCCTTCCGTGCTGAAGGCGACCCCCGATTCCAGGCCAATTTCTGAAAACCTGCCGCGCTTGTTCAGGAACAGAAAATTCTGAACGGTATCGTTGGCGACAAAGAGGTCCATCCAGCCGTCGTTGTTAATGTCCGTGGCGACGACACCCCAGGCCTTGCCGAGGGCTTTGGCGATCCCCGATTCCACGCTGACATCGGTGAACGTGCCGTCGCCGTTGTTGTGAAACAGCCAGCTGCGCGCAGGTTCATAAATGCGGGGAATGCAGTAAAAGCGTTCGTGCATCTGCTGGTTGCCGCAGTATTTGTTTTTGGATTTATCGAAGTCCACGAAGCGGCAGACGAAGAGGTCGAGCTTGCCATCATTGTCATAATCGAACCAGACGGCACTGGAGGCCCAGCCGGGAGCCTCGACACCGGCTTTTTCGGTCACATCGGTGAAAGTGCCGTCGCCGTTGTTGCGATAGAGAATGCTCCGGCCATATTGCGTCACATAGAGATCGGGGAAGCCGTCTGAATTGTAATCGCCGACCGCCACGCCCATTCCGTAGCCGCCGCCGAGAACACCGGCTTTTTCGGTCACATCGGTAAACGTGCCGTCGCGATTGTTCTTGTAGAGAGCGTTGCGGAGCGGGGGATTGGGATCGAAGAAATCGCAATTGCCGCTGTTGACCAGATAGATATCCATCCAGCCGTCGTTGTCGTAGTCGAGAAAGGCGCAGCCGGCGCCGGTGGTTTCCGGCAAATAGTAATCGGGTGAGCGGCCGTTGACGTGTTGCCAGGCGATGCCGCTGGCAGAAGCTGGAACCTCCTGAAAGAGAGGGCTCGAAGGCGACTGGCCGGACCTGCCGGCGAGCAGCCGAGGTATTGCACTCAGGGGAGTGGCGCCGCCGAGAGCGATGGCCAGGCTTTGAAGAAATTGGGCGCGAGACAACCGGAGGGTCATAAGGCAGCGGCTCGGAGAACGGGGGGAGGGAGTGAGAGAAAGTGTAACCTCCCACCCGCCCACCTTTTTTCGTAAATATGAGAAACAAAGGACTGAGCCGAAAACGAAGGGCGTAGAAAGGGCACGCTTCGTGCCGGAAACGGGAAGCACGGAGCGAGCTGCGGCCTAGTGTTAACATATAATACTATCATATTAGGTACTAGAATGTCAAGGGAAAATTGAGATTGCGTCACCTTGGCACCGGCCTCTGCTGGGACCCTGGTTTGGGCGGGAGTTCCCCGCTCTGTTCCTGATGCTGCCGGCCGAGCGGATCCACGGGTTCCCCGTAAACGCTTGGTCCAGACTGCTTACCTGTGGCAGCCTTGAGCCGGGTAAACTCGGCACGCGCCTTCGCGGCGTCCGCAGCAAGCCCGACGTGGGCATAGGCCTGACCTAGTGCAAAGTAAATGCCTGGCTCCTTCGGGAAAGCGGTGCGGGCCACTTCGAGCTCGTGGATCGAGCCCGCGGCATCTCCGGAATCCAGTCGCAACATTCCCAAAATATAGTGCGCAAACGGGAGATGAGGTGCCAAGCGAGCCGCCTGCTCCGCATACGGCAGGCCACCGTGAGCATCGACTGATTCAAGAGTCGCCGCAATTTCCAGCATGGCATCTACGTGTTTGGGATCGCGTTGTAGTTCTTTCTTGAATTCCTCGACAGCGGCGTCCCGGTCATGCGTTTCGAGCAGCAAGCGGCCAAAGGCAAAATGAAGATTTGGATACTCCGGAAACTCGGTGGCAAGGATCATATACATTTGCCTGGCCTGATCGAACTCATTGGCGGCGAGGAGCACTTCCGCCTCGCCCGCGCGCTGGATAACGCTGGCTCCGGGCGTACCTTCGGCAGGCGCTTCTTGCGGCCTGATCATCAGGGCGGCCATGCCCAGCCCGCTTGTCAATTCCGGTGTATGGATCTTGTCGCGCGAGAGTTGGGCGAAAGACTCCTTGGCCCCGCCGTACCGGCCTGAGCGCAACTCCAGCACTCCCAAGTGATAAAGGGCCACGTTGCGCAATTGCATGTTCTTGAGGACACCTAGTTGTTCCGCCTCAAGTAAATTCCTAAGGGCGTCCGCATCCTGGCCCAATTCCGATTGGCAAAGACCGAGCATGGCGTGGGCGGTTCCGTTGTGCGCATCGAGCGCCAGCTCTTCCTGGAAAGCCTGGGCGGCCTTCGAGTAATGATCCTGGTCATATTCAATGGTGCCGAGAGACCACCAGCCGTCGGTCCAGCGAGGACGCAGTACGAGGGCCTTGCGATACAGGACAGCGGCATCTTCCAGACGATGTTCCTTGCTGGCTTCAGCGGCTTGCTTGGCGAGTTGGCCAAAGGCACCGGGCGAAGAGCGGGTATTGGGCGCCCGCTGCGCACTTAGCGAGGTTCCCGGGGCAATTAACGCGGGAAGCATGGCCATCCCGGCCAGATACGCCGTGGAACGTGCCAGAACGATTGAGACGAGCCGGCTCATGTTTAGTGCGGAGCGGCTTCCGTGCGTGAATTCAACGCACTGCGGCGTTTCTCGAGCAAGTGCTGATGGATCGTCCGCTCCCGAAGGGCGTCATCACTCCGGCCCAGGCGGGTGTAGGCGAGATACAACTGATAGTGGACTGTGAGATCGTCGGGAGATTTTCTAGCGTACTCACGCAGGGGCGATACGGCTTCTTCAAAGCGGCCCGCCGAGTTCAACGCCGAGCCCAGTGACAATAGAGCATCGGCGAAGTTCGGATCCAGTTTTGCGGCGGCCGCGAAGTGAGAGACGGCATCGTCCCACAGCGCTTGGCGGCGCGCAATTTCTCCGAGCCAGAATTCTGCGGCAGCGTTCACTGGATCAATGGCAAGTTCTTGTTCGAATTCTTTCTTGGCATCTTGCGAACTGGAAGGAGACTCCGGTTGGGAGAGATAGGCGCGCCCAAGCCGATAGTGAACGCCGCGGAGGTGGGGGTGTTCTTCAAGAATTTTTCTATAGATCGCCGCAGCTTCGCCCCACTTCTCCTGAGATTCCAGCGTTTCCGCTTGCAGTTCGCGGGTCTGATAAGAGTCTGGGGCGACGGATGCAAGTTCCTGCGACGCGCTTTCGGCGATGCCCAGAAAGAATTGTGAGGTCATGTAAAGGACTTCGGGATCTTGCGGAAACTCGCGTTTCAAATCGAATAGCGCGTTGGAGACAGTCTGGTTGTCCTGGCGCTTCATGGCGCAGCGCACGGTGGCCATCAGCGCCTTATATTTCAAATCCCGTTGCTTGACGGTCGAAACTGTCTTCTGCAGTATCGGAAAAGCCTCATCGCACCTTCCCTTGGAGGCAAGCTCGATGGCCTTCTCCACGGAAGCGTCTTTGCCCGCAGCCCGGGCTGAGGAAGCCGACTGCGCGAAGGCTGAGCCGCACAGTAGCGCCACCAAAATCAGCGCTCGGATACCTAGCATCAAAGACTGAAATGCCGTTTGCGTAGCTTGCTCCTGATTAGAAACATGTTCTCACAAAACGAAGAGGAGGCGGTTGTCCGCCTCCCCTTCGCGTGCTTTGGGTGGTTAGGGGTTAAAAGCTGAAGCGGGCTTGCATTTCAATGGTCCGGGAACCCAACGCGCCCCCGCCAGGGCCGCCTATCTGGCCGAAGTGTGCTCCTTGGACGTCACACTGGATTCCGTTCCACCCGCTACAAGTGCCGTTCAGATTGAGCCTGTTGAACAGGTTGTAGAAGTTGGCGCGAACCTCCAGCTTTGCGCCTTCGCCGATGATTTTCATGCTCGGCAAGCCAAACGACTTGCTGAGTGTTGCGTCCACGTCGAAGTAGCCGGGGCCTCGAAACAAATTGCGAGCAATTCCCGGTCTGGTTGGCAAGGCGCCCAACGGCTGGTTGCCGCCCAGCGGGCAGTTCGCCGTAACCGGCCCCGGAAAGAGACATTCAAACAAAGTGCCCGCAGTTACCGTAGGAGGCGTGAAGAATGCTGTCCCGTTGCCACCTGCTCCAGTTCCCCGGAAATCCGGGGTGAACCCGCCAAGATAGGCCGCCGGCAGGAAATTGCCGGAACCCGCGTTTCCCGATGAGCCGCCCGCGCCCGCTCCGCCCAAGCGGTAAACCGGATCGCCTGCGGTGGCAAGGTCGCCATTGCTGTACTGTGGCGTCCACGGGAAGCCGGTGTGAGCGTTCAAAATGCCGGACAGGCTCCAGCCGCCAACAATCTTTTCTCTCCAGTCGTGGTTGCCTCTGAAGATGGTTGGGGACCAGACACCAAACACCTTGAAGGCGTGGTGCACGTCGTAGTCGGACGTGGCGAACTGAGTCGTTAAGTCATATTGGTAGAAAGGGCCTGCGTAGGCGTTCGAGCCCGAATCCATGGCGTGGCTCAGGCGGTACTGCGTGTCCACCGAAAAGGACTGGCTGAAGACGTGCTTTAGCTCCAGCAGTAGAGCGTTGAAGCGCGCCGATCCGTCGTTCGCGTAGTAGGTGACGCCGTTCACGCGCGGGTTGAACGCCAGGCCTGACGCGGCGCCCACGTCATAGAGGTTGTAGTGCCGCGTGGCGTGGCGCGTCGTGCTCCCTTGGTAGCCAATCGAAGCCACCCACTGGTGCCCCAAATCATATTCGCCTCCCAGTGTGTAGTGGTAGGTGTAGGACGTCGGCTCGGTGGCCGCGAATGCGGTCACGCTTACGTTGCCGGTGGCCGGAAGATTGTCGGGCCCACGCGGCGAAGTGGCGTTCGGGTTTGCCGCATACCCATTCACGCTATGAGGATCCGAAGGGAAGGCGTTTATGTAGCCTATGTGGCCTCCCAAGGTGACGTCCGTCCCCGAAAAATCGTTAACGTCTACAAATGGCGGATTGCCACGGGCATCCAGCGTGTTGGACTGGAGGACGTTGTTAAAAGCAATTCCGATTCCGCCGCGTAGCACCAGCCGGCTCCCGAATTCGTGCCCGCCTAACTTCCCCGGGCTCCAGGCGAAACCCAACTGCGGGCCGAAATTTGTCTTCTGGGCGTTGAATTGGGCGCCATTGGTGCGGACTCTTAGGTTGGTGAAAAGATTGGCCCCCGTGCCAAGGTCCACTATGCCCAAAAGGTTGTGCTTTTCCGAGATCGGTCCAAAGTACTCCCAGCGCAGACCAGCGGTCACGGTAAGGTTGGGCTTTACCTTATAGTTGTCCTGATAGAAAAGACCACCTATTAAAGATCGGGCGTCTCTGCGGAAGCCATCGGGTACACCGGTCTTGGGATCGGACACCACGTGTTCCGACACCGGGGCATCGTTCAGAAAGTCCCAAATGTTATTGAAATTATAGCTGGGACGGGAGTCCCATGTCGGATAGTCAACAGAAAGCAAGCGGCTAAACTCCCCGCCCATCTTCATGGTGTGTGCTCCATGAATCTTGGTCAGAACGTCCTTGCCAGCGTAGGTCCACTGGTCGAAGTAGTTGCCGTTGCCGACTCCGAACCCGTTTAGCCCAGTGGTGCCTGGTTGCGTGATGCTGATTTGAGGCAGGCCAAACGGGGACTGGGGGTTGTTCGCTGAACCCTGATCCTTTTCCTCCCAGCCGGAAGCGTTGATGCGAGCTTCGTTAACCAGGGTAGAGTTAAACGTGTGATCCCAGAGCACAGTTGCGGCACGATTGGCGGAGTTAAAGTGCATGGAGTTCGCCGCACGGTCGCCATTCCCATTCTGACCCAAGGAAGTGTTCGGCACGTAGTACATGGAGAATGCGATCAGGTCGTTCTTGGTGGCGTTGAAATCCACCCGACCGTTGTACTGCTTGTGCGAGCTGTCGCTGGGTTCGAGAGTTCCGTGCAAGAAAACAATGTCCGGAACATTCGTCAGGTTCGCGGCACTACCGCTCCCGTCGCCGCCAGTACCAGGGTTGTTGCTGTTAACGAAACCGGCATCGCGTGTGCCGACCCCAGCAGTCAGGGGACTGCCGAGGTTCAGACCTTGGCCCGCGATGAAGTGGCAGTTGACTCCTTCGGTCAGACCTGCGAAGGCGCAGGTCTGATCCACTTGCGTGCCGCCGTTGGGAGCATTCCCTGGAAAGGCAAAGAATTTTGCGGCGTTTGGCGCCGCCGCGGCCAGCGCCCGGAACTGAGACGTCTCATACCAGCCGCCGCCGGCCGTCTGCTGTGCCTTGTTGCCCAAATCTTCGAAGGAGAAGAAAGCAAATAGCCGGTTGTGCAGGATGGGGCCCCCGGCCGAGCCGCCCCAGTCGTTGAAGCGGTTGGCATCGCGCACGTTGGCGTTGCCATAGCCATTGTATTTCGTGAATGCGTTCAGACCCGGACGATGCACCTTGATGTACAAGCTGCCGTGATATTGGTTCGTCCCGTTTTGCGAGATGACCTGAACTTGCGCGCCGCGAAAACGCCCGTTCTCCGCGTCGTAATTGTCCGTGACGATCTTCACTTCCTTAACGGAGTCCTCGTTCGGTGTGATGACTGACGCGCCCCAGGTGACACTGTCGGTTGCCACGCCATCAATCTGGTAGTTGTTTTCTCCGTTCCGGGCGCCGTTTACGCTGATCTGGCCAGCGTTTTCAATCTTGAAGCTGCCGTCCGTTCCGCCGGTGCCGCCAATCGTGGTCGACGGCAGGTTGTTGGTTCCACCTCCACCGACCTGCGAGCCGTCACCGAAGGCGCCGGGCGCAAGCTGCAGAAGCTGGAAGACATCGCGGCCAAAAGAGGGCAGCGTCTGGATCTCATGAGCCGTCACCGTTCCACTGACATTCGGTGTCTCGGTATCAATCAGTGGCGTGGCATCACCGTTGACCGTGACCGCCTCTGTGACCGCCCCGACATCGAGCTTGATGTTGACCGAGTTGCCCTGCTCGGCTATGACCCCAAAGCCCTTGATTACTTTTTTCTTGAAGCCGGCCTTCTCCACAGTGATCGTGAAGTGGCTTGGCGGCAGCGAGTTGAAGTTGAACACACCATCATCGCCGCTGGTGGTGGTTTGGGATTGATTGGTCTCTTCGTTCTGCAGCGTTACAGTGGCCCCGCTGATAGCGGAGCCGTCGGGATCAACGACAACACCCTGAATTGAGGTCCGGTACTGAGCCGAAGCATTGGGAAGCAGCACGCTCAGGCACAGCAAACACACCAGGCCCGCAACAACAAGTTTCCCCAGTTTCATCGAACACCCCTTAAGGTCGCGCAGAACAGACCCCTCTGCCCTGCACGCCGGCATTTCAGCAAACTCTATTTCAGTAAAACGGTTAACTACTATGGTTCCGCACTATAGTCATGTAAAATCCGCTTGTCAACGATTGTTTCTTTGCTTGCTTCAGAGGACGGTCTCTTCGTCTGTGATTCTCATGACTTCGGCAAGAAATGTTCGGCAGCGATTTAAATTTAGCTCTAACAATTTATGATCGACAGGGCCCTACTCTTGGAGGAGTGATGGACAAAAACCTCCGTGGACTAAGCCGGAGTTGCGTTAACGCTGCCTTGCTGCTGGTACTGCTCGCAGTCGCCACCAGTTGGGCAGCGACCAGCGGCCAGGCGCAGACGGCGTACCACCGGCACACTTTTTTCGATAACGGGCCGCACACGGCAGGGTATTTCGATTCCGTTGCCAGAGCGGTTGCACCAAGCAGGCTCGAAACGGAAGACGGGAGATTGCCGCTGGACCGCCAGGTTTTCCTTACTCCTCCCAATTCGCTACGAATTTCCTGGGAGTCGCGCGCCGGCGGAGCGTGGCTCGCAGCGGTTCGAGCCCCGGAGGTGCGAAACCTCGAAGTTGACTTCAGCGGCGACACACTTTGTTTCTGGGTCTATTCGCGACAGGGAGTCGCCGCAGGCGCAATGCCGGACCTCCGCTTGCATGACACCCGTCGCGGGTTCTCTGCGCGCATTCACGTTGGACAATTTTCCGGCGAACTGCCTGCCGGCAGATGGATTCGCGTTCGAATCCCACTGGCGACATTCATTCGAGAATCGGTTGGCTCGTTTGACGCGCGCCGTGTAGAGTCACTGGATTTTGAGCAGGGCACTAGCGACGGCCAGCCGCACACTTTGCATCTCGATGAGATTTGCATCGAAGACTCACACGAATCGGGTCGCGGTGAAAAGCTTGTTCCCGTGAAAAATGTCCAGGCCAAGGCTTTCGAACGCCACGTGGATTTGAGCTGGGATCCCAGTTGGACCACACCGGGCAATGGAGAGGAGTTTCCCGAGTCGCAGAATCGCTACATTATCTACCGTTCTTTGGACGGCGCAAATTTTCAACCCATCGGCATGCAAGTACCTGAGATGACTCGGTATAGCGACTTTCTTGGCGACGTCGGCCAGAAAGCTTATTACCAGGTTACCGCTTCTGATTCGGACTATCGTGAGTCCGCGCCCAGCGCCATCGTTTCCGCTGAGACCCATGCCATGTCGGACGACGAGCTGCTGACGATGCTCCAGGAAGAGTGCTTCCACTACTACTACGACAGCGCGCATCCCGATTCCGGCATGATGCGCGAAAATTTGCCAGGCAACGACCGGGTGGTGGCCACAGGCGCCAGCGGATTCGGGATCATGGCGCTTCTAGTCGGAGCCGAACGCCGTTTCATCACCCGAGAGCAGGGCGCCGAGCGGCTGAATAAGATCACGAAATTTCTGGAGAATGCGCCGCGCTATCACGGAGTGTGGTCACACTTCATGGATGGAAGAACCGGCCAAACCCTACCTGTCTTCGACGTGATTGACAGCGGAGGCGATCTCGTAGAATCGGCATTTCTAATGCAAGGGCTGCTGGCGGCGCGGCAATACTTCGACCGCGACAATCCTCAAGAAAAAGAAGTGGCGCGGCGCATCACCCGCTTGTGGGAAACCATGGAGTGGGATTGGTACCGGCAGTCGCCCGGCAGCGATGCCCTGTACTGGCACTGGACTCCGGAGTGGAGCTGGTTCATTCACCACCGGCTTACAGGATTCAACGAGACCATGATTGTGTACCTGCTAGGAATTGCTTCCCCAACACATCCCGTTGGGCCCGAACTCTACTATTCCGGCTGGGCAGGACAGTCCGAAGCGGCGCGGCTCTATCGCAAAGGCTGGTCCGGTTTAAGTGAAGGCGAAAAATACGCCAATGGAACCAGCTACTTCGGAATCAGGCTCGATGTCGGCGTGGGCAGCGGCGGCCCGCTCTTCTTCACCCACTACTCCTACATGGGATTCGATCCGCACGCGCTGACCGACCTGTACACGAACTATTTTGAAAACAACAAGAAACTGGCGCAGATCAATCGTGCCTACGCGACGGAAAATCCCAAGAAGCGAAAGACTTACGCCCCCAACGCCTGGGGTCTGACGGCCAGCGACGGGCCCGAGGGCTACATGCCCGCAGCTCCGGACCCCGAGCACGACAACGGCACATTGGCCCCCACAGGCGCGCTGGCTTCTTTCCCTTACACACCGGAAGCTTCAATGGCCGCCCTGAAACACTTTTACCGCGATCTGGGCGACCGGCTCTGGGGAATCTATGGCCCGTACGATGCCTACAACCTGGATCAAGACTGGTGGTCCCCCATCTACATGGGGCTCAACCAGGCTCCGATTGTGGTGATGGTGGAAAACTACCGCACAGGGCTTGTCTGGAAGAAATTTATGGCCAACCCCGAGATCGAAACCATGGTCAAGAAGCTGGACGCAACGACCGCCAGGCTCCGCGCCCAGCAAGCCCACTGACAGGAAAAGAGTCGCCCCGCCGCCCGCAATTTATGCACATCGCGTTAATAAGTCTTCATGAGTAAAGGCACTTGACTCCAATTTGCTGCAGGTCTAGTCTGCAGCCAATCGTCGAGAGTGGTCATGCGCCGTTTGCCCGCACGCGATTCCTGGCGTCAACAGCCTCTGCTATCAGCCCTCGCAAATCTGCGTCTGCCGTTACGCTTCCGACGATTTTCACTCGCGCTTTTGTTCGGCCTGCTGGTCGTCTCCGCTGCTCGGCCGCAAGACGCCGGTTCGGCTGAAGGCGAGATGTTTGGCAGGGGCGCAGCTGTTACCGTGGTCGTGCATGACGCCTCCGGAGAGCCGATCGCCTCGCAAGCGATGGTTAAGCTCTTCCGCAGCGGTACCATTCCAGCTGGCCGTGCCGAAACTGTACGCGGGCGCGCGGAACTCTTCGTAAACAATCTTGGCGAATTCACGGTGGTCGTTGAAGCCCCGGGATACGCCAGCGCGCAAAAGGAAGTTTCGATCATCGCCGGCGGCAGAGCAGAGGTTGACGTTTATCTCCGCTCCTCAAGCGCTAATCCAACGGGCGTTCCTGGTCGTCCGGTGCTGGCGCCAAAAGCGAGAAAAGCTGTCGATCAAGGTTTGCAGGCGCTTAGTGCGGACAATCTTGCGGAAGCACAGAAACGCGCGGGAGAAGCGATGCGCCTCGCGCCGGGACATCCGGACGTGTTGTACCTGCAAGGCGTGGTTTTTCTGAAGCAACGCGACTGGCCGAAAGCGCAGGAGGTTTTGGAAAAAGCCACGCAAGTTGATCCATCCGACGCAAAGGCGTTTGCGGCGTTGGGAATGGCTCTCTGCGATCAAGGCAAATATCAAGCGGCGGTGATGCCGCTGGAAAAAGCGCTGCAACTAAACCCCGATCCGACCTGGGACACGCGCTGGACGCTGGCCAAAGCCTACTACCAGCAGGAGCGCTACGAACAGGCGCTGCAAATGTCCCAGGTTGCGCTCTCGTCGGCCAAAGGGAAAGCGCCAGAAATCGAATTGCTGGTAGCGCAATCGCTCACTGCAGTAGGTCGCTACGAAGACGCGGCGGAAGCGCTCCGGGAATTCTTGCGCGAGCACAGTGATCGGCGCGAAGCGGCTACGGCGCGCCGCTGGCTAGACCGCTTGGCCGCCAGCGGCAAAATCCAAAGCCAACTGAACGCGAAAGAGTAAGTCGGCCGAAAGAGTCAGTCGCCTGAAGGAGTCAGTCGTTGGACACGCCGGGAACACTTTGAGCAGGGCTGGGCGCCGCGGCGCTCGATTTTCGTTGGACGCGGTAATAGACGTATCCAAGAGCCACAACCACGACGGTTCCAGCAATGGTTTCGATCAGCGCCTTGTGGGAGATAGTTACGAAAGTCATATTAACTGGAAGGCCGGTGATAACCGCAATCCATAGCAGCGCCGCCCAGCACAGCGCCCGCGAAACCCGCTTGCGCTCTTCCACATCACGATGATCCGCGCGGCGAGATTTTCCCCACAATACGGCGCAGACCACCATTCCATAGGTGACGTACATCGCAAAAGTACACAAGGCGATGATCACCACTTCCACTTGCGCCCAGATGGTGAAAAGCGCCGTAATCGGAATGACGACCCAGATCGCGTTGGCGGGGACTTTACGCACGCTTACGCGCGCCAGAAATTTCGATGCCGGCACCTTTCCGTCGCGCGCCATAGCCCAGACCAGGCGCGTAAGTGTTGTGAGGTTGGCCAGCACGCAGGCAAAGATCGCTATAGAAACCAGCGTCAGCGCAGCATCCACCACATAGTTGGGGAAATAGCTGCCGATGATGTAGAGCAGCGGGGTAGGATGATGGCTGGCGGTATCAATGGAGGGAACAGCCAGCGTAAAACCAATCAGAGCTGCCAGGCCGAGCAGCGTGGCGCTGACTTCGGAAAGTACAATCGCCGTAGGGATGCGTTTTTCCGGCATATGCGTTTCTTCGGCAACATTGGCGGCGGCTTCGAATCCGCCGATAGTCCACACGCTCATTAATGAAGAAGCGAGAAACGGGCCGAGGTAGGCTGGACCACCCGGTAAGCCCGGATGCGAGAAAAGATAGCCAAGCGGATGGACCTTGCGGATCATGGCGATACCGAAGAGCAGGAATCCGATCACAACCGTACCCAATATCTCCGAAGCGACCGAATAGTCGTTGACAAGGCTGGCGAGCCGAATGCCGAAATGATTGATGAGTGCAGCGGCAACCAACGTGAGCACCGTAGCGGCAACGATGTTGCCATTGCTGTTTTTCAAGCCGAAGAACGGCACGAGATAGCTCGCCAGCGCGTAAGCGACGCCCGCCATGCCTGTGACGAATTGCAAGATCATCATCCAACCGGCCCACCAGGCGAGCTGTTCGCCAGCGAGTTCCCGGGTCCACTGGTAGGCGTAACCGGAAAGAGGGATCATCCGCGCGAGTTGTGCGAAAACCAGCGCGACCAGCAACTGTCCCGCGCCGACAATCAGCCAGGTCCACACGAACGCCGGTCCGCCGGCGCGCAAGCCATCGCCGTAGTTGGCAAACAGTCCCGACGTGATGCAGATGACGGAAAAGCTGAGCGCGAAGCTGGAAAAGTAGCCGAGGGTGCGGTTTAACTCCTGACGGTATCCGAAACGCTGCAGCGCCTGCTCGTCGCGGAGCTCCGCGGCACGGTTCTGCTCAACAGAAGCGGGTTCGTTGTTCACGGCCGGAATTATATAATCGGTTATGGATAATGGGAAGGGCAAAGCCTGCGAGAAATCCTTCAGCATCTGCAAAGCGCTTAGACTCGCGGCCAACTTGCCTGCCTAGTGCCGCTCGCAAACCGCTAAGCTAACCGAATTGCGGTCACATCATTGCGCTATCCTATCCGACGTGACTCCACTGAGCCTTGAACCGGTCGCGTCGGCGCGAAGCCACCCATTTGTCCTGATCGCATGCCTGCTGCTTTTTTTGAGCTCGGGCGCAACGCCACAGTCGAGTTCCAGTTCCAGCCCGAGAGTAGACTCCGCTCCGAATCCGGCCATAACCGAAGCGATGGCCGACATTCAGCGCGGGGATCTGATCGCGGCCGGCGTCGTTATGGAAAAAGCCGCAAAGGACACTCCCGGAAATCCCGTAGCGCGAAATCTATATGGCTGGGTCCTGCTGATGCAGGCACAGGTGGAACCGGCGATCGCACAGTTTCGCGCCGCGCTGCGGCTCAGTCCTTCGTACGGCTCAGCGCGCCTGAATCTGGCGAATGCGCTGGAACGCAACGGGGATTCCGCAGGGGCGCTGCGCGAGGCGCGCCAGGCGGTTCGTCTCCTGCCCAAAGATGCGGAGGCACGTCGCACGCTCGGACGGTTGCTCTCGACTGCCGGACAGACCGACGAGGCGGTAGCGGAATTCAGGACCGCTCTGAAGCTCGCGCCAGATCGCTCTGACCTGCACGATGACTACGGCACGCTGCTGACGAAACAAAACGAGATCGGTGAAGCAGCCGCAGAGTTCCAGACGGCGCTCAGCTTGAATGCAAACTACGCCCCTGCCTACCTGCACCTCGGCGTGTTGCGCATTGAACAGAAAATGTTCGCGGACGCCGTGGACCAGTTGCATGCGGGTGCCCGGATCGCACCGAACGACCCAAGAGTGCATTTCTATCTCGCGGAAGCGCTGCAGGAAACCGACGACAGCGATGGCGCCATCGGCGAACTACAAGCGGTTCTAAAGGTCCAACCAGACTATCCCGATGCGGCCTATCGCCTGGCCTTGCTTTATCAACGCACCGACAAGTGGGAAGAAGCCTTGCGGTTGTTCCGCGACGCTGTCACCCAGCAACCGCGGAACGCCGCTGCACACAACAATCTGGGACTGGCGATGCTGCAAACCGGCGACGCCAAAGGCGCGATCAGCGAGTTTCAGAGTGCGTTGCAGCTACAAAGAGGCGACACGGGAGCTGAGACCAACCTCGGTGTAGCGTATCTGCAACTCGCGGATTTCGATTCCGCTATCGCTCATTTTCAAGAGGCGCTCAAGAGGGCGCCGCAGGATTCAACGTTGCACTATGACCTGGGTCTCGCCCTAAAACTGAAGGATAAGTTGCCCGAAGCCATAGTGGAGCTGCGTAAGGCCACGGCGCTGAATCCGGAGCAAGCCGACGCGCACTATACGCTCGGCGTGACGCTTTGGCAGCAAGGTCAGTTTGACCAATCCACTGAAGAGCTGCAGCAGGCAATCCGCGCGCGGCCCGGATACGCCGAGGCGTACTACACACTGGGTTCAGTGCTGAAGCAACAAGGGAAGCTGCCGGAAGCCGCCGCGGCGTTGCGGCAGTCAATCGCCATACAGCGAGATTTTGCGGGAGCCCACACCAATCTTGCAGCCGTATTGAGGCAGATGGGTGACACAGACGCGGCCGCAGAAGAATCGCGCACCGCCAACGAAATTATGAAACGGAAAACCAACCAGCAAGCGGCGATTCTCGCGATTCGCTCCGCGGAACGTCTGCTGAACGCCGGCGACTTGGACGGCGCCGTTTCGCAATTTCGCGCCGCAATTGCGGCGGCGCCGGAGAATGCGAAAGCGCACTTCGAATTGGGAACGGCACTCCAGCGCGCGGGTGACTCAGCGGGTGCCGCACAGGAATTTGCCGCCGCGCAGAAGCTCGATCCCAACCTCACCACGCCGTAGTCTCGGTCCTATTTTGCAGGATCAGCTTTGGACGACAGCGCGTCCTGTATCGGTTCGCGGTCGCACTCAACGGCAATCACGGTGAGCGGACTGTCCGGAGCATTGCTTGGCAAATCTCGAAAAATCAGCTGGCTGCCGCGCTGCTCGAACTTCACCTGCGTGCCGCTCGCAAGAAATCGCGCCGACTTTACGGCAAATCTTACGCCGCCAACGTTCATGATCGCGCCCGGCCAGAAATAATTGATGACGTACAGCCTGTTGCCTTTTCGCGTGTACACGCCGATGTTGCCATGCGGGAAGCTGCAACGCTCGGTCTCATAGACGCACTCCCCGTTTTTTCCCAGCCAATCTCCAATCGCTTTCAACCGCTCCACGCCGGGCACGGGAACCGTGCCGTCGGCCATGGGTCCGACATTCAAAAGGTAGTTGCCCCCGTCGCGCGCACATTCAACCAGGTTCTGCAGCAACTGCTGGGGCGATTTCCAGTTGTGATCGCCCGCGAGGTAGCCCCAGCTGTCGTTCATGGTCATGCACGATTCCCAGTCGGCTTTGCCGGGTTGCGTGGACTGCTCCGGAGTGGAAAAGTCGCCATTTAGGAGGTTGCGGTTGTTGATCGCGATCTCCGGCTGGAGCTTCAGCACCATCCGGTTCATCTCTTCGGAGCGCCAGCCCACAGTGTCGAGCGGAACGGGCATGTCGTACCACAGAATGTCGATCTTGCCGTAGTTGCTCATCAGCTCGCGGATCTGGCCGTGCGTATACGCCACAAAGCGCTCACGTGCAGCGACATCCTCTTTGCAGTTACGCCAGTCCGGATGATGCCAATCCATCAGCGAGTAGTAAAAGCCGATGCGTAGGCCTTCCGCGCGCGCTGCTTCGACGAACTCGCGCACCAGATCGCGGCCTGCGGCGTGTTTGGGAGCGCTGTAGTCGGTTAGTTTTGAATCAAAGAGGCAGAATCCCTCGTGATGTTTGGTGGTCAACACCATGTAGCGCATGCCGGAAGTACGCGCCAAATGCGCCCAAGCGCGCGCCGCGCCCGGCGCCGGACGAAACTGCGCTGCAAGCTGTTGGTATTCAGCGAGCGGAATGTCTTCGTCGCCCATGGCCCAGGCTTCGCGGCCCAGAATGCTGTACAGGCCAAAATGAATGAACATGCCGAATTTTGCTTGGCGCCACCACTGCATGCGCCGCTCGTGATCGGGCGGCGGCTGCGAGTTCTGCGAGAGCGGATGAGTCCGGGCGGCATCGTCGGGAACAGCGGCGCCAACGGTCGCTGCTAGAAGGGTTTTAAGGTGTTCCCGCCGGGAAATGGAGTTAAGAGGCGGAATCATTGTTCAGGGACCGTCTCCAGCATTGCCCGGTCGTCAACAACCTCTTCGTTGCGCAGCTTCTTGGAAATTTCGAATTGTTGATCAGCTTCGGTTTTGCGACCCAGTCCCTTGTAAGCCTTAGCCAGAAAATAGTGAACAAAGAAGTTTTGCGGGTCGAGTCGCAGCGCGCGCTCCAAGAAGCCAGCGGCCAGAGCAGGATCATTTCTCTTCAGCGCAATCTGGCCCAGGAGGATGTATGAACCCGATGAGGCTTCGTTGAGCCACATCGCCTGCTTCAACACCTTTTCGGCTTCATCATATTTTTCCAGCTGGACGTAGGCGTCGCCCAAGCGCCAATAAACCAGCCACACACTGGGATTGATGACCAGTTCTTTCTGAAACTCGCCGACTGCCGTCTGCGGGTCCTTTTTGAAGAGATCGATTTCGCCAAGATGAAAATGGGCCATGGGGAGTCGAGGATCGAGTTTCAGCGCCGTTTCGATTGCCGGCGCGGCTTGGTCCTCCAGTCTCCGGCGAATGAGCATTTTGCCCAACATGAGGTAGGCCATGGCGCTGTCGGGCGGGACACTGAACATTTGCGCGAAGGTCTTGCGAGCGTCGTCCCAGCGCTGGGTCTTGATGTAGCAGACGCCGAGCAGGTAGGGCCCATCGGCGCTGGTCTTGGGAAGCCGCGGCCCCAGGCGCTCCAGCAGCGGCAGGGCCTGCGCATACTCTCCCGAGGCGTAAAACGCGAGAGCCAACAGTTGCGTGGATTCGGTGTCCTGCGGATTCTGTTTCAACGCTGTTTGCAAGTGTGCCGTGGCATGGGCAAAGGCACTCGTTTCAAAGCACGCTTTGCCGGGCAGGGCCTCCAGTCCCGGAGTGGACGGGTCCTTGGCAGCAAGATTATTCAGAAGCGCCAGAGCGTCGTTAGGTTTTCCCTCGTTTAGCAATGCGACGGCCTGCGCAAAGGGTCCCTGGGGGGCGGCGGGTAGAGCGTCCTGACTGCGAGCGATGCAAGCAAGCAAGAGCGGCAGGGCGCAGACGAAAAGCCAGCGCAAAAAAATCAAACGCGGAGAGCTTGTGGAGCGTCTCCGCGTCTGACCGGGGTGGCCGTGTTGGGTGTTAAGCACGGAAATCGTTGGCACCAAACAAGTCTCCTCAGAGCGGCGTCAAAAACGCCGCTCTGGGAGTTAGAATACGTCTTCTAGAATTCGAATCGTAAGCCAAATTGCATCTTGCGCATAGACCCGTAGTTGGCCAAGTTAAAAATCTGACCGGAGCCGGGTCCGCAGTCCACGCAACCATTTGGATTTCCAAGATTCGCGTGGTTAAACACGTTGTAGATTTCCCCAGTAAACTTGAACTTCATTTGCTCGTGAACCGGGAAACTCTTCATGACGGAAAGGTCGCTATCGAACCACCTCGGACCGGTGAGTGAGTTGCGGGCGTAATGCCCGAAAGTACCAAAGGCTGGCCGCTGCCACGGTCCGCTGGTGGTGCCGTTAGCCAATAGCGGACTGGGGCTGACCGCAAACCAACCGTTTTGGCCTGGATGAGCGACATGCGGATCTCCCACCAAGTTTGGAAAGCAAACCCCGGTATCGCTGTCGAGACCGCATTCAGCGTAGCCCACGTTGAAGCCCGTGCCGGTCATCCAGGTGGTGTTGTTGGCAAATTCCCAGCCGCCGACGATGTAGTTCACGGCGCTCGGCGCATTGTTCAGGAACTGTTTTCCTTTGCCAATGGGCAGCTCGTAGATGGTAGCCACCGTGAGTACATGGTTGCGTTGCCATGCAGGCCTGCCGTATTCAACCTTCGGGAAATATAGGAAGACCGGCGCATCGTGGTTTCTGGCGTGGGACCACGTGTAAACCCCTAAAACGGAAAGGCCATGCGAGAAGCGCTTTTCGCCTTTCGCCTGCAGCGAGTTGTAGGCGTTATCGCCGGGGTCGCACACACACCTTAGCAGTTGCGTCCAGCCATACTTCGCAAAATATGGCTGTCGATCGTTAAACGACAAGCATCCCGAAGCCGGATTGGCGGGATCGGGAGATGCCGGGTTGCCCGAGTTGCAGTATCCCACCGGCGACGCCGCATTGATGTCCAGCCAGTCGTTCTCGCCGGTCTGAACGTGAGTGCCCTTATTACCCACGTAGCCAACTTCAAAAGACAACGTGGGAGTGATCTGCCGCTGAACGGTAGCATTCCAGGCGTCAACCGTTGGCAATAGCATCCGCCGGGGGAAAACATAGGGCGTAACGCCTGGCGGAAGCAGGTGGTTTCCATTCGGCCCGAGTGGGGAAGCCGCTAAAACGGACGCTGGATCAAGCAGCGGCGGTCCGACCGAGAGTGCAAATGCTGGATCCCAGGCATTCCCGCCATTGGGCGCAACCACGCTCTGGTTGGCTAGCACGGGTAAGTTTTGCGTCGCGGTGTGTCCGAAAATCGTGCCGAACATGCCGACGTCAAAGGAACGGCCGTAGCCCAGCCGCACTACGGTCTTCGGAGTGACCTGATAGGCTATACCCAGGCGTGGTGCGAGATTCTTGAAGGTGTTCTTGACGCCTCCGTTCAGCCCCACGTGGTTTTCCCCAGCGACTAGCACCTCACCGGTTTTCACATCAATCCAGGCGCCTTGGTCCTTGCCGGTGACGGTCTGAGGATAGTAGATCTCCCAGCGCAGGCCGTAGTTGAAGGTCAGCTTCGAAGTCACTTTCCACGTATCCTGCCCGTAGAAAAAGGTGCGCCATTCCCGCTCACCGGCCGTCGATGTCTTGGAAACGTAGCGGCCCATGTCAGAAGCGTAGCCTAGCAGGAAGCTTGCGGTGCCCAGTCCGTTACCGGCTGGCCCTTCCGTGAAGGCATTGCTGAAAAATATGTCGCCGGAACGATGAATGTCGCTCGGCACGCGCAAATTCTGCAAGCGCTTGATGTCCGGGCCGAACTTGAAGGTATGGTTGCCCTTGGTCCAGGTCCAGTTGCTGGTGAACTGGAACTGCTGCATTCTTTCGATCAGCGGACAGTTGCAATTACCCACCCCGAGACCATCGCCAATGTCAAATCCGTCCGCTCCCTGGATCCCGAAATGCGGGAAGTCGTTGGTGGAAGGGTCGCCTGGGATGTTCAGTCCGACGGCCCCGGCCTGGGTCGCGAAGTTACCTGATGTGAACGGGTTGACGTTAATAGGTTGCTTGTACCAGCCGAACCGGAAGTCGGTAATCAGCGTGGAGTGAAGTGTGTAGTCAAAACCGAAGGCATTGCTCTGCGGCTGCGTTGGAGCCGATCCGGTGTAGCCCAGTCCGCCTGCCGCGGGACCTCCAATAACGGGTCCGTAGATACCCGGGGCGCTCTTGTAGAAGTGGTTGTACGTGTAGCGGTCGAAAAACCGCAGGTGCTCGCTATAGAAGTAGTCCACCCGGCCGTCGAGGGCATTGGCGTGATAAGTGTCCGTTACGCTCGCGGAGTAGTTGGGTTCCCCGGGCGGAGCATTCGGATTGGTGGGAAGTGGCAGGTCCTTTATCAGCGCCAAGGAGATTGGCGAGATGAGTGCCGCTGGAATTACGTCTGGGCAGGCGGCTGCCTGGCAGAGAGGATTGTAGTTGGCCGATCCCACGACGTTACTGGAAACGAATTGCGTGCGCGAACCAGGTACGACAGAATTCCCCATTGCATTGATGGGAAACGGATTGTAGATGGCGTCATTCAGATTCTGTGCGGGATTGTCCCAGGCTCTGAAATCGCCGCCACGCATGGCTGCGGTCGGAACTTGTGCTGTTGACGACCCGCCATCGATGGCCCTGGTTCCCTGGAAGTCGGCAAAGAAAAACAGCTTGTTCTTCTTGATCGGACCGCCGATGGAACCTCCGAACTGGTTCCAATTGGTCGTTGGAATGTACTGGTTCGTAATTGGATTTTTCGTCGATTGCGCAAAAGGGTCGCGTGCAAAGGTTGAGTTATTGCGGTTGTAATAGAAAGCGCTGCCGTGAAAGTTGTTGGTACCGGACTTGGTGGAAGTGGTGACCAATGCGGCGCTGACCTGGCCAAATTCCGCGTCATAATCCGCGCTGGTTACCTTCATTTGCACCACGGCATCGAGGTTCGGAACGATCAGCATGTTGCCGTATAAAAAGTCCCGGTTGTCCGTGCCGTCCAGGATCGTACCGACCCCGATGAACATCTGGCCGTTCACGTTGACCGCGATTCCGCCTTGCGGGTCTTCCGTGGAGTTGTCCAGCCAGCAGAATTGCACCGCGCCAGGCGTGAGCAGCAGTAGGTTTGAAAAATTGCGGCCAAAATTGGGCAGCTCGTCCACTTGACGCTCCGAAAATGTGGTGGAAACGTCGGTGCGTTCCAGCTTCAGGAGGGGAATCTCGTCCGTGACCATAATGGTCTGCGACACCTCCCCAGGTTGCAGCGTCACCTCGACAGCGCGCACGGTGTCAACCGCCACTTCGACGTTTTCTTCGACTACGGTCTTGAAACCGGTCTTTTCCACCTTGACCTTGTAGTGTCCGATGATCAAGTGCGTCTGATTGAAGTTGCCAGAGGAATTCGTCGTGGTGGTGAGAACGACATTTCGGTCGGTGTCGGTAATGGTAACGGCCGCGTCGGAAACACCACCACCCGACGAATCCAGCACCGTGCCGCTGATGCTGCCGTACACCGCTTGTGCCACCGACGGTCCGGCAGAAAGGGCCCAAACAGCAAGCAGCGCCGCGAGAGCGGCCGCTGCGGACACGGACCTCAAAGCGCTTTGTAAAAGCTTCGTCGCTCCGGAATCTTCTGCAAAACGAAGGAAACAGGAATCAGTACGTGAACAACGGCTGGCCATTAGGCTTACCTCCATCCTTCTTCGAAACGGTTAACCCTTGGATCGGCAATCACCCCTACTGCGACTCCTGGCGCTGTGGCGTTTGGAATCTTCGCACCGCGAAAATATGCACCGGCTCTCGACGGGATTGTGTTGCCAGCACGCTTGGTGTTTCTTCCGAAGACCGGTTCTGCACCCCAAAACAGAGCCTAGCGGTCCGGCAATTTCATGAACTGGTTCATATCTGTACCGTTCCCGGCCTTGCCTTGTCAAGGCAAATTTTGCAAAAAAAGCGGTTATTGGCTTTACAGAGCGCTTAGAAGTGGAAATGCTGGGACCGGCCGCTTTTGGTTTGACTTGCTAGGAAACACTCCCTTACTATGCTCCGTTCATGCCTTTGTTCATGAGATGGCGGTCGGATCCCCGGAGTGTTTCCCGATGGCCGTGACCATCCGCGATGTAGCCCAGCGCGCCGGCGTGGCGGTTGGCACCGTTTCGCGAGTGCTCAACAAGCAGCCCGACGTCAACCCCAACCTGCGCAAGCAGGTGCTGCGGGCCCTCAAAGAAATGAACTACCGGCCCAATGCGCGGGCCCAAATGTTCGCCCGAAACACCTCACCAGTCGTTTCGTTCATTCTCAGCAATCGCGATTTCCTTCATCCATTCCATTCTCGAGTGCTGCAGGGCGTCGAGGAATACTGCGAGGAGGCAGGCTTTTTCGTGATCTACACGCGGTTCCGCTATTCTCCTGCCGTGACGCCTTCAGAGCTGCAGCTGCCCAACATTTTGCAGAGCCACGGCTTGGCGGACTGCGTGATCCTGGCGGGCGCGAACTACGAAAATTTCACCGCCAGTCTGGACAAGCGCGGCCTGCGCTACGTGCTCCTGGCTAACAATTTCTTCAGCAAATCCTCGCGCGAGCCTTTCGACCAGGTACGCTTTGACGACCAGGCCGGCGCAGCCGAAGCAACCCGCTACCTGCTTTCTCTCG
This sequence comes from uncultured Acidobacteriaceae bacterium, assembly GCA_964594885.1. Taxonomy (GTDB): domain Bacteria; phylum Acidobacteriota; class Terriglobia; order Acidiferrales; family UBA7541; genus Acidiferrum. The sequence continues at coordinate 28,140 of CAZQOB010000031.1, forward strand.
GCCACCGCAAAATTTGGTTTGTCGGCGACACTTCCGTGCCCTGGTTCCGGAACCGCCACCGAGGCTATTCTCAGGCGATGCGGGAAAGCGGCCTTAAACCCTTAGCGCAGACGGTGTTGCTCTCCGATGACCGCTTTCAGAATGGCATGAACAGCATCGCAATGATTCTGGAACACGATAAAAGCTTAACCGCGGTACTCGCTGGCAACGATGAAATCGCTCTGGGCGCTTGGGAAGGTCTCCAGAAGGCTGGACTGGAAGTGCCCCGCGACGTAAGTTTGGTCGGCTTCGACGACCTCGGCGGCGCGGGGAAACTACAATCTCTCAGCAGCGTACGCGTGGAAGCCACCGAAATCGGTCGCCAAATGGCCAAAATCGCGGTGGAAAAGATCCGCTCTAAAGGCCGGCGAATGCCGGAAGTTTTGCTGCCGACTTCTCTTGTGCGGCGCGAGACTTGCCGGCCGGTGCCAGATTCGGCGGTTCATCAGGAGGCCCAGTGAAACCTTCGCAGTCAAAACAGTTCGCCGCGAGCGTGCTGCTGGTACTTTGTGCGGCTTCGTGCGGTGCATTCGGCGCTCGAGCCCAGGCGGTCACCGAAACCGTCGCGCCTCTGCTGGAGAGGCGCGTTCAATCCCCCTCGGTCACCGCCTACCAGCTACAAGCCTACATGATGAAGCACATCGCCAGGCCCGCGCTTCCGGCAACCGCCGAACAATGGACCGTGGAAGCGCAGAAACTTCGCAAGCACGTTCTGGACGATATCGCCTTCCACGGTTGGCCGCAGGAGTGGATTCGCTCCGCTCCGCACTTTGAACAAACAGAAGTGATCGACACCGGCCACGGCTACCGGAGGAAAAAATTCCGCTACGAAATCGTGCCCGGCGTCGAATCCACCGCAATTCTCTACGAACCGGAAAAGCTCGCTGGACGCGTGCCAGCCATTCTGAATCTAGTCGGGCACGACCCGCAGGGCAACGCCACCGAATATGAACAGAAGCGCTGCATGAATTTTGCGAAGCAGGGCATCATCGCGCTCAGTCTCGGCTGGCCCGGGTTTGGCGAACTGAATCAGCCCGAAAACAGCCACGATTTCGGCGGCCAGTTGGACCTCATTGGTTCAAACGCGCTTGGTTACTTTTATCTGCTGATGCGACGCGGCCTGGATTTTCTGGAGACTCTACCGAACGCCGATCCCAAACGCATCGGCGTCACCGGACTGTCCGGTGGTGGCTGGCAAACCAGCGTGCTGAGCTCGCTCGACGAGCGCGTCTTTGCGATGGCGGAAGTCGCGGGCATCGGCTCGATGGAGTCCAACCTGACGCGGCCTACCGACACTCAGGAAGTTGAAGAGACCCCTACGGACCTCCTGCAAAATTTTGACTACACATTTCTTGTGGCCATGCGAGCACCGCGACCCACGCTCCTGATGCACAATCAACAAGACGACTGCTGCTTCCTGGCGCCGCTGGTGAAACCTTATATCTACGACCAGATCCGCCCTTTCTTCGCCCTATACAAAGCCGACAACGCGTTCCGCTGGCATGAAAACGTCGATCCCGGCACACACAACTATCAGCTCGACAATCGCCAGCAGGCGTACGCATTTTTCTCAGAAGTTTTCCATCTGCCGCCGGTCACGCATGAGATCCCCAGCGATTCCGAGATCCTGTCGCCGGCCGAATTTGCCGGCTCGTTGCCCACCGGGAATCTCACCACCGGGGGCCTGGCTCGGAAACTCGCGGCTCAGATCTCCCGCGATCCCATTCCTGGGGTTGGCGCAGCGCGCGACTCCTGGGCCAAATCGCAGCGCGAAAAACTAAGAAGCGTCCTCCGCTATTCGGACATTGCCGTCACCGGCCCCTGGAAGCTGGTCAGCACCAAACGACCCGGTTTGCAGGCCTTCTCATATCGGTTCGATTTTTCAAATTCGCTAAGCGCTACGGGAATCTGGCTCGCCGGCAATCACGTCGCGGACAACGCGTCGCTTACGATTGTTCTCAACGACAAAGGCTACAAGGCGTCCGCGGAAGGCGCTGTCGACCGCATCAATCGCGGCGAACAGGTGCTGGCGCTCGATCCGATTTTTGTAGGCGCAACTTCGCCCGACGAAGGCGATCCCGCATATTGGGAACTGCTGGTTGCCGGGAGCGGCGAGCGCCCGCTCGGAATCGAAGTTGAACAACTGATTGCAGTCGCCAAATCCTTTGGCGCCCAAGAGCGGAAAGTCCGCCTGGAAACCGAGGGTATCCGCTCCCAAACCATCGCTCTGGCCGCCGCGGCGCTGGCGCCGGATCTTTTCTCCGAAATCCATTCCAACGGCGCGATGAACAGCTTCAGCTACCTTCTTGATGCGCCGGTGCAATACCGAACCGCTCCGGACCTGTTTTGCCTCGATCTCTACAAATATTTTGATGTGGATCGGCTGCAAGCGATGGCCGCCGGCGTGAAGATCGGCGTCGGAACAAAAGTTACCGCGGCAAGCGGCGGCGCTCACTAGAAAACGGGCTTCACAACTCCTGGTGCTTGGTGTCGGCGATCTTCGTATCCATTAACCCCTTGCTTCTTTCAATCGTAAAGTCCTGCACGTTGTTCAACACCACGACCGGGCTGTCCGCCCCGCGCGCCGCCTTCAAGTTGTACACATCCGCATGGCTCACGTCGTCCAGCAAGATACAGGGCCGCGCGTCGTTGTTTAGCGTAATTACCTTGAAGTCGCTGATTTCCATACCGGTCGCGTGCCGCACCATCAGTCCATGCGCTGGCGTACCGCCAAACATCGTCGGCTCCGGGTATTCTTTTTCCTTTTCCGGCAGCTGAATCGCCGCTTGCTGCTTGGTTCCTCCGCCGGGATGCTGGATGAGAACATTGCTGATCTTCAGGTCCTCGATTCGATAGTTTGGAATTCCGGTGATCATCGAGCAGATTTGCGATGACTCGCTGGCGGATACGATATCGGAAATGTTCACGCGCCGGATTGCGCCTACCGGCACGCCTTTCGGCCCCCGCATGCGCGAACCCAGGCGCAAGAAAATCGGTGAACCAACGGTATCGCGCATGGTGAGGTTGGAAATCGAGACGTCCTCGATCAATGCTCCATCCACACTCAAGATCGTCAAGCCAAAACAGCCGTCAAACACACAATTTGAAATCGTGATGTTTTTGTATCCGCCGTTCGATTCGGTTCCGAACTTAATGCGGCCGTTGCGGTCCACATCGGTGTTTGCTGGGTAGCGCTTGAAAGTGCCGTCAATCAGTGTTCCTTCCACGAAACTGCCGCTGACCATGCAATTCGTGATGGTCACCATTTCAGTGGCCCGCGCAAACCCCAGCGCAAACGAACTCTTCAGGCAAATGGCGTCATCCCACGGCGAATTCACGCTGCAGTTCGAGATGCGCACGTTCCAGCAGCAATCCACGTCAATGCCATCGCGATTGGTGTCGATGGTTAGATTGTCGATGGTCAGGTTATCGACACCTGTGGCCAAAATTCCGAAATGCCCCCCGTGCAAAATCGAAAAGTCCCGCAGCAACACATTGCGGCAATTTTTCAGCGCAATCGCTTTGTTCCCAACGCCAGGCTTTTCCGCCACTGGGCCTGCGCCTTCGCCGCGGCTTAGACCCTTTCCCCACAACAAGCCCGGGCCGCAAATCGAAACGTTGTCCAGTCCTTCGCCCCAAATCAAGCTGTTATGCCAATGGTTGTGGCCGTAGTCCTGGTAGCTTTCCCACGGAGCATTGGATTCCGCCGCGTCGTAGCCATGCCCCGGCTGTGCGGGGTCCGTTTCCTCGGCCACAATCGTTGCACCGTTCGAGAAATTCAGCGCCACCTTGCTCTTCAAGCGAATCGAGTAACAAAGGTAGGTTCCAGCGGGGAAATATACCGTGCCACCGCCGGCCGCGGCTGCCGCCTCGATCGCTCGATTGATCGAAGGTGTGTCGATGGCCTTGCCGTCCCCAGCGGCGCCAAAGGCTCTCACGTCGAAACCGTGGGCGCTGTCAGCAGGCGTAGGAGGCGCAGACGCCATTTTGCGGCTGGAGTTCAAACTTGAACCGGCAGCGAAAGCTCCCGCCGCCTTCATGAAATCACGCCGCGAATTTGTCTCGCCTGGCATACACACTCCTCGAGAACATCCCGCTTTATGGCTTCAACTGCTTGCGTGCCGCGCCAACAGCTTCTACAAAGCGCCTTGCTAGACCTTCGATCGTGGCCGAGTCCTTCTTCCTTAGCGCATTCTTGTCGATCAGCTCGCCGCCCACTCCCAAGGCCGCCGCTCCTGCCGCGATGAAGCTGGCCGCCGTCTCCAGGTTCACGCCGCCTGTAGGTACCAGCGGCACATCGGGAAATGGACCTTTCAGCGCCTTGATATACGCCGCGCCGCCGACGTTCGCACAAGGGAAAATCTTTACAAAATCGGCTCCCGCGCGCCGTGCGGCCATCAACTCTCCCGGCGTCAGCGCTCCGGCCATCATCACGACCTGGCTTTCCGCGGCAAAGCGGACCGTTTCCACATCCAGGCCAGGACTGACCAGAAATTGCGCTCCAGCGTCAATGCAACGGCGAGCGGTCTCCGCATTCAGTACCGTTCCGGCGCCCACCAGCACGTTGGCCATGGTTCGCGACAGCTCTGCGATCACATCGACCGCGCCGGGTACGGTCATCGTAATTTCCACGATCGGAATTCCCCCGCGCGAAACAGCCTCCGCCGCCAATGCCGCTTCCGCCGGCGAATTGGCGCGCACCACCGGCACAATCCCAACGTCTTGTATCCGTTTGCTGACTTCTGCCTTATTCATCCTAAGAATTTTCCTTTGCCCGATTGGGCTTTCAACGCGCGATGCGCGCTCCGGTTCGCTTCATCACTTGCAGTACTTCGTTCAACGTGACCATCGTCGTATCGCCAGGGGTAGTCATTGCCAGCGCACCGTGTGCTGCGCCGCAATCCACTGCCCATTGCGGATCCTTGCCGGAAAGGAAGCCATAGATCAGGCCGGAGGCAAACGAATCTCCGCCGCCCACGCGATCAAGAATCTCCAGATTTTCCCGCGTCGCCGCCTGATAGAAGTTTCCGTCGCAGTAGCAGATCGCTCCCCAGTCGTTGCGGGTCGCCGTACTGGCCGTCCGCAACGTCGTGGCGACGACCTTAAACGGGAAGTCCTTTACCACATTCCCAATCATCCGCTTGAACCCTTCGGTGTTGATCGCCGTGTAGTTTTCGTCCGTCCCCGGCACTTCGTAGCCAAGCGCCGCTGAAAAATCTTCTTCATTCCCTAGCATCACATCCACCGATGCCGCCAGCTTGCGGTTCACCTCCTGCGCGCGCTTCTTTCCGCCAGACGCCTTCCATAACGAATCGCGATAGTTCAAATCGTAGGAAATAATCACCCCGTGCTTGCGTGCAGCCTCGATCGCCTCTAGTGCTACCTCCGGCGCGGACTCCGACAACGCGCAGTAGATCCCGCCGGTATGAAACCAGCGCACTCCCTGCTTGCCGAAGACGTTTTCCCAATCGATCTCCCCCGGTTTCAATTGCGAAATCGCCGTGTGCCCGCGGTCCGAGCACCCCAGCGCAGCGCGCACTCCGAATCCCCGCTCCGTGAAGTTCAATCCATTGCGCACCGCTCGGCCCACTCCGTCGTATGCAACCCACTTCACCAGCGATTGATCTACTCCACCCTGATAAATCAGATCTTGCAGTAGCCGTCCCACAGGATTGTCCGCAATCGCCGTGACCACGGCAGTGTCCAGCCCAAAACAGCGCTTCAAGCCGCGGGCTACGTTGTATTCGCCACCGCCTTCGTACACTTCAAACGTACGCGTCGTCCAGACCCGCTTTTCGCCGGGATCGAACCGCACCATCACTTCGCCCAGGCTGAGTTGGTCCCAGCGGCAATTTTCTTTCGGTCGGATCTTCAAGCCCATCAATTCTGCTCCGCTCGTATTCTGCTACAGCGAACTCACCGATTGCAGCCGCGGCACGATCAGGTGCATCACCGCGAGCGCGATCAAGTATGCCGCGCCCGCGATCACAAACGGCACAAAATAACTTCCGGTAGTCTGCAACACATAGCCCACGATTTTTGCGATCAGCATTCCGCCGGCGGCTCCGGCCATCCCGGCGATACCAATCACCGACGCCACGGCGTTCTTGGGAAACATGTCCGACGCCAGGGTGTACACGTTGGCCGAAAAACCCTGATGCCCTGCCGCTGCCAACCCGATCAGCAACACCGTGCTCGACAGCCCTTGCGCGCGGTACGCATAAACAATGGGCACGACGCACACCGCGCAAACCAGCATCGCCGTTTTCCGTGCGCCATTTGTGGATACTCCGCGTTTCAGCAGTTGCGACGAGAGCCAGCCGCCCGCAATGCTGCCCGCGTCGGAAACCAGATAAATCGTTGCCAGCGGCAAACCGATGTGGGTCAGGTCGAGCCCGTGTTCGCGTTGCAGAAACCCTGGTACCCAGAAAAGATAGAACCACCAGATTGGATCCGTGAGAAATTTCGTCACCGCGACCGCCCACGTCTGTCGGTAGCCCAGCAATCGTAGCCATCGCACCTTTGGCGCGGGGGGCTCTTGCTCGCTTTGAATGTACGCTAGCTCGGCCCCAGAACACCGTGGATGTTGCTCGGGTTTTCGATAAACCGCCAGCCACAACGCCAGCCAGGCGAATCCGATCGCGCCCGTTGCCAAAAACGCCCAGCGCCATCCGTAGCGGAGCGTAATCCACGGCACTAGTAGTGGCGTCACGATCGCGCCGACATTCGTTCCGGCGTTAAAAATACCGGTTGCGAACGCTCGCTCCTTGCGCGGAAACCATTCGGCCACCGTCTTGATGCTCGCTGGAAACGCTCCGGACTCGCCGAGCCCCAATGCCCCACGCGCAAACGCAAAGCTCAAAAGCGATCCGCACACCGCGTGGGCCATGGAGGCCAGGCTCCAAAACAGCATAGCCAGCCCATAGCCAAGTCGCGTTCCCATGCGGTCGACCAGCTTGCCCATCGCCACCATCCCCAGGGCATATGCCGCCTGGAACACGAACACCAGATTGCTGTAATCAATCTCGTTCCAGCTGAATTGCTGCTGCAGCGTCGTTTTCAGTACGCCCAGCACCTGCCGGTCCATGTAGTTCTTGGTGATTCCCAAAAACAGAACTGCACAGATTACCCAGCGGAACTTGCCAGACAAGATTCCGGTTCGTTCATTGCTCTGCTGTGCGAGGTCGCCGCTGCTCATTTGTGGGGATTCGGCGGAAGCGCTCCTGGCCCGCCCGCTTGCATCAAGCGCGGCACTCGCGCCTCGACGTCAGGCAGCGCCGGGAACACCGAATGCGGCTCAGTCTGGTACCAGAACGCCGTGGTATAAAAATTGTCGGAGCGATGGTTTGCGTGCCCATGCTCGATCGTCACGCGAATTGATTTCTGAAACGCCACTGGGCTCTCCAAATGCCAGCGGTACAAACAGTATCGCCCGCCCACCCGCTCCGGGTTCACCATTAGCGGCGCTCCGTTGTGCAGATACCCGAAGGGCCGCGGATCATCCACTCCGCCGAAATCCCACGCGCCGTTGTAATAATCTTCCGTTCCGGTTCCGTTGATCTCCGGCAGCGGCTGGCCGTCAATGAATATCATCTCGTCGCCTTCGCCGGGCCAGCCTTCCTGATTCTGCAAAATTCCGTGGGTCACGCCGACGAAATGCCCCGCGCCCTGGGCCTCCATGAAAACGTAGTTGCCTTCGCCGTTCAGGTTTTTCTTGCCTTCAATCAGCGGTTCGTAGTTTCGGTTCCAATTGTCGGTCCAGCCGCGGCACGGCGTCGCTTGCCGGTATTGTGCATGAAAATACGCGAGATCCGCCGGCAGCTCCTTCAAGCTCACATAATCAATGTTCGCATAGAAGTTGTCGGTGCGCTTTTTCCCTTCGTTGGTCACCGTAATGCGCGCCGATTTCCCGAAGGGCATGGGAAAATAAGCGTTCAGAGCCTTTACCGAGGCCACCGTGGTCAGAGCCGACTGGTACAGAAAATATTCCCCCAGCGCCAGCCCGAAAAAATCTCCCACAGGAACTTCCACCGATGGCTCGCTTTCGCCGTCCCAATAGGCGCGCAGCACCAGCTTCTTTAAATGCAAGTCCTCGTCCGAATTAATCGTGAACCAGATGTGTGTGACGATCCCCGCGCCGTTCACCTCCAGCAGCGTTACCGTTTGCCCTGGCTCGATCCGAACGAAGTCAGCGTTTCCACCCGTCTTGTCAAAGCTCGCCGCGCGCCGATTCCTGTAGTCGCGCAGCCGGGCCAGTTCGCCGAACCGCATCGGCGGCGTCGCTACACCATCTTTCTTCGCCTGTTCCGTCGCCTCCGCAATCGCCGGCGCGCTGGCGATTCCCAGTACCGCCCCTGCCGACGCCAGCCGCGTCAACAAACTTCTCCGCGGAATCCCGCCCTCACTTTTTGCATCCGGAACTCCCTTGTTCTTCATCGTCAATCACCGCGCAAGAGGGATTGGTCCCAGCCGAAACTACTTCATGCCACGTCAGGATTCGGAATCATGATGTCGCGAATGACGCCATCCAGATCGTGGCACGCCGTGATGAACTGCCGCAGCGTCCGCCGCGCCGCCGGAAACGCATCAAACTCTTCAATCCCCAACCCATCCGGTTCGTACGCTCGCCGGAAATCGGCGAACTTACGCTGCAGCTCCCGCACCACGTTAGCGTCCACCGGCTTGTCGATCCGCGTCCGCACCTGGACATCGCTGGTATTGAACCGCACCTGCCAGGCATGCGGAGGCGAGATTACCACGTCTCCGCCAATAAACTCGCTCCAGTGCATGTGATTTCTGAACGCCGCCGACAGCAGGCGGATCCGGTAGCCTCGCTCGCGAAAAATCTGATAGGTCTTCTTGAAAACTGCCACGCCCGCCCACTCCAGGTATCCCGGATCGGTCGAAATATTTTCCTTTTCCATCACCACTTTCAGCCAATCGTCCAGCCGCCCCACCATAATCGTACAGACCGGCCCCATGCTGGCGATCTCTTTGCCTTCGCGCTCTCGCCGCCGCAGGCCACGCTCCACCGCCTCGGCCACCGCGATCGACTGCGGAAGCGTGAAGCACACTGTTGCGTTGATGCTGATCCCGGAGTACGTCGCCTCCTCAATCGCCGGAATCCCTGCCGCCATCACCGGAATCTTCACAATCATGTTCCGCGCCAGTTCGCTGAACTCCTGCGCCTGGCGCACAATCGCGTTGCTGGAGCGAAACAATCGCGGATCAGTCTGAATCGACAACCGCCCATTCTTTCCGTGGTGGGCCGCAAACGCCGGTTCCAACAACCGCGCGCAGTTCACCGAAATCTCGCGAACAACTTGCCACGCCAGCTCGTCCTCCGTGGCGGCTGGCCGCTCTCGCAACAATTGCTCAATGCGCGCCTTCCACCGCGGCAATTCTTTTTTCAAAACGCCGAGCACAATCACCGGATTGCACGTCGCCCCTACCGCTCCGTGCTCGATCGAATAGGTCAGCTCCTGCACCGACGCCGAATCGTTCCAGAGACAAGTCGGCGTCGTCTGGGTCATTTCGTGCAGCGGACTCTTGTAACTTTCCCGGGCCGGCGTTCCTGTCATCTCCGCCTCCGTTCCATCTCCTATTTGGCCATCACGCGGACGCCGCGCTTTCGTGCGGAACTTTGCACGGCTGCCCGCGCAAATGCGAATTCTCTGCGGCCACTGCGATCTCCAGCGCGCGCAATCCGTCCTCTCCCGTGATTCGCGGCGCCTTCCCCGCCAGCATGGTGTGCACAAATTCGCGCGCCTCTGCCAAATACGCATCAGCAAATCGCGAGAGAAAATGATCCGCCAGCACCTCGTTGCGGCCCGCTGACGTCAGAAACGCCGCTGGCGTACCCTGCAGGCTCCCCACAAAAACCGATCCCTTCGATCCCACAATCTCCGTCCGCACGTCGTACCCGTACAGCGCCTGCACATTCGAGTCGACGTTTCCGATCGCGCCTTTGGCGAACTTCAAGTTCACCACACCCGCTACGATGTCGCCGTACTTCGCCACTTCCGGCCGGGTCATGGTCGTCGTGTACGCCTGGGCTTCGGTCACTTCGTCCTGCATCATCCACCGCGCCAGATCAAAGTCGTGAATGGTGTTGCTGTAAAAAAGCATTCCGTTCACGCCGGATTCGTACGCCGCCATCGGCGGCTCGTCCTTATCACGTCCAATCGACTTGAACACCACCGGAGTTCCAATCTCCCCCGCGTCAATCCGTTTCATCGCCCGCGCATACGCTGGGTCGTAGCGCCGCATGAATCCCACCTGTAGCCGCACCTTGGCGCGCGCCACCTCTCGCAAAGCCGCGTGGGCATCTTCCAGCTTGATCGCCAAAGGTTTCTCGCAAAGGATGTCTTTGCCCGCCGCCGCTGCGGCCTTGATCCCGGCCGCGTGAAAATTGTCCGGAGTCGCGATGAGCACGGCGTCAATATCTTTCCGCTGCAGCATCTCTTCCATGTTGCGGTACGCATGATCCACTTCCAGTTCCTCCGCCACCTGCTTCACGCGTTGCGCCGAAACGTCCGCGATGGCAATCAACCGCGCTTCCGGCACCTGCCGCCGCAAATTCTCCGCGTGCCGCCGCCCCATCTCCCCTACACCGATCACCCCTACGCCTAGCTTGGTCATCGCCCTCTCCCGCGCAGAATCTTAGCGCTTTGACAGTCGAATTAAAACACAAATTCTGGAAATAAGTGAAGAAAATGCTGCTCCTGCCGCGCGAGATATATAATCGCTTATAATGCTGGCGCAGCCTGCATCGGGCGGAGTACAATGGCACTCAGTTCCAGGCTAACCGCTATGCCCCATCCGCCCAAATCCGCCAAGCCCGCCAAAGCCGCCAGTATCTACGACGTCGCCCGCGAAGCTCGCGTCTCCGTGTTTACCGTCTCCGCGGTCGTCAACCAGAAAAGCCATGTGGGCAAAAAGCTGCGCGAACGCGTCGAAGCCGCCATCAGCAAGTTGAACTACCGCCCCAATCTTCTGGCCCGCAGCTTGGCCAAGCGCCAGACCCACACCATGGGCATGATCGTCCCGGACATCGCCAATCCCTTTTTCCCGCTGGTGGTTCGCGGTGCCGAAGATGCCGCGCAGAAGCGCGGTTACAATCTGCTGCTCTGCAACAGTGATGACACCCAGCAAAAAGAAGAGAGCGCTCTCGAGGTTCTGCTCTCCAAACGCGTGGACGGAATTCTACTCACCAAAACCCTGTGCGAAATTAGTCCGCCCATTCGCCAGTTGATGCAGGAAACCAAAATTCCGATCGTCCTGGTGATGCGAACCTTCCCCAAGATTTCCAAGGACGCCGTCATCACCGACGACTATCAAGGCGCCTATGATGCGGTTTGCCACCTCGCCCGCTCAGGCCGCAAGCGCATCGGCCTGATTGGCGGCCCGCGCAAAATCAGCAATGGTAAAGCGCGCTGGGAAGGCTTTCGCGATGCTCTGGCCGCCAACCATCTTTCCTACGACCCCGCACTGGTGATCGAAGGTGATTACCGGATCGAGTCCGGCTACCGCGGCGGTAATCTCCTGCTCTCCCATCGCCCCGATGGCGTTTACGTCGCCAATTACCTGATGACCGTGGGGCTGCTCAAAGCCGCCGAAGAGATGGGCCTCCGTTGCCCGCAGGACTTCGGCATGGTCAGCTTCGACGACTATCCCTGGCTCTCCATCTTCCATCCCAAACTGACCACCGTCGAACTGCCGAAATACCAGCTCGGCTACGAAGCCGCCGAACTTCTCCTCGATCGCGTTTCCGGCAAGGAAGGCCCCGGTGTCCTGAAGAAGCTCATGCCCGAACTCCGCGTCCGCGAATCCTGCGGCTTCAAGCAAATCAAAGCCGCCGGCGAGTAAGCTTCCAACGAAACCGTACCCGGTTTTTGTTTGCTCATAAACTCCTTGACTCTCCGCTGCTTTTCAGCTAAAAAAGCGCTTAGAATTACGAACAAAGAAAGCCACCCGGTAAAGGAACACCATGACCTCCATCCACCAGCGTTTCCTCTTCGCTTGCGCTCCTGACAGTTGGGGCGTGCTCGACTACCCCGGGCCCTCCTGGAACCAGTCCTACGAAAAAATGCTCGATGAAATGGTCGAAGCCGGTTACACCGGCACCGAGCTCGGCCCCTACGGTTTCTTTCCCACCGATCCCAAAATTCTTCAGCCCCAACTCCAAGATCGCAAACTCAAACTCCTCGGCTCGTTTGTTCCGGTGAACATGACCGATCCCACCGCCGGTACCGCGGTTATCGAACGCATTCGCAGAGTCGGCGATCTGCTGGCCACTCTTAAAGCCCCGTTCCTGGTCATGGCCGACGACATGCATCCCGAGCGCAATGCTTTCGCCGGACGGAGCCGCGACTCAGATTGCCCCAAACTCGCCTCCGAGCAATGGAAACACGTTGGCAAAATCGTCGCCGAGGCGGAGAAAGTCGCCAACCAATTCGGCCTCGACCTCGTTTTCCATCCCCACATCGGCACCTATGTCGAGTCTCCCGAAGAGTGCGAACGCTTCTACGACGCTTGCTCGCACAGCAACATCGGCCTCTGCCTAGACACCGGCCACTGTGTTTATGGCTACGGGGACTCGGTAAGCGAAGCGGAAAAATACCAAAGCAAACTTCGCTTGGTCCACTTGAAGGATTGCGATACCAGAATTCTCGACGACGCCCGCCGCAACAAGTGGAACTTCGATGAAGCCATTGAACACCAGGTCTTTACCATCATCGGACAGGGCAGCATCGACTTTCCGGCCTTTTTCCGCACGCTATTGAAAAACGACTATTCCGGCTGGTCGGTCATTGAGCAGGATGTGAAATTTGACGCGCCCGGCGTAAACCCCAAGGCCAGCGTCGCCGCTAGCCTGAAGTATCTCAATGGCGTCATCGACCAGATGGCTAGATCCGCCACCGCCTAATTCTTCACGGTACGCAGTGCCGGGCTTTCGCCCGGCTCCTGAGCCTGTGGCGGCTGGATTTGGCCCGGGCCAGGAAACAGTCTGATGGTCCGAGCCGAGCGGTGTCCTTGCCGTTCTCTCCGCGCGGCCTTTAATCAAAAAAACAACCGCTCCTTCTTCTTCGCCTCTTCATACTCCTTGCGCGCCGCTCGCACTGATTCGCGTTCCGATACTTCCGCGATCGCCACATCCCACCACGACTCATACCCCGGCACGCGCTTGTCGTAGGACGTCTCCACCACCACCACGCTGGTCTGCGGCTGTTTCGCCGCTTCTGCCAGCGCCGACTTCAATTCATCCCGGGTATCCGCTCGCTTGGCCCACGCACCCAGGCTCGCCGCGTTGTTCACAAAATCCACAGGCAGCAATTCTCCGTCATAGTGCTCCCCACGCCGGTAACGGTAGTTCGTTCCCATTCCGTCGTTCCCACAGCTTCGACTCAATCCGCCGATGCTCGAAAATCCATGATTGTCCAGAACGATGATCGTCAGCTTGTAGCCTTCTTGCAGCGATGTCACAATCTCATGCGCCATCATCAGATACGATCCATCGCCCACCAAAACGTACACATCGCGGTCCGGGTCGGCCATCTTGATTCCCAGCCCGCCCGCAATCTCATATCCCATGCACGAATAACCGTAGTCCATGTGGTATTGGCCCGGCCGTTTCGTTCGCCACAATTTATGCAGGTCGCCCGGCAGGCTTCCGGCGGCATTGATCATTGTGTCCTGCGGCCGCACGACCTCATTTACCAGCCCGATCAGCTCGCCCTGGCTCATCGGAGTCTCGTTCCGCACCGCGCAGATCCGGCTCACTTCCTGCTGCCACTCCGCGCGAAACTTCGCGATTCGCTGGCCGTAACTCTCGCTCACCCGATAGCCCCGCGCTGCTGCTTCCAGCTCCTCGATCGTCACCAGCGCATCTCCCGTCAGGGCGAGTGCCGCGTGCTTGTAGGCATCGAATTCCGCAACATTGATATTGATGAAACGCGCCGCTGGATTCTGAAACGCGGTCTTTGACGCGCTCGTGAAGTCGCTGTACCGCGTGCCGATCCCGATCACCAAATCCGCTTCGCGCGCCAGAATATTTGCTCCCGGTGTTCCGGTCACGCCCATGGCGCCCACTTCCTGCGGATGATCGAAGGGCAGCGCTCCTTTCCCGCCCTGCGTTTCGCAAACTGGAATTCCCGTAGCACCCGCAAGCTTCGCCAGTGCGCCGGAGGCTTCCGAATAGAGCACGCCACCGCCGGCAACAATCAGCGGCTGGGTCGCCGCGCGAACCCATTCTGCGGCCTTGGCCAACAGATTCCGGTCGCAGCGGTTCCGCGGAATCTCCCAAACTTTCCTATGAAAAAATTCTTCAGGATAATCGAACGCTTCCGTTTGCGTATCCTGCGGAAGGCACAACGTCACTGTTCCGGTTTCCGCCGGCGACGTCAGCACGCGCATCGTTTCCGGCAGTGCCGTCAGAATCTGTTCCGGCCGCTGGATGCGGTCCCAATAACGGGAAACCGGCTTGAAGCAGTCGTTTACCGAAACATCCTGAGAACTGTTTGACTCCAGCTGCTGCAACACTGGAGCCACGTTGCGCCGTGCAAAAATATCGCCGGGTAGCAGCAAAACCGGCAAGCGATTGATGGTTGCCAGCGCCGCGCCGGTCAACATATTCGTCGCTCCCGGCCCAATCGAAGACGTACAAGCCAGCGTCCGCATCCGAAAGGTCGCTTTGGCGAAAGCGCTGGCCGTATGCACCATCGCCTGTTCGTTCCGGCAAAAATAGTATTTCAGTCCTTGGTCCTGCTCCAACGCCTGCCCGATTCCCGCGACATTTCCGTGGCCGAAAATTCCAAAAATCCCCGGTATGAACCGATGCTGTTTTCCATCGCGCGCGGTGTACTGGTTCTTCAGATAGGCTACGACCGCTTGCGCCATCGTCAATCGGCGTTTCATTCCGCAATACTCCTCGTCATTTTTTCGGAGCTGAGTTTCTTCCTATTTCACCAAGGGCAGCCGCGGATCCGTTTCCGTCCACGTGGACTTCAGCCACACATGGTCGGCATCTTCGGTCACCGCCAGCGTGCGCGAAGTCCCAGCAAGAAAATTCAGGTAATACACGTTGTATCCCGGGCCCGCTACCACGGGATGGTATCCCGATCGCACCAAAACTGCATCGCCGTCTTGGGCGCGAATCGTGTGCTCCTCCCCGCCATCCTTTGAATACAGCCGCTGCAACGCGAAACCGGCCTCCGGCTTTTCGATTCGGTAGTAGTAGATTTCGTCGAGGTCCACTTCCACCGGCGGCGCATGTACGTCATGTTTGTGCGGAGGAAAGCTCGACCAGTTTCCGCCCGGGGTGTACACCTCGATCACCACCAGTTTGTCCGCGGGAAAATCGGTCTGAATGATGTCCACGATCTGCCGCGAGGCGTTTCCGCCTCCGCGCAGCCCGCTCGCCACATCTTTCGGTGTAACCAATCTCGGTTCCAGCTTGGCCTCGGACGGCGCGCGGCACTCCGCGATCTCGCAAATAGTCGTGGCTGTGAACTTGACGGCATGACCAGACGGCAGGTACAGGCAATAGGGAAGCCCGTCAAAAACAGTCTTCCTTCCACCAATCGCTTGCTCCCCCTGGCCCCACTCCGCCGTGCACTCACCGCCCAGAATTACAAACGCCGCCTCCTCGCCCTGGGTCTTGGCCGCATAGGTTCCGCCCGGAATGAGCCGTTCGACGTGCATGCTCATCCATTCCCAGCCCACGCGCTCGCGCGAAAAGCTCAACAGCTCACCCGACTTGCCGCTGGCGAGCTGCCGCGAATGCACAACCGAAACCTTCGAACTCATGAAGACTCCTTGAATTTTCGCTTGCCGAACCTCGTTCTCTCAGCCATCTTCATTTGCTCAAAGCGCTTTGGCGCTCTTTGCTTTGACCGTCTCCAGGTCGAAAGGAAAGCGCAAGCTGGGCCTCATGCTGCGTCATTCTAATCAAAATAAGCGCATAGATAAAGCAATTTTTGGCCTCCCGCCGGACCGCGCCCTCCGGGTGACGTTGACGGCTCGGTCGGCCGCGGGCTTGCCTGGCGCTACCTGTTTTTTGCTACGCTGGAAGGCATGTTCCTGGAAGACCTCGGGCTCATCGGCAATTGCCAGTTTTCCGCGCTGGTTCACCGCAGCGGCAACATCGTCTGGTGCTGCCTCCCGCGCTTCGATTCCGAACCCGTTTTCAGCTCTCTGCTCGACGAATCCGGCGGCGGCTCGTTCACGGTCTCGCCCGCCGATGGCGAAACCGGCCAGCAGACTTACCTGGAAAACACCAACATTCTGGAAACCCGCTTCGACACGAAATCCGGCTCATTCCGGGTCCTCGATTTTGCTCCGCGCTTTCTGCAGTACGACCGAATCTTCCGCCCCACTCAGATCGTTCGCATTGTCGAGCCTCTGCTGGGCGCGCCTCGCATTCGGGTTGCCTGCAGACCGAAAATTGGCTGGGGGAAAACGCCACCGGCCCGGGTTTACGGTTCCAACCACGTCCGTTTTGAAGGCTGCGATTCACACCTGCGCCTCACTACCGATATTCCAATTTCCTATCTCGGCGGCGAGTCGTTTTCGCTGACCGATCGCCGGCAACTGGTGCTGACCTGGGGCGCCCCGGTGGAAGAGCCGCTGCGCCCGCTTTCCGATCGCTTCCTGGTGGCCACTCAGCAGTACTGGCAGCGCTGGGTAAAGCAATGCACGGTCCCGCCGCTTTATCAGGACGCGGTGATTCGCTCCGCTCTGGCCCTGAAACTGCACTGCTTCGAAGATACCGGCGCGATCATTGCCGCGACGACCACCTCTATTCCTGAGGCCGAGGGCAGCGGGCGCACCTGGGACTACCGCTACTGCTGGCTCCGCGATTCTTACTATTCGCTCGGAGCGTTTCGCCTGCTGGGCCAGTTCGAAGAGCGCGAGAGCTTTATCCACTATCTGCTCAACATCGCCGGCGGCACGCCGGACCTGAATCTCATGCCGCTCTATTGCATTGACGGCAAGCCGGGGCCGGAGGAGCAAATCTTGGAACATTGGAACGGCTTCAACGGCGAGAAGCCGGTGCGCGTTGGCAATGGCGCTTCGACGCACATCCAGAACGACGTGTTCGGCGAAATGGTCCTGGCGCTTGCGCCAATCTTTCTGGACGAGCGCTTCAGCGCCGATCGTTCACCGACGGCGCTGAATCTCATCGAACGTCTGGCGCGCAAGGCGATCTCCGTCGCCGGACAACCGGACGCGGGCATCTGGGAATATCGCACCGAATGGAAGCCGCAGACGTTCTCCAATCTAATGTGCTGGGCCGCGGCGGACCGCATGGCGCGCGTCGCCGCGCAACACGTCCCGAGCCACGAGCAGGAGTTCCGCGGCGCGGCAGAGAAGATAAAGAAGCAGATCTTGGACCGAGCCTGGTGCGGACCGATGAACAGCTTTGCCGCGACCTACGATGGAAACGAACTAGATGCGTCGCTGCTGCAAATGGCCTACCTGCGCTTTCTGCCTACTGCTAACCGCCAGCTTATCGACACGATTCATGCGGTTCGCAACGGCCTGTCTAACGACGGCTGGCTCTATCGTTATCGTCTGGATGACGGATTCGGCTCGCCGAAAGTGGCGTTCACCATCTGCACCTTCTGGCTGGTGGAAGCGCTGGCTGAGGCGGGCTGCGTGGACGACGCGAAACGGCTGATGGACAAAGTGCACGGCGCGCTTACGCCGCTGGGATTGATCGCCGAAGACTACGACACCGCGAGTTTGCGCATGTGGGGAAACTTCCCGCAGGCGTATTCCCATGTTGGCCTGATTCACGCGGCGTTTGCCGCTTCACCCAGCTGGACCGATGTATTGTGAGCGACACGGATGACATCGACTCCTCCAGTTCGACAGCTTTCTGATTCCGCCGGCGAATCGGCGGCCTTGCAAGCGCTGTTTGCGAAACAACGCGAGGCCTTCCGCAACGGCGGACCGGAATATTCAAAACGCATCGAGGCCTTGAAGCGCCTGGAGTCTTCGCTACTGGAGAGGGAAGCGGAATTTGTGCGCGCGACCAGCGAAGATTTCGGCCATCGCGCGCGGCAGGAAACGCTGGCCCTTGAAGTGGCTCCGCTGATGGACGCGATTCGCCACACTCGGCGCAATCTCGCGAAGTGGATGAAGCCGAAACGGGTCGCAGCGAGCGTCAACTTCTTTCCAGCGAAAGCGAAGATCATCTATCAGCCGCTGGGGGTTGTCGGAATCATCGGCGCATGGAACTATCCGACATTCCTGAGCCTGTCACCGCTAGTGGACGCGCTGGCGGCGGGGAATCACGCGCTGATCAAGCCTTCGGAGCTGGCTCCAGCGACCGCGGAACTGCTGCGAAAAATGATCTCCGAAAATTTTCCGGAAGAATATGTGGCGGTGGTCACTGGCGATGTGCGAGTCGCGGAGGAATTCGCTGCGCTGCCGTTTGATCATCTGCTGTTCACCGGTTCGACGCACGTTGGGAAATTGATCATGCGCGCGGCCAGCGAACACCTGACACCGGTCACGCTGGAGCTCGGCGGGAAATCTCCGGCCATCATTCATCCGGAATTCCCGCTGCGCACTGCCGCCGAGCGAATTCTGACCGGCAAGCTCTACAACGCTGGTCAAACCTGCCTGGCGCCGGACTACGTGTTCGTCCACGAATCGAAAACAGTCGAATTCGTAAGCGCGGCGCGGCAAGTTGCGAAACAGATGTATCCGAGGTGGACCGACAATCCCGATTACACGCGAATTATCAATTCAGCACACTACGGGCGGCTCTGCGCCTACCTAGAGGATGCCGTAGCGCGCGGAGCGCAGGTGATGCAACTGGGCTCGTCTCCTGATGGCTGCAACGCCGAAAATCGGATTTTTCCTGCGGTGGTCTTGCTCGGAATCGACGACTCAATGCGGGTGATGCGGGAAGAGATTTTCGGCCCGATCCTGCCTGTGCTGACCTATCGCGAGATGGGCGAAGCGATTGCCTACATCAATGCCCATCCGCGGCCGCTGGCGCTGTACTACTTTGACCACCATGCCGGCCGCGTCGACCGCGTGCTGGCGACGACAGTTTCCGGCGGCGTCACCGTGAACGACGTGATCTACCATGTCGCGCAGAACAACCTGCCGTTTGGCGGCGTGGGGCCGAGCGGGATGGGGGCGTATCACGGCAAGACCGGTTTCGAGACCTTTTCGATGAAGAAGGCGGTGATGTTGCAGAGCCGGTTCAGTTCAGCGAAGTTTCTGAGACCTCCCTATGGAGCAATGGCCGAACGCGTGATTCGATTCCTACTGAGGAAGTGAGCGCCAGGTACGCCGCCTGACAGGGCGCAAGCGTTGGTTCGTTAAGCGCCCCTGACCTCGCCAGCCGCGGGCCCATTGTGGGTCGTTGCAAGTCCAGAGGACAGGCTGAGGACCCCCTTAACTCGCTTTATTTCATTAGGATCCAGGCGCATCCTTGGGCTAGCTTCGTCAGCTTTCCGCCCTGCAGACTTTCCCCAATATAGATAAAAAGCGGGCGAAACAAAAAACCGCTTGACAGCATAATACTGTGTGACATACAGTGTGTGAGACATAGTAGGCGGGACACAGTAACAACACGATGGCTCTTGATTCCAATCTGTTTGAAAACCTCCGGATGGAGCTG
Source organism: uncultured Acidobacteriaceae bacterium (assembly GCA_964594885.1). Lineage (GTDB taxonomy): Bacteria > Acidobacteriota > Terriglobia > Acidiferrales > UBA7541 > Acidiferrum. Next base: position 47,821 of record CAZQOB010000031.1, read on the forward strand.
CGGCGCGGTTCGCTGGTGCTGGCGGTGATGGCCCAGCTGCGCAACGAGCACTACGGCTACACCCTGCGCAAGGCGCTGGCTGAGCGCGGGATGGACGTCGATGAGGGGACACTGTATCCGCTGCTGCGGCGGCTGGAATCGCAGGGCCTGCTGAGCAGCGAGTGGCGGGAAGAGGACAAGCGCAACAAGAGGTTTTACATCCTCTCAGAAGACGGCAAAGAGATTTTGCAGCAGCTGTTGGCGGAGTGGAAAAACATCGATTCGTCGTTGAACGGGATCGTGAAGGGGTGAAAGCAATGAACGCACTACAGAGCAGTTATCGAACTTCGGGAGCGGAACAACAGCCGCGTTGGGTCGCGTTGGCGATTTTAGGAGTGCTGGCGGTGTTGCCGGTTACCTTGCCGGCGATCGGGCCATTGATGCCGACGGTGCTCCAGATTCTTCTGGGGATAGGGCAGACCTTGCTGACATTGACGCAGGTAGCGGGATGCGCTTGAGAAAAGGAACGGACTCGAGGAGCTGTCATGGAACTGATTGAGCGCTATTTGAAAATACTGAAGAGCGGACTTCCAGAAGCGCAGAAGGAAGACATTGCGCGCGAGCTTTCTGAGAGCATCTATTCGGAAATTGACGACAAGGAAGCGCAGCTGAAGCGGCCGCTAAGCGAGGCTGAAGTGAAGGAGATTCTGCAGAAGCGAGGGAATCCGCTGGTGGTGGCAAACCGTTACCGGCAGGACAACCGGAGCCTGTCATTCGGACGGCAGATCATCGGTTCGGCGCTGTTCCCGTTTTACGTGCGGGTGCTGAAGTTCAACCTGGGGCTGACGGCGATCGTAATCCTGGTGATTTTCTCGGCGCTAATGATCAGCGGGCAAAGAGTCGGCGTCCGCGATGTATTTTCGACCTACTTTTATCAGCTGCTGATCCAATTTGCGTTCGTGACCGTGATTTTCGCAGCAATCGACCGGCAGATGGCAAAACATCCGGACCGGTGGGACTCCAAGACCATCAATCAACCATGCATTCCGGGACTGGGAGGAAAGGCAAATGGGGGAACGGTTTCGCGCATGGAGTCGATTTCGCAGCTGATTGCGCTGGCGGTGTACTTGGTGTGGCTGCGCGCGATTCGCAGCTTGCCGTTCCTGGTATTCGGACCGGCGGCTGCGTACATGCAGGCGACGCCGGTATGGCGCGAGTTGTATTTTCCGGCGGTGCTGCTGGCGGTGTTAAGCATGGCGCAATCGCTGGTGAATTTGGTACAGCCGAATTGGGTGTTCGTGAAGTCTTTGACCCGTGTGGCGACGGACACGGGCGGCGTGGTGATGTGCTTTTTTCTGCTGGCGGCGGGTAGCTGGGTGATGGCCGTGCCCGGAATGGAAGCGGAACATGCGCAGGCGGTGGCGGTAGTGAATCAGGTCGTTCACTATTGTCTGCTGGCGGGCGGAGTGATTGCGGCGCTCAATCTGGCGCGTGGCCTGCGCGGGTTGGTGAGATCGATGGCCGGTCAATCGGCGCAACCGCAGCAACAGGTGCCGCGCTAAGTTCGCGGCTCTACCTTCAAATCCCTGGAAGCTACGAGAACTGATCCCGGCACCGCCGGCTGCAAGCACAGCCAGCTATGGCTGGGCCACTTATCGATCGGACGGAGAAGAGAAAGTTTGGTGCTTGAAAAAGACCCGAGCGTCGTCGGAAACCCAGAAAACAAGGCGGATTTCTTTAAAGACCGGCGATTCGCGAAGGAACGATTCGATAGCGGAAGAGACGATGGGAGCCGCTTGCTCGCGGGGAAAGCCGTAGGCCCCGGTACCGATGGCAGGGAAGGCGATGGTGCGGAGATTGAGATCGGCAGCAACCTGCAGGGAGTTACGGTAGCAGGCGGCGAGAAGGTCCGAGTCTGGCGGGCGGCCCGGGCGAGTGATGGGGCCGACGGTGTGAATCACGTATTTGGCTGGAAGGTCGCCTGCCGTGGTAGCGACGGCTTCTCCAGTCGGCAGACCTTTGGGATATTTTGTCCCACGAAGCCGGCGGCATTCGTCGAGAATGCGCGGGCCGCCGCGCATGTGGATGGCGCCGTCCACGCCGCCGCCTCCAAACAAGGTGCAGTTAGCAGGGTTGACGATGGCATCCACGCGTTGCGAGGTAATATCGCCGACCAGGACGCGAACGCGTCCGGCGAAGAGGGAGTCGGCAAAGTCCTGCGAAGCCATGGCTTGTGGGTCCAAGGGGAAATTATAGGCTAAGGCAGGAACAGCGAACAGGGAACAGGGGCACGGCAGATCCTCATTGGGTTCGGACTGACAGACTCTGGGCTATGTTCGCTAGCGTTTTCGGAGAACCGCGCCGAGCTGGGCGAGGGCGGCATCCGTTGCGGGGGATTTGGGCGCAGCGGCTAAGCGAGCAGTCAATGCTTGCAGGAAATAGCTGTTGTTTTGAAAGGTCTTCAGGCGATCTTCATGTGGCGGCGAGTCCTTCCAGACTTGCTGATCCGTGGCATCTAGTTTTGTGAGCCAGTTACGAAATGAATTGGCGTCGAAGTCTGCGCGCATGACCACAGCGGAGACTGCGGCAGCGAGGCGGTCTTGCTCGCCATAGGTGTAAATCAGATGCGCGGAAGAGAGGCGGCGAGCGACCGCTTCGAACAGGGTTCGCTGGTCTGTTGCCGAAAACAAGGGGTTCTTGGCGAGCGCGGCGAGCAGGTCCGCGCTATGCGCCGTGGAGTGAATCCAGCCTTTGCCGGGGTCGAAGCCCCGGAGATCCTCCTCGGCGTTCAGGTACTCGAGGGAATTTGCAAGCAATTGGTGTAAGCGCGGTTCGCCAAGAAAGGGAGTTTTCAAGTCGCGCTCCGCGATGGCGGCGAGGCCCAACGCGGAAAAGGATCGGCGGAAAATAGAGTCCGTGTTGGACTCACCGAGATCCTTCCGCAGGTTGGACTGCCATTCGTTGAGCAGGAAAGCAAGGTCGTCCGGAGCGAGCAAGTCCTTGCGAACAATCCAGACGTAGAGAATGGAGTAGGAAAGGTCGTCGCGAAGCTCGGGATTCGGTGAAGCGAGATTGGCGCTGAGCTCCCGCAAGAGGGTGGAGGCGGATTCGCCGGACGGGACTGCGTAATGATTTTTGGCGATGTCGCGCCAGAACTGAAGATCGTGGCTGAGCGCCTGGTTTGGAATGGCCACGGCCGATGCTGCCGAAGTAAGGAATGCCGTAAGCACCGCGAAGCAAACGCAAATCCGCTTCATGATATCTCCAGGTTTTGCGTGGTCAGATTAGACGTGACGGGAGCGCAAATGGAAGCTGCTTTGTTGCCGGTTAGTTCGCGGCCAGCCGGCGAGGCGAGAAACAAAAACGCCCCGAACGAATTCGGGGCGTTTCGTTGTTCAGACGAACTGAACCTACTGCGGCTTCTGCGTTCCGTTGGAAGCGGGATACAGCGATGTGCTGCCCACTCCCTCGCTGGCCGAACGCGCGCCGCTATCGAGCGTGTAAACGCCCTCAGTGGCAGATACTGCGAGCAATGAGCCGCCGCGGCTGGCTCTTACCACCGGCACGAAGCCTTCACCTACCGGGTCATTCACTCTTTGCCAGGATTTGCCCCCGTCCAGCGAAGCTAGCAGGCCGCGCTTCTGCAGCGCAGCCAGGCGAGCATTGCCCGCTCCCGCGGCATCCTGGAATTGCAGGTCGCGTACGTCGGCGCGCGCCCAGTTGCGGCCCGCGTCACGCGATGTGTAAAGGCCCATATTGGAGGTGATCACCAGGTTCTGATCGTCCAAACGGTGGAGATGCAGGTTACCGGCAGAGGCAAAAGAAAGCTCCTTTGCCTCCCAATGCGCGCCGGAGTCGGCGGAATACAGGAGATTCTTTTGCGAAACGGCCCACACCTGCGTGCCGTCAAGTGAAGCTTCCAGTGACTGCGCTGGCTGCTTAACCAGTGAATCGGACGCAGCGGATCTCCACGTGGCGCCCTTGTCGGTAGAAACCAGAACGCCGCCGGTCGTCGCCGCAAGCCAGCTGTTACCGCCGTAAGTCAGGTCGTTAACCTGAAACGCCAGCTGGACTGGCGCAGATTTTCTCGTCAAAGGCTGCTTCGCGGCGGATGCCGGCCGCTTGCCCTTCACGGTCGCCTTCACCGCGGGCGCTGAAGCTGCATCGGCCACGAACATTCCGGCCTTCAGCCACTTGCGCGAGGTTTCGTCGTACTTCATCAGCCCGCCATTGAAAAGCGAAGCCCACCAGCCATTCGGCATGGCATAGACGTGGCGAACGTCGGAGCGCTTTACGCCAGGGCCGAGCACGGTCCAACTGGCGCCGCCGTCCTTCGTCGCGAGGAACGCGTTCGTGTCAAACGTCAGAACCACCAGCGCGCGTTCGGAATGTTCGCGATCGACCGCGACGTCCAGAATATGCTGGTGATTGAATCCGTTGTTGGCTGCGGTGAAGGTCGCGCCGCCGTTGTCGCTGATCTGCACGCCTTCGCGTTCGGTGCCGATGATCAGATGCTGCGGATTGCGTGGGTCAATCACGACTGCGTTCACGACCCATTCGAGCGGAGTCAGGCGCTTCCACTGGTCCACACCTTCATTTGTTGTTTTCCAGAGGCCGCTGGTCGTTCCCGCATACAACATGTCCGGATGCTGCGGATCCTGGCGAATCAGCTGCGTGCGGCGGTACACGAACGGAATGCCGCCGTAGCGTTTCCAAGTAATTCCCGAATCCGTGCTGTGATAGATGCCCGAGCACGCCGTCGCGTGCACGTTCGAAGGATTCGACGGATCGACGATCATGGTCATTACGTCGGAGTCGTCAATCATACCCGCTTTGATTGAACTCCAGTTCTTGCCGCCGTCCACGGTTTTCCACGGCAGGTGATACGTTCCGGCGTAAATGATTTTTTCGTCGTGGGGATCGAACGCCAGCGAATCAAAATTGCGCAAGTCGTCGTGATTGGCGGGAGTGATGCGCTCCCAGGAATTTCCTTCGTCCGTCGAGCGGTACACGCCGCTCAGTGAGCCGGCGATCAGCAATTTCGGATTGGTGGGAGCCTGTGCCAGCGCGCGAACGGTTTCTTTCTGGAGACCGATCAGTTTCCAATTGCGGCCAGAGTCGTCGCTGCGGTACACACCGCCGCCACCCGAGTACAGCGTCCAGGTGCTGGCATACAAGCGCTTGGAGTCGCGCGGATCAACAATTAGGTGGGTGACGACGTCGTCTTGTCCGGAGCCAATGCGGCTCCAAAGGTTCCAATGCTGGCCTTCGTCGCTGGAAAAAAACACGTGGCCGTCGGAAGTGCCGAGATACAGTTTGTTCGGATCGTGCGGGTCGGCTTCGAGCGAGTTGACGTTTCCGCCTTCGGGACCGACTTGCTTCCACTGCTGGGCGGGTGTGGCGATCGAGGCCGCTAGCCCAAACGCCAGTGCTGCCACCCACTTCGAGTTCATAGGCATCCGATTCTCCCAAAGCGCCGGTGCGCTCACAAGACAGGAGTCTAGGGCAAGAGGCGAAGCCGAAGCGCCTGTCCAAGAGGGCAGATTTGGTGCAACTATTGTGGTACTAGGACTTTTCTGGGGCATCAGCCGCTTCTGTAACATACGCGCAACTTTCGTCCGCTCAGTGTGTTCGAATACAGTGAGCGCAGCATCTCAGGTCGAACCGTTCGTGCGCGCTCAAGAAGCCTCGCTTCCTCCAGCCTGCAAGACTTTAGCGCCGGAAGAGAGGGGAAAACATGATGAACCTCAAGCAAATCAAGAGTTTAGCCGTCGCGCTGCTACTGTCGGTGGCTTCAACGGTCGCTTTCGGTGTAACTGCGGCGAGAGCCCAAGACGCTCCGCCTCCTCCCGACAATGGCACCTACGCCGGCCCCGATGACAACCAACAGCAGCCGTATGACGCCCCGTATAACGGGCAAGATCCCCCCTCGCGCGTGGCCCGCCTAAGCTATATCGAGGGTTCGGTCTCCTTCCAGCCCGGTGGCCAGGGAGACTGGGGCGCCGCTACCCGTAACCGCCCGGTCACCGTGGGCGACAAGATCTGGTCCGACCAGAATTCTCGCGCCGAGCTGGAAGCCGGCCAAGCCTCGATCCATCTCTCGAACATGACCGCTCTGTCTTTTCTGAACCTTGACGACCGCACCACCCAGATGCGCCTGGCCGAAGGCAGCATCAATTTCCGGGTGCGCGAACTGCGCGAAGGCGATGTCTATGAAGTGGACACGCCCAATGTCGCTTTTACTGTCACCCAGGCCGGTGCCTTCCGCATTGACGTGAACGAAAACGGCGATGGGACGCGAATCACAGCGATCCGTGGTGAAGGCCAGGTTACGGCGAATGGGCAGACCTATCCGATCCGCGGCGGTGAACGCGGCGAGTTCAACGGCACGGACAACGTCACCTATTTTGTATCGGCAGCGCCCGCGCCTGACGATTTTGACCGCTGGTCCAACGGCCGCGATCTCCGCGCAGACAACTCAGTTTCTTCACGGTACGTTTCCCGCGACATGCCCGGTTATGACGATCTCGACGAATATGGCACGTGGAGCGAGGAACCGGAATACGGCCACGTCTGGTACCCGACTGAGGTGGATGCCGGTTGGGCGCCTTACAGCTACGGCTACTGGAACTATGTCGGCCCCTGGGGTTGGACGTGGATCGGCTACGAGCCCTGGGGTTTTGCTCCTTATCACTATGGCCGCTGGGCATTCATCGGCGGGCGCTGGGGCTGGTGCCCGGGTCCTTACTACGCTTATCCAGTGTACGGGCCGGCGTTCGTCGGCTTCATCGGCGGCCGGCACTGGGGAGTCGGATTTGGATTTGGCGGCGGCATCGGCTGGTTCCCGCTGGGTTGGGGCGAACCATTTCATCCGTGGTATGGCTGCAGCCGCACTTACATCCGCAACGTGAACATCAACAACACTTTTATTCGCAACACAACGATCATCAACAACCGCAACAATTTCAATTACGCCTATGCGCATAACACCCGCGCAGTTACCGTGGCTTCGCGCAACAACTTTGTAAACGGCCAGGCAATCAACCGCGGCGCGTTTCATGTTACCGACGCGTCGCTGCGCGGCGCGCAGGTTACAAATCGCACCGGGTTCTCCCCGAACCATCAAAGTTTCTTCGGTAACGCTGGGGTAGGAAGCCACATCGCGCGTCCGTCGGCGTCGATTCAAAATCGCCCGGTGATGGCGCGCACTTCGCCAGCTGCGGTGGCTTCCAACATGCCGGTTCGTCGCTTCAGCGGCGCGAACAGTGCCCCTAGCCGCGCCGGAGTCAACAACCAGCCCAGTGGCTTCGGCAACCGCGCCCCGGTGATGGGCCGGGCCGCGGAGACCAACGCCGCAGCGATCAACAATCGTCCGAGCTTCTCTTCTTCAGCGAATGCGACGGCAAATGCGCGGGCCAGCGCCGGGGCAAATGCAGGAATGTCTGCAAGGCAGCGCGAGCTTGCCAACGACAAGCCGCAGTCGCACATGCGCGCAGCGCCGTCCGACTCCGGCAACACCCGCAACTGGTCGGCACAAGGCAATACCACCGATCGAGGCCGGGCTCCGGCTGGATTCGGCGCGAATGCGCCGAACACCAGTTCTTCGCGGAACAACTCTGACCGTCCGCCAGCTTCGTTCAATCGGGGCAACAGTGGATACTCGGTAAGTCCGCGATCCAGCGTGAACGAAAACCGGCCGCGCTACTCCAACTCGGGTAGCGGCAGTTCACGGTCTTACGAACCACCACAACGGAATTGGGGTTATTCCAATGACCGTGCGCCGAACAACCCGAATGCGAATCGCTCCTACTCGCCGCCCTCGCAGCCACGCTACGACGGACCTTCGCACCGCATGTATCCGTCGCCGTCGTACTCGCAGCCCAGAGGTAACTCGGCACCTTCACGCGCTTATTCAGCACCGAGCCGCAGCTATTCGGCACCCAGCCGTAGTTACTCGGCGCCAAGCCACAGCTCCAGCGGAGGCGGCCACAGCAGCGGCGGTGGTGGGAGCCACAGTGGGGGAGGAGGGAGCCACGGATCCCCGCACCACGGCTGATCTAAACGTCAACTTCATGTTCAACAGGCCCGCTCGACAGATCGAGCGGGCTCTTTTTTGTACGCCGTGCATGTTCGGCAGCTAGCGGGTGAAAGTCCCGTCCCAACCTGAT
>CAZQOB010000032.1:0-55887 GCA_964594885.1 uncultured Acidobacteriaceae bacterium
GGCTGGCCTCATAAAACACCTGCCCAGGCACGGTATATAGATGAAAGCGCGTCTTAAACCCGCGAACCGTGCCTAAATCCAGCGGCAAAAAGTCGAAAAACAGTGTGCGGTCGGTCTCCGTCGCCAGGGAAACCATTTTCCCCTTTTGATTCTGCCCGGTGTGTTCGTAGATCCACTGTAGGTTGGCAGTCTTTCCGCCCAGACCAGGACCGTAATACACCAGCTTGCAGTTGATTTCGCGCGCAGGAAAATTGATGAAAGGCACTGGTCTTCAACCCGTTCCCAAACCCCAACGTAAACCCGAAACCTTAACACACGCCCCGAGCACGCACCAAACCGGCAGAGGCCCGAGCAACCACGCCGCGGTCATTTGCCGTTTGTCTAGAGCTTGGTACAGACGGATCCCGCCAAACACTCTGGAGTGCATTTCTAGTCTCCGCGACAACCGGCGTTTCTTACAGCCAATTTTTCCACTTTGCTCCCGTCTGGTTACCTGTTCTTCCCATTCTTCGCCAGTTTTGCGCCGCAGATTTGCGCTTTCGCCATCACCCGCCAACTCCCCGTTTACACCGCTGCCCGCCCCTCCACATAATCAAATCACCGCATTCCACCGCGGTTTTCCTCATTTCAATGAAGCCGGGAGCGCCCGTTGCAACTCGAAAGCCCGTGGACCGTCGCTGTCCTGCTGGCCCTCGCCGCTTTCTTTCCGCTTGCCGGCAACCGCTATTTCTCCCCGCTGGAACGCGCGTTCACCCGTCTTGCCGCCCGACGCACACTTTGTCTGCTCCTCCTGCCCGCCGTCACGATCGCCCTCCGCCTGCTCCTGCTGCCCATCGTCCCGTATCCCCGCCCGGCCGTTCACGACGAATTCAGCTACCTTCTGCAAGCCGACATCTTCGTCCACGGTCGCCTGGCCTTTCCGCCGCACCCCATGGCGCGCTTCTTCGAAACCTTCTACGTCAACTTTTACCCGACCTACTCTTCCATCTACCCGCCCGCGCAATCCGCCGTCCTCGCCCTCGGCCAGCTTCTTGGCAATCCCCCTTTTGGACCATGGATCGGAGTTCTGCTCTCCACCGCCGCGCTCGTCGCCGCAATTCTCTGGATGCTCCAGGGGTGGTTCCCGGCGCGGTGGGCGCTGTTCGGAGCATCGCTAATTCTCATTCGCTTCGCCATTTTCAGTTATTGGATGAACAGCTACTGGGGTGGTTCGGTCGCCGCTCTAGGCGGCGCGCTCGTTCTCGGCGCTCTGCCGCGTATCCGCAGGACGCAACATCCGCGCGACGCCTTTCTGCTCGGCTTCGGCCTTTTCATCCTCGCCAACAGCCGTCCCTTCGAAGGCCTGCTGTTCTCGATTCCCGTCGCGCTGGCACTTCTTTTCTGGGCGCTCCGCCGTCGCCGCAATCAGCCGCGGCCGCTGCCCTGCGTCGTGCTCCCCATCTCGGCCTGCCTGGTCGCCACAATCGCCTGCACGCTTTTTTACAACTGGCGGCTCACCGGCCAAGCGCTCCTTTTCCCGCGTACGCTTTACTACCGCCAGTACTTCACCGTCTCGCCGTTCATCTGGGGAAAAATTCTCGCGCCCGCGCAATACGCCAACCCGCAGTTCGAGGCCTATTTCAACACTTGGCTGCGCAGCCAGTTCAGCGGCACTCTGGCCGATCTTCGCCGCATCGAGTTCGAGCGTTTCCGTTGGCTGTTCCAGTTCTTTGTCGGTGGACTCTACGCGATTCCGTTCGTCACGCTGCCCTGGCTCGTTCGCAGCCGCCGTACCCGCTTGGTTCTGCTGCAGCTACTTTTCTGTTTGCTCGGACTAGCCACCGTCTCTTGGTTCATGCCCCACTACGCTGCGCCTGCCTTTTGCGCGTTCATCATCTTGGTGGTGCAAGCGTTCCGTTATCTGCGCCGCTGCGAATTCGCCGGCCGCCCCATGGGCATTGGCTGGACTCGGGTCATCGCTCTCTGCGCGCTCTTCATGATTCCGTCCTGCATCCTGGACAACATGGCCAGCCCCGGCGACCGCCTCTGTCTCAGCTACGTTTACGATTGGCGGCGCGCGAACATGGTCTCCAAACTTTCCTCCATTCCCGGCGACCACCTGGTCATCGTCCGCTATTCACCGGACCACAACCCCCACCATGAATGGGTTTACAATGCTGCCGACATTGATCGTTCGAAAATCGTATGGGCCCGCGAAATTCCCGGCGTGGACCTCGCTCCGCTCCTCGCTTACTACCCCAATCGCCAAGTCTGGCTCGTCGACCCCGACTCTCTCCCTCCGGTCCTATCGCCGTATTCGCCGGCCGTCTCAGCTCGGTGACGATTTGCCTTTTGGCCATTCCCGCCGAACTCCTGATGGACTTACCGGGCGAGGGCCAACATAATCGCCTCGAACCGGCCGTCCTCGGCTAGCGGCAAACATTTCGAAACTTTGCACCGGAGCGCACCGTTGCACCTCGACGTCGTCTGGCTGGCCCTGTACTTGATTGCCACATCCCTGTTTGTCCCGCCCCTGGGCAATGGTCTGTTCGTCGCCATAGAAAACTACTTTTCAAGCTTGGCTTGCAAACGTGCTCTGTCGATCGGGCTCTTCTTTTTTTCTACCATCGCCCTCCGCCTGGCCCTGTTTCCAGTGCTCAGCTATCCCCACCCCTACGCTCACGATGAATTTGGCTATCTGCTTCAAGCCGACATGTTCGCGCACGGTCACCTGGCCTATCCTCCGCATCCCATGGCCGCGTATTTGGAAACCTTTTATGTTTTCTTTCAGCCGACTTATTCGACCATCTACTCTCCAGCTCAGTCTGCCGTCCTGGCGATGGGCCAGCTCCTCGGCCATCCCTGGATGGGCGTACTTCTCAGCACCGCAGGCATGGTTTCGGCCATCTACTGGATGCTGCTTGGCTGGTTCTCGCCGCGCTGGGCTTTTCTCGGTGCCACACTGGTTCTGGTCCGCATCGCCCTTTTTTCTTATTGGATGAACAGCTACTGGGGAGGTTCCGTGGCAGCGATTGGCGCAGCGCTGGCTCTTGGGGCTCTGCCGCGCTTGAAGCAATCGCAACTCCCTCGCGACGCCTGGCTGCTGGGACTGGGCGTCATGGTCCTCGCCAACAGCCGTCCCTTCGAAGGCCTGGTCTTCTGCGTTCCGCTTGGGGCGATTCTCTTCGGCTGGCTCTATCGCCTGCACGCGCAAAAACTGCCGCTTCCACTGCGCAATGTTCTTCTGCCGCTTACCGCATGCCTCCTGGCCAATCTCGTTTTCACGCTCTATTACGATTGGCGCCTCACCGGCAGCGCGTTCATCATTCCGCGTTCGCTCTACTACCAGCGGTACTTCAGTGTCTCGCCCTTCGTTTGGGGAAAAATTCGCCCGCCGCTGTATTACGCCAACCCCCAGTTCGACGCCTTTTTCAACGGCTTCATCCGCGACATTTATGACGGTACCTGGGCCGATCTGAAAAACATTGAAATTCTTCGTTTCAACGAGTTCTGGCAGTTCTTTCTCGGCGGCCTGTTGGCGCTATGCTTACTGTCGCTGCCGTGGCTGGTCCGGGACCGGCGCATCCGGCCTGCGCTCTGGATTTTTGTGATCTGCGCTCTGGGCCTTGTTTCCACTGTCTGGTTCGAGCCCCACTACGCCGCGCCTTATTTCTGCGTTTTCTGGATCATCGTGATCCAGGCCTTCCGCCATTTTCGCCGTTGGCAGTGGCGTGGCCGGCCCATCGGCATCAGTTGCACCCGCCAGGTCGTCGCCCTGACGCTCCTCATGATTCCGGTCTGCATTCACGCCCGCTTGACCGATGCCTATGGCACCAGCTGCTGGATGTACGTACCGCCCTTTCCTCGCGACCGTGTCGCGGCCGAACTCAACCGCCTTCCCGGCCGACATCTGGTCATCGTTCGCTATCCGCCCGGCCACGACTACCGCGATCAATGGGTTTATAACGCCGCCGATGTCGACCGCGCCAAAATCGTCTGGGCCCATGAAGTTCCCGGCCAGGACCTTGCTCCCCTGCTTTCCTACTACTCGACTCGCAAGGTTTGGCTGATCGAGCCGGATGATGTCCCTCCGCGCCTTCAAGCATATGTGCCCTTGGCGGATTCGGCTCACTGGTAGGTGATTCGGTGGGATGCGCGCACCAGCGGCTTTTCGAAATACTCCCAAGATGATTTGGCAATCAGGATCGTTGCCGCAAGCGATGTCACTGCCGCAATTACGCCGCGGTAGCTGGTCGCGGGCAGCGAGAACGCGACTAGTCCGAAGATCACAACATGCAGCAAATACACGCCGTAGGCGATCGAACCCAGTCCCCTCAGCCATGCGGTCTTCATCAAAGTCTTCAGCTTCTCGTCGAGCATGCTGAGCAGCAAAAGGCCGGCATACAGCAGATCCAGACAATCCAGTTGCAGCACCTGCGTCGCCAGTGTCTCTTCGTTCCCGTGAATTCGTTTCACCAGGAAAATCGCGCACACCGCCGTCAGCACCTCCACTGCAGTCCACAATGTCTTCCGATTGGCCACCAGCCAATTCCAAGCTTGTCCTTGCCTCACAACGTAGGCTGCGGCCACGCCCATCAGCAGCGCATCCATTCTGCAAGGCAGGAGTACGTAGTTCGCGGTGGCCAGCTCAGGATTGTGCAGGAAGAGCGCAGCACGAATCACCGGAGCCGCGACGATTCCCGCGCCGATCACCCATGCGAAGTGCTCCCTCTTGAAAAAGTAGATGAGCACTGGAATGGCTAGGTAAAACTGCTCTTCCACGGCCAGTGACCAGGTCCCGACCATCGCACCCGTAAGCGAGTGCATATGAGCGCCGATCCAGAAATTCTGGGTGAAGGTAAACCACGTCAGCCACGGCAGCTTGGGCTCAAGCAACGCCTCGTAACGGTCGAATCTCCCGATCAGAGCCGCCGCGGCCGCCACCGCCAGGTACAAGGGCAAGATCCGCAGTGCCCTGCGCGCATAGAACGCCCGGAAATAGTTCCGCGAACCCTTGGCATCCAGCAGGATTCCGCCGATCAAAAATCCGGACAGGACAAAAAACAGGTCCACGCCAGACCATCCGAGCCCCGTCAGCGCGACCAGAACGTTGGCCAGCCGCGGAGCACCGGTCTCCACCGCGCTGTTCGCGTAGTGAAAAGCCACAACCAGCGCGATGGCCACGCCGCGAAGCCCGTCTAGCTCAGGAATTCGGCTGGAAAAATCAGGTGCCGTGCGCAAACTGAGAATCCCTCCCGCCTTTCCACGTATTTTCCCGCGCCGAGTGGCGGGATTCGTTGCTATTCGTCGGCCCTGTTCACTATCGAATATGCGTGCCACCCTGCCTGCCGCGGAACTGTTAAGTGATTCGCTCTCCGTTCGATCGCTCGTCAGCACATGGCCACGAAAGTGGCCTAACCTGATACCGACCGAAAACGTTACGCAGGGGCCATGAATGTCCGAAGCCGCTCTAAATCACCGGAACGCCAGGAAACTGCTGCTGGTCCTTGCGCTCGCAGTTCTAGCCTCTGCCTTGTACATGGGTTTCGGGCTGAATCGCGGTTGGGGCTACTCCGATGACGGCACTCTCGGGCAGACGGCCGAGCGCACCATGCACGGCGAAATGCCGCATCGCGATTTCCACGATGTCTACACCGGTGGCTTGGCCTATTTGAACGCCTTGGTGTTTCGTCTGTTCGGTCGGAACTTGCTTTATCTCCGTCTGCTGCTCTTTGTGGTCTATCTGATTTGGGTTGGCGCTGTTTTCGCGCTTGCCACGGAATTCACCAGTCCCTGGTTAGCCGGTGTAATCACCCTGGTCGCCGTCGTCTGGAGCGTTCCTAACTACACGACTCCGATGCCGTCATGGTACAACCTGTTCCTGGCTACCTTTGGTACCCTGGCCCTGGCGAAATACATTCGCAGGCCATCGCTGTATTTGCTGATCCTAGCTGGCCTGGCCGGCGGCTTCTCCTTCCTGATCAAGAGCGTCGCCCTCTACTACCTTGCCGGGGCGCTGCTATTTTTCGTGTATCGCGAACAGTCGCTTTCTGCAAATCTCGTTACGCAACGTTCGAGAACTCCGCTCTACACAGCTTTCCTGGTTTCCTGTGTCACTGTCTTGGTTCTGGCCCTCTTCAAGCTTGTTGCCGGTCTAGGCGAATCCGCCAAGTATCTTCATTTCGTTTTCCCTGGTTTCGCTGTCGCCATTCTCCTGGTCGCCCGCGAACTTACTGCTTCCACTGTTCCGAGCAGTCACCGCTTCCGTTCTCTTTTTCTTATGGCTGGGCCATTCCTGCTGGCCTTCCTGGTGCCCGTTGTTGTCTTCTTTGCCTTCTACGCCTACCATCACGCGCTTTCCGCTCTTCTCGCTGGACTGTTCATTGCTCCCTTCCGCCGGATTCTGACAGCCCACTTGGACCCGGTGCCGTTTCTTTTCGAATATCCCGCGGTGATCGCCGCGCTGCTCGTCGTGGAGTGCGCCAAACTCCGAGGCTTGCAGCGCCACGTGCTCTCCGTTTTTCTGGTGATCGTCGCGGCGCTTGTGCTGTTCACCACTCGCCGCCTCGATCTCAGCTACCTCATCGCCCTGCAGTCCGCCGCTGGCGCGATTCCGATCCTCGTCGCGGCCACGGTCATCGTCCTTTTTCCAAGAAATTCCGATCCGTCATCCGGGTCGGAGCGCAGCCAGTTTCTCGCGCTTCTACTCACTATGACCGCACTGTTCAGCCTCATCCAATTTCCTTATTCTTCCATCGGCTACTTCTATTACGTTGCCCCGTTCGCGGTTCTCCTCGCCGCGAACCTGCTCTCCCGCTTCGCAAGTCCCCCGCGCCTGGTGCTCACCGCTGCCGCCGCCTTCTATCTCCTCTTCGCGGTCTTCGTCGTTCATCGGCATTACATCGGCACTTTCTATACCCCACCTCCCAATGACACGCGCTTGCCCTTCCCGCGGGCCGGGGGAATTCGCGGCACTTCGGAATCCGTCGCAGAATACGTTGATCTCATTCCGTTCGTGCAGAATCTCGCTGCGGGAGGCCAACTGCTGGCTGCCCCAGACTGTCCCGAAGTCTATTTCCTTGCCGGCCTCAACAATCCAACTCCAATCTTGTTTGATTCGCTGGAAGAGCCCGCCAAATATGAACGCGAGACCGCTGCCCGTCTCGACCGCGCCGATTTCATCAAGGTCGTCGTCATCCGTGACCTTCCAGGCGACGCTCCCGTCCCTCTAGGAATCCTGCGCGCTCTGGTGCCGCCCCGTTTTCCAAACTCGCGCAAAATCGCGCGTTTTACGGTCTATTGGCGGCCATGAGTCTAAAGAACTTTCTCCTGGAACAGCCGTTCATCTTCACTCTCTACCAGCTTCCTTTTGCCGGTCAGAAACTCGCCAAGCTTCGCCAACACGCCGATTTCGATCATGCTCGCTCGGTCCTCGACGTCGGCTGCGGCCCGGGAATCAATGCTCCGCTGTTCCCGCATTCGGCGTATTTGGGCATCGACATCAACGATCGCTACATCACCCTCGCCAGAAAACGCTACCGTCGCGATTTCCTGGTCGCCGACGTCACTTCCTCCCAGGCCATTCCATCGAGTTCTTACGATTTCATTCTGGTGAACAGCTTCCTTCATCACCTCGACGAACCTGCCACCCTGCACCTCCTTGCGCGTATCAACGACCTTCTCACACCCGATGGCCACGTCCACTCCATCGAGCTGGTCCTGCCCGCGCCCAGCGGAATTCCCCATTGGCTGACCGTGCACGACCGCGGGAAATTCCCCCGCACTCTTTCCGCTTGGCGTGAGATTTTTGAATGTAAGCTGCAAACGGTGGTATTCGAGCCTTTTCCGATCCGGCATTTTGGCCGCACGATGTTGGAGCTTGTGTATTTTAAAGGGCGTAAAAAAGCGTGACTTCACCCTCTATCTCGGTGCTGGTTCCGGTTCACAATGAAGAACCAAATGTCCCCGAACTGCTGCGCCGTATCGGCGCCGTGCTCGATGCGGCGCCCGGTGGCCCTCACGAAATCATCTTTGTGGATGACGGCAGCTCCGACGCCACTGTTCACCTGCTGGAACAGGCCGCCGCAACCGATCCGCGCATCCTGCTCGTGGTGCTCTCACGCAATTTCGGTCATCAGGCTGCACTCAGCGCCGCTTTCGACTTCGTCTCCGGCGATGTGGCCGTCGTCCTTGATGGCGATCTTCAGGACCCCCCCGAAACCATTCCCCAGCTCATTACCAAATTCAACGAAGGCTACGATGTCGTTTACGCCGTCCGCAAGCTCCGCAAGGAGGGGCTCCTGCTTCGCGCGGCTTTCTTTTTTTTCTATCGCCTTATGTCCAGTGTTGCCGAGTATCGTCTTCCCCTCGATGCCGGAGACTTCGGGCTCATTTCCCGCAGGGTCGTGGACCAGCTTCGCTCCATGCGCGAACATCATCGCTATCTGCGCGGCATGCGCAGCTGGCTCGGTTATCGTCAGATTGGAATTCCCATCGAGCGCTCCGAGCGTTTCGCGGGCGAAAGCCAGTACAGCTTCTGGCGCCGCGTGCGATTCGCGTCCGACGCGATTTTTTCTTTTTCCACCATTCCCATCCGCGCCGCTTCGCTCTTCGGCTTCACCGCCATTTTTCTCTCGGTGCTTTTTGCTATCTACGCTGTCGTTGTCAAGCTGGTCTTTCACAAGTCCACGGAAGGGTTCACCGCCCTCTTGCTGGTCATCACTTTTCTTTCCGGTTCAGTCCTCTTTTTTCTCGGAATCGTGGGCGAATACGTGGGGCGTATCTATGAGGAGGTAAAAGCCCGTCCTATTTACGTTGTCCACCGGGTCATCGGAGCCAGATCTTCTCCCCGCGACGCACGTCGCGATCCATAGGCGCATCGCACCCATGGACCCGGCCTTCAGCGCCTTCTACCGCACGATGTACGAAAAGCACTGGTGGTTCCGCATGCGGGAACACTGGCTGGTTCAAATCCTTCAGCGCCATCAGCCACAGCAGGGCTGGCTCTCCATTCTCGATGTCGGGTGCGGCGACGCTCTTTTCTTCGATGAGCTAGCGAAATTCGGTGAGGTTGAAGGAGTCGAACCGTGCGGTGACATCGTCAATCCCGGCGGCCCACACTCTAAGAAAATTCACATCGCGCGGTTTGACCGCGATTTTCAGCCGGGCAAGCAGTACAACCTGATCTTGCTGCTAGACGTTCTCGAACATCTCCAGCGGCCGGACGAAGCCCTTGAGGTTTGCCGCCGGCTGCTCCACACGGGCGGCACTGTGTTGATCACCGTCCCCGCTTTTCGGCTCGCCTGGACCAATCACGACGTCATCAATCACCATGTCACGCGCTACCGGCGTTCCACCCTTTTTCCCTTGCTTCGTAGTGCTGGCTTCCGGATCGACGAATCCGCCTACTGGTTCCAATGGACGCTTCCGCTCCGCCTTCTACAAGGCCCCATCGAACGCATTTTTCGCTTGCCTCCCGGCAATCCGGGTATTCCTCCGCCTTTTGTCAATCGCGCCCTGTGCGCATTCTGCGCTGTGGAACACATCCTTCTCGGCCCATTGCATATTCCGTTCGGCACGACCCTGTTCGTGCGCTGCCAGTCAATATCAGGCCCTTCTGCGACCTAACCCAGGTGAGCGCCGGAGCTGGTTCCTGTAAGTTTAATTAAATCTTTAACTTACATGCGTATCTCAGGTTACTGCAGTCTAGGTCCAATTAGGTCTCGAAGTGCGACCCGCATCACCGGCAACGGGAGGATGCTCAACGGTCTACCCCACCCCTCTCGTTGACGGTCTACCCCTCCTCTGGTACAGTGCCTCGCTATGGTCAAGGCGAAAAAGTCGTCCGGCTCATCAGGGCGGAGCAAAGCCTCTTCCAAGCCCCACAAAAGAAAGCCGTTAACTCCGGCTCATCCGCCCCAGCGCGGCGGCGTGGAAATGGTCGATCCCGCCGTCCAGGCCCAGATGAAGGTTTACGACGAGGCCCTCGCGCTCTTTCACCAGCAGAAGTTTCAGCGTGCCAAGCAGGAACTGGAAAAAGTCATCGCCGGTCCCAGCAAGGAACTGGCCGACCGCGCCAGAATGCACATCCGCATCGCCGAACAGCGCATGAAGCCGGCGCAGGAGCAGAATCCGAAGACCTTCGAGGAACACTACCAGCGCGGCGTGGCCATGATGAATCTGGGCCGTTGGGACGAAGCTCGCGAAAGCCTGGACCGAGCCCGCAAACTGGCTCCAAAAGCCGACCACATCGTTTACGCTCTGGCCGCCCTGGATTGTTTGACCGGCGAAGCCGACTCTGCGCTTGCCAATCTGAAAATCGCCATCGATCTCCGCCCGGCGAATCGTTTTCATGCGCGCAACGACGAAGACTTCGCCTTCCTGCAGGAAGACCCGCGCTTCACCGAACTGCTCTATCCGGAAAAAGACGGCTATTGAAATCAAGCGCAGCTCACAATCGCGGCCATTCCATTGTGATGCTTATAGTTTTCTGGTGTCTGCTGCGGCGATGATTGGGAACGCGAATCTTGCGGCCGCAATCTTTGCGCTGCCGGACGCGGCTCGGCCTTCGCTGGCTGCGATTTTCTGCTAAGGTGGAAATGCCCTCCCAACTTCAGGCACGCTCGGTGCGAATGGCTCGCTCTCGCAGGCAATTCACTACGCGCGGAATACGCGTCGTGGCCCTAGGCGGCGGAACCGGACTTTCCGCTCTGCTGCGCGGACTCAAGCTTCACGTCGTGCCGCGCCACGATCCTTATCCAACCGCGGATCGCCCGATTGTTGATCTCGCCGCCATCGTTACGGTCACCGACGACGGTGGAAGTTCCGGAAGGTTGCGCCGCGAGAATCGCGTTCTTCCTCCCGGCGACATCCGCAACTGCATGGTCGCGCTGTCGAAAGATGAAGCGCTGCTGAGCCGGCTCTTTCAATATCGCTTCAGCGCAGGCAACGGACTGGTTGGCCATAACTTCGGCAACCTTTTTCTCGCGGCCCTCACGCATGTGACCGGAGATTTTGCCGAAGCAGTGCGCGTTTCCAGCCGGGTGCTGGCAATTCGCGGACGGATTTTCCCTTCCACCATTTGCAACGTGACGCTGGAAGCGGTTCTGGAAAACGGCCAGCGCGTTCATGGCGAAACGCGCATCACCGCCAGCCGTTCGCCGATCCGCAAGCTGATGCTGGTGCCACCGCATGTACGTCCGCTGCCGGAAGCGATCGACGCGATCCGCGAAGCGGACTTGATCCTGATCGGGCCGGGCTCGCTCTACACCAGCATTTTGCCGAATCTGCTGATCACCGAAATTGCTAACAGCATCGCGCGTTCGCGGGCACCGCGAGTGTACATCGCAAACCTGATGACCCAGCCCGGGGAAACGACCAACTACTCGGTTGCCGCACATTTGCAGGCCATACAAGAGCAGGTGAAACCGCGCATTGTGGACTGCGTGGTCGTCAATCAGCAGAAAGTCTCTGCGCTAGTAGCGCAGCGCTACCGCCGCGAGGGCGCGACGCAGGTCAACGCCGACGTTGACGCATTGAAAAAGCTGAGAGTGCGGGTGCTGCTGGGCGATTTGCTGGACGAACGCGGAAAAATCCGCCATCACTCCGAGCGCCTCGCGCGGTTATTGCTCGATGAATTTGTTCACCGGCGGAAATAGCGGGCGCGCATGATTCCTTCTTTCCTCGGATCAAGAATCGCGCTGGGCACGTTTGCGGCGTTTTGGGGAATCGGCGCTTTAAGCCAACAGGGCCAACCGACTTCGCAAAGCAAGTCTACTACCAGCGCGGAAAGATTCGACGCCCAGAAAGCCTACAACCACGCGGCGCATCTGGTGGAGTTCGGGCCGCGGCCGCCCGGTTCGGACGCGATTCACAAAGCCCAGCAGTACATTGCTGAGCAACTCAAGGTCGCCGGTTGCCAGGTCCGCGAAAGGGAATTCCACGCGCCGACGCCGGCTGGAAATATGGCCATGAAGAATATCGTGGCCATTGCGGCGGGGAAGGGCAGCAGCATCGTAATGATCGCCGCGCACTACGACACGGTGCGCATGCCGAATTTTGTTGGCGCGGACGACGGCGCCGCGGGAACCGGCGTAGTGCTGGAGCTGGCTCGCCACATCTGCGCGCGCCAGAATGCGCTGACCGTCTGGCTGGCATTTTTTGACGGCGAGGAAGCCCAGGGTCAGTGGACCGATCGCAACAGCATCCAATGGACGAAAGAAAACAGTACTATGGGCAGCCGGGACCTGGCCGCGCACATGGCGCTTTCCGGCGATCTGAAAAAATTGCAAGCGATGATTCTGGTGGACATGGTCGCGGGCCGCGGCGTGAAGCTGCGCCGCGATTCGGAATCCACGAAGTGGCTGAATGATCTGATCTGGGCCAAAGGCAAGAGCCTGGGCTTCGGAAGTGTTTTTGTGGACGAGATGCAGGCCGTCGGCGGCGACGACCATTTTTCCTTTATCAAGCGCGGCGTCGCAGCCTGCGATCTGGTGGACTACATCAGCTATCCCTACTGGCACACGCCGCAGGACACCATGGACAAAATCGACCCCGCAGGAATGCAAGCCGCCGGTCAAACGCTACTCGAAGTCCTGCCCGCGCTAGAAAAACACCGCTGAACTTTCTGTAACTACGTCGGATCAGGCGCCAGGATTTGAGCGCCAACGCGGGGCAGCTCACTGAGGAAGGCCAACGCGATGCATTAAATCTTTGTAGCGAGGGTCCGAACGCAAGGTATCGAACACCGGCCATACCTTGGAGAAAGCTAAGTCGTGGTCACGCACTTCGTAGCACTTCTCCAGCCAGATAAAGGCTTGGTCCTTATCGCTAAGACCGGCGTACATCATTGCGAAGCCCCAAGGAGAAAAATAGGTTTCCCGCGGGAGTTTCCGGAAGTCCGCGAGGATCTTTTGGGCGCCGCGCTTATCTCCTGCTTGCGCTTTTGCGTATGCCACGAAGTCGATCCACACCTCGTCATTGGACAAATTCCTGGCTTTTTGCAGTTCGAGAATGGCGGCTGAGAACTGGCGCTTTTGTACGAGCGACAAGCCAAGGCAGAGATGAGCAAGGTGGCTATTGGGGTTAACCGCGAGCACGCGGCTGGCGTTTTCGATAGCCAAATCGTAGCGACCCGCCAAGTATTGCGTCCAGCCAATTCCCATAACGGCAGACAGCGAGAGAGGATCAATCTGGCGATTGCGAACTTTTTCTGCAATCGCTTCATCAGGACGGCCCATGGCAACAAGAAAATCGGAATACCCCGCATGGGCACCGATGGAATTCGGATTGAGAACGATGGCCCGCTTGAACTCTTTCTCCGCAGCCGGGAAATCCCAGTCGTATAGGAATTTCACGGTTGCAAGCGATTCGTGGGCTTCGGCCAGCGCGTCATCAGCTTGGAGCGCCTTCAGCGCTTCGGTCTTGGCGCGCGGAAAAGCGTCCTGCGGAGGAAGCATGGACATGTGTCCCAGGCCTATGTACGCGGATGCCAATCCCGCATGGGCCTCCGCATAGTTGGGTTCTCTTGCCACAGCATACTCAAAATATCCAATGCTCTGCCGCAGCCCGTCGACGGTTCCCTTCTGGGCGAGGGGGAGGGCGCGAAGGAAGGCCTCGTACGCATCCGGATTAATGACGCGGGAACTCTTCAGAACGGCCTTCTGTTGCGGCGTGAGCTTAATCAAAATTTCGCTGGCAATGGCACTAGCGACTTGGTTTTGAAGGCCCAGCACATCGCGGATGTCTCCCTGATAGCTTTTGCTCCAGAGGTGTTGGTCAGTGCGAGCCTGGATGAGCTGCGCAGTGATGCGAACTTGCCCGCCGGAACGGAGCACGGTGCCTTCGACGACAGCGTCCACGTCTAGCTCGCGGGCGATGTGCGGCAAGGGCTTACGTACGCCCTTGTACTGCATGATTGAGGTACGTGAAATTACGCGTAGGGAGCCGATTTGCCCGAGGTTGGTGATGAGTTCGTCGGTCATTCCATCGGCAAAATAGTCTTGGGCCGCATCCCCAGAAAGATTTTCGAGAGGTAGGACCGCGATAGACCGAATTGTCCCCGCTGTGAGGTCTCTCCGGGCGATTCTCCAGACCAACACGCATCCGATAGCGATAATCAAGCCCAAGGCACACCCGGCAATCCTTAGGTGGGCGGATCTAAGCGCGCTGCGCCCCGGGGTCCGGGTGGTTCCGCTGGATTCACGGTTAGCAGAGTCCCCGTCCGGAGTTTCCACTGCTGCTATGAAGCGGTAGCCGCGGCGGGGCAGAGTTTCGATGAATTTGGGCTGGTCCGCGGAGTCATCAAGAGCCTCGCGAAGACGGTTTATGGCTTTGTTCAGGCTTTGGTCGAAGTCGACGAAGGTGCCATCCGGCCACAGCTGTTTCATCAAATGTTCGCGGGTTACAAGCTGGCCTGGTTGTTCTAACAACAGAGCGAGAATTTGAAACGGCTTTTCCTGAAGGTAGGTCTTGTTCCCGTTTGAGCGCAATTCTCCGGTACTGAGGTCGAGCACGAAGTCGCCGAAGGAGACGCTGGTTTTGCCGGGCGATGGCATCCGGAAACCTCCCCGGATAAGTGCCGGAATTCTATCACCGCTCGTTTGACCGATGAATAAGAGCCTTCTGGCGATTAGGACCGAAGCGAGGGATCCCCCAATCTTATTGATCTAAAGGTGGTTATTTCTGGTCAGCGACATGTCACACATTTGTCCGGTTGCGGTCATTGACTGCCCGAACGGCCCAGAGTACAGGATGCGCAGTTGTTAGTGAGGAACTCTCCGCTAACACCAAAACTCACCCCTTTCTGGAGGGTCATAGCGATGACATTTGCCCGGAAAATCTGCCTCGCAATGTCGAGCTCCATGGTCGTACTTAGCCCTGTGAATGCGGCGGCCACCGACTTCGCCGCAGCGAAAAACTACCCGGTCGGAACGAACCCCGCAGCGATTGCGCTAGGCGACTTCAATGGCGATGGCAAGGTGGATATCGCCGTGGCGAACACTGGCAGCGCAGATGTGAGCATTTTGCTTGGCAATGGCGATGGAACATTCCAGACTGCGGTGAATTACCCTGCGGGCAGTAGCCCCTCGATGATTGCCGTTGGCGATTTTAATGGCGATGGAAAATTGGATTTGGCTGTGGAAGGCGACTTCGACGCAGCAGCCGGCGCCAGTGTCAGCATTCTTCTGGGGAACGGTGACGGGACCTTCCAAGCTCCTAAAACGCTTTCCTTGACCGCGTCTCTAGCATGGATGGCCGTCGCCGATTTCGATGGAGACAAGAAAACAGATCTGGCCGTGTGCGATCACGCAAACCTAAATATATTTATCAGCAATGGGGACGGCACCTTCCAAGCCGCGAAAACGACCGCGCTTTCCTCAGGGTGCCGGGGACTCTTTACCGCGGATTTTAATGGCGACGGGAAGCCTGATTTGGGGCTCATTATGGATGACGGACTCACAAGAGGACCAATCCGAATCCTGTTAGGCAAAGGAGACGGAACGTTTTCAATAGGCACGTTAATCAATATCAGTGGAGAGCAACGGCCTGTCATCGCGACAGATCTCAATGGCGATGGCAAGGTGGATCTAGTTGTGAGCTCGGCTCAAGTTTCCTGCCAGAGCGGTCCGCCTACTGTTTGTCAGTCGAGCGTGGACATAAGCGTTTTTCTAGGCAATGGGGACGGGACATTCCAAAATGGGAAAAGCGTAGTGAATCTGAGCGACGCCGTCCCTTCCGGAACCGACGCTCCGGAGGTCAATCCCATGGCGGGAGATTTCAACGGCGATGGAAAGCTGGATTTGGCCTATCAAATAATTGGCCGTGGACGCGCTGGCGGAGTCCTTCTCGGAAAGGGCGATGGCTGGGTTTCCAGTTCGGTCCAGGATGCGGCCTTGCCGGGCAATGCTCCGTGGGTAGCTCACGACCTGAACGGTGACAAACTCACCGATCTTATTGCCATCGGGTTTGGAGCCAACACGAACAATATTGAGGTTTGGTTGAATACTTCTCCCACGTCCGGCGCGGATCTGGCGGTGCTTTCACCGACAGTGTCGGGCGGACCGTATGTGGTTGGGGCTAACATCACGTTCATGGCGGATGTGATCAACGAAGGTCCCCAGGATGCGACAGGGGTCATTCTCACGGACACTCTTCCCAGCGGTGTGAATTTCGTGTCCGCCACGGCGACTCCGGGGAGTTGCGTGCAATCGCATGGAGTCGTGAGCTGTACGATCGGAGCGCTGAGTTCGGCGTTTGAGTCGAACATAAATATTGTCGCGACGCCAACCTCGGTGGGGACATTCTCCAACGTGATGAGCGTAACTGGCAATCAGCCGGACCCCGTTTCCGCGAACAACAACGCTGCGCAGCCCATAACCGTGGTCCCAGTATTTACGCTAACGGTTACGGACGCGGGCAAAGGCTCGGGAACCGTCACCGCGGGCGTCGGAGCAATCAATTGCGGTAGCACTTGCTCGGCGAACTACGCGCAAGGAACGTCTGTTTCGCTCACCGCGACTCCCGGGGCAAATTCGATTTTTTCCGGATGGAGTGGCGCCTGCATGGGAAGCGATCCGAACACCTGCACCGTGACAATGAATTCTGCTCAGGCGGTTACAGCGACTTTTGGCCCGGCCCCCGACTTTACGTTATCGCCCGCTTCTTCGAGCTATACGCTGCAAACCGGAGCGCAGGCCACCGATACCCTGACACTAACGGAGCAAAATGGATTTTCAGGGCAAGTGACTTTGAGTTGTACGGTCAATGGAACAGCGCCCTTGGCCACCTGCGGCGTGTCTCCGCCATCTGTGACGGTAGGCTCGAGCGCGGCGAGCTCCACACTGTCGATTACTGCGCCGGCAAGTTTGCTGGCGTTTGCCTTGCCGGTGAACGGGGCGTACAAAATAACTGCCCTCGCCGGCGTACTGCTGCCAGCTATGTTTGGCGTAATTGGCTTCAGGGGGCGCGGCCTCGGTAGGCGTCGCATCGGGCTGAGTTTTCTGGCTGGCATTCTCGCGCTGTTCGTGACTCTGGCGGGCTGTGGAAGCAGCACGCCTCCACCACCGAAAAACTACACTGTGGTTGTCAACGCCCTTTCAGCATCCGATTCGATCCAGCACTCAATCACCGTGACTCTAACCGTCAATTAAGATTAAAGAGGACTAGGCTCAAGATTCGCTCGGTCTAAAGACCAGCCGCTACATAAGCGTCACTAGGAATCTAGAGAGCGGGAGAGGGCGAGTTTGATGTCAGCGACGGGAGTGCCGTCGATGGCTTCGATGGGGCCGATGAGCAGGCTGCTGCCGAGTCTTTTGCGCACCGTTACGCGATGCAGGCCGAGGGGATTGGGGCGATCAGGTGAGCGCGTGGCGAAGACTCCCGTGAGACGGCGCCTGGGATCAGAGCGCGGGTGAACCTTGAGCGTCTTGCGGTTGGATTGGTGCAGCCAAGTGATGACGATGAGTTCATCGCCGGCCTTGATTCGGAAGAGTCCGTCGCCTGCGAACGGAAAAACTTCGAGCCAGGCATCGGGCGCGCCTTCATAAGCCTGCTTAGGTGCCTCGGACCGGGATTTGATTTCAGAGTGAATGACCCCGATCGGGCGAATGGTTTCCTCATGTCGGGACGCAGTTTGCTTCTTGCGCCGCGAGTGCATTTTTTGTTTGTTAGCCATTGTTGATACCCAACGATGCCCGGCTAAAGTCCCCGGCGCTGCATTTAATCCTTTTGCCCACCCTGCTCCGGTCTCGCCAGCGCCTGGCCGGCAGCGGCATAAAGCCGCCGCTACCCCGAGCCTGCGGGCTAGCGGATCCGGCCACGGAGAACGGTGATCGAGGCGCGCGGCAGAGTGAAGGTAGCATCGGCCGGAGCCGCGATTTCGGACGCGGCTGGCGGGCCGTCGGGATCGGCGTGGCTCTTTGCGCCTTCGGGATGCCAAACGTATTGCTCGGCTCCAAAAGTGGTGACCGAAATCTTTCCATCGAAATGCTGCTCGCCGGCCGATCCCGCGCCGGCCGAGAATTTGATCTGCGCTCGATGTGCGTTCGTCGCATCTTTGTTGACTAGCAGAACCGAGAGTTCGCCGCTGGGTTGCGTGACAGCGTAAGCCGTAACGATGATGTTGCCGGCGTCGTCGCTGATTGCGGAAATCGCCGGGTGAAACTGATGCACGCCGGCGCCGTGTTTCACCCAATCGAAATTGATCATGCGGCTGGCGAAATATTGCGAAGTGTACTGCTTGATGTTGAGTTCCTCGTCGGCGACGAAGTTGCCGTAGGTGCTATAGCCGCGGCAGCCGGGGCGTAGCGGCTCCGGTTGAATGGGTGAGTGAAAGTAAACCGCGCCCGGTCCGCCGTATTGAAAAAACGAGCCGACACTGTCGGCAAGCCAGAGCGCGGCCATCACGTCCTGCATCGGTTCGGTCAATTCCCACGAGAGATTGCTCTCCGTGTTCATTAGCGGAATATTTTCCGTGACGCCGTCGCTTCGCCAGGCCTGCAGCACACTACGTGTCCACTCCGGTTCGCGGTAGAGATCGCTCCAGTTCACGTTGCACGGCTCAATCGGGTAGTGCTCGAAAGAAACAAAAGAAAGGTCCCGCAGCCGATTGTGCGATTTAAGGTAATCCACGAAACGGCCCAGCCAGGAGGTTTTTCCGTTGCCATCCGGCCAGACCTTGATGTCGTCATTGACGCCCTCAAAAATGGGGCCACCTAGTTTCAGCTCCGGATCAACTTTGTGCAGCGCGGTTGCCCACTGCAGATAAAGCGCACCATAATCTTCCGGCTGCATGTACTGGCCATCCGGCTCTTCGCCCATTTCGACGTACGAGATGGAATAGCCGCGCTTGCGCAGCCAGGCAAGTTCAGCGGCGCTGTCTTCCGGAGTCCCATAGAGCATCGCTACCGGAATCATCGCGGGAAGACGGTTGGTGTAGCCGCTGCGGAAAAAAAGATCGAAGCCGGTCTGAACCGAGTTGGGATTGCGGTCGGCTTCGCTGTGCCAGGGATCGATGGAAGAGACCAGCGTGACCGTTTGGTTGTCTCCCGGGATGTGTTTAACCAAATCGACGAAAGCACCATCGGCGGCAAAATTTCCGGCTGAGATTTCGTTGACGGCGTAGCCCACGCAGTTGCGCGGATCGGCGGCGCCATGCGAGTCACAGGTGTTGGAGGATTCCATCATCACAACGCGCAGATAGCGCGTGCGAATCGGCGCGGAGTTCAGGCGGAGTACACCGGAGTTTGCGCTGGGGCTGGCGAAGTCACCTTGCGGAAAGGTCACCCACGTGCCGGATAGCGGTTTGTCCATAGCGTCGCCGGCGGGAAGGTTGTCTTTGCCTTGCCAGTACTGCACGCTGAATTTTGTGGCGAAGGGATTGGCCCAGGCGATGCGAATGGCGTCGATGGGCTGCGGCGCGGCGAAATCAATGACCACCCACTGCGGATGGAGCGAATCGCTTTCGCCGGTAAATTTCGCAGAAAGATACGGATTGCTTTTCCAGTAGCTCCCGAGATCGCCGTCGGTAAGCCGCGAGTAGCCGTGCGAAGCGCCGCCGTTGCGCGTGTTGCCGCGATGCGGCAAGGGATACCCGTAGGACACGCGCAGTTGGCCCTCGGGATCCGGCGACGGAAAATCGTGGCCAGTGAAGTAGCCGCTTTCGTTCTTTTCGTCGCTCCAGCGGCCGTGCGGATTCCAGTGCCACGCGCCAATCGAAAGTTCGGTGTTCTGGCGGTAGGTGATCGGCCCCCACCCGGCCGACAAGGATTGCTTGATGGTCTCGGGTGAAAACACCTTTTCGAAAGTTTTTGCCGGAAGAATATCGAGCGACGAGCCAAGCGCTCTCTCCGGATCCAGCGGGATGGCCTTGGCCGGAGCAAGATCGACGGTGATGGTCTGCGCGACCAGCGTGGAGCCGAAAGCAGCGCACAATGCGATCGCCAGAGCGGGGAAGAGACGGTTCATAAGAGTCCTTGGAGCCGTATTATTACGATTTAAAAGCCACAAAATGCAATCAGCAGCAAGTAAGGTACGCTGAGTCCGGCGGGGTGCCAAGAGGAAATTCAGACTGCCAGCAGATAAAATGTGGAAATCAAAATTGCCGACCGCGAGGAGAGGAAATGTCTACCCTGGGATTAATCGAATACCAAGACGCCAGCACCGAAGTGCGCGCGGTGTATGACGACATCATGGCCACGCGCAAGACCGACTGGATCAACAATTTCTGGAAGGCCATTGCTCATGACCCGGCGCTGCTCAAGCGGACTTGGCAGAGCGTCAAGGAGATCATGGCTCCCGGCGCACTGGATCCGCTGACGAAAGAATTGATCTACGTCGCGGTGAGTGTCACCAACAGTTGCCATTACTGCATTGCGTCGCACACGGCCAGCGCGGTGAAAAAGGGAATGACTCCCGCGATGTTCATGGAATTGCAGGCGGTCGTCGGCATGGCCAACGAAACCAACAAGCTGGTCACCGGCTATCAAGTGGAAATCGATCCGCAGTTCGGCCTGCCCTTTGCGCCGCGCACGTAGCGGGACCGGTCAATTGCAAAGCGCGCATGAACCTGTCCTCACGTACAGGTGTTTCCGGCGTAGTACCCGCGTACTATCGCGCAGCTCCGCAGGCAACGCGACCCTAAATAAGGACGGGCGGCGTGGCCCATCTGCATCGTCGTGCCTACAACCCTGGCCAGATCGGAAGAGTAAGCGGATAAACAATGTCCCCAAACCTCACAGAACCGCAATCATCGACGTCCCAGATCGCTGGAGCCAGCGGAGGAGCTCAGCCGCAACCCGTGGCCTTGGAAGTGCCGGTGATGGTCAACGGCGCGCGCACCGTGGAAGGCACCGATCGCCGAGAGCCATTTTCCGAAGGCACGCACACCGTGCTGGTCTTTGCCAATGGCGCGGTGATCCGCCTCGCGTCTGCGGTAAGCACCGGCCAGCTTCTTTTTCTGACCAACGAAAAAACAAAGAAAGAAGTCGTCTGCCAGGTGGTGAAGTCCAAGACTCAACCAAGCACCGCCGGCTACGTGGAACTGGAATTTACTGAAGCAGCGCCGGATTTTTGGGGCATGCGCTTCGCCGGCAGCGCCCCGGCCAGCCCTGCTCTGCACGCGGCACGCGCCGTCGAAGCGAGCGCAGTGCCACTGCTCAAATCCCTGGAAGAAAAACTGGCGGAAACGAAAACGGCGGAAGTCGAAAAACCGGAATCAGCCGTCGCGCCTCAGGTTGCAGCCAAGACGGCTCCCGCCGCCCCTGCCCCGGTCTCTGCCGCCCCCGGCGCTGCTTCCCAGGGCGCCCCGCCCGTGGAAACTCCCGTCGAGACGAATTTGCTAACTCCGACACCGGAATTCCCGGTTGCACCTGCCACGCCGCTCGCAACTGCTTCTATCCTCGAACCGCCTGCAGCTCGTAACGGCGTTTCGCAACTCCCCACACTCTCTGAGTTCCTGATGCGTGGTAGCAACGGCACGGAGCTCCGCCCTGCGGCAAGACCGGCAAATGGAACCAAGCCAATGTCGGTAGAACCATCCAAGGGCGCACCCACGGAAGCACAATCCGCACCAAAGAACGGGTTGACAGCAGCGCTGCTCGGCTCGGCCATCAAATCTGAGTTCCTTTCACTGAAGCCGGCAGTGGCTGAAAATGCCGCCCCGGGCTCCGTGACTTTTGATTTTGGCGCCCCCTTTGACGCCGAAGAGGTCAAGGTTCCTTCCTGGCTAGAGCCGCTCGCGCGCAACTCCGTTTCGACTGGAGCTGCACCAGTCAGCCCTCCATTTAGCACCGAAGCGCGGCCCTCAGAAACCAAGCACCGCGAGACTCCGCAACCGCCAGTCGCAAAACAACCGGAGGCCACCGACTTGCCTGCGTGGCTCAACGCCGAGCCCAAGAGCGTCTCCGCAGACGCTTCCGCGGAAAATGAAAAAGTAGAAGGTGTGTTGACGCTCTCTGGCGAAGGGCCCGTGCCGAATTTCGGTTCAGGCTTGGCGATTGATAAAAAGTCCGGTCCCAAAACAAAGGCCCCTAGGGCCAGCGGCTCGCATACTGGATTGATTCTGACGCTCGCGGCGATTTTGCTCCTCCTGGTGGCAGCAGGAGCGTGGTACTGGTTTACCACGCAATCAACCAACGCATCCGACGGCGGGAGAACCCCCGCGGAGCCGTATCACAGCACCTTTGCAAACGATTCAGTCACGCGTAATGAAAACGATCGACCGGACGGCACCGCGTCCGGCGCAGTCTCTCCTTCGCTCACGCCGGCTTCAAATCCCGCGCCTCTTGCAGCAGCCGGCGCGCCAAACGCCCCAAACACGGCCTCGACCAACGGTAGCGTTCGCGAATCCCTGGCAACCAGAAATTCGGGTAACGCGCTTTCCACCGTCAGCGTCAAGCCCGCTGCGAACTCAGCCGCCAGCCTTTCCCCGAACTTTGCCGCGCAGCCCGAAGCGCTCAAGGCGCCCGATGCGACGAATGCGTTGATCGCCAAGAAGCCGTCGGTCGGCAATCTTCATCTGGCCGCGCCGGTCGTCAACCGTAAGAAGGCTTCTCAGAATGCCGAGGAGCCCGAACCTGCGATTGATGCCAATGGATCGGCCGCCGCGGATTCCAGCGGAGTGGGACTGCTCAGCAAAACCAACGGTCCCGCAGCGCCAGTGGGCGGCGATGTGAAGCCCGCGCGTCTGGTCTCGTCGGTCGCGCCGGTGTATCCGCAGATTGCGCGCAACCAGCACGTCGGCGGCAATGTGGTGCTTGACTGCCTGGTGGACGTCAATGGCAACGTGTCCGGAATGAAGGTCATTTCCGGCCCGGCGCTGCTGCATCAAGCCGCTATGGACGCGCTGCGCCAATGGAAATACAAACCCGCCACTCTGAACGGCGACGCCGTTCCCATGCACCTCAGCATCACCATTCAATTCAAAGTCCAGTAGCCGTTTTAGGAGGCCGGGGCGTCACCCCCGGCAAGCGCAGCCCTAACAAAACCTGCCATTCCGAGCAGAGCGGACCGACAGCGTCTCTTTCATTCGCGAAGCGAATGTCATCCGCCGAATCGAAGTACCGTTTTCCCCTGGGTCTCGCCTCGGCTCTCAACTCTCGACTGCAGACTTTTCCTTCACATCCTCTACCGAAGCACTTCGACTTTGACCAGCGTTGTGCCCTGCTTGACGAAATCAAGCGCCTGCGCGGCAGCGTAAGAAAGATCAACGACACGTTTGTGCGGAGGTAACCGGTCGTTCACCGTAACCCGCACCGATTTTCCGTTCCGTAGGTTGGTCACGCGCAGTTTCGTCCCGCACTTCAGCGTAGGATGTGCTGCGGTCAATTCCGTCGGCGAATACGTCCCGCCGCAAGCCGTCTTGTGTCCTTGCAAAGAACCGCTGTAAAAAGCCGCCTCGCCGCGTTCGACTTCATGCTTGACGCTCTGCTTGGCGCGCGGTTCGGTGCTGGCCGGAGAATCCTGGGCACTCAGCGGCGAAGCAAAGAAGCAGGGAAGTAACGACGCAAAGAAAAAAGCGCACGAAGCAATCTTCACAAAGAGGCGTCTCCCCGGGGGATAGAGAGTGGGTGCGAGGAACGTACCTCAGGGCCAGCGCCAAAGTAAAGCCCGCAATCGGTCGTCGTGTGGCACCCCTTTCTTCACCAGAATCCCCACGGCTTACTTGAGGTCGCCTGCAACCAACGGGCTACCGACGACCGTCGCGCCGTGCCAATCTGCAACTGGGCTTTAGACGCCCGCACTGCGGCGGCTCGGAAAGGATTCGTATATACTGACAACCCGGCCTGCGAACAGACCGGCGGGTGGGTAGCCCGCCAACAACGTTTCCAGGCCATTCGAAGCGAAAAACGCAGAGCGAGAAGTGGCGTCTCGGTGTGTACAGCCGCGGCGGGGAACCGTGCCGGTCCGCCTGTTAAAGGAGAGTTTCGGATGTCGCAAGCCACTACAGTCACAACCGCAACCGTACCGGAAGAGATGAACGTTTACCAGAATGCCGAAGCGCGTTTTGAAGAAGCAGCCCGAAAACTCGGCCTGGAACAGGGTATCTACCGCTACCTGAAATATCCCGACAAAGAAGTGACCATGTACATTCCGGTGGGAATGGACAACGGAACGCTGGAGGTCTTCACCGGATACCGGGTCTTGCACTCAACGGTGCGCGGGCCGGGCAAGGGCGGCATCCGCTTCGCGCCGGACGTCAGCATTGATGAGGTGCGCGCACTGGCCGCGTGGATGACCTGGAAATGCGCAGTAGTGGACATTCCCTTTGGCGGAGCCAAGGGCGGCGTCATCTGCGACCCACGCAAAATGTCGCGCGGCGAGCTCGAACGCCTGACGCGCCGCTACACCGCGGAACTTGCCAGCTGGCTCGGCCCCGAACGCGATGTGCCCGCGCCGGACGTTGGCACCAACGAACAGACCATGGCCTGGGTGATGGACACCTACTCCATGCACGTGGGCATGGCGACCACTGCGGTGGTAACCGGGAAGCCAATCGAGTTGGGCGGATCGCGCGGCCGTCGCGAAGCCACCGGCCGCGGCGTGATGATCAGCGTGGACAAAGCCGTTGAAAAATTGAAGATGAAGAAAGAAGGCTGCCGCGTGGTGATTCAAGGTTTTGGCAACGTGGGCTCGATGGCCGCGGACCTGATGCAGAAGGCCGGCTACAAAATCATCGGCCTCGCGGACATTGGCGGCGGCTTGTTCAACGAAAACGGCTTCGATATTCCGGCGGTCATCGACTGGGTTTACACCCAGAAGAAACCATTGCAGGAATTCCCGGGTGGCGGAACCAAGATGAGCTCGAAAGATGTTCTGTTCCAGCCTTGCGACGTATTGATTCCCGCGGCGATCGAAAATCAGATCACCGAAAAGAACGCCAACACAGTGCAGGCCAAAATTCTCTGCGAAGGCGCGAACGGGCCGACCACCTGGCAAGCCGACGCGATCCTCGATGGCAAGGGCGTTTTCACGGTGCCGGATATTCTTGGCAACGCCGGCGGCGTGACCGTCAGCTACTTCGAATGGGTGCAAGACCGCCAGGGCTTCTTCTGGCGCGAGAGCGAAGTGAACGAGCGCCTGATGGACTACATGGTCGGTGCCTTCGACATCGTGGTGAAGTACGCCGAAAACCACAAGGTCAACAACCGCATCGCCGCATACATGGTGGCGATTGACCGCGTAGCCAAAGCGCTGAAAATGCGTGGCATTTACGCGTAACAACTGATACTGGATCCGGCCGGGAGCGAGAGCCGGAAAGCCTTCGCCGGGTCCGGCAAAAATAAATTGTTGCAAAATCGCCTGCGCGGTGGATAATGCCGCCGGGTTCAGGGTTCGTAACTGGCAATCCTGAGTTAAGTTGGAGGGGAGTCCGCACCCATGCGCCCGGACTCGTTGTTGGCCGGAAATCATAAAAACGAGAGACAGTACCGCCGGGAAATCTGCCTGGTCGGCCGCTGGATGTACGAGCGCGAATACATCGTCGCGTGCGAAGGGAATCTCTCGGTGCGCCTGGGCGAGTCGCGCATTCTGACCACGCCGACTTGCATGAACAAAGGCATGCTCGACCCCGAGGATCTGGTGGTCGTGGATCTGGAAGGCCGGCAGCTGGAAGGCCAGCGCCACGCGTCATCGGAAGTGCTGATGCATTTGCTGTTTTATCGCCTGCGGCCGGACGTGCAGGCGGTGTGCCACGCGCATCCTTTTACCGCAACGGGATTCGCCGCCGCAGGACGAGCCCTGGATCAGGCACTGTTGCCTGAGGTAGTGATCGGGCTCGGGAAGATTCCGCTAGTGCGCTATGCGACTCCGGGAACGCCGGACTTGAGCACGGCAATCGAGCCCTACGTCGAGCATTACGATGCACTGCTGCTCGCCAATCACGGCGCCGTGACGTGCGGCCCGGACTTGCTCACCGCGTTTTATCGCATGGAAACGGTGGAGCACACCGCGAAGATCACGCTGGCCGCGGAAAATTCCGGCACTCCGAGACTGTTCTCGAGCCGGGAAGTGGCCAAGCTGATGGCGGCGCGCGCGCGCTACGGCGTGCAATCACCTCCCGGAGGCGGTGCCGAGTTGCCGGTAACCAGCGACGAGGAAGAAAACGTCACTGACGAGATTACTCTGCGGCGCGACGAGCTGGACGCGCTGATTGAAGACGCGGTGCGCAAGGACCGCGCGCGGCGCTGAACTGCCGTAGGGAATTTCCAGCTAACACTTCTTAACGCGGGCGGCGTCCAGGACCTCTCTCACTTTCAGAGCCAGCATCAATGGAGTGAACGGTTTCTGCAGGAAGGGCACTTCGTGTTCCTGGATGCCCTGGCGGATGATGTCGTCGCCGATGTAGCCGGACATGAACAGCACCCGCATTTGCGGCTTTTTTGCGGCCAGGCGGCGGGCGAGCTCGGCTCCGCTGACGTCGGGCATAACGACGTCGGACAGCAGCAGATCAATGTTGCCGCCGTGTTCTTCAAACAGCGTTTCGGCCTGCCTCGGCCGCTGGGGAATCACGACGCGGTAGCCGTGGTCGGTCAGGACGCCGCGGACGAATTCGCAGACGTTGGCGTCGTCTTCGACGAGCAGGACGGTTTCTGTGCCGTCGAGCGAATGGACCTTTTCGCGCGAGGCGGAGTTGTCGGGTTCGGGAGCGTCGGTGCGCCGGAGATAGACCCGGAAGGTGGTGCCCTTGCCGGGTTGGCTGGTGAAATTGACGTGCCCGCCGGACTGTTTGAGGATGCCGTAGACGGTCGAGAGACCGAGGCCGGTGCCTTTGCCGACGGGCTTGGTGGTGAAGAAAGGTTCGAAGAGCCTGGTCTGGACGTCGAGGTCCATGCCGATGCCGGAGTCGCTGACGACCATTTCGACGTAGCGGCCGGGGTTGAGGCTGTTGGCGGACAGGACGGCGTCGTCGAAATCGACGTTTCTGGTGGCGAACGAGAGCACCCCGCCGGCAGGCATGGCGTCTCTAGCGTTGACGGCAAGATTGAGGATGACCTGTTCCATCTGGCCGGCATCGGCGAGGACGGGGCCTAGGTCGTGGGCCAAGTTGGTGGCGATTTTGATGTTTTCGCCGATCAGGCGGCGGAGAAGTTTTTCCATGCCGGAGATGACCTGGTTCAAGTTGAGCGTGCCGGCCTGGATCGTCTGTTTGCGGCTGAAGGCCAGGAGCTGGCGGGTGAGGGAGGCGGCGCGTTCACCGGCTTTGAAGATCTGGTCGGCATGCGAGCGGAGCTTGTGATCGAAGGACAGGGCATCGGCCAGCACGGAGCTGTAGCCGTTGATGATCATGAGCAGGTTGTTGAAGTCGTGGGCGACACCGCCGGCCAGCGTGCCGATAGCTTCCATTTTCTGCGATTGGCGCAAGCGCTCTTCCATGTGGCGGTATTCGGTGACGTCGCGGACGACACCGATAATGCCAACGGTTTTTCCAGATGCGTCGCGATACGGAGCCTTGTTGGTGAAGAAGCAGCGGGTCTTGCCGTTTACCGTCATTTCGTATTCAAAAGACCGGACCGCGCCGGTCTCGAAGGTGACGCGATCCTGTTCGGCAACCATTCGCGCGCCGTCCGGGCCGATCAATTCGTCTCCCTTCTTGCCTATAACCATATCGACCGAGAGATCCAGCAGGTTCGCAAACGTTTGATTGACGATTACGTAGCGCCCGTCGAGTTCCTTGATGAACAAAGCGTCGCCGGTGCCTTCAAAGACCGAGCGCAGCAGGGCGTTGCTTTCCTCAAGTTTTCCGGTTGTGCGAAGCTGTTCGTTCTCGGCAAAGATGATGCGCGCCACTGAACACCCGAACGACAAAACCACCAGCACGAAAGCGCTGTAGAGCTGCTTCTGCGCGATGCCGGCGGCCATCAAGAGGACGATAATCGGGAAGACCAGCGAAGCGATCTGCGCGAAAGCCCAGCGCCTCGGGCGGCGAGTTTCGGTTGGAAGTTCGGTGCCGGATTCGAGGGAAGTGTCGATCGGTAAACTGAAAATGACCGTGGCCGATACGAATGGCAGGGTCCAGGTAAGATCCCAGAGCGTACCGGTTCGCAGTCCCCTTATCGCTTGCAGATAGAGGTAAGGAACCTCGCAGCAGAGGTAGATGGCGAAAAAAATCGCCATGCGGATAAAAAGCGAGCGTTCCAAGGAACGCTTGGTGAACAGCGCAGACAGAGCAAAGACAATAGTCAGAAAAATGTCGCGGGCCGATTCCGGGATCCAGGCAACCAGGCTCAAAGGCGCGCCCCAGCCGTGCTGCCAGGCATTCGGAGTCTGGAAGGTGAAGAGGTAGGCCGCGAACATCAAGATGATGACTTGGGTCAGATCGAAAATGCGGGGCCACTGCTCCCAGTCGAAACCTTTGCGGCGGTCGATGAACAGACTCATGAACGGGACCGACATGCTGAGAAAGAAAATGACGTCGCTCGGCCATGGAGCGTTGGTCGAGGCGTGCAGAATGCTGTCGTAGTAGGTCGCAAGAGTTTGCGCCAAGCACCAAACGGCGAATCCCGCGGCGGCCAGCGAGCAAAAATGACGTGGATAGTTTTGAAACCGGCGAGCGACCGAGACGCAAGTGAAAACGGCCACAAGGGCGCAGCCGATCTGAATCAGGTTGGAAAGAAGCGGGGCCAAAGCCCAGTGCGGCGCCGCCAACAGAAGGATGGCGTGCAGTGCAAACAGAACGAGGGCGGAAAGTACGAAGACAAATTTGCCTCGCAGGGCTGGTTTCGACTCTGGCAAATCCCAAGCCTTTCAGATAAAAAAGGAATCTGGCGCGATTAAGCTATCATGCAACAAATCCGCCGGATTGCGGGTGATATGGTACGGGTGCGTGCCCAGCCAGATACGGGTTTTTCGGGCAAAATCAGTCAGTCAATCATCTGTTCCTAAGGATCAAGCTCATGCAGACCACCACCTTCTTCGAAAAGTTGCGGGCCGGAGACATTACCGCCGTTTCCACGATGTTGCAGCAGGAACCCGGCCTGGCTCAAGTCAGGAACGAGCGGGGGATTTCGGCGGTGCTGATGGCCTGCTATACCGGACGCAAAGAGATTCGCGATCTCCTGCTGGAGCACGGCGTAATCCTGGAGCTGCACGAAGCTGTGGCGGCGGGACAACTGGCGAAGGTGAGGGAGTTTGTGGAGCAAGACAGCGAAGCGGCAAAGCGTTTCTCGCCGGACGGCTTTCCGCTCGTGGCGTTGGCGGCGGCGTTTGGGCATGAGGCGGTAGCACGCTATCTGCACGATAAGGGCGCTGACATTAATGCCGTGGCAACGAACGGCACAGGATACACGGCGTTGACAGGAGCCGTAGCCAACAGCCACGCGTCGATCGCACGGTGGCTGGCCGAGAGCGGTGCGAACGTGAACTACCGCTACGCGCAGGGACATTCGCCGCTGTTGGAGGCGGCGGCCAACGGGAATCTGGAAATCGTCAAGATGCTGCTGGCCCACGGCGCGGACCTTCATGCGCGAACCGACGGCGGCAAGAACGCTTTGCAGTTTGCCGAAGAACGGAATCACCGTGAAGCGGCCGATTATTTGCGCGGACTTGGCTTGACGGCCTAGCCTTTCCGAGCAGGTATTGCCGGGCGTCTGCCTAACCGCTGTGCCAGGGACGCAATCGGCGGAGGTTGCTCCAACGAAAACGCTAAGCGAAATCGGGGTACCAGTCGTGAGTTCTGTAAGTAATGGAGCCGCCCGGTATGAACTCTTGATGAAGAGCCCAACGCTTTCGTTGACAGTTTGACCGCAGAGCGAGTACCCTTGCCAAGGCTAAATCGTTTTATTGCTTTGTGCCATCGCAAGGTTCCCTGAGTTGCATGTGCCCAGAGTCTTCTGCTCCAGCCCCAG
Source organism: uncultured Acidobacteriaceae bacterium (assembly GCA_964594885.1). Taxonomy (GTDB): domain Bacteria; phylum Acidobacteriota; class Terriglobia; order Acidiferrales; family UBA7541; genus Acidiferrum. Next base: position 29,823 of record CAZQOB010000032.1, read on the forward strand.
GAGGCTTTTCCAATGTCAAGGTTCTACAAGTTTGCACTTCTAGCTTTGCTGGCTTTGAGCTGCAGTAATGCAGGTCTTGCACAGGCGCCGGCCCTGGCAGTGTCCTATGTGTCTGGCGGGCCGTTCATTTATCAGGTAAGCGGGGCGAACGCCTCGCCCGTTCTGAATATGCAGGGCGCAAATTTTGAAAGCTTGGCCATCGGGCCGGATTGGGTGGACGTCGATCCGGTCACTAGCAATGCCGCCCATCCTTTTTTGTTGATTGCCTGCGACACCGCTCGGAATCAAATCATACGCTTCGATCCGGTGAATGGCGGGCAGGACACGCTGTACGACGGTGGATTTGCTGGACTGGTTCCGGTATGCGGCCGTTCGTCTGCAGCCGGCGAGTTTTTCGTCACGAACAAGTCAGGACCGGGCGTCTATCGTTTTTCGAATGTAGCCAATAGACCTCTGGGAACGGTGGGTGCGCTCGTTCCGACGCCAGTTCAGGCGGCATTTCCTGCGGGCATGACTGGCGCCGGCATTACGCAAAAGAACATTGCCGATCTGCTGGCCGTTGATTCTGCTGAAAACCAAGTGCTGCAAGCGCCGTATGCTAGCTACTCGACGCAGAACCCGTTCGCTTCGAAGGGCCTGGGCGCGCCGGTGGGAATCGCGCGGTTCAGCAACGGCGACGTATTCGTATCGAACAGCAACCTCGGTTCAGGCAAGAATACGTTGCCGATCGTTGCCCATTTCGCCAGCAACGGCAATGCGGCCGGTAATTGCGGATCGATCACTGCGAAAACCAATGAGACTGCAGGGTTTCTGGCTTCGGCAGAAAACGACGTACTGTACCTGGTGACCACCGCTAAGTCGTCCAGCACCGTGTGGAACTGGAACGCATCGCTAGGCAGTTGCGCGTTAGTTGCCCAGGCCAGCGTGCCGATTCCTGTCAGCGGCATCGCCGTTCCGCCAGTTCCGACAACGACGATTACCGCGGCGCTTTCGGGAGTGGTTGACCCCAACAAGACTCCGTTCTTTTTCAACTCGAGTGCGTTTCAAATTGAGGCGACCGGCGGTTGTTTGGCCACGGTGACCGCCTACCCGATCAGCCCGGTTACCGTCGCGACCATGATCAGTCGATCCAATGCAAGATTGCCGGATGGCGGCGTTCCCGCCAATAACCTCGGTGAAGGCGGGTTCAGCATCGCTTATGTCGCGAAATGGACGGGTTGCACTTCGATCTTTGACGATAAAAGCTTCCTGGTCTCGATCTACGGGCTGTTCGACAACAACATCACCAACAATCCCCGCATTCTGCGCTGCGACGGGAGCGCGGACGAACCGCTGGTTGATGGCGGCACCCTTTGCTCGCCCGCCAGCGCGAATGATCTGCAGCTGATCGGTGATTATCCGCTTGGCGGCATCATTCCCAATGATTTCGGCGGTACAACCAAATCGACCAGCAATTCCACGTTCGTTTTGGTGAACGCGAACTCTGGTCCCGGCGCCGCCGGCGCCGAACAGGGAACTTTCTGCGGTTATCAGAATCCGCTGGTCAATACCACCGACCCCAACCTGGCCGCGGTTTTTGCGGCCGGTACCAAGAACACGTTGTCCGTAAAGTTTAAGCTGGCTTCGACCACCGGCAGCTGCCAGAGCGGCAGTTACGTCACCGACGCGGTGGCACTGATTTCCGTGGCTCAGCTCACGGATGGCAAGGGCAACGCCTCCTTCCACCCGGTGGACATTGCTTCCACCAGCGTAGGGTTGGCCGATCAGCAGCCGTTGTTCAACACCGGCAACCAGCAGTATCAGTTCACGCTGAATCTGGCGAACTTCGCTTCCGGCTTGTACAGCCTGACGACGACGTTTTTGAGCGATAACACCACATCTCAGACGATCGTGTTCAAGATCAAGTAGAACGTCGAGAACCAGCGATCCGCAGCCGCGGCTCTCTCATTTGCCGGACTGTTGCAGAATCTTCTTGAAGTCTGCCCGTGTCGCCAGCGTATCGCTGTGAGCTTCTTGTTGCATCTCAGCGATCGCGGCGGCCGCTGATTTCAGGTGCCGGTCCGCTTCCATGCTGTTCCCGTTCTTGGCCAGGGCGCGGGAGAGCAGAAAGTGCGCGTCCGGTTCCAGGGATTTGATTCCCAAATCTTGACTCTTGCGCAGAGCCGACTGCAGCTCAGGCTGAGCGTGCACAGCGTCGCCCGATTCCAACATAGCCTCGCCAAGCGCCAGCGAAGTCTGAGTGACGAAATATTTCACGTTCAGCGCACCGGCTTCTTTCGCCAGATCCTTCAAAATGGGAATCATTGCTCCCCCGCGTCCTTCTCTGATGCCGGTTCGGCCCAAGTTCACCCGCGCCGCCAGAGTTTCCAGGCGGTCTTTGGCGCGCGTCGCGGCTTGCTGTGATTTCTCCAGGCTGGCCCTGGCGGACTTCAAATCTCCGCCCATCAGGAACATTTCGCCTTGGAAATTCAAAATTTTCGCGGCCAAAGCGTCGTTCTTCGTGCTCTCCGCTTCCTTCAATGAGGTTTCGAGGATCTTTGCCGCTTCGCCTTCGCGACCGAGACTGGTCAATACGCTCGCATAATCGGCCTGAATTTCCGCGCTGAAATCCCCGCCTTGTTGCAATTGCTGGTCAATGCTGACGGCTTCTTGCTGAGCTTTGAGCGCCGCACCGTAATGACCCTCGATCAGTTGCAGGTCGGCCATGCTGTCGGAGATCGACGCGATTTGCACTTTGTCACCGACTTTGCGGGCGTTCTCGAGCGCCTGCCCGTAGCTATTGGCGGCTTTTTCAAGTTGGCCGATGCGAGCGTAGGTCAGTCCGAGATTGTTCAGGTTTGTCGCCAAATCGCCTGGATTTCCGGCTTTTTGGAGCTGTTCGATGGCGCGCTGTTGGTAAGTCAGCGCGTCGTCATACTGGGCCATCTTGAAATAACTCCAGCCGATGTTCGAAAGGCAGATCGCTTGGCGCGGTTCATGACCGAGTTGTATTTCAATTTGCAGGGCTTGTTTGGTTTTGCTGAGCGATTCTTCATACCGCCCGCTGTCCTGCAGGAACGCACCGTAATTCAGAAGGGCAATGCCCATTCCCGTCTGGTCTCCGATGTCTTTCCGGATCGCCAGCTCCTCCTGATAGGTTTTTTCCGCTTCGGTCGGCTTGCCCATCAGGCCATAGGTCAAGGCAACTTCATCCAGGCTTGCTGCTGTTCCTTTTTTGTCTCCAATTTCCTTCTTGATTTGCAGCGACTGCTCGAAGTTCTGCAAGGCATCCTGCAGACGGTTAAGCATTCGATAGGCTTCGCCCAGATCGTGCAACACGATGGCTTTGCCTTGCCGGTTGTTCAGTTCGACAGCCAGGCTCAGGGCACGGTTCAGATAGTCCAGCGAAGCCTGCGGATTTCCCCGTTCATACTCGACCTGTCCAATGCCGCGCAGAGCCTCCAGATGCTTGGGGTCCGCCAACACGGTTTTTTCGTAGTGGGCATGGGCTTTTTCGTAATCGCCGTGAGTTTCGTAAAGTTCGCCCAGTTCGAACTGCACCTGCGGATCATTCGGCATCAGCTTTTCGAGATTCTGGTAAGCGTCCAGGGCTTTGCCGTAGTTATTTCCGACTTTTGCGTTTACGCCCTGCACCAGCAATTTCTCCACAGGTGAAATACTCGTGCTTAATTCCACCGATCGGCTGGCGTTTTGCTCGGCTTCGCGATCGTAGCCCAGCCGTGCGTAAGTCTGGCCGAGCATCGAGTAGGCCAGAGCAAAGTTTGCGTCGGCTTTCGTGGCGCTCTCCAGGTCTTTCACTGCGTCAATGTAGTTGCCTTGTCTGGCCTTGGTCATTCCGTCCGTGTAGGCCCGAATGGCTTCGAGTGAATTGGTGGATGGCTTGAATGCCGATGCCCTCAGCCCCTGCGTGGAAACATGAGCGGAGGCCAGCTTTTGCTGGATGTTTTGCGCCAGTGTGTCCACCGCCGTCAGAATTCCGGACTCCGGCGCTTCGGCGGTCAGCGGCTCGCTCTGCTGCTTTTTCAAGTCTTCGAGCTTGGCTTCAATACGAATATGATCGCCACTGCGCGTGTATTGCCCCACCAAAATCAATTTGGCTTTGGTGAAATCGGCAATATGCTGCATATCGCTGGCGGCCACTTCCGAGTCCGGACCGATGCGCAGATCCGAAAGCACTTGCTGTATGCGGTCAGGAGTCGCGGTGCGAAAATCCGCGGACTGCCCAACCTCGGTGCGCAATACTTCTGCCAAGCTGCCTCCCAGCCAATTTAGCGACGGATCGCCGGAACTGTTGCGCAGAGGAATGACCGCCAGAACCGTGGGATCCGGAGACCCGCTCTTTGCCGGCTTGAACATTCCCGGCAGTCCGAATCCAGCTAGCGCCAGCAAAAGCACCACGGACACTATCGTTGCGTACTTCCAAACCGTTGATTTCAGTGCAGGTACCGGCACCTGTTCGGTAATCGGGCCGATCATTGAAGGCGAGATTCCCAGCCACTGTTCCAGACTTTGCGCAAACTCGCCTGCATTCGCGAAGCGATTGGCCGGTTCGATTTCCAGCGCTTTCGCAACGATGTCGCTCAGCGCTTGAGGCACTGCCGGATCGACCTCGACGGGCGGCTTCGCTTTTTCCTGGATGCGCCTCCACAGCGTGGCCAGGGGCGTGTCCGAATAATAGGGCGATTGGCCGATCAGCAGTTCGTAGAGAATCACGCCCAGCGAAAACAGGTCCGAGCGTTCATCCAACTTTTCGCCTTTGGCCTGCTCCGGCGACATGTATTCCGGAGTGCCAACGAGCGCGCCGGTTTGGGTCATTCCGGGAAGGTAGGCGGAGCGCGCGATGCCGAAGTCCATCACGTACGCTCGGCCGTTGGCGTCGAGCATGATGTTTTGCGGCTTCAGATCGCGGTGAATTACGCCTTCGGCGTGAGCCGCTTCCAGAGCCCGGCAAATTTGCAAAATGATCTTGGCGGCTTCTTCCGGAGGCAGCTTGCCCCGCTCTCGAATGACCCCTCGCAGGTCCCGGCCCTCCAGAAACTCCATGGTGATGAACTTGAAGCCGTCGGCCTGGCCCAAATCGAAAATACGGATAACGTTGCGATGGGTAACCTGGCGCGCGAGGATCAATTCCTGCTTAAAGCGCTTCAAGATTTCCGGATTGGTGGTGAGTTCCGGGCGGATGATCTTCAGCGCGACCATGCGTTCCAGCTCGCGATCATGGGCCTTGTACACCGCGCCCATTCCGCCTTGGCCCAGCAGCGCCAGAATGTCGTAGCGGTCACCAAGCACCGTGCCCGGGGTCAGTTCCCCTGGGGTCAGAGCCGGCGCCGGCACTTTGCTGCTGGCAATCGACCACCCGCCGGGCGTGCCAGGAGTCCCCGGCGTCATCGGTGTCAGAGCGGCGGCGGGTGCCGACTTTTGGGTCCCCGCCGTTTCCGCCTTGGCCGCAGTGGCGCCCTCGGTGGGCCCGCTGCTCGTGCTATCACCCAAAAATGTCGATTCGGATTGCGGAGTTGGCTTCCCACACTTCGAGCAGGTCGCGGCGTAGGCAGGATTTTCCGCCTTGCAGTAGGGGCATTGCATGTCAACGACTCGTGCTGAACGCGCTCCTGAAATGGCTACACTGCCCGGAAAGCCAGAATCGATCTATTTCCGATTCCGCTATCTTAGACCATTCGCACTTTGTCTGCCGAATTTTCCAGAGACAGTTCTTCAGCACCGTGTCAGCATCGCCTTCGATGAACACCCGTTGGCGCGGGTGATGAGTTAAGATGCTTCCATTTCGCAGGCTCCAACCGCGCGGAAGAATGGAAAGGAAACTTCAGAGTGCAGCGGTCACTCCCCAGTTCGTACTACAAGGCTCCTGAAGTTTTTGCGCGAGAACAGGAGCGAGTCTTTGCCCGCGAATGGTTCTGTGCCGGTCGGCAAGAAGATATTCCCAAGCCGGGCGACTGCCGCGTGCTGGATGTAGCCGGGGAAAGCGTTCTTGCGGTTCGGAACAAGAGTGGCGAGCTGAAGGCTCACTACAACGTGTGCCGGCATCGCGGGGCCCGATTGTGCGCAACCCCGCAGGATCCGGGCTGGAACGTGGCGATCGGTGGCGGCGTGATGCCGGGCGGTACTATCCGTTGCCCGTACCATCAGTGGACCTACGGTCTGGACGGAGAGCTTTTGGGCGCGCCTTTCCTGAAGGAAAGCGAAGAGTTTTGCCGTGCTGACTTTTCGCTCTATCCGGTGGCTCTGGATTGCTGGGGTGGGTTCTTTTTCCTGAAGCTCAGCTCTTCTGGAGCGCCTGCTGATCAGAAAGATGGCGTGTGCTCGCAACTTGGTCCTGCGGTCGAACGAACCGCCCGCTATCCATTGCCCGAGCTGCGTTCGGGCCATTTCCTTTCTTACGACGTGGCCGCCAACTGGAAAATCATCGCGGAGAATTACAACGAGTGCTATCACTGTGGCGGCGTGCATCCGGAGCTTTGCGAGATTGTTCCCGACTTCAAGCAAGGGGGAGGGTCGGATCTGAACTGGGAAGACGGAATTCCGCATCGCGAAGGCGCTTACACCTTTACGAAAACAGGACGTACCAGCCGCGCGCCGTTCACCGGTCTCAGCGAAGCCGAAAAAGTCCGTCACAAGGGGGAGTTGTGTTTCCCGAATCTGATGCTCAGCCTGGCGTGCGACCATGTTGCGGCGTTTCTGCTTTGGCCCCTGGCGGCGAACCGCACTCGAATCGATTGCAACTTTTTGTTTCATCCTGACGAAATCGCGAAGCCGGATTTCGATCCGATGGACGCCGTCGAATTCTGGGATCTGGTGAATCGTCAGGACTGGGCGATTTGCGAGCGGGTACAACAGGGCATCAGTTCGCGCGTCCACAAGTTTGGATACTACGCGCCCATGGAAGACCCCAGCCTCGATATCCGCAATTATGTGAACGCTCGTATCGGCCCTATTGAGGAGTAGTGCTACTCGCTGGCGGTGTTCTGCCGCCTTCGGTTTCCAAGAAAGAAAAGCAGCCAGCCCAGGACCAGCAGCAAAGCGGTCAAGCCAACGATTTTGCCGACTGCAAGAAATTTGTGCGGTTCGTCCGGCGATGGCATCACAGAAAACACGATCGTCAGAAGAGTCGTGGCAAATCCCACGCAAGCCACCAATCGGGCGACTTGCGGCCCACCGGGCACGCGAAAGCAGCCATCTGGCGCAGGCACACCCTGGATTTTGTACATCGAAGCAAAAACGTACAGATACGGAATGAACACTCCGATGATGCTGATGCTTACCAGGACATCGTAAGCTCCTTTCACGCTGGTGCCCACCTGGCCCAGAAAAATCATCGCGGCCGCTACCAGCGTTTGCGTGATGATCGAAACGTGAGGCGTTCCCCAGCGCGGGTGCAGCCGGCCGAACGCCGCCGGCAGAAAACGGTCAATTCCAGCGGCGAATGGAATCCGTCCTGACGCCGCAAGAAAACCGCTGGCTGCGCCAATGTTGCCAATGGCAATCAGCGCGGCGGTCAGGGGAATCAGATTGAACCAGCCCAGGCGCCCAGCTGTCTTTACAACTGCCTGCATGATTCCCTGCAAGTCGCTGACTTCGTTGCTCGGTAAGGCCAACAGGATGACGATCGTGCCGCCGATGTAGCATATGGTCACAATCGATCCAGCCAACAAAAGTGCGCGCGGCAAATCGCGCCTCGGGTTCTTAATCTCTTCGCCCATCAACGAACCGGTTTCGCAACCGCAAACCGCAAAGGTGATCGTCGCCCACATCAGCATGTTTTTCAGGTGCATCTGCGGCACCAGGTTGCCGGGCGCGAACGAAGTCGCCGAACCAAAATGCCTCCAGGCATAAACACCCATCACCATCAGAACCGTTACCGGCATCCACATCCCGAACGACGCGGCGTTGTGCAGCCATTTGCAGCGATCCAACCCAATCACATTCAGAATCGTAATGAGCGCCAGCAGCCCCAGCGCCGACCAGATGTAAAACGCCTTACTGCTGGAAAGGACTGTCGCGCGCGACCCGAACACAAACAACGCGTTGCTCGCCGTAAAATAAAATACCGAAGGGTAGTAGGACAGATTGCTGGTCCAGTACGTCCACCCCGTCATGTATCCGGAAAAATCGCCGAACGCTTCTTTGCTCCAGATGTACATGCCGCCCTGCCGCGGATAGCGCGACGACAGTTCAATCACCGAAAGTGCCAGCGGCAGGTAAAAGCAAAACCACGCGAAAATCCATACCGCAATGGAGCTCGGTCCGGAGCTGGCTGCTGTTGCGATCCAGCGCAGGCTGATGCCGGTGACCACGTAGAACATCAGCAGGTCGGCAAAGCCCATTACTCTCGGCGGCTTGACTTGCTCTTCCGCCGGTGAATTTGAACTGTCAAGCGCTGTCGGTGCAAAGATCGTCGGTTCGCTCATGCAGTTGGTCACGCTCGGTGTAGCTTTCCGTCTCGAAAATCTCGCAGCACTTGTTTCGCTGCGTTGTGCCCGGGTGCTCCGGTGACTCCACCGCCCGGATGAGCGCCCGCTCCGCAAAGATAGAGGCCATCAATTGGCGTTCGATACTGCGACCAGCCGGAGACCGGCCGCATGAAGAAGAGCTGTTCCAGGCTTAGGTCGCCGTGAAAAATATTTCCTTCGGTTAGTCCGTAAGTTCGCTCGAGGTCCAGCGGCGTAATAGTCTGCATGGCGACGATGGCACCCGGAACGTTTGGCGCAAATTCCGCGATTTTCTTGACCACGCGCTTCGCCAGCATATCCCGTTGCTGGTCCCAAGTGCCGTCGGCAAGTTGAAACGGCACATACTGCACGAAGCAAGTCATGATGTGCCTGCCTGCTGGAGCCAGACTGTCGTCGACATTCGAAGCCACCACGCAGTCCACCCACAGCTCTTCCGGAATCTGACCGAACTTGGCGATGTCGTAGCACTTTTCCGCGAACCGCAGTGAGTCCACCAGGGTAAAGAGCGAGCGTTCCTGAGGCGGTGTGTCCGGCGGCGTCGCCGTGAAGCGCGGTTCTTCGCTCAACACCAGATTCACCTTCGCGCAAGGGCCTGCCATTTTGATGCCACGAACTTTTTCCCGAAACTCTTCCGGCAAATCTTTCGTGTCCAACAGTTTCAGAAACGTTCGCTTGGGATCGGCGTTTGACAGCACCACGTGCGCTCGGGTCTCCGCGCCGTCCTCAAGAATTACACCCCGTGCTCTTCCGTCACGAACATCAATTCGCGCGACGCTCGCCGAAGTGCGGATCTCTACGCCGCGCTTTTTCGCAGCCCCGGCAAGCGCGCTGGTGATCGCGCCCATCCCGCCGATCACGTGACCGTTAAATCCTTGCAGCTCGTGTTCGCCACCGCTCAACAGGTGAAAGAGCAATCCGATTGAGGTCCCCGGCTGATACGGGCCGCCATGTTTGCCGTACACGTTGTTGGCCAGAAACATGGTCTTGACTTGCTCCGACTCGTAGTTGCGATCGAGAAATTCGCCCAGGCTCCCAGTCAGGAAAGACAGCAACTGGCCAATCTCCTCAGCCGTGATTTTCCGGAAGCGTTTGCCCACCCGCAGTAGTTCCATCAGACCGGCAAGCCCTGGCGCTCCCACTTCAGGCGGCGGCTCCAGGAAGAACGGCTGCAAATAACGCGCCAGCTTTTTCAGCTGGTCGTCTACACGCAAAAATATCCGTGCGTCCCGTTGCGAATACTTCTTGATCTCCTCGGCCGTACGGTCGCGATTCGCCCACCAGCGGATGATCCGGCCGTCGGCGAACGGAACCTGCAGGAACGGATCGCAGGGAATCATGTGCAAGCCGAACGACGCCAACTCGAGATCGCGAATCACTTCCGGTCGCAGCATGCTGGCTACATAAGAAGTTGTTGATGCTCGGCAGCCAGGCGCGATCTCTTCCGTCACGCAGCAGCCGCCGACAATTCCGCGCCGCTCCAGCACCAGGGTGGACAACCCTGCTGCGCCAAGATAGGCCGCAGCGGTCAGCCCATTGTGCCCGGCTCCGATCACAATGGCGTCGTAGTAGTGGCGCTCGCGACCGCGATTTTCCATTTTGAAAATGTCTGTTTGAAGTATCGGACCTACGAATCGGGGTTCAAGATAGGTGCTTCACTGCGCTTTTGCAAGCCGGCTGATTACACTTCGCCGGGCCCGGCCGAACCCGAAGGTCCGCAATTCGCAATCCTCGTCAATTCCAACTCTTGTTCCGCGGCCGCCGGCTATCGCCGGTTCCAGCTTCGAGGATGACGGTCGGTCCGTTTGCTCGTCCGGTGCAGTTTAGGAACACCTTGTAGGGGACCACTAACCGCTTGTTCGCTTAGATCATGGAGCCAAAGTCAGAGTCGGTACTGCTCCTCGCTGACGTGTTCCAGCCAGTCCACGGCTTTTCCGTTGAGTTTTTCCTGAATGGCGATGTGGGTCATGGCCGTCATTGGCGTAGCTCCGTGCCAATGTTTTTCGTTGGGCGCAAAGCACACCACATCGCCGGGGCGGATCTCTTCCACTGGGCCGCCTTCGCGCTGCGCCCAGCCGCAGCCTGAAGTTACGATGAGCGTCTGGCCGAGCGGATGCGTGTGCCAAGCCGTTCGCGCTCCCGGCTCAAACGTTACGCTGGCGCCGGCGACCAGCGCCGGGTCCGGCGCTCGAAACAGCGGGTCGATCCGCACCGTCCCCGTAAACCACTCCGCTGGCCCCTTCGTGGATGCTTGCGAACCCGCTCTTTTGATCTCCATCCTGTCTCCTGCGACGCCAATTACCGGCCTACCATTTTCATCAGCGCTTCCGGATAACGCGCGCCTTGCACTGCAATCTTTGCCGCTGCCGCTTCCAGCTGGCTAAGGTCCTCGGCCGAAAGTTCTACCGTCGCGCCTCCCAAATTTTCTTCGAGCCGATGCAGCTTGGTCGTTCCCGGAATTGGAATGATAAAAGGCTTCTGCGCGAGCAGCCAGGCCAAAGCGATCTGCGCAGGAGTCACTTTTTTCTCTTGCGCGAATTTGCCAATCAGATCAACCACCGCCTGATTCGCTTTGCGGTTCTCTTCGCTAAAGCGCGGAACAAGGTTGCGGAAATCGCTTTTATCGAATTTTGTATCCGCGTTAATGGCGCCCGTCAGAAAGCCCTTGCCCAGCGGGCTGAAGGGCACGAAGCCGATTCCAAGTTCCTCCAGCGTTGGCAGAATCTCCTTTTCCGGCTCACGGAACCACAGCGAGTATTCGCTCTGCAGCGCCGTCACTGGCTGAACGGCGTGCGCCCGGCGAATCGTTTGCGCACCCGCCTCCGAAAGTCCGAAGTGCTTGACCTTGCCCGCCTGAATTAGATCCTTTACGGCACCCGCCACATCTTCGATCGGCACTTCCGGATCGACCCGGTGCTGGTAGTACAGATCAATCACGTCGGTCTTCAGGCGCTTGAGCGAACCTTCGACCCGCTCTTTGATGTATGCTGGCCGGCTGTCGAGCCCGGCCTGCTTGCCGTCTGCGTCGAATTTCCACCCGAACTTGGTGGCGATCACCACCTCTTTGCGAAACGGAGCCAGGGCCTCACCTGCCAGCTCTTCGTTGGCGAACGGGCCGTACACTTCCGCCGTGTCGAAAAACGTCACGCCGCGTTCGAACGCGGCTCGGATTAACGATATGCCCGCCTGCTTCGGCACGGCCGGGCCATATCCAAAACTCAATCCCATGCAGCCCAGCCCAATCGCCGAAACTTCCAAATTGCTCTTTCCCAATTTGCGCTTTTGCATAGCTTCTCCTTCCACCGAATGCAGCGTTGGCGCGACTGCAGCTCCGCCGTTCCCCTCGCTCTCACCTTCGATGTAACTCCGATAATGCGGAATTCTAGTCTAGCGCCGCCTGTGCGGCTGGACCGTTTCGCTGAACTTCTTGCGCGATCCTGTGCAGTGCAGCTTTCGCGGTCGTTTCCGGATCAGCCAGTCCGCTTTCACCGGATCGCTTGAAGGCCCAGCAACGCCTGGTTCGAACCCCGGGCGGGGGAAAAAGGGTGTGCGGACACTCACTTCGGCCTGCGACCGGTATCGGCTCGGCGCGAGTTTCTACTTGGCGGCTTTGGCGCGCTTGGCGGTGAATTCGCCGCTCACGTCGTATGGCTGAACGTCAACGGTTCCCGCAATGTTGTCGGGGTCGTCGAGCGTTGCGTTGTAGGTGAGAGTCAGCATGCTGCCCTGGTATTCGACGTCGTACTTAAAGGTGAGCTTCTTGCCGTCGATGCCGCCCGTGACCTTTACGTTTTGCTCGGCGGCTTTGCAACTGCCGGAGATTTTGGTGTCTTCCTGGGAGAACGAGCAGTCCTCATCGCTTTCGTTCCCGGCGATGCTGTTGTGCAGGGTCCACTGGCCGGTGAGGTCGGGTGATGCGGCAGTATGAACTGGAGAAGTCCCAGCCAGCAAAGGCAGGGACGCGGTGAGAAGCGCCGCGGCGATGCTCAGCGCAAGTGCTGAATAAACCAAAGCTGGCTTAGCTCGAAGGACTGGCATTTGTTTCGCCTCTAGGCCGAGATTTTCCGTTCGCGAACTGGCGCGAAAGCGCGCCTGGTCGGAATGCCGGAAGTTGACCGATAAGCACGCAGATGTCAAGCAGTATCTCCCTGGCGAAACGAGTTGGCGGGGCGACGGGCCAGCTGAAAAGAAGAATTGACAGCCCAGTTTCATGCCCATAACATCGCTTGGACGTAGGCCTTCTGCAACGCTTCTTGCCCCCGAGGGTCCATGAGCCTCCGCGACTTTATCTCCAAGCAGTTTATTGATGTCATTGATTGGGTTGAGCCGGAAGATGGAATTCTAGCGTTCCGCTTCGAAATGCAGGACCGCGAGATTCAGAACGGCGGCAAACTGACGGTCCGCGAATCGCAATTGGCGCTATTTGTTAACGAAGGACGCATTGCCGACGCCTTCGGGCCGGGCCTGTACACCCTCAACACTCACACGCTACCGATTCTCACCTACCTCATGAACTGGGACAAAGCGTTCAAGTCCCCATTCAAGTCCGATGTTTATTTCTTTTCGAGCAGGGTGCAGACCGACCAGCACTGGGGCACACAAAACCCGATTACCATCCGCGACAAGGAATTCGGAGCGATTCGCTTGCGTGGTTTCGGAATCTATTCCTATCACGTTGCCGACGCCAAAACCTTTTACACCAAGATCAGCGGCACCCGGGACCTTTACCGCGTTGGAGATTTGGAAGGCCAACTCCGCAACACCATTGTAGCGAAAATGACCGACGCTTTTGCAGCCAGCCAGATTCCTTTTCTGGATATGGCGGCGAATCAGGGTGCGCTGGCCGAAAAGATCAAGGAGCAGGTCGCGCCGGCATTTACGGAATACGGCCTGACGCTGGACAGTTTTGTTGTGGAGAATCTTTCGCTGCCCGACGAACTGCAAAAAATCCTCGACCAGCGCATCAGCATGAACATGGTGGGCGACATGGGGCGCTACACCCAGTATCAGGTGGCGCAGTCCATTCCTGTCGCCGCGGCCAATGAAGGCGGAGGCGGCGTCGGGGTCGGGACGGGGCTGGGCGCGGGCATCGCGATGGGCCAGGCCATGGCCGACGCGATCAAGAAGTCCGGTTCAGAGGCATCCGCCGGCGCGGGCTCTGCGGCTGCGGCAGGAGCGCAAACCAAGTTCTGCCCGGAATGTGGCAAAGCGATTCCGCGGGTCAGCAAATTCTGCCCGGAATGTGGCAAGCCCCAAGGATAATCATCCACGATGCATGGACTCGAGTGGGTCGTCGAGGCTTGGGGATGCTCCGCAGCGGCATTGCGCGACCAGACCGCGCTCGAAGCGCTGTTCGATTCCCTGATTGAGGATCTCCAGCTTCGCCCGGTCGGACCGCCGCTATGGCACCAATTTACGGGCGGTGGCGGCGTCACCGGGCTGTGTCTTCTGTCGGAATCCCATCTGGCGTGCCACACCTTTCCCGAACATGCGTCTCTCTGCCTGAATCTTTTTTCCTGCGTCCCCCGCCAGGAATGGGAGTTTGAACGCGAATTGCGCGAGCGGTTCGGAGCGGCGCGGGTACAGGTTCGCAGCCTAAAGCGTCCTTACGGTTCGTGCTGTGAAGAATTGGCGAGGGCCGCAGACCGATGACCAAGCCAGTTTCCAACTGCCCTAACTGCGGCGCCAAGATCGTTTTCCAATGGTCGAGCAGCGTGCAGACGGTCTGCGAATATTGCAAAAGCATTCTGGTGCGCACGGATGTGGACCTGAAAAAGGTGGGCGAAATCGCCGATCTGCCGCCGGATATCTCGCCCGTTCAAATCAATACCGAAGGGCGGTACGGCAACCGGTCGTTTGTTGTGATTGGGCGGATCGCGTATGAGTACGAACAAGGCGGATGGAATGAATGGCACCTGGCCATGAACGATGGATCGAGCGGCTGGCTCTCCGATGCGCAGGAAGAGTACGCGGTAACCTTTCGTTCTGCTCAGACCGATCTTCCGTCGTCATCGCAACTGCAGCCGGGGCAGCAATTCTCGTGGAGCGGGCAGTCCTACACCCTGACCACGCTGACCAAAGCGCACTATCGCGGCGTGCAGGGTGAACTGCCTTTCGAATATTGGGACAAGACGGACGTGCTGTTCGCTGACCTTCGCACAGCAACGAGGAGATTCGCGACGCTGGACTACAGCGACGCGCAACCGGCTTTGTATCTAGGAGAGTTTGTCGAATTCGAAGACTTGAAGATGAAAAACCTGCGGCAATTTGAGGGCTGGTCGTGAGCGCGGATACACCGTTGGCCGGAGCAGGGCCAAAACCGGCGGCAAAAGCGCTGAACTGCCCCGGCTGTGGCGCCGCGATTACGCTGCGCGCTTTGGGGCAGGCGCTTTCGGTAGTGTGCGGAAGCTGTCACGCGATTCTCGACGCCCAGGATCCGAATCTCAGCATTTTGCAATCCTTTCGCAAGATCACATCTTCCGACCCGCCGCTCATTGCCCTGGGTACGCGCGGAAAAATCCGCGGCAACGACTATGAAGTCATCGGATTTGAGCGGCGAAGCATAACCGTCGACGGCATCGGCTACTGCTGGCATGAATATGTGCTGTTTAACCCGTATAAGGGCTTCCGCTACCTGACCGAATATCAGGGACATTGGAACGAAGTGGCAGTATGCAAAGAGCAGCCGATGGTGGATACGCGTTTCAAGATTCCACTCGAGGCGAACTATCTTGGCGAAGTCTATAGACACTTCCAGACTGCCGACGCCACCACCGAATTTGTCCTGGGCGAATTCCCCTGGCAAGTAGCTGTGGGCGAACATGCGCAACTGACGGATCTGATCCACCCTCCCCGGGTCCTGTCCATGGAACGAGTCTCCGGTGAAATGACCTGGTCCATCGGCGAGTACGCGTACGGCCGCGAGATTTGGAGTGCGTTCCGGCTTTCCGGGAATCCGCCCGAGTCCATCGGCGTTTACGAAAACCAGCCCTCTTCATTTACCACCAATGTGCAGCAGGTCTGGATCGCTTTCGCTCTTTTCGCTCTTTTGATTCTGGCCTTGATGGCAGGAATCGAAATTCAAGCCAGCAGCCAGCCGGTGTTTCATGCAGCGTATCAACTGAACCGCGGAGAACCCAAAGGTGAAGCTTCGTTTGTAACCGATACTTTTGAACTGAGCGGGCGAACCTCGAGCGTTGAGGTATCCACCTCGGCCGATGTCAGCAACAACTGGATTTATCTGAATTACGCGCTCATCAATCAGGACACCGGGCAAGCGTGGGATTTCGGGCGCGAGGTCAGCTTCTATTCTGGCTACGACAGCGACGGATCCTGGTCTGAAGGCGGACAACGTGACTCCGTGGTAGTACCCAGCGTACCGGCCGGCCACTACTACCTGAGGATTGAGCCTGAAGCCGATGCACTGCACCCGAGGATTGGGTACACGGTGGACGTGAAGCGCAACGTTCCGGTGTATGCGTTTTATGGAATCGGACTGATGGCGCTGCTGCTGCCACCGGTCTTCATCACCTGGCGCTCGATGAGCTTTGAACGCGCGCGCTGGTCGGAGAGCGACCATCCGCCCAATCCCATTTTCAATGTCAACAGCAGCTCGGAGGATGACGACTGATGTTTCACAGGCTCTATTTGATCTACGGCGCGCTGATATTGGCGATGGTCGGTTTCGCGGAGTTCCGCGGCTGGAGCCTCGACTCGATGAACCAGCTGCATAACGTGCCGCGCTCGGTGCGCGATAATCCCGGTTCCTACCGTTCGGTCTACAGCAGCTATCACCACTACACTGGAGGCAAATGAGATGGGTCTGATTCCGGTCGCCAATCTAATCAGCGCCGTCGTTTTTACGTTGTTGGGAATCCTTATTTTTGTGATCGCGTTTGTGGTGATGGACCGCGTTACGCCTTACCACCTGTGGAAGGAAATCGTGCAGGAGCACAACATCGCCCTGGCGATCCTGGTTGGCGCGATGTCCATCGGCATCTGCATGATCATCGCCTCGGCGATTCATTGAAGCATGGCCATACTCCTGTTCCTTACGGTGCTGCTGGTTGCGGCGTGCGGCCTCATCTATGAGCTGATCGCCGGCACGATTTCCAGCTACTTGATCGGCGACAGCGTTTTCCAATTCTCCACGGTCATTGGCACCTATCTGTTCGCCATGGGCGTCGGCAGCGCTGTTTCCCGATACTTGAACAAAGGACTGGTCCGAAGATTCGTTTGGATCGAACTGGTGTTGGCGATGGTGGGCGGATTTTCCTCCGCTCTGTTAATGCTGGCCTTTGCCTACACTCAGGGTTTTCAAATCATCCTGTACGCCTTGGTGCTGGTGATGGGAACTCTGGTTGGGCTGGAAATTCCGCTGCTGATGCGCATTGTGCAGGAGCGCTACTCCTTTCGCGACGTCATCGCGCATGTTCTGACGTTTGATTACCTCGGAGCTTTGGGCGCCTCTCTGATCTTTCCGATCGTGCTGGTTCCCCGTCTGGGCCTGGTACGATCGGCGCTGTTCTTTGGACTGATCAACGCCGGCGTGGCGCTGTGGTCCACGTTCCTTTTCGCACCGCAGTTGGTGCGCCGGCGCGGCTTGCAAACGATGTGTGTGCTGGTGCTCTGCGCGCTTGGCGTCGGAATGGCCGAAGCCCGGCAGATCACCGCGACCGCCGAAGAGAACATCTATGCTGATGAAATCATCTTTGCGCGCGATACTCGTTACCAGCACATTGTCCTGACGCGGTTCAAAGACGATCTTCGGCTGTTCCTCAACAGCCACTTGCAGTTCAGTTCGCGCGACGAATATCGCTACCACGAAGCCCTGGTGCATCCCGGAATTGCGGCGATTCCGGCGCCGCGCTCGGTGCTGGTGCTTGGGGGCGGCGACGGCCTGGCGGTACGCGAAATTTTGAAATATCCGCAAATTACCGAAATCACGCTGGTCGATCTGGACCCAGAAATGACCAGGCTGTTTTCCACGCTGCCCATGCTAACCGCGCTGAATCAGAAATCGCTGACGTCGCCGCGAGTTCATGTGATTAATGCGGACGCCTTTCCGTGGGTGGATACGAACACCGAGAGCTTCGACTTCATCGTGATTGATTTTCCGGATCCCACCAACTATGCGCTGGGCAAGCTTTATACGACCGCGTTCTACCGGGCTGCGGCGCGCCATCTCAGCGCACAGGGATTCATGGTGGTGCAAAGCACCTCACCCATGTTTGCAAGAGATTCCTTTTGGTGCATCGCCGAGACGCTGAAGAGCGCCGGACTGCAAACCTATCCTTATCATTTGTATGTGCCGTCCTTTGGCGAATGGGGTTTTGTGCTGGCGGGGACTCATGCTTATGCGCCGCCATCCTCGGTACCGGCCGGCTTGCGGTTCCTGGATAGCAAAGGAATCCCGCTGCTTTTCGCGTTTCCGCCGGATATGGCGCCGCTTCCCGAGCCTGCCAACCAGTTGAATACCCAGGTGCTGGTCCGGATGTACGAGAACGACTGGCGCGACGTCAGTCATTGAAGGCCACTTTGAAAATCGGGCGCCGCAAGTTTCTCCAGGCGGGAAGTGCCGCACTGCTGGGATTGACAGCGAAGGCCGAGCGCAAGATCGAAGGTTCGTTTGTCAACGAGGCTGCCGCGGCAGGCCATCTTCTCCGCGACCGTCACACTTTTCCCGCTCCGCGCAAAACCGAAAAACATCCCGTGGTGATTGTGGGAGGCGGCATCGCAGGCTTGAGCGCCGCCTGGTGGATGCGCAAACGCGGCTTTCGCGACTTCGTCCTCCTGGAAATGAACGAGCAGGCCGGCGGAAACGCCCGCTGGGGCGAAAACGAAATCAGCGCCTTCCCGTGGGCCGCTCATTACGTGCCCGTTCCCGGCCCCCAAGCCAAATACGTCAGAGAATTGTTTGCGGACCTCGGCGTTTTAAAGGAGCACGGCCAGTGGGAGGAACGATTCCTGGTCTTCGCACCGCAAGAGCGGCTTTTTTCTTTTGGCCGCTGGCAGGAAGGAATCGAGCCCGCAGTCGGCCTGACGGCGAAAGACCGCGAGCAGTTCCAGCGGATTGCCGCAAGGTTCGCTGAGTACCGTCAATCAGGCGAATTCACCATCCCTCTGGAGATCGGCTTGTCTCCCCGATTTGCCGAGCTCGATCGCATCTCCTTTGCCGATTGGCTTCGCGCCGACGGCTTCGATGCGCGGCTTTTAAACTGGTACATGAACTATGCATGCCGCGATGACTATGGAGCGCTGGCCCGCGACACGTCGGCTTGGGCGGGAATTCATTACTTCGCGTCTCGAGAAGCTGAAGAAAAAGGGCCGCTCACATGGCCCGAGGGCAACGGTTGGATCACCCGGCGCTTGTTGGAACGGGTCGGAGAACACGTGCGGACCGGGCGAATGGTGCATCAGATCGTTCCGTCCGGCAAGGGCGTGAGCGTGTTTGCGGGAGACACACAATACCTTGCCGAGTTTGTGATCTTCGCTGCACCCACGTTCCTGGCGCCCTTTCTGATTCCCGGTTTCGCGAAGCCCGAATCTCTGGTCTATTCGCCCTGGCTGACCGCTAATCTAACACTCGAACGCTGGCCCGAATCGAACGGCGGAGAACCCACGTGGGACAGCGTCTTTCTGGACTCGCCGGCCCTGGGTTATGTGGATGCAACTCACCAAAGTCTGCGAACTCATCTTGATGGCACCGTCTGGACCTTTTATTGGGCGCTGTCCGATGGCACGCCCGCCGAGAATCGGAGGCTGCTACTCGGCACGGACTGGAGCTATTGGAAAGAGGCGATCCTGCGGGACCTCGAACGCGTGCACAAGGATATTCGGCGCTGCGTTTCCCGAATCGACATCATGCGCATGGGCCACGCCATGGTTCGTCCAGGGGTCGGCTGCATATTCTCCGAAGAACGCTCGCGCTGGAAACGGAGAAGCGGACGCTTGCTGTTCGCCAATTCCGATCTCAGCGGCATTTCCATTTTTGAAGAAGCGCAGTACCACGGCATTGAAGCTGCGATAGCGGTACTGCGGTATCTGGGCGTCCGTAACCTCTAAGAAAAGCGACTAGAGAACCGCGAGTCCGCATTGGCCTGACGAGTCTTGGGACCGGTGGGAACGCAGTTTACCGGGCTGGACGGGCTGAAGAGGCGGTGTCCGACAACATCGAGTTGTTTTTCTTCTGCCTTCTATAGAAGCGGCTTTGGCAAGATTCGCACCGATAGGGAATCGAATGGAGCAAGCTAAGGAACGGCCGCTCAAGGGTCCGGCGGTGCGAACGGAAAACATACTCGGAGCCGCAATGCGGGCAATGCAGATTAGGATCACGCAACAGAACGCTCCTGTGAGGCCAAGAGGCAAGCATCGCAAAGCAAAACTCCCTTAGCATCGGAGTTTCGTGAGGGCGGCCGGAAACCACAGCGGACGTGCCAAAACTGGCCGGCTATCGGAACCAACTTACCGTCCGCTGTAATTCGATACAGCATGAGTGGTTGATCGTCTCTGCCACACCCTCGCACGTCGTCGTTCATCGGATCCCCCACAGCAAAAGTGCAACTTGGCGGAGTCGCACGCCCTCTCCTTCACACAGCCCCGGCGTGCGCTCCTAAACCTGCCTCCGCGGGCTGTCCCGGAAGAAGGTCAATTTCGTTTCGGTCCGTCATGGCGTGGCAAGGCCAAGCATTCGGGCTGTCGCTTTTGTGCTTACGGGGCACCAATCCTTCCGACCACGACGAAACGGGCCAACACGTCGGCAAAGCCGGCAAACGCGAACAAGGATGCGGCAATAAGCAGAAATAATCTGGAAGCCGAAGCGCGGTCCGAACCTTTGCGGATGAAGCCTGTTTCGCAGAACGCAACTAAGACCGTAGCCACTCCGAAAAAAGTTGGCCACATCGGAACAAAATCGCTCGCCATGACACTGTTCGTCTGGTGGAATCGTTTGGCACGAATTGGACGGCGGGAAGCCCATCCCGGGCGAAACGCGAACCTACAGGGTCGCACGAAGCGGCCCTATAGTAAACTAGGGAACTGCCTAGGGAACTGCCTAGGGAACTGCCTAGGGAACTGCCTAGGGAACTGCCTAGGGAACTGCCTAGTCCCCCCTCCCGTAGTCGAGTGGCTAGCATGAGTTTCTTCCCTATGGAGGAACTCCATCTATGGCGTGTTTCCATATTCTTTGGTCCGATTCGAAATTCGATTGGGAGTGCCACGCCACTTACGATGGCGCAGAGCAGCGCGCACAAGAACTGGCGCGTCCGGGTGAACGCTTTTCGATTGAACGGTGCGGAGACAGTGACCGAGGTAGGCCGTGCCCGGGTAAGCGGCTGAGACACGCAAGCAGCAAACCGAGTGGCTGAGCCTCAGTGCTCTGTGGCGTATGGTTGATCGAGAAGCAAAGGAGTGTCGAAACCCTATTTCGCCAGTTCTTCTTCAATGCCAAGCGGGACCCGCACGCAGATATTCGTGCCCTCTCCGATGGTGCTGTCGATCACAAAAGTAGCCCCTATGGACCGCGCCCGTTCCTGCATGGATAGCAGGCCTATGCCGCCCTTGCCTTGAATTTCCTTGATATCGAACCCCTCTCCGGCATCTTCGATTCGGAGTTCCACGTCCGCCTGGCCATAGATCAGAGCGACGCGCATCGGAGCCCCGGCTGCGTGCCTGGCGGCGTTCCGCATCGCCTCCTGCGCGATGCGATAGAGCGCGGTTGTGTGCGCAGACGGCAAGCTTTCGCGACTTCCGCGCTTGATGAAGCGAACTTCACCGTTTTGAAGCTGCTGTTCCTCCACTAACATCCGCAGAGCCGTCGCCAGGCCCAGATTCTCCAGTGCCGAAGGATGCAAGCGATGCGACGCCGCGCGCAGACGATGAGCTAAGTCACCAACCTGACTGCTAAGCAGTTCCAACAAACCTTCAACGTCAACTGCATTTACGCCGAGGGCCTCCTGGAGGCGCCTGACGGTAAACTCCACAACCGCCGTTCGCTGGCCCAAGTCATCGGGCAATTCCCTGGCCAGACGCATCTGTTCATCTTCGTGAACCATCATCAGACGGCGGGAGAGCCGGCGGATCGTATCCTCGGAGCGATTTCGGAATTCAGTGAGTGACAGATGAGTGCGGACTCGCGCCCGCAACTCGAGGGCGCTAACCGGCGAAACGAGGTAATCGTCCGCGGCTTTTTCCAGGCCTTCTAGGGGCGGCTCTTCTCCGGCCCGGGTTGAGAGGATGATGATCGGGACCGTGGCGGTCCTCTCGGCAGCGTGCAGCTTGCGGATCAGTTCGAGGCCGTCCTTGCGCGGCATCGTGGCCTCGGTGAGGATCAGGTCCGGTGGATTGGCAAGGGACTGAGCCAGGGCCTCCTCGCCTTTCGCCGCGACCGTGAGAGTGTAGAGACGGCCAAGGGCGCGACGAACGACACGCCGCATGTCGGCATCGTCAAGCGCGAGAAGTATGTGCTTTTGGCAGGGTTGCTTGTCGGTGGGAACCGTCAGGCATCCAAATGACCTCTGGCCGGCCTTCAGCCACCGTTGCTGGTTCGCATGGCTATGATTCCATGCTCCATAGCGTAGCGCGTAAGTTCGGCCGTTGTCCGCAAGCCCAGTGCTTCGGTAATCCCGCGCTTGTGAAATTCCACAGTTTGGCGGAGATACCCAAAACCTGCGCGATCTCCTTCATCGTTTTGCCTTCCGCCACCAGTTGAAGTACCTCGCGTTCACGGGGCGTCATGTCTGCGGAGAACAGCTCGGCAGGATTCTTGCGCAGCTCGGAGATTGGGGGTAGATCCTTGGCCAGCGCCGGCGAAACATAGAACCGGCCGGCTAGGACTGCCTTTAGCGCCTCGCGAATCTCCGTGGCCGCCGATTGCTTCAGCACATATCCGTGAACACCTGCGCGGAACGCCGCTTGCACGTAGTGCCGGTCGGCGTGCTGCGTGATGAACAGCAACTTCACGTCAGGATGCGAATTGTGCAGCCGGGATGCAGCTTCGATTCCGTTGAGCACCGGCATTGCGATGTCCAGGATGACAACATGCGGTTGCAGCCGCGGAGCTCGGCCAGCAGCTTGCGGCCGTCGGCCACGACACCAACGATATCGAAGTCGTTTTCAAGGATTCGCTCGATCCCCTGGGAAACGAGTTCATGATCGTCGGCGATTAGTACGCGGCTTCGCATTGGCGAATCAGCTTAATCACGGAAGGGCAGCTTCCGAACCATCAAAGGGCTGTGAATAAAATAGTACCTCCGAAAGCCGATGACGCGATTCCACAAACTTTGAAAACGCAATGAATAGATTCCCGTGCAGGTCTTTTCATTTAGCGAAGCTCGTAGTAGGCTTTTGCCGAGCTGTAGGCGCACTTACCGAAAGAGGCATTCCATGCGTCACACTGAGCAGGATGCTTTGGCACAGTTCCGCGCGTGTGCGTAACAACGCACATCTTGAGATGCTTCCATCCCTTACCTGATCGAGCAGAAGAAAACTGATCCAGACTTGGCGTGTTCGCGATTCGTCTTTGTAGTTCCCGGCATTTGCAAATCGAATCAAGATTTTTCTGCAAATTCAGATTACGGAGGGACTCGTGGCGCGGATCTTAAAGTTTCTCGATTTGGCGGCGCAGGAATTGCACCATATCAGCGACCCCGAAGACAAACTGCCAATTCCTGTCAGCGGTCAAGTAGTCGTCATTGGCTGCAGCAAGATGTGGGTGGAATCTGTAACAACGCTTTGCGATGGCGGAGCACCCGTCCTGTATTTTGTTCTCGTGCGGCTTCTTCCAGCCGAGGACAGCCTTGCCAACATTTGCTAGGAGCGTGTCCCGCCGACGGGGGGCCGGCGGAATTCTTCTGTTGCCAGAGCATGGAAAGCCGTGCCCGAAAATTCGCACGACACCCGGGCAAGAAGAAAAAATCCTTATCTGGCCCGCCATTAGGAAAGCCCTGCCCGAACTAAGCGCCTAAAAGCGACAGGCTTTGGGAAGCATCGCGAACCCAGCTGGCACCTTTGAACAACTCAATTCGCCAGGAACGGCCATAGCAGCGTGGCGAGCCAGATAAAACCCTGCGCGAGCATGCGAACGACACCGCGCAGACGACCCATACCTTCTAGGCGACCCGGGCCCCAGAAACTGCCCGCGTTCGCGCCCCTTCTGACAAGCTGCTCTTCTCATCTACGCCGACACGTCTCTCCGCCCCGCGCGCTTTCTAACTGCGTGCCAGCGCTCCAACCTGCTTTTCCCAATGAGCGCCGCCGTAAACAGCCCGAGCGTCACGCAAACCGCCCCGAAGATGGCCCCGCCTTCGGATTGAACCGGCACGCTCAGGTACAGAAGGAGCGCCCCCGCCGCAAAGCACAGCAAAGCGACGAGCAGCACGAAGTCCTCCAGCACCTCTTTCCTCGACGGATTCACGGCCGCCTCTTGATGTCGGCGATCCAATCGAACACGCGCGGGTGTCCACGCGACACGCGAATCTCTGGTTTCGCGTAGGGCATCTTCATTTCTGCCCCGCAAGACGGGCACCTCGGATTGCGGCCTTGCGACGCTATGCTACGATCCAAATCAACCTCGGCTCGACATGAGCGATTCTGGCAAAGGTACCGTTGCTTCGCCGTCGCAAAAGATTGCTCGCTGATTCTTGTCATGCTTCCTCCGGGGACGAAGGTTTCTCCACGATTGGGGGCCAAGCACAGCCCTAGGAAACTAGCTGGGACTCATCTGCTAGACCTCGACCCCAGCTTCCCAGCCAGGACCAAAACGAACGAGCGGTGACGCGGCGTCATGCGGGCAAGCAACTTTCGGAGTCTGTCGAAGTACCGCGCGTGCTTGCCCTTCTCACCCCAGAGAGTCTCCCTGCGTGCACCAGGGATCGGTGTTGGAGCCCCCTCGCCGTCGTAAAACAGCCGGTACATCGGCACCTGCAGCGCCTGCGCGAGTCGCTCCAGAGTGTCGATCGAAGGAATCGTGTGGCCGTTCTCCACCCGAGAGAGGTAACAGCGCAGCAATCCTGTGCGCTTCTCGATGTCGCCCTGCGAGAGGTGCTGGGATTGCCTAAGGTCTCTGAGGCGCTCGCCAACGATCATCAAACCACCTTTTACACTACGGTACTTCCAAATAGGTACATAACCGCAGGATATAAGTCAAGTACAGAGTATACTGGAGTGCAATAAGTCAACACTGGGGTATCAAAGAAGGAGTGCTTAGATGCAATACAAAGACCCAGAACGGAAGAAGGAATGGGAACGGTTGCACCGACCCCAACGATTAGCCCGCCGTCGCGAACTTCGGAGAAACGAAACGGTCGAGCGCCCGACCCGGCCAAGAACCGAATTCGGGAATTCAGCTTTACTCATTCCCATAATTGCTGGCGGCAAGTCCTAACCACCGTTGGAGGTATCAGCTCCATGGCAGCTTCGCAGACCGTACCTCAATATTCTCAGCACTGCAATTTCGTCCCAATCAAGCCACAACACGGGGTCATAACGCTCTTCGGCTATGGGATCAACGTACGTGTCGATCGTGGGCACTTGATTCTGCAGGACGGCGTCGGCCATGTCCGCCGCGAGGCACGATTATCTCGCGTCGGTCATGGTCTGCGGCGTTTGGTTGTAATTGGTGCCGATGGGCTCGTCTCTCTGGCTGCACTCCGCTGGCTGGCCGACCAGGACGCGGCCTTTGTGATGCTCGACAGGGACGGATCAGTGCTCGTCACCACAGGCCCCGTTCGACCATCCGACGCCCGATTGCGACGAGCCCAATCGCGCGCGCAGGATTCCGGGGCTGCTTTGAAAATTGCGAAAGAGTTGATCAGACAAAAGCTGATTGCCCAAGAGCAGCTCGTTCGGGAGCAGTTTCAAAATGACAGGTCAATGCAAGTCATTGCCGACGCCCGTCATTCTTTGGCGAAAGCACAATCAAGCGAAGAGATCAGAAGATGCGAGGCGCACGCTGCTTTGGCTTACTGGACTGCGTGGCACGACCTGCCGGTCAATTTCTCTGCTGCCGACTTACGGCGCGTGCCCGAGCACTGGCGGACCTTCGGCAGTCGCATGTCGCCGCTAACCAGATCGCCCCGCCTCGCCGTGAACCCTCCTAACGCGATGCTCAACTACGCGTATTCGATTTTGGAGTCTGAAGCGAGGCTCGCAATTTCAGAACTCGGATTAGATCCGGGTATCGGGTTTCTTCACAGCGATACTCGCACGCGGGACAGTTTGGCGTGTGATCTCATGGAACCGATTCGCCCACAAGTTGATGCTTATTTGCTGCAATGGTTGCACCGCGAGCCATTGCAGAGGAAATGGTTTTTCGAGGAGAGAGACGGCAACTGTCGGTTGATGGGTTCTTTCGCTGTTCGACTCTCAGAAACCTCACAAAGGTGGAAGCAGTCGTTGGGACCGTTAGCTGAGTGGATATCCCACACCCTCTGGTCAACCACAAGGCAACCATCCCGAGCGAAAGCCCCAGCAACACGCTTGACGCAACGCCGAAAACGGGAGGCGAAGGGAATTCTGACTGTGCTCGTCGGCTCGATTGCTTCACATGAAACCTCGGGGGTCAGTTCAAAAGCGGCCAACGGGGGTCATTTCAAAACCGGCCAACG
>CAZQOB010000033.1:0-53184 GCA_964594885.1 uncultured Acidobacteriaceae bacterium
TTTGCGACGAAATCGCGCACCGCTCCGACCATCGCCTCGCCCTTCTCGAGAAGCATCTGCGCGGCCCTGAAAGCGACGAAGTTCGGCACGTCGCCCGCTACAAGCAGCTCATGGGTGAGCTCATCCGCGTCGAGCGCCGCATTGCCGTCTCGCTGCGCAATCAGGGCCGGCTCAACGACGAAGTTCTTCGCCGCATCGAGCATGAACTCGATCTCAGTGAACTCCGCCGCTCGGCATGACTAGATGTTGAGGAGAGGGCGCAATAGGTGCGTGCCCACCACGCGGCGACCAGGTCCGGATTGGACACAGATCCCCGGCGCCATGGCGCGGCTGCGACGTCCGCCATTTCTGCATTTCGGCATCAAATCGCGGTCCATTGGTGTCTATACTAGCGTCGCCCCAGATTTCCTCCAATCGAGGTACTTAATGAGCCATCGCCCTGGGAGAACCCTGCTGGCAACGGTTGCTTCGTTTTGTTGTCTCGGACTTAGCATCCTCGCCCGGGCTCAAGACCCCCCGGCTGCCTCCGCCGACTCGCCATACGCGGCCCAGCGTAAATTCGCGCTCGATCTGTTCAATCAGAACCATCACCTGGAAGCTCTGCCGGTCTTGCAGCAACTTGCCAAAGAGAAACCCGACGACGCCGAGGTGCTCTTTGCCTATGGCGCCTGCCTCGTCGACCACTCAGCCACCGTCAACGACGAGCAGTCGGCCATTCGCGAGCGCATCCAGGCCAGGGAGCTGCTTCTGCGCGCCAAGCAGCTCGGCTGCAACAAGGGCCTGCTGCTCACACTTCTGGAGATGCTTCCAGAGAACGGAGTAATAGCGCACGAGAAAAACCCGGACGTCGATGCCGCAATGCAGGACGGGGAGAGCGCGTTCGCCAAGAATGATTACGACGCCGCGATCGCTGCCTATAGCAAAGTGAATTCACTCGATCCGAAAAACTACCGCGCCGTCCTCTTTATCGGCGACAGCTATTTTGCCAAGCGCGATTTCGCAAATGCCGCCGTCTGGTATGAACGCGCCCAGCAGCTCGACCCGAACATCGAAACGGCATTTCGCTACGAAGCCGATATGTTCACGCGTTCCGGCGATATGGAGAAGGCGCGCAATCTATCAATCAAAGCCATTGTGGCCAATCCCTACACTAACGTGACCTGGCGCGGCCTGCAGGGTTGGGCTAGTGCCAACCACCTTGCGCTCACCTTCGTGCGCATCGCGTCGGCGGTTGGGGTCACAAAGCAAGACGATCAGAACATCAAAATCACCCTCGATCCGTCAAAATCGACCGACTCCTCTGCCGTTTGGCTGGCCTACCAGATGTCCCGCGCCCTCTGGCAAATGGAGAAGTTCAAGAAAACATTTCCGGGCGAGCCACAATATCGGCACAGTCTCGCCGAAGAGTCTGACGCCCTGAGCACAGCCGCCAGCGTCGCTCAAGGAAATTCGAAAAAATCGAAAAAACCGGCCGACGCTGACGTGGCTTTGCTTCTTCGCATTTCCAGCGCAAAGATGATCGAGCCCTACGTTTTGCTTAGTGCGCCAGACCAGGGAATCGCCGCCGATTATGCGGCCTATCGCGAACAGCATCGCGACCAGCTGGAACGATATCTTTCAGAATTCGTCGTTCCTGCCATGCCAGCCAAAAAGTAACTAGCTCTCGGCCGGGCGGCCGCAACTCTGTGCTAAGCTATATTCGTCTCGGTGGGGCCGTGGCGCAGCTGGGAGCGCGCCTCGATGGCATCGAGGAGGTCGTGGGTTCGAACCCCATCGGCTCCACCAAAATCTTGAGGTTCTCGCCGTTTTGCTCGCTGGATGCAACCCCTCGAGGTCTTTACAAGTCTTACTTTCTGAGTCCAAAATCTAAGTG
Source organism: uncultured Acidobacteriaceae bacterium (assembly GCA_964594885.1). GTDB lineage: Bacteria > Acidobacteriota > Terriglobia > Acidiferrales > UBA7541 > Acidiferrum. The sequence goes on from CAZQOB010000033.1 coordinate 1,874, forward strand.
GAAGTTTGACTTGCCTATGAGAACTACGAAACTCTGCATCGCATTTGCGATCTTCAGTTTGTGCCACGTTTCCGCTGCTCCGGCTCTGAAAGCCCAGCAGCAGGGTCCGATTGGCCCGCCTCAGAGCTCTGGCTCCGCTCCCGGCATGACTTCTACGTCGGGCACGGGTCCGGGCGCCACGCCGACTCACGCCAGAATCAGCGGTTTTGCCGAATCTCCTATCACCAGCGAGCCGCCGTCGCAGCCGGTGGACCAGATCATCCAGAAAATGGCTCAGCACGAATCCGAGTTCAAGAAAGAGCGCGACAACTACACCTACACGCAGACCTTCATCTTCCAGACCCTGGATATTGATGATCGCCCCGACGGCGAATACCGCCTCACCACCGAAGTCAGCTTTACACCGGAAGGGAAGCGCTATGAGCACGACACTTTCGCGCCCGTCCCCACTATCACCCGCCTGCAATTCACCAAGCAGGACCTCGACGACCTCCGCAACATTCAGCCCTTTGTTCTCACTAGCGAAGAACTCTCCAAGTACAACGTCACCTACGTCGGCCGCCAAATCGTGGACGACCTCCACACTTACATTTTCGAGGTCGCCCCAAAGAAAATCGAAAAGGATCAGCGCTACTTCCAGGGCCGCGTTTGGGTTGATGATAAAGATCTGCAGATCGTGAAGAGTTACGGCAAAGCTGTGCCGGACATCATCAAGAAGAACAACGAGAACATCTTTCCGCACTTCGAAACGTACCGCGAAAACATCACCGGTCCTTACTGGTTCCCGACATACACTCACTCCGACGACACGCTGCATTTCTCCAGCGGCGGCGTGCACATCCGCTTCACGGTGAAATACGCGAACTACAAGCGCTTCGGCGCCACCCACAAGATCGGCACACCGGTCGAAATCAAGCAGTAGCCTTGGAATCCTTCTTTCTGTAGGGGCACGGCATGCCGTGCCATCCTAGTCACCGGCCCTTTCGCAGCGCCCGATCCATCTCTGCCTTCTCACCAGCGCTCAACGCCCGGGCCTCACCTTTTGCCAAATCCCCTAAACGCAGCGGTCCAATCGCCACGCGAATCAGCCGCAACACTTCCACTTCCTTGGCCCCAAGCATCCGCCGGATCTGCCGGTTTTTGCCTTCATCCAGCACAATTTCGATCCACGAATTCTTCTCGCCCTCGCGAATCCGTTGCGTACGCTTCGCCCGCAAAACCTCGCCTGCCTCCACCTTCACGCCGTTTTGCAATTCCCACAGCAACTCAGCATTCGCCGCCACTCCAATCTGCACGTGATACACCTTCTCCAGGTGCGATTCCGGCGCGGTCACTCTCGCCGCCCACTCCGTATCATTGGTAAACAGCAACAGGCCCTCGCTCGCCTTATCCAGCCGCCCCACTGGACTTATCCAGGGCAGACCTGCGGGCAGTTTCGCATAAACCGTGTCTCGCCCCAGCTCGTCGTCCGTGGTCGTTACCAAGCTGCGGGACTTGTTTAGCATCCAGTACACCCTTTCTGCTGGCCTCACCACGGCGCCGTCCACCTCGATCCGGTCTTGTCTCAACCGTACCGCCGCCTCCGGATTTCTCGCCGTCGCGCCGTTCAGCTTTACCTGCCCTGCCCGTACCAAAGCCAACGCCTCCGACCGCGAGCAAAATCCCATCTTCGACATGGCTCGCGCCAGTCCGACGTGCCCTTTACCAGGCCCCGCGCTCTTCGTCGTCCGATTCCGCCCGCGCATCGCAAAAGTATAATCTCCCGCTAACCTTAGCCCCAACCGCGGCGTCTATCCAACTACGAAGATTTTCGTTGACATTACGAAATCCTTCGTAGTATGGTGCCCAGTATGAGAGATTCATCGCCGCAAAAGCCAACCGCCGCAGAGCTGCAAATCCTGCAAGTGCTCTGGGATCGCGGCCCTTCCACTGTCCGCGAAGTCCACGAAGCCTTGCAGTCGGAAAAGCCTCTCGGCTACACCACGGTTCTCAAACTGATGCAAATCATGACCGCCAAAAGTCTGGTGCGGCGCAACGAAGCGCAGCGCGCTCACATCTACGAAGCCCAGCAGCCCGAAGAAAAAACCAAGCGCCAGCTCGCTTCCGACGTACTGCACCGGGTCTTCGATGGCTCTGCAAAAGAGCTCATGCTGCATGCGCTCGCCGGCCACCGCAGCTCCAAAAACGAAATTGAAGAACTCCGCCGCCTGCTCGACGATTACGAAAGGAACATCCGATGAACGCCGCTCTGCATCTTTTCGCTCCGGACGCTTTGCGTACTCTCGGTCTTTCGCTGCTGCATTTCCTCTGGCAGGGCGCGGCCATCGCTGCCGTCGCCGCCGCGGCTCTGGCGCTTGCGCGCCGGGCATCGGTTCGCTATTCCGTTGGTGTCGCGGCGCTGCTGCTCATGGTTGCAACGCCCATCCTCACTTTTTTTGTGATTAATGATTCCGCTTCGCCCGCGGTGATTCCGGCCGAGCCTGACTTTGCCCCCGCGATCGTTCACTCGGTCGATCTGGTAGTACCGCGAGTCGCAGCCCCGGCCCCAACAAATCTGCTCCCGTCTAGTCTCGTAACGCTCTTTGTCGAACTCTGGTCCGTCGGAGTCATTCTCTTCAGTCTGCGCACCGCTGGAGGCTTCTTCTTAATCGCCCGGCTGCGCCGCCGCGATTCGCACCCGCTCTCCGATGAAATCCTCGCCATTTGCTATGAAATGCAGGATGGCCTCGGCATTTCCCGCGCCGTACGTTACTTCCAGTCCCTGCATCTTGATGCTCCGGCTGTTGTTGGCTGGTTCAAACCCGTGGTGCTTCTGCCCATCACTGCGCTCACCGGGCTCACCGAACTCCAACTTCGCGCGGTCATCGCGCATGAACTTGCGCACATTCGCCGTCTCGACGCCTTCGTCAATCTCTTCCAGGTCGCCGCCGAAACGCTGCTGTTCTATCACCCGGCTGTCTGGTGGCTGAACCAGCGCATTCGCATCGAACGCGAGAATTGCTGCGACGACGCAGCGCTCGCTCTTTGCGGGAATCCCGCCGAATACGCTCGCGCCCTCGCCTTCATGGAAGAGGCACGCGTCGCCCCGGCATTCGCCATGGCCGCCAATCGTGGTCCGCTCGCATCTCGCGTCGCACGCCTGCTCGGCATCACCGAGAAGGGGAGCAGCCTGCGCACCGCAGGCGTCGTTTTCGCTGCTCTGTGCGTCGCTGGCGCGCTCGTCGCCAGCAACGCGCTGTTCGGACTCGTGCGATCCGCCTCCGCCAATTCGCTCCATCAGGATTCTCCCGTCGTCGAGCAACGCGAGCATCCGATCGAAATCACCGCTCCGCGTGCAAAGCCTTTTCCGGCGCCTGCAACTGCGCCAGCGGTTGCCACGGCTGTAGCTCCAACAGCTGCTGCATCCGCGGCTTACGCAATGGCCGCCGCGCAAGCGGCGCAAAATCCGAATAAGCAATCCTACATTGACGCCATGAAAGCCGAAGGCTTCGACAACCTTTCCGCCGACGACTTGATCGGCATGAAGGTGCAGGGAGTCACCCCGGAATACATTCACCAGATCCGTGCTGAAGGCTACAAGCCCACCGCTGACGAACTCATCGGCATGAAGGTGCAAGGTATCACACCCGAATACATTCACCAGGTCCGCGCGCTTAAGCTCAATCCCGACATCGACGGCTTAATCGGCATGAAAGTGCAGGGAATCACTCCGGAATACGTCGACAACATGCGCAAAATCGGCTTTCAACCGGACGTTGATCAACTCATTGGTATGAAGGTTCAAGGCGTCACACCGGAATACGTCGCGGGCCTGCGGAAGCTCGGTTTCAATCCCGATGCCGAGCAAATCATCGGCATGAAGGTGCAGGGAATTACGCCCGAATACATTCAGCAGCTCAAGGAACTCGGTATCACTCCGGACGGCGACGATCTGATCGGTATGAAAGTGCAAGGTATAAACGCCGAATACGTGAAGTCCATCCGTTCTACTGGCCTGAGCCCGGACAAAGAGGAATGGATCGGCCTCAAAGTTCAAGGCGTGACTGCCGACTTTATCAAGTCACTGCAAGCCGCAGGCTTCAAGCCCGACCCGGACGACGTCATCAGCGCCAAAGTCATGGGCATCACGCCACAATTCATTGAAAAAGCCAAGAGTCACGGCTTTAAGGATCTGACGCTCGACAAGTTGATCGCTCTGAAACACGCAGGCGTCCTGGAGTAGGACCCTTCGCGGATGTGGTGTTGCACCGGCTCGTTGCGGGAGAGCAGGGCGATCCGTGTGCCCGAAGTCCCAGTGGCCGGTCTCTAAACCGGTTCTTTTTCCGGCTACGCCGGCTGATAGCCGCGGCAGATTTCGAGGTTCGTCCATGGAGGATCAAGACATGAATCGCAAAAACGCTCTCGTCGCCTACATCCTGGTCGCCTGCACACTGCTCCTGGCGCTGATGGTCCGCGCCGCCGACACCCGTTCTGGCAGCTGGACCATCTCCCGCAGTGACGAACCCGGCAAGGTTGAGTTTGGGCTGATGTACCACACGAAGCACAACAACTCGAACCATCAGTCCGACTGGCCGGCCAGCGAATTCCACGGTGTGGACTTCTCCAAATCTGGCAGGCAGGACGTCAAATTCACCATCGCGCGTGACGCCGGCAAATTCGACTGCGAAGGCTTTCTCGATAACGGCGAAGGCGCAGGCGTCTTCCACTACGCCTCTGACGACCACTACGTCTCGCAAATGTCGAGCCTCGGTTTCACCGGCATTGACGCCGAAAAGCAGTTCTCTATGGCCATGCTTGATGTTTCCATCGCCTTCGCCAAAGAAATCCAGGCCGCGCACGTCACCGGTGTGGACACCGACAAGCTCATCGCCTTCCGCATCTTCAACGTTAATCGTGAATTCATCGAATCCATGCGCAAAGCCGGCCTGAACGCCACCAGCGCCGACAAACTGGTCGCTTTCCGCATCCACGGCGTCTCACCGGAAATGGTTAACTTCCTCCATTCCGCCGGTTATCAGCCCGATGAAGACAAGCTCATCGCCATGCGCATTCATGGCGTCTCGCCTGAATTTATGCAGCAATTGAAGAAGGACGGCTACGACCACGTTGCCCTGGACAAGTTGATCGCATTCCGCATCCACGGTGTTTCGCCGGAGTTCATCGAGGAAATCGCAGCGCTCGGCTACAAGCATCCCGAACCGGATCAGCTCGTCGCCATGCGAATTCATGGCGTCTCACCGGAGTTCATTTCCAGCATGCAATCCCGCGGCATGAAAGATCTGACCATCGACAAACTGGTCAGCCTCCGCATCCACGGCATCGACTGAATCTCGAATACGAGCCCGGTTTCTTGGAGTGCGGGAGCGCAGCTCCCGCCTTTCCTAGTTGCTACGTCACCGTCTGCAACGGCAACTTCGCCGCTTCCCACGCCGCAATTCCACCCGCAATTTCGCCCACGTGTTCGAATCCATATTTCTGCAAAATGCTCGCGCCAATCGAGGACCGGTATCCGCCCGCGCAGTGCACCAGCAACGGACGGTCCTTCGGCAACTTCTCAACATTATCCGCCAGGTGATCGAGCGGGACATTCAAACTTCCCGCAATGAATTTCTGATCCCGCTCCCGCGGCGCGCGCACGTCAATCACCAGTGGCGCTTCCGCTCCGCGCAACATTTGGTCCGCGAACGCCGCGCTCAGCCGCTCCGTTTTCCGCGTCAACTCCGGCCGCCCATGCAAACTCCGCAGGCCGTCCTTCAAATAACCTGCTACATGATCAAACCCGATCCGCCCCAGCCGCACCGCCGCCTCATTCTCCCGTCCTGGATCGGCAATGATCACAATCGGGTGCTCGCGATTCAGAATCGTTCCGGCCCACGTCGCATACTGTCCGCCCAATCCAATGTTGATGCTTCCCGCCAGATGGGCCGCCGCGAATTCGGTGGCCTCGCGCACATCCAGAATTTGCGCGCCCCCTGCCTCTAGTTGCAACACTTCATCCAGCGTCAGCGGATTCATCCCCAGCGCCAGCGACTGCTCCAGCGTCAGCCTCTCCTCGCTGTTCAGCACCGCGTCATAAGTAAAATATGCCGGCGCATCCGGCTGATCCGCCGTCACCACGTCAATGAACTCTTCTTTGCTCATCGGCTGCAGCGCGTAATTCGATCGGCGCTGCTCTCCCAGCGTCGAAACCGTCTCCTTGCTCAGCGCCTTTCCGCACAGCGAGCCCGCGCCGTGCGCCGGATACACCAGGCTCTCATCCGGCAGTTTCAGCAATTTCTCATGCAGCGAATGGAACAGCATTGCTCCCAGATCTTTAGCCGACCATCCTAGGGCCACCCGCAAATCCGGCCGCCCCACATCTCCGACAAACAACGTATCGCCCGTCAGTACCGCATGCGGTTTTTCCGCGCTTAGGTTCAAGTCGTACACCACAATCGAAATGGACTCTGGGGTGTGCCCGGGTGTTTCCAGCGCTTTCAGCCGTACTTTGCCGAACTCCACGGTTGCGCCATCGGCCATCGGAGTGAACGTATACTGGGCCTTCGCCGCCGCTCCCAGATAAATCGTCGCGCCCACGCGGTCGCGCAACTCCAGATGCCCGGCCACAAAATCGGCGTGCAAGTGAGTCAGAAAAACATGCTTGATCTTGAGCTGGTGATCGTCTGCGAACGCCAGGTACTGATCAACGTCCCGCTGCGGATCGACTACTGCCGCGATTCCCGTCGTCTGGTCGCCAAGCACATACGACGCATGGGCTAAACATCCCAAATAAAACTGTTTGAAGATCACGCTCTCCGTCCTCCGTTTTGTTGCCTGCAGCATAAATCCTGGCCGCACAAAAAACAAAACGGCGGACCATGGTCCGCCGCTTGCGATACTTTGCCGTTGGGTTTCTGTTTCAGCTATTTCCCGCCGCCTTTTCTTCCTTCGGCTGGGGCACGATGCGGATATACGGCTTCGGCGCCTTCCACCCGTTCGGATATCTCTTCTTGGCGTCATCGTCGGAAACCGAACCGGAAATAATTACGTCTTCTCCGTACTTCCAATTGACTGGAGTCGACACCGCGTGCTTGGCCGTAAGCTGCAGTGAGTCCACCACCCGCAGCACTTCGTCAAAGTTGCGCCCGGTGCTCATCGGATAGCTCAGCATCAGCTTGATCTTCTTGTCCGGTCCAACCACGAACACGGTCCGCACCGTGGCATTGTTCGCCGGAGTCCGCCCTTCACAGGTTTCGCCCGCTTCCGCTGGCAGCATGTCATAGAGCTTCGCCACCTTCAGCTGCGGGTCGCCGATCATCGGGAAGTTCACTTTGTGACCCTGGGTCTCCTCGATGTCCGCCGCCCACTTGCTGTGCGATGACGCCGGATCTACGCTCAACCCGATGATCTTCGTGTTGCGCCGGTCGAATTCCGGCTTCAGCCCGGCCATGTAGCCCAGCTCAGTGGTACACACCGGCGTGAAATCCTTCGGATGCGAGAACAGAATCGCCCAGCTATTCCCAACCCATTCGTGGAAGTTGATCGTTCCCTGTGTCGTCTCCGCCGTGAAATTCGGAGCCTCATCGTTGATCCGCAACATCTTTCCCCTCCTACGTGCCGTTCCTCGGCCCGTTCAATCGCCGACTAGTGTACCAAGAACTGCCTTTATAGGGGCGCGCTTTAGCGCGTCCCGTGAACAGCCTTCTCCGTACTTCTGTGAGATGCGGTCTTTCGATTTTCGGTACAATCCCGAAGGCGGGAGCCAGCGTGAAATTTGCAAAGTGGGTCTTCAGCATTGCCGGCATCTGGGGCATTCTCCTCATAACCCCGCTCTACTTCATCTTCGACAAAATCGGCATCCAGGACCCGCCTCCCATCACCCATCCGGCCTTTTACTACGGCTTTGCGGGCGTGGCCCTGGTCTGGCAGATCGCCTTCCTCATCATCGCCCGCGACCCCGTTCGCTTCCGTCCCTTCATGATCCCGGCCATCCTCGAAAAACTCGTTTACTCCATTCCTGTCATCATCCTCATCGCCCAAAAGCGCACCAGCCCGAACGACTTCCTCTTCGCCGCCATCGACCTCACCCTCGGCATCCTCTTCCTCCTGGCCTTCCTCCGTACGCCGGCAAAGTCCATCCAGGAGTTATAGTAGCGGGTCTTTAGACCGTTCTGTCCCCGTCCAGTCTCCCGGCTTACCTCTTTGAACAATCGGAACTTTCGTACTATTCGTCTCTACCTCTCCCCTTTTTAGCCTGTCAGCGAAAGGGGCCAAACTCTATGAAACTCCGCACTCTGGCTGGTTGTCTGCTTGCCGCGGGCGTCGCGGCCACGGTCGCTTCCGCCAAGGAACACGACTACCAAAAGGGCGTTCTCGTCCGCATGGACTCCAGCTCCTGCGGCTCGCAGGAAAAGGATGGCAAAACCGTGGCCGGAGAAATCTTCGGCACCGACGGCCAGCACAAAAAGACCCAAGAACTGCTTTGCCAGGAATACATCCTGCAGGCTGAGCACATCGTCTATCGCATCCGTCCGAAGGACGACAAGCATCCCGTGCTGCTGCCCATTGGCGAGACCGCTCAGTTCCGCATCAACAAGGACAAACTCATCCTGCGCGTTCCCGAACTCAACGACAAAGAGCGCGAGTACATCGTCGTTTCCATGACCCCGCGCGAAAAAGAGACACCCGCGCAATCCGCCAAGAACTAGCCATTGCTTCGTTTCGTTCGCTTCGATTTTCCGCTTGTAGGGGCACAATCTATCGTGCCCTTTTCTCTTCTCGGGTGCGGCCTGCCCCGGGATGATAATTTCCTGGCGACTGGCCGCGCCCTGCTTAACGCCACTTGTAGGCGCTGGGCTCGCCCCGACCGTCTTTTTCTCCTGGGCCATAGCTGAATCTGCTATTTTGCAACCCATGAAAAATTCTGCCTTGGCCGGCTTCTTATGGGTCCTGGTTTCTCCGGCATGCATCGCCCAGGCAACTCCCTCCGCACTGAGCAAAATTGAAAACGCCTACGCCGACCTCGCCGACGCCTCCGCTGTCCTTCGCACCATCGATTCCGGCTTCATCGAAGGGTATCAAGGCCAAGACCGCGCCTCCTGGAACCAGCGCTACCTCGAAGCCCGCAAATCTGTGGCCTCAGGCTTGCAAGAAATTCCGCGCGATCAACTCTCTGCATCCGATGCTCGCGCCCTGTCCATCATGCGCAAATCACTGGATTTCGATTTTCCCCCGGATTTCTCCCAGTCCGTCACCCTTCAGGTTTCCGGCAACTGCAGTGCCGCACCCACGGAACAGGACTCCAGCAAACTCCGCGAAGCTCTCGAAGCCTGCTTCTCCGAGATCGGCGACCATCTCACCTTCGAGAACTCTCCCATCACTCGCGTGGAAGCCATGGGTCGGCTCGCCTCTCTCGACAACCCCGCGCGCCGCAAGTCGCTCTTCCTCTCTCTGCAACCCCTCTGGCGCTCGATCAATTCCCACAACGAATCCGACAGCCCTTACCGGCGCTACATTCGCGCCGTAGCCGCCGGCAACACCAGGCAAGGTTTTCGCATTGACGCCGCTGCTCACACTCTGGGCATCGCTTCTTCCGACGTTGAGCCCTGGCTCGAGCAAATCCTGGACGCCTGGCGCCAGTCAACTCCCGACCAACCCGTTGAGCCTTGGGACTACTACTACGCGAACGGCCAAGCCGACCGGGCACTGGCTTCCGCCATTCCGCGTGACTCGCTTCTCGCAATCACTCAACGCTACTATCGCGATCTCGGCGCCGACCTCAAACAACTCGGCGTGCTTTACGATCTCGATTTCCGCCCCGGCAAATCGCCTATCGCTTACATGGATTTCGTCACTTACGGCCGGACGCTCAATGGAAAATGGCGCTCTTCGGTCGTCCGCATCCTCGCCGACTACTCCACAGGCAGTCTTGGCAATCTCAACGAATTTGTTCACGAAAACGGTCACGCCGTGCACGGCATGGCTGTCCGCAACCGCCCGGCGTTCATGGAACTCGGCGACGCCCTTTTCGTCGAAGCCTTTGCCGACGTCACGTCCTGGGACAACTTCGATCCCGCGTGGCAAAAAAAATATCTCGGCCGCGCCGCTTCGGAATCCGATTCACTCCGCAGTCAGTATTCAAGCGTGATGCTCGATGTTGCGTGGTCGCTCTTCGAAGCGCGCATGTTGCGCCAGTCCAATGCCGATCCCAACACCGTCTGGGCCGAAATCACCAGCCGCTACTTACACATCGTTCCGCATCCGGAATTTTCCTGGTGGGCGGAGCGCGTGCAGCTCGTAGATCCCGGCTACATGGTCAACTACGGCTTGGGCGCCGTCGTCACTGCTGAAATTCGCCAGCGCACTCGCGACGCCATCGGACCATTTCACACCGGAAATCCGCGCTGGTATTCGTGGATCTCCCTAAATCTCATCCGTTCCGGCCGCGAACACGAAACTTCGGACCTGCTCCGCACCTTCCTCGGCCGGCCAGTCTCTCCCGAAGCTTTGCTCACCGATATCCGCCGCATCGCAGACCGCAGCGCAAAACCAGCGGATTGAAAACCCTTTTTGGGGGGTAGGTGCCCTTTGAGAGTGCGCAGCTTGAGGCCGCTTTTTAGTCGAAGACTGCGAGCCCTGGCTCAGAGCCGCGGGGGTTTCAAGCCCAGCAGCGCGTACCAGAAACGATCGCCCAGCCGTGCCGACCCGTACCCGAAGGCCAGCACGATCAGCAAAAATATCGGCACCGTGAGGGCATCGGAGTATGCCCTGTGCGAGCTGGGGTAGCTCAAAAGATCTAGCGACAGCACAAAAGCCGCGCAGCATCCAAAAACCGCTCCGCACACAAATCGCACCCAAAATTCCACGCGGTCCATCCGCGGCGGAGTGTTGGCCTCCCTGCGCAGCGCCTGTCTCACAATAAATTCCTGCCACGCCGGGTTTGGCGATTGCTGGGCCTGCGAATTCACCTTCTGGGCGCCTACAATTCGTCCATACCGCAACGGAGCGTGCTCGATTAGTGCGTACGCCTCATTGATCCGCCGCGCCATTTCTGTCGATTCGGTGTGGGCCACGGTCCCCGGTTTTTGCAAATCCGGATGCCATCGCTTCTGCAGCTTGCGATAAGCCTGTTTAATTACCGGCGCAGACGAATCTGGCCCTACGTCAAGAATCCGATACGCCTGCTCCACCGTAACTGGTCCGCCACCATTCATCGCAGTCTTGGTCCAGCCATCACTCTACGACCATCGGCCCGCCACGTCGCCTGTCCCGCTGGGCAGCCATTTCCAATGAACCAATCTTCCTCAAATCCTTAAGGCCTCAATCCTTAAGGCTACCGATACCGACCGGCACCTAGAATTACACTGGCCGCCCGCGACCCCCTTGTACAGGTTGACACATTTTGCCTGTACCCCCGTTCAGCTATTCAAAATAAAGCACATAAGTCGTACTAGGCCACTTTCTCTATTGCCCTCAGATACCTTCCTTCGTAAACTACGTCTCAGGTTGAGAGGGCGTGTCTCCTTTTCGGACACCTGCCTTCCAATCGGGGCATCTAAGTCTTTAGTTTTGAGTCAGCGCTGTTTGGCTGAACAGATGCATTAGCTGTGGCGCAGTCGCATCGAGTCTCAACCGAGCGAGCCGATTTTTCGTTGACTTGCTAGGAGGACTCCGATAAACAAAGCGATTCTCCCACGCAAGCTTTTGGGATTCAGGGGCAGACAGCGCATGACGAACTCATTTCGGCTGGGGAAAATCGTAGTCGGACTGGTCCTCGCCTCTTGTTTTTCTTCCCCACTTCTCACGAAAGCCGCGCCGGCCGCCGCGAAACCTGCCGCTAAATCCACTCGCACGTCTCGCCGTCATCACTACTACCGCCCGGAAAAGGGCGTAGATCCCACGCTCGGCGACATCGCCGGCAATGACGATCCCATCGTCCGCGCCGCCGCCATCGAAGCTCTTGGCCGCTACAACGGTTCCGTCGTCGCTGTCGATCCAATGACTGGCAGAATTCTTACCGTCGTCAATCAGAAGCTCGCTTACTCCGACGGTGCTATTCCTTGCTCGACCATCAAGCCCACTGTCGCACTTGCCGCTCTCGAAGAAAACCTCATCACTCGCGACACCATGTTGAAGGTGAGCCGCCGCAAGTACATGAACCTGACCGACGCCATGGCCCACTCCAACAACGTATTTTTTGAAGAGCTCGGTCGGCGCATGGGGTTCGATACCGTTTCCAAATACGGCCGCTTACTCGGCCTCGGCGAACTTGCCGGCTACAATCTCGACAACGAGCACCCGGGCTCGTTCCCGATGGAGCCTCCCGCCAAGGGCGGTGTCGCTCGCATGTCCAGTTTCGGTGAAGGCATTCAAATCACCCCATTCCAGATGGCTTCGCTCGCCGCTGCATTCGCCAACGGTGGCACGCTCTACTACTTGCAGTATGCCGAAGCCGGCCAGGACTCCAGCAGCTTCGTCCCCCGCATCAAGCGCGAGCTGAACATCGCTCCGCTGCTTCCCGAATTGCGTGAAGGTATGCTCGCCGCGGTTCTCTACGGCACCGGCAAGCGCAGCTTTGATTCCGGTGGCGACGAAATGCCCGCAGGAAAAACCGGCACCTGCTCCGATCAGATTTCTCACGTCGGCTGGTTCTTGACGTACGCCGACGAAGCGCATCCCAAAATAGCTCTGGCCGTTTTGGTTCGCGGCAGCTCTTCCCGCATCAAGGGACCTCTGGCAGCTGGCATCGCCGGCCACATATATCGCCGCCTGCGCGAACAGAACTATTTTGCCGAACCCGTCGCTCCCAAAACTTCCAACATCGCCTCCGGTCATTAAATCCTCTACCGAATTCTTCGCTGTTGAATTTTCTTTTGTAGCGGCAGGTCTTGGACCGGTTCTTTTCTTCGCTTTTTTGCAGGGGCCGGTGCCCCGAGTGCCGAGCAGGTATCCGGGTCCCATCGCTCCGCTGCAGGTCGGCCTTTGCGCGCCCACAGCTTCTTTTCTTCGTAACGCTACTTCGCCAACTGCTCTTTCACTGCGGCCGTAATTCGCTGATACGCGGGTGCCTCGCTGAGAGCAGGGATCGGATCTCCCACCAGCAGGCTCGCCTCGCGCCGATCGAGAGACATCTGCAAATAAGCCAGCGCCTCCTCGGTTTTTCCCAACGCTGCGCAAGTTTCGGCGAGGCCGAACGCGGTGCCATAACCGCGGGAAAACAGCTCCTTCTGCACCGGCAACTCGCTCTCCCACATCCCCTTTAAACCGCTGGCTGCTAGGCCTTCTCTTTTCGCGTTGATCAGCGTCAGCGCCGCTTGGTCATGGCGCAGTTCAGCCGATCGCTTAGACTCAGCGAGGGCGCTCCGATAGTCCTTCCTCTCCCAGAGGACCCTGCCGATATAATCGTGCGTTGAAGACAGCGTAGGCTCTGCCTTTGCCAACTGCTCCAGCAATGCCAAGCTTTCGTTTTCCCGGCCGGTAAGTCCCAGCAACAGCCCTTTGTCGGCAAGAATTGCCGACGACGAAGGTTCCAGCCGCTGCGCCTGCTCCAGTTGATCCAGTGCTTCTTGGCCGCGATGCCGCCCAATCAAGTAAGTCCCATACCAATGATGGGCGCGCGCGAAATTGGGATTCAATTCCAAGGCGCGCTTGAACTCCCGCTCTGCCGTCGTGCCCTGCCACAGCCACCAATAGCTGACAAACGCCAGTGAGTTGTGAGCCTCAGCAGAAGTGTCGTCCAGTTGCACGGCTCGTTGCGCAGCCGCCAAAGCTCTTGGATACGCCTCGGCTGGCGGCATCGCCCCAAACTCACGCAGCAGGTTGTAGCAGTCCGCCAACCCCACATAAGCTTCCGCGTCGAGGGGGTCCCTCACAATCGCCTGCGTGAAGTAATCCACCGCCTTGTTCAGGTCGTCGGGTGTCCGCCTCTCCCAGTAGTACCGCCCTTTGAGGTAGAGGTCGCGCGCTTCTGCTTTCGGCGCTGGTTTGCTAGCCAGTGCCTTGAGATTCCATTGTTGGCCGACAAAGAAGGCCACCGCGACTACAGATGCCGCCAAGACCAGTGCCGCTCCCACCCGAGCCTTAGCTAGACTGGACCTCGTAACCACTTCCAGAGACCCGGTAGGCGCGGCGCCACCTTCGCCGTTGTCGTGGACGGTGGCCTCGTCGGCATCCAGTTCATGGCTGCGCCCTTCCAGCCAGTCTAGGAGTTCGCCGCTGTACCCAAAAACACTTCCACGCGCGCTTCCCGGGACGCGGTGGACGGGAAGCCCCCGCTCGGTCTCCCAGCGTTTAACCGTGCGCTCTGCCCGCCCTAAGAAGGCAGCAATTTCCTTCCAGGAATCCAGACGTTTCCCTGCGGACGAGTGGCGATCGTCTGCCATAGCCAGAGTTGTCCTGTTTTGGCCAGACATGGCCCGATTTGTCACTTGCTCGGGTGGGACTGGCGCGAGTATAGCACCGTTAGGATACATCCCGTCCCCGGTGACCTTTGTTAATGCAACCGACTTTCCAAAAGGAGCCGATTTTCCCATGAAGAGTACTAGCCCAGCCGTGCCTGCGAAGCTTGTTTCCCGTTTGCTAGCGCTGACTTTTTGCGCGCTCGCTGTGGCGCTCGCGGCGTATGGGACAGTTTTCTATTCTTTTGACTACCCGCTCTCTGGAGTGAATGACACCGAAGGGGTTGGCATCACCCCGTCTGGCCTGATCGTCGGCCGATACTTCACGCCTGACTCCAATCACCATGTCTTTACCCTGTCGAACGGGCAGTTCCAGGCGATCGACGCTCCGGGATCCCCGAGCACCGACACCGGTTGGGTCAATGCAAGCGGCGAGATCGCCGGGTCTTACGTCGCCGGTGCTAAGTGGGACGCCTATGTTCTGAACGGAGGCCAGTTCACCACCATCAGCTATTCCGGAACGATAAACACCCAAGGCTACGGAATCAGCAACGGTGGAAGGGTTGCGGGCACAGTCTTCGATTACAACTATCTCACTGCCCACGGTTACGTGTGGTTTCAAGGCTCGTTCACTCTAATCGATTACCCGGGTGCGGTGGGGTCGTATGCGACGATGGTCCTCGACTCCGGCGAAGTCGTAGGTTCGTACTGGGATGGCAGTCAGTTTCACGGTTTTGTGATGAATGGGGCAACATTCACCCCCATCAACTACCCCGGGTCGGTCTATTCGTGGATTACCGGCGTCAATCCCCAAGGACACTTGGTCGGTTTTTACGGTACCTCCGACGGAAAGCAGCATGGCTTTGTTCTTAGGCAGGGGGTGTTTATCCCGATCGACATAGCAGGGGCCAACATTACTGGTACCGAAGCCAACGGCATCAATGCCGAGGACAACGTCGTGGGCCGCTACTACACCTCCGACGGCAAGACCCACGGCTATTTCCTTTTGTCCCCGAACTGACGGAGTTTAGCGATTTGAAAGGACTCACCAATGCAAAAATCACTGTTGATTCTGGCCATCACAGTATTCGCGGCTTCGGTCCCATCGCCCGCGCACGCTGATGGGACCACGCTGTTCTCAGATCCTCTGCAAACCAGCCTCAGCCAGTGGGGACCAGTCGGACTGCCGTCCAGCGGACCTCCCGGAAATACCGGCAGCGCGGTTATCACTGCCGATCCGCTCGGCGAAGGCAACGCGCTGACGTTCGGTAAAACCACCTACCAAGGGGACATCCAAACCCTCAACTCCTTCACCTCGCCTACGGGCTTATTTACGCTGTCTTTTGATTTTCTCGGAACCTGCGGCGGCCACTCCTCAGGCTGCGGGGGATTCATAAACGCCAGCGCCGGCCCGCCTTTCTTGAATGGCTGGCTATTGTCGGACACTCCATACTTCGACGGGACGTACGGCGCCATACCTCAAATTCCGGACACCGGAAACTGGGAGCAAGTCACTTACACGTTCGCCTCGAACAGCCCAGTCTATTTGGCGCTCGAGACTTGGGAGTTCTCGCCAAACTCCGGCGCCGATACGGCCTGGTTCAAAGACATCGAGCTGACGGATGATCCGAACGGTGTGCCCGCTGGCACCTTTACGGTCAGCAATGTTCCAGAGCCGGCGACGCTCTCGCTGCTCGGATTCGGTTTTGCAGGATTGGGCTTCCTTAGAAGGAAGAAGGCATAGTCCATTCAGGCGGAACCGATTCACCGATCACAAAAACCTTGGTGTTGTCTGAAGCGGTAGACGGCGCGCTCAATCGCCCAGTTCAGAACCCTGAATCTCTGCTGGCCGCCTGGGTGCGCCGTTCCACCGGTTTAGAGTGCCCGCTCGTTGCCCGCATTCACGGTCCGCGCTCGGCTATCCTCAGGCCGAGCTTGCATTGCCAACCCTGGCGATGACCATAGTAGACACTCGCCTTTCTACGGATGTATGGTGTCTTTTGAAGCGTCTGTTGTTCCGAAGCTTCAAAAAGCACAGAACCGCGTGTCTCAGTCTTGTCGTGATGCTTCTCTGCGGCAGCACAGTGCTCTGGTTTGAGCTCCGAGAAAAAGCATGGTTCGTAGAGCGCGCGCCAGGAATCCGGTCCCGTGGGCACTATCGCCGACAAACTTAGCGCAGAGCCGAAACCACGCCCCCGGCTCGCACTGAATCGCAGTGCGCTGAAGCCGGCGCACTATTTGCTGCTATTTGCCTTCGCCCTCGTCTATTTCCTGGCGGGGAAAATAGGCCTGCGGCTCGCGATTGTTCATCCCAGTGCAACCGCGGTATGGCCAGCGACCGGTCTGGCCCTCGCTGCCGTTTTGCTGTTCGGAGATTCGGTTTGGCCCGCCATTTTCCTCGGCGCCTTTTTTGTCAACTTGACCACCGCAGGGTCGCTTCTCAGTTCGCTCGGAATCGCCGCGGGAAACACCTTGGAAGCGGTTGTGGGCGCATATCTTGTCACCAGGTTTGCCCAGGGCCGCAAGGTGTTTGATCGTGCCGAAGGCATCTTCAAGTTCGCGCTGTTCGCGGGTTGCCTGGCAACGGCCATCAGCGCGACATTCGGAACCGGCAGTCTCCTTGTCACCGGTTTCCTGCGGGGCGCGGATCCTAAGACGGTCTGGTTTACCTGGTGGCTCGGCGACATGGTCGGAGCCCTTCTCGTCACTCCCTGCTTTCTCCTGTGGCCGGCCAGGAACGAAGGCTCCGCAAGACGTTTAACCATCTGGTGGGCGGCTTCGCTCGCATCCTTGATTTTGATCGCTCTGCTTGCCTTCGGCTCTTTTCTGCCAGGCGGCTCGGATTTCCCATTGAAATTTGTTTGCCTGCCCATTGTGGTGTGGGCCGCGGTTGAGTTGCGTCGTCACGAATTGCCGCTGGCTCTGGTTGCGTTCGCAGGTATTGCCATTGAAGCTTCGCTTGCCGTCAGTGGTCCGCCGGTCTCGAATAAATCGCTTCTGGTACTGCAAGTGTTTCTTGGGGTGACGGCCATGACCGGCCTGGTGACCTCCGCGGCGGTCTCGGAACGGAATCGTCACGAGGATGAGCTGCGCGAGGCCCGCGCGGACCTGGCGGTTCGTGTTTTGGAGCGCACCCGGGAGCTCGAGCTGCGAATTGAGGAGCAAAAACTTACCGAACAGGCGTTGCAGGACCTTTCGGCTCGGCTGCTTCAGGTTCAGGATGAGGAACGTCGTCGCGTGGCCAGAGATCTCCACGACAGTACCGGCCAATCTCTGGCCGCCCTGCTGCTGGCTCTTTCTCCATTGGCAAAGAGACTTGCGCCAACCGCGCCCGAAATTGCTGCTCAGCTTGATCGCGTCACTGAACTCGCTCGGACCGTCGCGGACGAAGTTCGTACTACGTCTTATCTTCTTCACCCACCACTGCTCGATGAAACAGGGCTCAAGTCTGCGTTAGCTTGGTACGTCCAAGGGTTCGAGGAACGGAGCAAGATCAAGGTCACCCTGGAAATTTCTGACAGCCTGGGCCGTCTGCCGGCAAATATCGAAATTATGGTCTTCCGAATCGTCCAAGAGTGCTTGGCAAATGTTCTTCGGCATGCCAAGAGCCAAACTGTTGCCGTGCGGCTCCTCCACTCCGATCAGGCCCTTACCCTCGATGTTCAGGATCAAGGCAAAGGAATCGCACAGGACAAACTCAAAGCCATTGTGGAGTCGCGATCGGCCGGCGTCGGAATGCGCGGAATGCGGGAACGCCTGATTTCTGTCAATGGAGAGTTGAAGGTAATCTCTGACAAGAACGGAACTCTCGTCAGGAGTATCATTCCGCTAGGTAGTCCTGAAGGTTCGGCCGAGACGGGATCCGCGGCAGGGCAATCCCCCGCGCAGTACCTGCCTTAAGGGGAGCTGGGAATACTCTTCAGTAGCTCGCGCACGCGCAGCCGCGCTCGGTGTACCTTGGATTTCGAAGTTCCGGTCGCACGCCCCAGGAGTGCCCCAATCTCCTGATGTTCGTAGCCGTGAACATCGTGGAGCAAGAAAGCTCTCCGAACCGTAGTTGACAACTTCGCGATCGCGCTCTGGAGCAGCAGCCGATCGGCGAGACCTTCAGCGTGCGGATCGGCGGCTCCCCATTCTTCCCGAGGGAGTCCATCCTCTTTTTGACGATCCGCAATCTCCTCGAACGAGGTCTCGCGGACTCTTTTTTTCCGGAAAAACATCAGCACGGTGTTTCGGGTTACGCTGTGAAGCCATGTTGCGAACGCGGCTTGGCCCCGAAAATGACGGATTCCGCGGAACACCGCCAGAAACGTTTCCTGCGTCAAATCCTCGGCTTGGGTTGGGTCTTTCGACATGCGCAGACAAAGGGCGTAAACACGCCGACTGTGCACGCGATAGAGCCATTCAAACGCGGCGGCGTCGCCTCTCCGCGCCCGCCGCAAGGCCTCGCCTTCCGTCAATGTGATTTCTGGTTGCATCGGATGGCGGAATCCTTTCTGCACGCCCCTTCTGTTTCCTCAAACAACACGCAAAGAGTTGGGCGGATAGCCTTCGCGCCAAGTCTTGTCCATCATTCCAAAAGTAGGAGCCCCCAATAAGTAACTACCCGGAGAAAAGCAGTCGGAGTACCAGGCCGATGGTCTTCCTTAATACGCTTACTCCATGAGATTCATGGACATCCACGAATACTAAGTAGAACTGGGTACTACTAGACCGTGTAAATTGTTCCATCAGCACTTGCGCGCCACTGCGCGCCAACTTCGCCCAACTCGGCCTTATTTGTTTTCCTCTACTCGCTCCATCGTTTCCGGTTTCTCAAACGCCTCATCCGGCAGCTCTCGCACCCATGCCCGCAGGTCATCGGACTCCGCAATAAACAGTAGACGCTGGGTGTCGTCCTTGGTATGCGCCAAGCTCAGCTTTCCCGTCTCTTCCTGCGTCCGCACCCAATCCTCATGCAAGAACGAGAACTGAAACTCTTTCTGGTCCGCGCTCAGCGAGACGCGCAGCAGCAGATGTTCGTGGTTGATGAACGCCGTGTCCTCGTTGTCCAGCTCGAAATCGCGATCCGCCACTTCAATCGCCGGCGCCGGATGATCATCCTCGGCTGCTGCAGAGTCGGCGTTCGATTCCTTGACGTCCATGATCTGCGCGTCGAAATAGTATTTCTGCCCAACACGAAACATGTGCACCCGAAAACAGATTGCTGACTTGGTTCCGTCGCGCAGCACTGCACCATACGTCTTGTCACCCAGGTCGCGAAACTCCACCACGTCTCCGGAGATGTCCCACTTGCCCACCAGCTCCGGTTTGAACACCAGATCATCGTCCTGGAAAAACGGATGAATGGATTGCGCCGCCATTCCCGCCGGAACCCCCAGCGCCAGAGCCACCAGCCACAAGATTCGCATGCTCATCGCGGTTCACCTCCCGGTGCCCGCAAGATAGGACTGGAGCAAACAAGCCGCAAGCGACAGGGTGCGACAGCTCCCCACGTGTCAGCGCTTGTCGCGCTCCTTCTGGATACCTGTTTTCGCCATGGTGGTTCCGGTACCAAGGCCTGTAGCCTGTAGCCCCTCTCTCCATCTGATTTCGTCTCACGGAACAGCTCCAAACCCAGTTCCTGAGACTGGCCCGGCTCGTCCTGTGACAGCAGCGTCGCGGCCACTCGGTCACCGTCGTCGGCAATGGCAAGCTGGACCTCGAAGCCTTGGCCACGAATCCCTACGACATCGTCCTCATGGACATTCAAAATGCCCGAACTCAGCGGCCTCGAGTCCACTGCCGCAATCCGCGAGCGCGAAACGCTCAACGGGCCGCCATCTTCCGATCATCGCCAAGACCGCCCACGCCATTAAGGGCGACCGCGAAATCTGGCTGAAGGCTGGTTTGGACGGCGATCTCTCAAAACCCGTGCGCGCCGAAGAGCTCTTTCATCAGATGAAGTCCTACGTTCCGGGCGGCGTCGGCGAAGAGCCGGTTGCTTCGCCAGTGCCCAGCAAACCGTCAGCACTTTTCGACGAAGCTGCGCTCCTGGCTCGCGCGGGCTCGTATCACGTCTCGGCGCAAATCGCGGAAGCATTTTGCGAAGAGTGTCCTTCGCTGATGACCCCGATGCGCAACGCCCTGCGCCGTAAGGACGCACCGGAAGTCGCGCGCCTCGCGCATGCCTTGAAGGGAGCGATCGCCAACTTCACCCGCGGCGCCGCTTTCCATTCCGTGGTTCGCCTCGAACCGTTTGCAAAAGGAAGGCGACATCAGGCTCGCCGCCGATGTGTTCAAGAAACTCGAAAAAGACGTGGAAAAGTTGCTGGACGCCCTGCAGGACTTTGTCCGCGCCGTCCCCGGGGCTTAGTTACAGGCCGGTCCGGCGGCCCACTTCCAGTAACATCAGCTGTAGAGGTGCGCTTTTGGTTCACCCTGAGCGAGGAAGGGAGCGTCACTGGTTGGCGCGACGTAGGGGCGGAATTTGCGTCCGTCCCCTCAATAAATCACTGGCATTTTGGCGAAGTCTGTGCCGCCTTCGTCGGTCACGCGCATCACCAGCAGGGTGCGGTCGTCGTGCGGAGGAGTTCCCGGACCGCTGAATTCATCGGTCGCGCGCAGGATGGCCCCGGAGATATTTTCCACGCAAGTGTCGGACGGCAGGGAAGTGAGCAGCGCCGAAAGCCGTCCGAAGCCGAACTCTTCCTGTTTGACGTTTTCCGATTCCAGGATGCCGTCGGAAGCAAAAATCAGCACGTCGCCGGGTTGCAAACTCACGGTTGAAACGTCGTACGACGCCTCGGGGAAGAGTCCCAGCGGAATCCCATCCACCGGAATTTTGGTCAGTTCTCCGTCGCGCAATAACAGCGGATGCGTCCCTCCGGCGTTGCCCACGGTCAGCCTGCGATCGGCGGCATCGTAAACGGCAAACGTCAAAGCAATGAATCGGGCCTCCAGCCGCGCTCCGTGCAACCGGCGGTTCAGCATCGCCAACATATCCGCAGGCGCAAGCACATGCTCCACGGTTAGTTCGCGCAACATGCCGATGGCCAGAGAACCGTAAAGCGCGGCCGCGGTGCCTTTGCCGGAGACATCTCCGAGCGCCAGCGCCAGCCGCCCTTCGCCGTAAGGGAGAAAATCGTAAAAGTCTCCGCCGAGTTCGCGCGCTGGAACGTACGCCGCCGTGATGTCCAGTCCGGGCACTTCGCGCGCGCCACGGGGCAACAACTGCAGTTGGATCTCCCGCGCCGTGTTCAGATCGTTCTGCAAGCGCTGTTCGTTCTCTCGCGCTTCCTGATACAGCCGCGAATTTTCCAGCGCAATCGCCACGAACGAGCCGAGCGCCACCAGCATCCGTTCATGCTGCGCGGTGAACGCGCCGAATTTCTTGCTTTCAAGGTCCAGCACACCGATCAAGCGGTCCTGCATGAGCAGCGGCACTACCAGTTCCGAGCAGACAATTTCGCAGGTGTCGCAAGTGATGAAGCGCGCGTCCTTGCGCACGTCGTCCAGCCGGATCGGACGCCGCTCCGCGGCCGCATGACCGGTAATGCCGCGGCCCAGCGGCACACGGAACCGCGAAGGAATGGAGTTTTCGTAGTGCATCGCGAAAACGCCTTCTAGCAGCTGCGACTTCTCATTCCACAGCATCACCGTGAAAACGTCGTAGGGAACGAGCTTCTTCACCAGCTCGGCGATACGCCCCAGCAACTCTTCGCGGTCCAGAATGGAGGTCAGTTCGCGGCTGACGTCGTAGAGCAGGCCCAGTGTTTTGGCCTGCTCCGGAAAAGCCGCAAGCAACGTCTGTGGAACCGGATCCGGATCCCCTGAAGGCGGAAAGGTAGCGAGTTGGGCCAATTCGTCCATCGGCAGAGTAAGCGCTGAACCTGGAGCAGTCATAGAATGCCTTACTTGGGTTGGATTCGCGAGCGTCGTTTTGGTTTCATCTGGCGAAGGCGATGGAAGGCCCGTATAAAGCCGCCAAAATGGCCGCAATCACGAACGGCATAATGGCCATGGCGAAAACCGCGGCGGTCGGCAACAATCCCCGCGCACCACGGGTGCGGAGAAAGTAGTAGGGCATGAGAACCGGCCAGCAAAAGAACAGGAACGCGTCAAACTCGAACGGCACTGCCAACTTGCGACTCCGCCGATCGAGTTGTATCCACCAGCACAGAATCAGCTGAAACAGCAGATTCCAAATGGTCATGACCTGTTGTGTTGGAACCAAGCCGCGCGAAGTTTCAAGCGCAAGACCGAATGAAAAAAACGCAGTGAGTGTGCCAAGCGCCAGAACGCACTGCCGTTCTGTGAGGGGCTGAACAGTTCCCACCCGAACAGGCAACGAAGCTCTCCTTTCCCGCAGAAGTTGCAGAATGATCGAGGCCCTGAGAAACGCCGGAACTGTAGTTGATTCTGGCGGTTTCGCCAAGTACCGAGCGCACGGGAGTGCTGCCGGCTTGCTGCGACTTTGCTCCCGGTGCGTGTGTAATGTCCGAGGACGAGCTCGAAAAAGCTCAAACCTAGAATGCCTACCAAAAATCCAGCGAGGGGGCCGGAAGATAGAGAAAGGCAAGGACTTAACGCTCGGCCGTAAGGCTCCGAAAATACTTAAGTTTTCGCTTGACAATCAAATCGGTGTCCGTGATACTTAAGTTGTAGCTTAAGTATCTGGCTCAGCCGTTTGGCGGAAAGGAATCCAAATCATGCATGCCACCATGAAGGCGAAAGAAGAGCAGGCAGTCGTCCACAGCACCTACACGATTGAACGGAACTATCCGGCCACGCCGGAGCGGGTCTTTGCCGCGTTCTCCGATCCCGTCAAAAAACAACGGTGGTTTGCCGGCGGAGGCCACGGCAGCGATGTGGAATCGTTCCGCATGGATTTCCGCGTCGGCGGAATCGAAAAGACGGTGCGCCGATTCAAGGCCGGCACACCATTTCCCGGCGCCACGCTGACCAACGATACGACCTATCAGGACATCGTGCCCAATCGCCGCATCGTGCTGGCCTACGCGATGAGCGTTGCCGAAAAGCGCATTTCGGCATCGCTCGCAACGTTTGAGCTGCTGCAAGCGGAGGGCGGCACGAAGTTGGTGTTCACCGATCAGGTGGCGTTTTTCGAAGGCGCGGACGGGCCGGAGATGCGCAAAGAGGGCTGGACCAAGATTCTGGAGAGCCTGGGAACAGAACTGGCGCGGGCCTAGAGCGGTTAGGTCCCAGGTGACCAGGTTTTAATCTGTTGGTCATTCCGAGGGCTGGTTGCTCTCCGAATCGCTGCAAAAGGCAGATTCCTCGTTTCGCTAGGAATGACCCGAACCGCGAGCCCTGGAAATTGGTCGAGGAGCGAGCATCATGGCCAGGCGGCAAGTAAACATCGACCGCGTGTTTTACGCGCTGAGTGACGCGACGCGGCGCGCGATGATCGAGCGGCTGAGTGAACGGCCACTCTCCGTGTCGCTGCTGGCCAAGCCCTTCCCTATCACGTTGGCCGCGGTGATTCAGCACCTGGAGATTCTGGAAATGAGCGGCCTGGTGCACACGGAAAAAGTTGGCCGGGTTAGGACCTGCCGGTTGGAGCCGCAAGGCTTCTCTTGGGCCGAACAGTGGATGAACGAGCGGCGGACGATGTGGGAGCAGCGGTTTGACCGCCTGGCGGAATTGCTGGCGGAAGACGAACAGAAGGGCAAGGAGGAGTGATGAGCGTAGCGTTTTTTGGATTTGTGCGCAGCAAACCGGCGGAAATAAAACGGCCGGACGGGAAAGAAAGCTGGATCAAGGATTGCAACAGGATATGGGCACGGAGACTCGATTCGCTGGAGCAGTTATTGGATTCAGAAAGCGACGAAAAGCTGAACCTGTGCAGCGCCGGGATCTAGCTTGGTCTAGGCGAGAGCTTGCGACAACTCCCGAACACTGGCTTCGAACTTCGCCCAGTCGGTCTGGCCGTTGCGGCGGAGATAGCTTAGGCCGGAGTGAAACTCAGCCGCCCTCGTCGCTTGCACGATTTGGCGCAGGTTTTCGGGCCGGATGCCGCCACCGGGCATAATGGTGATCCGCTCGCCCGCGCTTTTCACCAGCGCGGAAAGCTTCGCACTTCCGGCGGCGGCATCGGGCGCTCCGCCCGAGGTCAGAATTCGTGCCGCGCCGGTCGCAACGACGGCTTCCAGGGCAGAGGCCAGATCCGGCGCTTCGTCGAAGGCGCGATGAAACGTCACCGGCAGCGGTTTTGCGGCTAGCACGAGCTCCGCTGTCCGTGCGAAATCAATTTCCCGATTGCATTCGAGCAGTCCGAGCACGAGTCCATTCATGCCTTCACTCTGCGCTACGCGAATCTCTTCCTTCATCTGGCGAAACTCTTCCGGCGAAAAGCAGAATTCGCCGCCGCGCGGCCGGATCATCGAATGGATGGGAATTTTCACCGCGCCGCGAACCGCGCGGAGCAGCGCCGCACAGGGGGTTAGGCCACCGATTGCCAGCTGCTCGCAGAGTTCGATGCGGTTCGCGCCGCCGAGCTCTGCGGCTTTGGCGGCTTCCAGTGTCTCGGTGCAGATTTCGAGCAGCGATTTCTTCATTGGCGTTTTGTGATTGGCTCTACGACGTGGTGGCTTGTTGCTTGGCCGCCGCCCCAACATCCTCAGTCCCCGACAGCGTGGACCAGCCCTGCCGTGAAAGATTGCTGAAAATAATCAGCCCGGCCGCGCAGCTCAGCACTACCAGCAGCAAGCCGGTCGCGAAGCGGTGAAACACCATGTGCCCTATGGCGAACAGCGCGGAGTACACCATGACCACGCCCGCGGCCCAGTTCACCAGATTGGTGGAAAAGTCCCGCACCGGCGGAAGCTCGGGGCAAAGTCTAGCGATCGGCCGCCAGCCGTAAACGCTTGGATGAACGCGGCGGTAGAACGAAACGAGTTTTTCTTGCGGCTCGGGCTTGGTGACGAAGGTTCCGGTCAGCCACAGAATGGTGGTGATGGCAGCGGTGAGCAACGTGGTCTTCGCGGTTACGACCGCCGCGTTGCCGGAAAACTTCATATTGGCCAGGACAAATGTCAGCACCGCGGCCCCGATGGTCGCGACGATTTCGCTCCACGCATTGATCCGCCACCAGTACCAGCGCAGAATCAGCACCGCTCCGGTACCGGCGCCGATCCCGAGCACAATCGTCCAGCCGGTGGAGATCGAAACCAGCTGGCTGGAGACCCAGCCGCCGGCGAGGACCAGCAGTACGGTGAAGATCTTGCCGATGTTTACATAGTGCTTTTCGGTGGCTTCTTTGACCAGGAAGCGGCGATAAAAATCATTTACGAGGTACGAGGTGCCCCAGTTCAGCTGCGTACCGATAGTGGACATAAACGCCGCGAGAAATGCCGCGACCATCAAGCCGCGCAGGGCCGGCGGTAGGAAATCGCGCAGCACCATGACGTAACCTTGCTCGTGATTGGCGTCGAACGCCGCGCTGGGGCTCAGCCCGCCGTGGGGCGAATAGAGTGCCAAGGCGACCAGAGCGGTGACAATCCACGGCCAGGGCCGCAGCGCATAGTGCGCGATGTTGAACCACAGTGTCGCCCCGAGCGAATTCTTTTCGTCCTTGGCGCTGAAGATGCGCTGCGCGACGTAGCCGCCGCCTCCCGGCTCCGCGCCCGGATACCAACTGCTCCACCACTGGACTCCTAGGAACAGAACAAAGGAGATGAGCGGAATGGTCCACAGCGCTTCGCTGGTGAACCCGTGGGAAAAATCCGGCAGGAACGACAGGGGATTCGCGACGGTGCCGCCGGCTTTTGCGGTTTCCGAGCTTACGATGTTCAGGCGAAGCGTCAGCGCGTCAATGCCACCGATTTTGCTGACTGCGATCCACGCCAGCACGATGACCATTCCCATTTTCAAAATGAACTGGAACAGGTCAGTGACCAGCACGCCCCACAATCCGCCGATAAACGTGTAGATGCCGGTGAAGGGAATCAGCACGAAGATGCAGATGAGCAGCGCGGTGTGATGCGGATCGCCAAGCGTGTAGTGAAGCAAAACGTGATTGCCCAGGGCTAGCTGCCAGATTTTTCCCTGGGCGATGGCCGGGCCGAGGAGCACAGCGATGATGTCCACCATGGCGCGGGTGACCCAGCCGAGGATCAGGCAGTTCATCAGCAGGCCGAGATAGATGGCTTTCAGTCCGCGCAGGAAGGCCGCCGGCTTACCGCTATAGCGCAGTTCGGTGAGTTCGACGTCGGTCATGATTTCGGCGCGACGCCAGTAACGCGCGAAGAAAAAGACCGTGAGCATTCCAGTGAGGCACTGATTCCACCACAGCCAGTTGCCGGCGATGCCTTGGGTCGAGACTAATCCGGTGACGAGGAGCGGCGTGTCGGCAGCAAACGTGGTCGCAACCATGGACGTTCCCGCCAGCCACCACGATACATCGCGGCCGGAGATGAAGAATTCAGCGGTGGTGCCGCTCGAGCGCTGACGGTAGTACAACCCAATCAACATATTGATGAGCAAGTACCCGACGATAACGATCCAATCTGTGGTTGTGAGCGGCATAATCCTCTGCGCGATACGGCAAGCAGACCGGAAATGGGTGAAACGGGCTCCGGATGCGAGAGGATAGTGCTATAGAGCATTAAATGCAAGCGCTTTCGGAGGAGAACTCTGCTGCTTAGGGCCACGAGGACTAAAGGACACCGAGGGCGGCGAAGGCGGTAAGCGAGCAGCAGCCGAGGCCGATGCCCAGGATGGCGCCGGCGAGCACGTCGCTCAGGAAGTGCATGCCGAGGACGATGCGAGAAACGGCGATGCTGCCAGCGAGGAAATAGAGCGGCACTTCCACGCCGCGGTAGAAATAGCTCAGCACCAACGCGATGGAGAACGCGGTCATGGTGTGACCGGAAGGGAAGGAGAACTTGTCGGGCGGCAAAATCCTCGACCAGCAGTGCGGCTCGATCTGGCAAGGACGCGGGCGCTGGCTCAGGCGCTTTAGAAGTTTGAAGACGGCGACACCGACCACAGCGGCGCTGCCTGCAGTGGCCACCGCGGCGTAGCGCTGGGCGCCGCCGAACATCAGCAACACTGCGGCGAGCGAGTACCAAAGCCAGCCATCGCCCAGGCGAGTTGCCGCGAGCATCCAGTAGCGAATCCAGCGCGGCGCGCGCC
The DNA here is from genome assembly GCA_964594885.1 of uncultured Acidobacteriaceae bacterium. GTDB lineage: Bacteria > Acidobacteriota > Terriglobia > Acidiferrales > UBA7541 > Acidiferrum. The sequence goes on from CAZQOB010000033.1 coordinate 29,386, forward strand.
ACCGGTTCATGCGCACCATGACACGGTGATCGCGGCGCTCGATTTGCCGCCAGACTTGATGCCATACGTGGCGTGAAACAGCCATCGTCGAACTCCCGAGCTGCACGGCCATCTGTTTTCAGCGTTTCAGGCAAATCGCGCCTGAAAGTTGTAAGTACAAACCCTGAAACGATTACGCTTGCTCGGCACTTGCCTGCAAATCCCACAACATGCGCGGCGCGCGCGACTGGTCTTCAAAATGCGTCGCCCATTTCTTGCAGAACCAGACTTCGTTGGCCCAGTGGCCCGCGGTTACCGCGGGAATCAGGACGCCCAGCGGAAGCAGGGCCAGCGTCGCGGGCTTTTCCTGGAACATCGCGCCCGTGATTTGATACACGTCGCGAGTCAGGCCGGTGAGCGAGCCTTCTACGCCGCGCACCCGGCCACGTTTGGCGCGCAAGCCCGCGAAAAAGTCGGCGACCGATTTCGCGCCACGGACTTCGGTGTAGGTCATGCCGACGCCGCGCATGGCGTGGGCGTCGCTACCGCCGATGGCGATTTTCCCCAGCTTGCGGGCGAGCCGAGCCGCCTGGCGATTGGCTTGGCTCCACATTTGGCCGTTGCGGGTTTCGAACGCCGGGACGTAGGATGCGAACCAGTGAAAGTCTTCGACGTCGCGGCGGCCCGTGAGTCCGGAAAAGACGTGATTGACGCTGAAGAAAAGTTTCTGCTCGGTGAGGTACATGAGCAGCGAGACGAAATTCTGCCGCCGTTTGGCCACTTCCACGTGATCGCGATCGGTCAGGTTGTAAACGCCGATGTGCACGTCGGTGCCGCTAGGCATCCGGCAGGTAACCTCTTCGCTGACAAAGAAGTCCGGGTGCCGGCGCAGCGATTCGGCACCGTCGATGGAATCGTGGTCGGTCAGGGTGACGATGCCCATGCCGAGCGCCTTGCAGCGGGCGTAGACTTCGTCCGGGGCGTTGTAGGATTCTTTACAAATCCAGCCGACTCCGGGCGTGGTGCACATCCCCGAGGCGGTCGTATGGATGTGAAGATCGCATCGCATGGGCCAATTTTCGCATGGGAATATGAACAGGCCATAAAGAGGCGGAGAAATGTAGGTGAACGCGCCCCTGGAAACCACTGAATAAAAATGACTTACAGAGTTATCCACATGGCATGTACCATGCTCTTAGAAGTTGTATAAAATTCGTGTAACACTCCTGCCATGTCTGATCCAAAGCGAATTCACGTCCTTTTTCACGATGCGGGAGGCGGACACCGGAACGCGGCGCTGGCGCTGAAGGCCGTTTGCGATCAGCAAGGCCGACCGTGGGACGTCAATCTTGTTCAGTTCCAAGAGCTCACGGACCATTTGGATGTCCTGAGGCGCCTAACGGGAATCCGGATCCAGGAGCAGTACAACATTTTGCTGCGGAACGGATGGACCTGGGGTAGCGAATATCTGCTGCGGGTTCTGCAACTTACGATACGAATCTTTCACCAGCCGATGGTGAAGCTGCTGGCCGACTATTGGCGGAAAAATCCGGCGGACCTGCTGATTTCAGTAATACCGCATTTTAATCGCGAGGTTGCCGAGAGCTGGAAGCTGGTTTGTCCCGGGCGGCCGTTTGTCACGGTTATTACAGATGTGGCGGACTTTCCACCGCGGTTCTGGATTGAACCGATCGCTGAACAGATTGTGGTGGCGGGGTCGGAGCGGGCAGCGGCGCAGGCTCGGGCATTTGGCAAAACGGAGGCGAATCTGTTTAGCGCTTCGGGAATGATTCTGCGGCCGGAATTTTACAAGGAGCAGACCGAAACGGCGCTGGAGATTCGAAACAGCATTGCGCTGCGGCCAGATCTGCCGACCGCGATCGTGCTGTTTGGCGGTTACGGTTCGAATGTGATTTACGATATCGTTCGACAAATTGAGGAAGCGCGTTTGCCGCTGCAGATGATTTTGATTTGCGGGAAAAACGAAAAGCTCGCGGAACGTTTGCGCGCGGCAAAATGGAATTTGCCGCTGCACATCGTTGGGTTCACAAGGGAAGTGAACCGGCTGATGCATGCGGCGGACTTTCTGATTGGGAAGCCGGGGCCGGGCAGCATTGCCGAAGCGCTGACTTCCGGACTGCCGGTATTGGTGGAATGCAACTCGAGCACGCTGCCGCAAGAGCGCTACAACACGGAATGGGTTACGGAAAAGCAGGTGGGCCTGGTGATCCGCAGCTTTGCGAATGTGGTTCCGGCTGTGCGTTCGATGTTGGAAGCGGGGAAACTGGACGAAATGAAGAACAACGTCGGGAAGCTGCACAATCGGGCGGTATTTGAGATACCGGAATTTCTCGCAACTCTTTTGCCGGAGACCACCGTCAGTCCCGATTCACAAAAAGCCCCTTCGATGGTCCTGACCCATTCCACTCAACCTGATAGGCGAGAGTAGCCGCTGGATCAGCACCTAACCGTTTCCCCTGTAGTTCGTATTCCATGTAGTTCGCTTATTGTGGTTGTTGGGGAGGCACGGTGCAACCGTCTTGCCTCGCGGCCGGCGCTCAAAATCGACACTGCGAACGAGCCCAGTATGCAGAGAGTTAACTCCATGGAATTTGCTCCGTCGCGTTCTGTCGCCTTCGGGATCCATGTACTGCCGGTTTCCGCTTGGAGGCTCTTTTTTCTGGCCATTTTTTGGTGTGTCTCACGCTCTGGGGCGTGCTACGCCGCAGATTCCAGCCTAAGGCAGGAAGGGTCTTCGGAAATCGTTCCGATGGCCGGAATACCGCGCTTTCCGGCCGTGAGCGGTTCGCAGATTGCCTTCCTATACCGGGGCGAGCTGTGGGTGGTCGATCGTGCGGGCGGAATGGCAATCGCGGTAACCAGGGACGGAGGGCCGAAGGGCTCGCCGAAATTCAGCCCCGATGGAAAGACCATCGCGTTTACAGGCGATTACGATGGCATCTACACCGTCCCAGTCGCCGGGGGGCCTGTGAAACGTCTGACGCACAAGCCTGGCGCGACAGATCTCTGCGGCTGGACGCCAGACGGTCAATTGCTGTTCATGACTGACGCTTCGTTCGCGCCGGCGGACTTTGGAGAGCAGGCGTATTTGCGGCAGCTTTTTGTTGTGTCTGCTGGTGGAGGCCTTCCTAGGCAGCTGCCTCTCGAACACGCTGCGAACGGCGCAATTAGCGCAGACGGGCGGTGGTTGGCATTCACACCTTACAACGAGGGCCGTAGCGAGCATCGACTGCATTATCACGGCGGTTTCGCTCCCGAAATCTGGCTCTATAACCTCGTGACCCACCAGGAGAGACGGATCACTTCATGGTCGGGAACCAACACCGATCCGATGTGGTACGGCAAAGCGATTTACTATTTGTCGGATGAGGGCGCTGGCGGACGGCGAAACATCTGGTCCTACTCCGTCCGCGAGGGCTCTCGTCGCCAGGTTACTCATTTCACCGACTTTGATGTGCACTGGCCTTCCATGGGCCCGGGACCAAACGGACAGGGAGAAATCGTTTTCGTCAAAGGGACGCTCCTCTATCTTCTCGATCTCAAAACAGGGATGCCGCACGCCGTCACAATAAAGATTCCCGAAGATCGCAGAAACGTCGGCTGGCACGAAGTGGACGCAGGGCAGGCGATTGCCGGTTGGAGCCCCTCGCCTGATGGAACCAAAGCCGTTGTCGAGGCCCGAGGCACATTGTGGGTCGTCTCGAACGGGGCAACACCAGCGCCGTTCCGCCTTCCGCATGCAGCGGGAAGTGCGCAACGGTATCCAAGTTGGAGTCCTGACGCACGATCGGTCGCCTATTTCTCGGATGAGAGCGGCGAATACCAACTCTATTCAACCGCGAGCGATGGGTCGGGAACTCCGCGTCAGCTGTCTCGCCTAGGCGCTGGTTTCCGTTTTTCGCCAGTGTGGTCTCCGAACTCACAATACATCGCGTTTACCGACGGTGTGGGCGGCCTTTACCTTTGCTCTCTTGCAAATGGTGAAACGAAGAAGATCCATGCGGACCAGCTGGTCCGCCGAGTTCAGTTCGGTTGGTCGCCGGACTCTGCCTGGCTTGCGTTTATTGGAGAAGCGAACGGGGGTCAGGCCCTTTGGCTGTTGGATCGTCAGTCGGGCCTCGCGCATCCGGTTACCGGTGGCGGCTACAACGACAATACGCCCGTGTTCAGCCGTGATGGAAAATATTTGTTCTTCATCAGCGACCGTAATCACCAGGAAACTCTTGTTGAAGACAGCATCGACTACAGCAACTTCGCCTATTCAAGCGCCCAGCTGCTGATGGCTATTCCTTTGCGCCGCGGCTTAGCAGCACCCTGGCTGGCAAAAGCGGCAATCGGGGCTACGCAGCCAGATCAAGAGGGAAGCATGAGGTTAGATCTTGAGGATATGGAGCGCCAAGCCGTCATGGTTGTCGCGGACGTAGGGAAGTACTCCAACCTCGCGTTCAGCCGCGATGGCAAGTTGCTGTTCACGTTCACCCCAGAGGATCGCTTGTATCCAAAGTCTTCCGGTCCCGGGCAATCGTTGAAGGTGATCGATTTCGAGGGTTGGGCCAAAACCGGAGACCGCTCTGCCAAGACCGTTGTTGACGGTGTAAACCAATGGGAAGTCAAGTTCCCTTCGAATAGCAACAGCATCCTTATCCGCCAAGGATCAGCAGTCAGTAACGTTGCGCCGGTTCCTGATCAGAAGCCCAATCAAGCGATGACCTTCGCGAACCTCAAAATGCAAATCGATCCACGTGTGGAGTGGAAGCAGATATTTTCCGACGCGTGGCGACTGTATCGAGACTTCTTCTACGATCCATCCATGCGCGGGACCGATTGGAGCGCAGTGCGAGCCAGGTACGAGCCTCTTCTGGAGGCTTGCGCCGATCGCGAAGACCTGGACTACGTGATCGGAGAAATGCTCGGCGAGCTGGGATCGTCTCATGTCTACCTGAATCCTCCGCCTTCTGGAAATCAGCGGCCGCCTGAGAATGTTGGTCTGCTCGGAGTGGACTTCGCTTTAGACCACGGAGCGTATCGCATCGCTCGAGTCTACGATTCGGCGGCCTCCGACTTTGAGGTGCGAAGTCCCCTGCATCGTCCGGGCGTCGACATCCAAGAAGGAGATTATCTGCTCGCGGTCGATGACGCGCCGGTCGACACCCAGGGCGACCCCTGGGCCGCTTTCGTTGGGCTGGCGGGAAAGCCCGTTACTCTGACGGTCAGCAGCAAGCCGGTCATCGACTCCTCGGCAAGACGCGAAACCATTCAGCCAGAATTCTATGAAGAACAGAGGCATCGGGGATGGGTCGAAGCCAACCGCGCGTACGTTGATAAAAAGAGCGGTGGAACAATCGGATATGTCTACCTGAAAATGACTTCGGAATACGGAATACGAGAGTTCACCAGACAATTCGGCACGGAACTCAACAAGGAAGCGCTCATTATCGACATCCGGTGGAATCAGGGAGGCCACATTCCCTATCACATACTTGATCTGTTGCGGCGCGAGGTCGCGTTCTATAGCTCTGACATGCGGCAAGCGATGCCGCAGGCAGGTCCCGGGTATGCGAACAATGGCCCAAAGTGCCTGCTGATCAACAGCGTAACGCAATCCGGTGGCGACCTATTGGCCTACATGGTTAAACAAACCGGAACAGCGACGCTATTGGGAACTCGTACCAACGGGGCGATGGCAGGCGCTGGTGGCTTGTATATACCGTTCACGGACGGGGGCAATTCCCTTGTGCCAACCGTGGGGTTTTACGACGCGAATGGAGCATGGGGGGCAGAAGGGTTCGGCGTCGCACCCGACATTGAAGTACCGGACGATCCGGCCGCACGCTTCGACAAGGGTGACCCTCAACTCGATGCCGCAATGCGCGTGCTCCTCGACAAGATGCGCCGGCATCCTGCAGCGCAACCCAAAGCGCCATTCTGACCGACGGAAAGGAACTAACTGATCGTTCTGCCGAAGCGATCAGTTGCTGGCGCGTTCGGCGCGGTCGGAACGAGGGAAGCGCGGACCGGCGCCGGGGTTTTCTGTTGGACGGTTGACTCGCGGCTTGGCGCACGTGGAAGCGCTCCAGTGGGTGGAGCGGCGCCGGGCGTCGCAAACCTTGAAGCAGCCGGCGCTCGAATGACTGCAACCGCAAGAGCACGCTGCCTGTGGGAGCGTCCGGCGGAGAAGTCCGGGGGTATCGGCTATAACGGACGTGCTCAGGGAGAGAGCCAGCGCACACGATAGACACCATTTGAAAATGGGGCTGAGAATGGGGCCGAGAATGGTGGTCTCCCTGCTCGTGTGCGCCTTTGCGCTCATGAGGGAATAGTGAACCCGTCGGCAAAAAAAACCACTGGAGCAGGCAGGCAAAAATTTTTGTTACGGAAGTTCTAGAACTGGGCTGGCGGCTAGCGTATTACCCGATTCGGCGATCGGGGCCATTTCCGATGGGGACGTTTCACGGAATGGGCACCAGCCCCTCCCATAATATGCTGATTTATCAATTACTTGCTCGATGGATGGGTTGGACAAGGCTGGCTGCGACCTTTGAGAACTACCAGCGTCGGCAGGTTTCAGGCCGCGGTCTTGCAAGGAGCGTAAGTGCGTGGGAAAGGGGCTTGCGCGGCGATTCTCGTGGGCCGTTACTCCGGAGCGAGAAGCCAGGATGGAAGCCGAAGTTAGAATGTGCCTATCATAGCTGTCTAGTTCAAGCGCTTTGCGACAGCGATCTTGGCTTGACCGAGGACGTGCACGACCTGAGTATCCCGGAGGCGCGATGCGTCGTACTCAAACGACAGTTCGGTTCGGGCATCGTTGAGGCGGAATTTGCGCAAGCCGTAGGTGTTGGCGAACTCGCCGAGGCGTTGCAACTGGTCATTGGTCAGGGGTGAAACCAGGGCGTACTTGAGTTCGAGGAGGGTCATGGCGGCATTATAACAGCGCCCGACGCAAGTAGGAATTACCTTCCCCGCACTCGAAGCTGGCGACCTGAAGGTCGCCACGACAGAAGAAGAAAAAGAACCGGTCTGAAGACTGGCTGCTACAACCTCGGTCACCCATTTGGTGAATTTCCAGGTCCTTGACATTCGATAGGGGGTAGGGGTATAAATACCTGCTGGGGGTATATAGTCTTGCCCACAAAACACGCGGCACATCAGCATTCGAGTGAGTGCGCCCGCATGATTGGCCCCGGCCACAAAGCGGTGGCCGTCGATCCAGAGCTGAAACTCAGCAATCAGAAACGCCTGCGCCGCATTGAAGGTCAGATTCGCGGGCTGCAAAAGATGCTGGAAAACGACCGCTACTGCGCCGATATCATCGTGCAGATTGCTGCGGCGCAGGAGGCCCTGCGCGGCGTGGCGCGCAACTTGATGAAAAATCATTTGCACCAATGTGCGGCGAAGGCGCTGCGCTCGGCGAAGAAGGCCGAGGCCGACGCCATGTATGACGAGTTGCTTGGCTTGATCTACACCCATCTTCGCTAGGCCTCGCGGGCGAAGGATTGAGGCCGAGAAATGACACGTGATCCTGTATGCGGAATGTTCGTTGAGCCGGAGAAAGCCGCGGCGAACGCGGAATATCGTGGCGAGACCTATTATTTTTGCTCGAAGGGCTGCGCCCAAAAATTCTGCGCTGACCCTGAACGCTTCTTGCAAAAAGCTTTAGAGCAGACGGCAGCTGGGGCCAAGCCAGCCGGCGGGGCTTCTGTTTGGCAAGCGTCGGCGGGTCCGATTCTAAGCAGCCCGCCGCTAGCCCAAGACCCCGTGTGTGGAATGAGTGTAGATCCAGCGAAGGCCGCCGGAGCGGTCGAGCGGGGTGGCGAAAAATACTATTTCTGCTCGGCGGGCTGCGCACAACGTTTTGTGACCGAACCAGAACCATATCTCGCAGCACCGGGAACGGCTGGTAAGAAACAGCGCGCTGCGCGCGAAATACACCAGCCGATTGGGCCTTCGAAGGAGCCTGAGAAAATCCGCTACACCTGCCCGATGCATCCGGAAGTCACTCAGTTCGGGCCTGGTTCATGTCCGAAGTGTGGGATGGCGCTGGAGCCGATGGACATCGTCGCGGACGGGGCAAGCGCTCAGGCCGATCCGGAATACCTATCCATGCGAAATCGGTTTTGGGCGGGCGCGGTGTTGTCTGCGCCGCTTCTTGTTCTGGCCATGCTCAGCGAGAGAACGACGCTGCCGATTTCCAGTGGAGCGCTGCATTGGATCGAACTGGGTCTTGCTGCGCCCGTTGTGCTGTGGGGCGGCTGGCCGTTTTTTGAGCGCTTCTGGGCGTCAATGGTAAATCGCAGTCCGAACATGTTTACGCTGATCGGATTGGGAACTGGCGCTGCGTTCCTCGACAGCGCGGTGGCGACGATTTTTCCGCGACTCTTTCCGGCGTCGTTCCGGGGCCTGCATGGCGAGGTGCCGGTATATTTTGAAGCGGCTGCGGTGATCACGACACTCGTGCTGCTGGGACAGGTGCTAGAGCTTCGCGCGCGAGCAAAAACGTCCGCTGCGATTCGTGCGCTGCTGGATCTCGCGCCGCAGATCGCCCATCGGCTGGATGAAGGCAGCGCCGAACGTGACGTCGCGCTGGACCAAGTGCAGCCGGGAGATCGGTTGCGCGTGCGTCCGGGCGAGCGCGTGCCAGTGGACGGGGTGGTGATTGAAGGCGCCAGCGCTGTGGACGAAGCGATGATCACTGGCGAGCCGATGCCAGTGGAAAAAGCGCCGAGCGACAAAATCACCGGTGGGACCCTGAACACCAGCGGCAGCTTTGTGATGGTCGCTGAGCGCGTGGGAAGCGAGACCACTTTGGCGCAGATCGTGAAGCTGGTGAGCGAAGCGCAACGCAGCCGCGCGCCGATGCAGCGGCTGGCGGATAAAGTGGCGGCGATTTTTGTGCCGGCCGTGGTTGCGGCGGCGGCGATTACTTTTGCTGTGTGGGCTCTGGTCGGGCCGGAGCCACGGCTGGCGCATGCGCTGGTCAACGCTGTTGCGGTGCTGATCATCGCGTGTCCGTGCGCTCTGGGACTGGCTACGCCGATGTCCATCATGGTAGCGGTCGGCAAAGGCGCGCAAGCCGGTGTGCTGATCCGCAGCGCGGAAGCGCTGGAGAAACTGGCAGCTGTGGACACGCTGGTGGTGGACAAAACGGGGACAGTGACCGAAGGGCGCGCCGAGGTGCAAAGAATTGCTGTTTGGAGCGGTAGCAATCTGACGAAAGATGAACTGCTGGGACTGGCGGCAAGCGCCGAGAGTCCCAGTGAACACCCACTCGCTCGGGCCATCGTCCGGACGGCCACGCAAAGAAATATCCCGATGGTCAGAGCTACGGGCTTTCGCTCCACGCCTGGAGGAGGAGTTGAGGCCCAAGTTGGCATGTGGAGAGTGGCTGTTGGCCGACCGGATTTTCTTCGTCAAAAGCAAGTCGAGTTCTCTGCGCCGCTAAGCCCGAGAAGCGAGGGTGAAGCGATCACAAAGGTGTACGTGGCGAGGGATGGAAAGGTTGCCGGGAGCTTGGAGTTCGGCGACCCGCTAAAGACGGATGCCCGTGAAACAGTACGCGCGATTCGAGAAACAGGCATGCGGGTTGTGATGATGAGCGGTGATGATCAAGCGGTAGCGAAAAAGGTCGCGCAGATGGTGGGAATCGAAAATGCGCAGGGAAATGCGACGCCGGAAAGCAAAGCGGAATTTGTAAGATCCGCAAAACAAGAAGGGAATATTGTCGCAATGGCGGGGGATGGCGTGAACGATGCGCCGGCGCTGGCGGCTGCAGATGTGGGCATTGCGATGGGAACTGGTACTGACATAGCGATTGAGAGCGCAGGGATCACGCTGCTCAAAGGAGACCTGCGCGGGATTTTACGTGCGCGCAAATTAAGCCGCGCTGCGATCCGCAACATCAAGCAGAATTTGCTGCTTGCATTTCTTTACAATGCGCTCGGGATTCCGATCGCGGCCGGAGTACTATATCCGTTTTCTGGCTGGCTGCTGAGCCCGATGATTGCCAGCGCCGCGATGAGTTTCAGTTCGGTGTCGGTGATTGCGAATGCGTTGCGGCTGCGGTCAATAAAATTCTAGCGGCCACGAGGAAAAAGCAGATTCCTGGAGCATGCCGGCCTCCGGCGGGCAGAACGGTTGCTGGCATGACAGCCCCGGTGTGCCCGTCGCGCATTGGGTCATTCTGGGGAGCGCGAAGCGGTTCGAAGAATCTTAGGCGACGAAATGTACGCGGAGGCAAGCGCTGAGATTCTTGCAGCGACCTTGGTCGCCGCAGAAAGACGATGCGCTGACAAACCAGCCTACTTTTCAGGTTTCAGGAAAGTGCCTTTTTCCAGTTCGCGGAAGGCCTGCTGCAGCTGTTCTTGGGTGTTCATGACGATAGGGCCGTACCAGGCCACAGGCTCTTCGAGCGGCCTGCCGGAAACCAGCAAAAAGCGAATGCCCTCTTCACCGGCTTGTACGACCACTTCATCGCCGCGGTCGAAGAGCAGCAAGGAACGATTGTCGGCTTCGATCGGCGGCGTGGTATCAGCCCATCCCACCGGTTCGGTCGGTACGGACAACGGTTCCGAAGCGTTGCAGAATTTTCCAGCGCCGGCAAAGACATAAGCGAACGCGTGGCGCGTGACGCCTACCGGCAACGATTTGCGGCGCCCGGGAGCCACGGAAATATCCAGATACACAGGATCGGCGGCGATGCCATCCACCGGACCGCTCTTCCCCCAAAAATTTCCGCAGATCACACGCACGTGCGTGCCGTCGTCATCGGTAACTTCCGGAACGTCGCCGGACTTCACTTCCTGATAGCGGGGCGCAGTCATTTTCAGCGCAGCCGGAAGATTGGCCCACAGCTGAAAACCGTGCATGCGGCCCGCGGCATCACCCTTCGGCATTTCTTGATGAATGATGCCGCTGCCGGCGGTCATCCATTGAACATCACCGGGAGCAATCGCGCCGTGATTGCCGATGCTGTCACCATGCTCGACGGTGCCAGCGAGCACGTAAGTGATGGTCTCGATGCCGCGATGCGGGTGCCAGGGAAAGCCCTTCAGATAGTCTTCCGGGACGTCATTGCGGAAATCATCGAGCAGCAGAAACGGATCGAAGTCCGTGGTGTTGGCAAACCCGAATGCGCGCCGCAGATGCACGCCCGCGCCTTCCATGGTTGGCTTGGATTTAATCAAACGCCTCACCGGCCTGATGGACATGGGAACCTCCTGCTTGAGCCTTTCCTTCTGATTCCCGCCGCGGCGAATCGTTATACAATCACGCGATCGTTTTCGGACTCTCTCAACAAAAAGGACTGCCTATGTGCCGCTATCCCTATGCGCGAAGACTAAGTCTGCTGTGCGCCGCGTACCTCGTTGCCGCGTTGGCAAGCAGCGCGCAAGATCTGCCGACCGCCAAGCCGGAATCCGTGGGCTTATCATCGGAAAGATTGGAGCGTATCGCCGCAAAAGTCCAGCAGGCCGTGGATCAGAAGCGGATCGCGGGCGCGGTTACGCTGGTTGCGCGGCACGGCAAAGTGGCGTGGTTCAAATCGCAAGGAGCGCTGGACCGCGAAGCCGGCAAGCCAATGCGCAACGACGCCATCTTCCGCATCTGCTCGATGAGCAAACCCATCACTAGCGTTGCAGTGATGATTCTCTACGAAGAAGGAAAGTTTCTGCTCGACGATCCTATTTCCAAGTTTTTGCCGGAATTCAAGAATCCCAAAGTGCTGGTGAAGCCCACGAACGGCGGCGAGCCGTACACGATTCCTGCCGCGCGCGAAATAACGATTCGCGACCTAATCACGCACACTTCCGGGATCACTTATACCTGGGACGAGACGCTGGGGAAACGCTATAAGGACGGGCACGTCGGCGACGGCCTGATTCAGTATGACGGGACAATCGCCGACAACGTCAAGGCGCTCGCCGCGCAGCCCCTGCTGTTTAACCCGGGGACACGGTTTGAATACAGCCTCGGGATTGACGTTCTTGGGCGGCTGGTGGAGGTAGTTTCGGGCATGACCTTCGATCAGTTTCTTCGGGCGCGGGTGTTCGAGCCGCTGGGGATGAAGGACACGTATTTTTTTCTGCCGGATAACAAGGTTGATCGTCTCGCGGTGGCCTATACGTATTATGACGACAAGGGGTTGCAGCGTTTTCCGGACACGCCGATTTCCGAAGGCACGCTCAGCTACTCGGCCGACTATCCTTATCGCGGACCGAAGAAACTTTTTTCCGGGGGCGCCGGCTTGAACTCCTCGGCGGCCGACTACTATCGTTTCTCGCAAATGATGCTGCAGGGAGGAAAACTGGGTGACCTGCGGCTGCTCAGCCGGAAATCGGTGGAACTGATGACGCACGACCAGCTCGGCAAAATCAGTGATGATATGGCGTTTGGGATCGGTTTCGGCGTGGATGGCATCAAGACGCCGCTGAAGGAGATCGGGTCGCCGGGTTCGTTCGGGTGGGGCGGATTTTTCTATACAACGTTTTCGATTGATCCCAAGGAAGACATGATCATCATTTTCATGGGGCAGCTGCATCCGACTGGAGGGCTGGAGCTCGACCGCCAGGTACATCAGCTCGGGTATCAAGCGATCATTGATTAGTGAGAATCGCAGTGGTTGGCGTCAGGCCCGTTTTATTCGTTGAACTCTGGAATCGGGCTACGACGGAACTTGCCGAAGCAGCCGGCGCATCAGAATTTCCATCAAGACACGTTCCCGCGTGCCGAGGTTGACGAATTCGATCCCCATGCCCACGCCCGGCGTCACATTTCGTACCACGGCTTCCACACTGACGCTGCCGCCGGGAACTTCAAAGCTTAGGCGCAGTGCCGTTCCGACTTTTGGGGCGTGGGGCTCGGCTACAAATAACCCGCCCATTCCTAACGTCTTAACCCGTGCCACGCGCTGCTCGCCGCCGCCATACCAAGCGACGAACATCCCTTTGGGCAGCGCGATGCGCTGGTGCTGGCGCGTTCCGGTCTGAGTGGTCGGCTCGCTCATGCTTGCTGACGCTGATGGTGCAGCCTGAGAGTAGTTCGCATGGCCTGCACGTGTCGATGGGACTAAAGTCCCAGACGGGTGTGCCGGTTTAACTGCTTACAAACGCAAGCTGCGGCTCACTGTACCGGGTTGAAGAAGCGTCGCGTGAGCTGGTGGCCGACATTCAGCCCCAGAACGCGTCCCTGCACAACGGAGTGGTGATAATGGAAGCCGGCGTAGATTCGCGCTTCTTCGACCTCGTGCATCAGTTCGCCGGTGCTGGTGAACTGGTGCGGCGGGCCGTTCGTTACCATGCTGTCCACAGAGAAGTGCAGGTTGGGCGTTCCGAAAAAGCTTTCCAGGATGGTTGAGACCGCTCCAGTGACGCAGCCGTGCGCCGCCGGGTATTCGGGGTGGTTGGGAGTACTCGCGAGCGGAAGCCAATGAGAATCTGCTGTGAGGGCGGGATTGCCACCACCGGCACGGATGGCGGTTACCGGGCGCCAGAAGCTGAACGAGAGTTTGGCATTCCAGCAGCCAATACCTGCGTCCGCATACCCTGCCCACAGCATCGCAAATAAGCGGGCGGTGTCCGAGGAACTAAGGCCCTTTTCAACCGCTAGCTTGCGAAAGGCCCGCCCGTATTGCTGGCCGGTGTGCTCGGTCCAGAAGAGTCCGGTCTGGGACTGTTCCTGTGTGCGGACTGTGCTGTTGAGCGCGCCCAGCGTCATGACCTGGTTGTAGTCGTCGATCCATTCCTGACTGTCGAGGGGAGTTGGTCCTTCGTCCGGGAAGAATTGCGAGGCACTGGTCATGGTGAAGGGAACCATTTGCCCGAGCCAGGGCGTTAGCGGTAGGGGTGCGAACTTTGGTGGAGTGGGTTGCCAGAATCCCGGCCCCGCCTTCGCGGTATAGGGGATTGCGGCCAGGAGGCCGTCGTTGGCACGCGCCGCGATTAAGGCTTCGGCGGAGGCTTCTCCAACAGCTACGCCAGCGACGATGTTGGCGTGAGTATCGGAAATAGCTGAAATGGAATTTTGGAACTGGGTATCCAGTCCAGGCTGGGCCGGCGGGCCGGGCTGCTCGAACTCCTGGGCTGGGAAATAGTGCAACAGAATGTGGTAGGCGGCGGCTATGGCGGCTGCGTCCTTGGAAGCCCCTGCCGGGGCGTTGGTGGTGAAGGCGTAGGGTTGGAAACGATGGTCGATGGAATTGACTGCGTCAAAAACCGCCAACTGGACGTAGGCCAGCCACACTCCGGAAGCTACAGACGCTTCACCACCCTTTTTAATGATGGAGGTGGAAGCGATGTCGTTCCATTGCACCACCACGTTTTGCGCGGAGAGGCAGGTGGCCACGAGGAGCGAAAGGACAAGTGTGGGAACGAACCGGCGGGGTTTCATGAAAGGTCTCCTTTTGCGTTTTCGGTAAAGCTGCCGGCCGCTGCTAGGTATCGCGTAAACCGGCGACTTGAGCGCGACCATAAGAGGGCAGGGACTGTTGCGCAAGAGACAAAGGCGGGCAGAAGTTGAATGTCCGCGTTTACCCGACTATGGAGCAGTCGGCGAAGCGGGAAGGGGCTGGGAAGGGGGCTCCGGGACGATTTATGCTTCGGCGCGGCAGTGCTAGACTCCTGTAGCGTCGGGCGAGTCTGATGTCTCTTCAAACCCCACCTGCTGCAGTCCTGCGCTTTGGCACGTTCGAAGTTGATGTCCGTGCGGGAGAACTCCGCAAGCAGGGCGTGCGACTCAAGCTCCAGGAACAGCCCTTTCAAGTGTTGATTGTGCTGCTGCAACGCCCTGGTGAAGTGGTCACCCGCGAAGAGCTGCGCTCGCAGAACTGGCCTCCAGATACGTTCGTGGATTTCGACAATAGCCTGAACACAGCGATCAATAAGTTGCGGGAAGCGCTTGGCGACTCGGCTGACAACCCTCGGTTCGTCGAGACCCTGCCCCGGCGAGGGTACCGATTCATCGCCCCCGTTACTGGATTGGACGGAAAAGAATCGGCCGAACGACTCGATTCCTGGAAAGAAATTGCAGCGTATCTGAAGCGAGACGAGCGCACCGTCCGGCGCTGGGAATCGGAGGGTCTGCCGGTTCATCGGAAGATACATAAGAAGCAGGCTTCGGTTTTTGCATTTCCAGCGGAGATTGACGCTTGGTGGAACAGCGGCCGTGAGAGGTTGGAAGCTGAGAGCCCGCCTAAGGAGGAAATAGCGGCCGCAGAGCCGGGACGGACCTGGCGACGGAAGAGCGTCTGGATTTTGGCGCTTGGCGGCGCAGTAATCCTCGCAAGCGTTTTTGCCTTCAACGTTGCCGGAATCCGCAATCGCATTTTTGCGGTAGGAGTGCCACCTGTTCATTCCATCGCTGTTCTGCCGCTGGAGAACCTTTCCCGCGACCCGGAGCAGGAGTACTTCGCCGACGGCATCACCGAGCAGCTGACCACGGAGCTCGCGCAAATTAGTTCACTTAAGGTGATTTCGCACACTTCCGTGGTGCAGTACAAAGGAACAACGAAATTATTGCCGCAAATTGCGAAAGAGCTTGGTGTGGACGCAGTGGTCGAAGGAGCCGTGCAGCGTTCGGGCGAGAAAGTTGGGATAAACGTACAACTGGTGCAGGCGCCAACGGACCGGCACTTGTGGGCCAAGTCGTATGAACGCGACTTGCGAGATGTGCTGGACCTTGAACGCGAGGTTACGCATGCCATCGCGGACGAAATTAAAGCCAAGGTGACGGCAACGGAGGAAGCGCGCTTGACCGGCGCCAGAGCAATCAATCGTGCGGCGTATGAAGACTATCTCAAGGGATGGTACTTCTTCGACAAGCGCACGCCACAGGCAGCGATGTTGAGTGTCGGCTACTTCCGAAAGTCGCTCGAGCAGGATCCACGATTCCCTTCAGCCTATGTGGGACTGGCCGAGGCTTTGGAAACGCTTAGCGCCATGGACGTTACTCCCTATAGCGAAACCCAGGCCGAAGCTTCCCAGGCACTTCGCCACGCACTCGAACTGGATCCTAAACTCGGTGAGGCCCACGCTGCGCTCGGCTTGTACGAAGCACTGTGGAACTGGAATTGGGTCGCGGCGGAGAGACAACTAAAGATGGGTCTCCAGCTCAGCCCCGGCAGCGCAATCGTGCATAACCGCTACTCCAGATACTTGCAGGCGGTAGGCCGCCTTGATGAAGGGGTACAGGAGGCAAGACGAGCAGCGGAACTGGATCCGCTTTCCTTCTTTATGCATCGCGAGTTGGGCAGGTCCCTTTATTTCGCACGGGAATACGACGAAGCGATCGCGGAATTGGGTCGCGCCGCCGAATTGGATCCGCACGCTAGCGTGGTAAACAACTGGCTGAGTTGGATTGCAGAGAAGAGAGGCGATCACCAGCGGGCAATGGAGCTGTGGTTGTTGAATGCCCCTCTTTCGGGCGTACCCGAGAATGCGACTGTTACCTTTCGCAAAGCATATGAAGATCGAGATTGGAAGCGCTTTTGCGAAGCGGATCTTCGCTTCTTGACTGAGGCCCGGAATCTGCCGTCGGCTCCTTACTTTATCGCGGTGGATCAGGTCCGGCTGGGCAATAAAGATGCTGCTTTCGAGTGGCTCGGGAGATCTTTGGAAGACAAAAATGTCTGGGTAACGTGGATAAAAGTCGATCCGCTATTGGACGATCTGCACGCGGATCCACGCTTCAAGGACTTGCTGCGACGAGTTGGCCTTCCGCAATAGTCTGGCCCATTCTAGCGTTGGTAGTCGGGTCGATCCTGGGAACACTTTGGAATTAAACGTCTGGGAGGCGCTATGAAACTAGCGGTTTGTTGTCTGGTTCTTGTTTGGGCTGGATGTTCCTCACATCAGCAGCCGGCTGCCTCGGCGAGCGACACAGAAAAGGACCGCCTCGCCCTGGCTAAACTGCACGCTGATTTTGTCGCCGCTTACAGCGCAAACGATGCCGCGGCAATCGCGAACCTGTACTCTGCTGACGCGGTATTGACCCCTGAGGGTGACCCGACTTCGGTGGGCCGGGCCGCGATCCAGCAGTATTTCAAAAGCGGCTTCGAGCAGGTCACGATGAAGGCCACGTTGACGTCTCAGGAATTTAGCTTCATGGGAGCCGACTGGGCCTACGAGCGCGGCACTTATGCGATCACTACAACCCCGAAGACGGGCGGAAATCCCAGCACTCAGGAATACCGATACCTGACACTAGTGCATCGCGAGCCGGACGGCTGGAAGGTGAAGAGGGACACGTACAACGTGGGCAAGCCCTGAATCCGAATCAGCCTTTTGGCCAATCGGAGTTTCCGCCAGTCAGACGCGTGAACGGCTCGACGGCCCTAGGATTTGACGCCTTTATCCGGGTTCCACGAGCCCTGCAGCTTCCGGACATACACAATTTGTCCGGTGTGGTACCCGTTGTGCGTGCAGATGTTGGCGATCGTCGGCGCCCACTTCGCTAATTGCTCGTGGCTCGCGGATTCCACCAGTTTTTCCAAGTCGGTCATGACCTCGTCCAGCTGTTTCACCGTGTCCGTCCATTGCTGGGCGTCGAATTTGTCAAAGGTTTCCGTATTGTCTCCGCTGAACTTATCGTTCTTGATGCCGCGGAAAGCGTTCAGATTTCGGCGGTTCCAGAAGAGGATGTGAAAAGCGAGTTGGCCAACCGAGTGCCCCCCGTTCGGCGGCTGCCAGTTGGCCTGCTCCGCAGTGAGCCCCTCCACTGCCGCGTTGATCGGAGCGAACCAGTCCGCCTCGGAGTGCGTGGTCCGCAACTCGCGCAGCAGCAGGCTGCGCAGCGTGGCCGGCTTCGAAGCCCTCTGGGCCTGAGCCGGTACTGAGAAGGCGAAAAACAAGGGCATCAGGCCGACAAGCATCGCGATTCGGAATCTCATGAGGTCTCCTTTCGGTTTTACTGCGACCGTTAGGATAGACGTGTGGCGATAGGTTCGTCAGCAGTCAGACTATGGTTATTTTCTGACATCCCGAGCAGGCTTAGGACGCCACTCGGTTCGGCGCTGCGGGATTCGGTGCGTCAGCGACCGTAAACCAGCACGTGAAACGTGCCTTGGATTGCCGAGCGCTGCGGATGCGGGTGGTCCGCGGTCGGCGTGGGAGCCGGGGTGAAGTCGGCGGTATCTAGAAAGATGTTGTGAGTCTTCCTGTCCAGGCCCATGGTCTTTGCGCCGAATTCGGTCTTGACCGTTTCCACCTCGCTGAATTTATCGGGCGAGTCTTCGTGGAAAATGTGGACCATCCCTTCCCGCGTGGAGACCAACAACAGCGCAGTTTCGACGTCGTAGGCGGCTGCGTCCACACCGGCGGTGATTGGGAATGACTGCAATATTTTTCCGCTTTCGGAATCAACGATGACGAGCTTTTGTGGATCGCGTCCGGCGCTGAACAGGCGATGGTGCGCAACGTCCATCGCAAGAGCCGTGGGCGCGCCCGCTGGAGCCAGCGGCCAGCGCGATTTGATCTTCAGCGTCTTGGAGTCGATGGCCACCAGTTCGCTTTTGTCTTCCAGATTAACGAAAACCGTTCCGCTGCCGTCGGCCACAGCAAACTCCGGGCCGCCGCCCAGATCGATCGTTCCCACCGGGCTTCCGCTCTTGGCGTCAATCACCGTTGCGCTATGGGGATCGCCGTTCATCACGAATACGCGTTTTGAAGCTGGATCGTAAACGATGCTGTCGGCGTCTTTGTCGGCTTTGGCTTCGCCGGTTACTTTCAGCGTCTGCAAATCGAAAATGATGGCCTTGCCTTGTGCGCCATCGCTGATAAAGCCGCGGCCAAAGTCGGCGGCAATGGCCACACCGTGAGTTTGCTTCAAGCCGGTGATATTTGTGATGAGTGCGCCCGTGTCCGCATCAATCACCTTGATTTCGGTGCCGTGGGAAAGGTAGACCCGGCGCGCGGCGGAGTCTATTGAGATGTAGTCGAAGTACTCGCGCGTGCTTCCTTCGGCTGCGCCGAAGGAATATTTCCTGAGCAGGTGGTAGCCCGACGGAGCAGCCAGCAACGAGGCCGCAACAGAGAGTAGAACGAGAAGTGCACCGCTTGCGAGCCGTGCGAGACGATTGGATTTCATGCCAGCCTCCGGCGTTGAAAGATCGTACGAACTCCGTTGTTGTGCGATTTTACTTGGCCGCTGGGTCTCCGTCGCGGAAGCAAAATTACGCGGTCGCTCCTAAACAGAACATAAATCACGGCAGCAGGGTAAAATAGAAGCAGCCTTCCTGCCTGGCCTTCGAAATGCGAGCGTCGAACATGCGTATTCGCCGGCTATCTGCTGTAGCAACTCTTTACCTGACCGGGGGGGTCTGCTTCAGCGGAATCCTCCGCAGCGCATCCTTGGTCCCAGCGCAAGCAGGTAGCGCCATGGCGCTCAAATTGAAGAGTACATCTTTCGAAAATGGCGGTACTATCCCGAAGCAATTCACCTGTGATGGAGCAGATCTTTCTCCCGCGCTGGAGTGGTCGGAAGCTCCGGCGAACACCAAGAGTTTCGCACTGATCGCCGACGACCCGGACGCGCCGGTCGGCACCTGGGTTCATTGGGTTTTGTGGAATTTGCCTGCCAGCGCGCACGGATTGCCGGAAGGCGTAGCGAAGCGCACGCAACTCGAAGGCGGGGCGACGCAAGGGCCGAACGACTTTCGCAAAACCGGATACGGCGGCCCGTGTCCACCGCCGGGAAAGGCACATCGCTATTTCTTCAAACTGTACGCGCTGGATGGAACGTTGAAGCTGGCTACGAACAGCACCAAAGTCGACCTGGAACGCGCCATCGAAGGACATGTACTTGCCCAGGCCGAGTGGATGGGGCGCTACGGCCGGTGATGAATATGAGCGAAGGAGGGATCGCCGATGAATCTGTGGCAAGAGGTGCTCAAATGGTTCGGCGGAATCACCATGCTCGCCGGCATGCTTGCATACTTAACTAAAAGCATCATCAGCCATTCGTTATCAAAGGATCTGGAAAAATTCAAAGGCGATTTGGACCGAAAGCTGGAGGACCATAAGGATGAACTCGAAAAGCAAAGAAAGCTCATTGAGCACAATCTGGAGGTCCTGGCGCAGGAGCACGCCGCCAAATTTACCCAGCTGCACGAAAAGCGAGTCAGTCTGCTGGCCGAAATGAATTATCTGCTTGCAGAGACGTATCTGGAGATGGACTGGCTGAACGGAGGTTGCAAAGAGGAAAGCGGCAGTTTAGTGGAAGGGGCAACGCGGGAGGCGATGGCCAAGAACCGCAGGCTTTCTGATTTCTTTAAGCGCAACAAACTGTACTTCAGCAAGGCGCTGGCAGACCAAATTCAAGCTGTGGTCTTCGCTCTTCAGAATTTCCCATTCGACCTTGCGATCTCGACGGGTCCGGACCATAAGCCTGAAGAAGTAACTCAGGCGCGAAAGAGATTTGTCGAGGATTGGGAAAAACAGAGTCCCGGGCTTAACCAAGCCATGAGTTCGGTGGAGGCTGAGTTCAGGAGGCTGCTCGCTTCGGATGTCGAGACTTTTGCTCGAACCAGCGGCTGACAGGATCTGTTGCGCTTAGCTCGCCGAAAGAAGCTCTTGTTAGAGATTCTGGTAAGCCCGCGGCGACCTATTCGTGGCGCAGCGCGACCATCGGCTCGACTCTCGTGGCGCGCCACGCCGGGATCCAGCACGCTAACAACGCCACCGTCAACAACACGCAGGTGACAGCCACAAAGGTGAGCGGATCGGTGCTTGGCACTCCATAGAGCAGCGATCCCAAATACCGCATGAGCCATACCGCAACCAGAATTCCCGCTGCGGCGCCGGTGGCCACTAGAAACAGCCCGCGCCGCAGTATCAGCCAAACGACTACTTCTTGCCGCGCGCCAAGCGCCATGCGCACGCCGATTTCGCCGGTCCGTCGCGCTACTTCGTACGACAGCAATCCATACAGCCCTACGCCGGCCAGCAGCAACGCCAACACGCCGAAGAGCGAAGACAGCCGCGCGACCAGCCGCTCGTTGAACAGGAGGCGATCGATGGTTTCGGTTTCGGAGCGCATGCCGTAAACCGGTAGATTTTCATCCAGATCGCCCACCACCTTCCGCACTGCGGGCATCAGCGCTTCCGGCTTCAGCCGGGTTCGCAGCTCGAAATAGGCTGGTCCCGTTCTCAGCGGCACGTAGGTTGTGGGCTCAATCTCGCGCCGCAACGTTGCGTATTTGGCGTCCGCTATTACTCCCACGATTTCCCGGCTTTCCGGGTTTTCGTCGCTCCCGCCCTGGAGATGTAAACCGATCGGATTTCTGGCCTGCAAATGCTGCCGGACAAAGGTTTGATTTACGATCGCGACATCCTGTTTCGACTGCAAGTCCGACGCCGTAAAGGCGCGTCCGGAAACTAGACCCATGTGCATGGTTTCAAAATAGCCCTCACTTACCGCCAGCATGCTGGTGTTTGCCCGGGAATCTTTGGGCGTTCCTTCCACGTGCACATCCGTGCTCCAGAGCCCGCCGTTCAGCAGAACTTCCGAGGCATAGCTTACGGAGAGCACACCGGGTAAGGCCCCCAGCCTTCTTTGCATTTCGTCATACAGATTTTGCACGCGGTCCTTTTCATACCCTGAGAGGTCTGGATTGACTCCAAAATTCAGCAGATTCCGGGTCTCGAATCCCGGATTAATGCTCCTCAAATTGGCCAGCGTGCGAACCACCAATCCGGCGCCAATCAGCACCACAACGGAGAGCAGGACTTGCCCGATTACCAGCAGGCCACCCAGCCCGAACCGTCGGCCAGTTGCGGCACTCGAATGCGGTCGTGTTACTTGAGTCGCGTTGTCTCGCAGCGCTGCGGCTGTATTCGAGCGCGCGCTCCACAGAGCTGGCGCCAGCCCAAACAGGATTCCGCTCAACACCGACGTCAACGCAGTGAAAGCCAGCACTCCGGGATTAACGCTTGCATCTCGAACGATTTGCGCCTCGGAATTCGAGCTGACAAATGCAGCCAGTGAACCCGCCAACCAATAGGCCAGAAAAATTCCAAGCACGCCCCCTGCGGTAGCAAGCAGCACGCTTTCGGTCAGCAGTTGCCGCAGCATGCGGGCTCGCCCCGCCCCTAGTGCCGCACGCATCGTCATCTCTTTTCCCCTGGCTCGGGCACGCGCCAGCAACAATCCGGCCACGTTGGCGCAACTGATCAGCAGCACCAGACCCACCGCGCCCATCACAATGTAGAGCGGCGTTCCCAGCGAAGAGCGTATTCCCACCAATCCCTTCTGCACCGGCACCAGTTCCAGGCGAGGATCATCCTCCGGCTTCATCTGTGGTTTTTCGCCGTTCAACACCGCGTTGCGGAACAGCACGGTCATGGCCGCTTCCGCCTGAGCCTTCTCTACCCCATCGCGCAAGCGCGCGGCTGTTGTCAGCCACCATTGCGCCGAATCGTCGAAATCGCCGCTGCCCCAATTGATTCTTAATCGGTTCCCGGCGGCCAGCGTCAGTGGCAGCCACAGATCAAGGCTCTGACCGGGCGTCAACCGTGTGAACGTTCGATCCGCCACGCCGACGATGCGAACTGGCGTTCCATTCAGTCGAATCGTTCTGCCAACCACCGACGAGGATCCTGCAAACGCGCTCTGCCAGTACGGATAGCTCAGCACTGCGACCGCTTCTGACGCGGACGACTCATCCACCGGTTGCAAAACTCTTCCCAGTTCTGGCAATACTCCGAGCGTGGAAAAATAGTCACCGGACACGAGTTCGCCATGAGCCATACTCGCTTGACCGTTTCCTCCGACAATGAGTGTTGCCGGCCCGGCAAATGCGGCGACTCCAGAGAACAGATTGGCTTGAGCCTGGACTTCCTTAAACATCGGATACGAAAGCGAGCAGTCTGTAACCCTTCCATTTTCCCGATTCTGATCGACGCGATTCTGATCGCAATCTCCGTAACTGCTCGTCCCGCCGTTGTGCTCGTGGTTTGCTGACCACTGCAGCGCCATCAGGCTTGCCGGGTCATGTACGGGCAGGGAACTGAGCATCACCGCATTCACGATGCTGAAGATTGCCGTGTTGGCCCCGATTCCCAGGGCCAGCGTCAGTACCGCAACCACCGTGAATCCTGGATTCTTCCGCAGCATCCGCAGACCGAAACGCAAATCCTGGGCCAGACCTTCGAGCAACGTTATGCCCCGGGCGTCGCGGCATTCTTCTTGCTTCTGCGTAATTCCGCCAAACTCCAGACGCGCCCGGCGCATCGCCTCTTCGCGGGCCAACCCGGTGCGCATCAGATCGTCCGTGCGCGCCTCGAGATGAAACTGCATCTCCGCATCCATCTCACTCTCGACGCGAGACCGATTCGTGATTGCGCCCACCCACGCCCAAGCCCTGTGCCAGGTGCTCACAACTCCTCCGGCTTCGCGCGCAAAATTCCGCCGATGACTTCGGTCATCTGGCTCCACTTTTCTTCTTCGTTTTGCAGCTGCCGCTTGCCTGCCGTCGTTAAGCGGTAGTATTTCGCCTTACGTTTGTTCTCGGACTCGCCCCACCCGCTGGCGATCCAGCCCTGATCCTCCAGCCGGTAGAGCGCCGGATACAGCGAGCCTTGCTGAATCTCCAAGCGCTCGTTGGAAATTTGCTGAATCCGCAGCAGCACGCCATACCCGTGCAGCGGCCCGAGCGACACCGCCTTCAGGATCAGCATGTCCAACGTGCCCTGCAGCAATTCCATCTTTTCGGCCATTGGGGGCTTCTCCTAGACAATCTAGGATTAAATACGCCTCTTCTCCTAGCAGGCTGCTGAAAAATCGTGCTGAGCCAGCAATTTCTAGGTTGGTTTGAGT
>CAZQOB010000034.1:0-52977 GCA_964594885.1 uncultured Acidobacteriaceae bacterium
TTCACGGCGCGCCCGCAGGAACAGATTGCGCTGGTCGAGGCCTATTGCAAGGAGCAAGGGCTGTTCCGCACTGATGCGACAAGGGATCCAGCGTTCAGCGACACCCTGCAACTGGATCTGGGCACGGTCGAGCCGACGGTCGCCGGACCGAAGCGCCCGCAGGACCGCGTGGCGTTGCGCGCCGCGAAGAGTTCGTTCACCAAGATCATCGAAGGTGCACCGGCCAAGCATGCGCAGGTGCAGAACAACGGCGATTCGTTTGATTTGTCCAGTGGAGCGGTGGTGATTGCGGCGATCACCAGCTGCACCAACACGTCGAATCCTTCGTTGATGCTGGGTGCGGGACTGCTGGCGAAGAAAGCAGTCGAGCGCGGGCTGCAGGTGAAGCCCTGGGTGAAGACCAGCCTGGCACCGGGATCGAAAGTGGTGACGGACTATTTGCACGCCGCGGGCCTGGACAGTTATCTCGACAAGCTGAAGTTCAATCTGGTCGGCTACGGCTGCACGACCTGCATCGGCAACAGCGGCCCGTTGCCGGATGCGATCGGCGCGGCGATCAAAGAAAACAATCTGGTGGCAGTTGCGGTGCTTAGCGGCAATCGGAATTTTGAAGGGCGCATCCATCCTCTGGTACGCGCTAACTATCTGGCGTCGCCGCCGCTCGTGGTGGCGTACGCGTTGGCGGGCCGGATGGATCTGGATTTGACGAGCGAGCCGCTCGGAAACGACAAGGCCGGCAAACCGGTCTATCTGCGCGACATCTGGCCGACACCGCAAGAAGTGGAAGCGACGGTGCGGCAGGCGGTCAGCAGAGAGCAATATCAGAAGCAATACGCGGCAGTATATGACGGCGATGCGCATTGGAAAGGAATGTCCGTCCCCGCGGGCGATTTGTACCACTGGGATGCGAAGTCCACATACATCAAGCTGCCGCCGTATTTTGAGAATATGGCGAAGGCCGCTGCGTCTTTGGCGGATATTCACGGCGCGCGAGTGCTGGCGCTGCTGGGCGACAGCATCACGACGGACCACATTTCGCCGGCGGGGTCGATTGGTGTGGACTCGCC
Organism: uncultured Acidobacteriaceae bacterium; assembly: GCA_964594885.1. GTDB lineage: Bacteria > Acidobacteriota > Terriglobia > Acidiferrales > UBA7541 > Acidiferrum. The sequence continues at coordinate 1,068 of CAZQOB010000034.1, forward strand.
AGCGGGCAAATATCTGATCGCCAACGGCGTGAAGTCGCATGAGTTCAACTCCTATGGCGCGCGGCGCGGCAACCACGAAGTGATGGCACGTGGCACGTTCGCGAACATCCGGTTGAAAAATCAGCTGGCGCCGGGGACCGAAGGTGGCTGGACGACCTATCAGCCAGGCGGCGAGCAGATGAGTATTTACGACGCTTCGGTGAAGTACCGCGAAGCGGGCGTGCCGCTGGTTGTAATTGCGGGAAAAGAGTACGGTTCTGGATCGTCGCGCGACTGGGCCGCGAAAGGCCCGAAGCTGCTCGGCGTGCGAGCAGTGATAGCAGAGAGCTACGAGCGCATTCATCGCAGCAACCTGGTGGGCATGGGAATTTTGCCATTGGAGTTTAAGAGCGGTGAAACCTGCGAAACGCTGGGGCTGACCGGCAAAGAGACCTATGACATCAGTGGCGTTACGTCCCTTTCGCCGCGCAGTTCGATTCAGATGAGCGCAAAGTCCACGGATGGCAGCGAGAAGAAGTTCAGCGTGATTGCGCGCGTGGATACTCCGGAAGAAGTGGCTTACTACCAGAATGGCGGCATTCTGACGTACGTGCTGCGGCAGATGATCTGATGCAAACACGATTTGTAATTATGGCGGCAGCGCTGATGGGACTGTCGAATGCCGCACTCGCGCAACAACCCGCTTCACAGGAACCCGTAACAGCGATCAGAGCTGGGCATGTGGTTGACGTCGAGAACGGAAGAGTGCTCGACAAGCAGACGATTCTGCTGCGCGGCAAGCGGATCGAGGCGATTGGCGGTGACCTGAAGATTCCGTCGGGCGCGAAAGTGATCGATCTAGGAAGCAAAACGCTGTTGCCGGGTCTGATCGACTGTCACACACACTTGGCGGACGGCGAGCACGCCAGCAACGACGATCCGACGATGCAGTTAAAACGAAGCGCCTCACAAGTGGTGCTGGAATCGGTCCCCAACGCACGAATGACGCTGGAAATGGGTTTCACCACGGTGCGCGACGTGGGCGTGTATCGCGCCTTGAACGACATTGCCCTGCGCGACGCGATCAACAGGGGATATATCGTGGGGCCGCGGATGTTTGTGGCGGGTGCCTATATCACGATTAGCGGCGGCGCCGGCGCGATGACCGGCTATGCGCCCGATATCCGGCTGCCGTGGGATTTCAACTACGGCGAGGCAAACAGCCCGTGGGAAGTGCGCCAAAAAGTGCGCCAACTGGTGCACGACGGGGCCGACTTGATCAAAGTGCTTTCCAGCGGCGCGGTGCTTACTCACGGCAGCAATCCGAACGCGCAGGAATTCACTCCGGAAGAGCTGCAGGCGGCCGTCAGCGAAGCCGGCAATTTCGGTTTGCGGGTCGCGGCACACGCACACAATGCGCAAGGCATCAAGAACGCGATTCGCGCGGGCGTGGCTTCCGTCGAACACGCCACCATGATTGACGACGAAGGGATCGCTTTGGCCAAAGAGCACGGCACGTACCTGGACATGGATATTTACGACGAAGAATGCATCCAAGCCGCTGGAAAAGAGAATCACCTGCCGGCGGATTTCCTGGAGCACGACCGCGGCCTCGGTGAGCTGCACCGGCAGAATTTTAGGAAAGCGGTCAAAGCGGGCGTGAAGATGTCGTTCGGCACGGATGCCGGCGTTTGTCCGTACAACGTTGCGGTCAATCAGTTTGCCTTCATGGTGAAGTACGGGATGACGCCGATGCAGGCGATTCAATCGGCGACGATCAACGCCGCGGACTTAATCGGCAAGCCGGGGGAGTTTGGGTCGCTGCGAGCCGGAAAATTCGCCGATATTGTCGCGGTGGATGGCGACCCGATCGCCGACATTCACCAGCTGGAACACGTCACGTTTGTGATGAAGGAAGGCGTAGTTTACAAGCAGTAGGTAGGAAGCGAACAACGAGCAGCGCAATCCGTTGCAGATCATGCGGTCCGTTGGGACGGCGAGTTTCGGCGAACAACAAATACCAGGACGACGCCAAGGATGACGGACGCAACGCTGGCGGCTTGGGCGTTGGACATTCCCAAGAAAGAGCGCGGATTGATGCGGATGATCTCAATCAGAAAGCGCGCCACGCCGGTCAGAATCAGATAGCCGCAAAAGACGATCCCGGTTTTGCCGTTCCGCAGGAAACGCGCGCCGAACTTCCAAAGCACCAGGGCCAGCAGCATCCAGATGAAAAATTCATAGAGCGGAGTCGGATGCACCCGCTCGGTCGTCGGCATCACGCCATTGGGAAAGCTCATGCCCCACGGCAGCGAAGTGGGAATGCCGTAGTCACCGTCGCCGCTAAGCAGGCAACCGATGCGGCCGATCGCGTAGCCAACGCAGGCCGCCGGCGAGCACGCATCGAGAAAAGTTAGGGTCGGAATTTTTTCCCGCCGCGCCAGGATCAGCAGCGCGGCAAACCCGCCCAGGAATCCACCAAACCATGCGAAGCCAAACCGGCTGTAAAGCATCGGCCAGGGATTGGCAAAAAATTCCGCGGGCGATTCCAGCACGTGGTACAGCCGCGCCCCTACGATTCCCGCTAGTCCGGCAATTGCAATGATCAGAAATGCGTCGGCAGTTAGCCCGCGCCGCTGGAAATCCGCCTGCAATACATACGCCGCCACCAGCAATCCGGTGGCAACCAGCAAACCGAACGTAGGCAAATTGATCGGGCCAAGATGAAGGTAAGGAATCATGCGCTGCAAGAAATACCCGGAAAAAAATTATACACGAGCCGCTTCTTGCGCTTGTGCCGCCGCGCGCGGCCGAAGAAGGTGCATGGCCGTGCCGAGTAGCACCCAGATGGCCATGGCAATCCATTCGGCGCGTGTGAAATGGCCGGGAAATTCGGGCACCAGCTTCATGGCAACCAACAGCAGTGCAACCATGGCACCGAGCGCAGCGATCAGCTTCGCGCCGGTGCGAGTCTCCACCAAGAAGAACGAAATGCAAGCGGCAAACCATCCGGAGGCTGCGGCCATGGAGCCGACCTCCGTGACCGGCACGAGCAGCGCGTCGCCCAGAAACAGCCCTGCGAGGGAAGCGACGGTCACGCCGGCGATCGCTGCGGAAGGCGAGTGAAACTCGGGATGTATCGCTGCAAAGCGGGCCGGAATCGTCCCACGCCGGCCAAACGAAAAGAGCATCCGGCTCGCCGCCACCAGATTCCCGTTGTAGCACTGAAATAGGCCAAACACCGCGGCAATCATGATCAATCGCACCGGCCACTGGGTTCCAATCGCTTGACCGAAAGCCACCGCCGTGGCGAAGCGGTGCCCCAGCAAACTCTGCCAGGGCGCAGCAAATGACACCGCCGCGATAACCGAGACGTAAAACCCCGCGCCTACGAACAGCGCCATCATGATGGCCCGGAAAAATCCGCCCGCGCCAAACTGCTTGTGGGCCTCTTCGGCCACTTTGGGCACGGATTCAAATCCGGTCAAAAAATACGGCACAATCTGCAGCACCAGCAGAATGGAAACTACAGGCGCGACCCGAAAGCCCGGTTGAAAATTGGCCGAAGATCCATGACCCGCTCCCAGTAGCGCGACCACGGCAACCAGCGCCAGCACCGTACCCGCCGCCCATCCTTGAAACGTCGCGCTGCCGCGGATGCCGCGATAATTCAGGTAGCCGAAAAACAGCGTCATCAAAATTCCCAACAGCAAGCGCGGCAAAAACACCGGCTGCCCGGCCACCTGGTACAGCTCTACTGAGTTCAGCCATGGCACGAGGTACGCCGCGACCTTTCCCACAGCGACCGCTTCCCACGGACACACGATGAAATACGCCAGCAGCATCATCCAGCCGGTGAAGTAACTTACCAACGGCGGAAACACTTGTGCCGTGTACGCGGCTTCACCCGAGGCGTCCGGCAACCGCTTCACCCATTCGCCGTATACCCAGCCTACCGGGAGCAGCACCAAGCCGCCGAGAGCGAACGCCAGCATTGCGCCGAGCGGCCCACCGCGGCCCAGCCAATCGTCCATCAGCACCAGCCAACCGGTGCCGATCATCGTGCCGAAGGCAAGAACGAAATAATCGAGGAGGCGCAGTTTGCGGGCGAGTTGGGTCATTGTGGAGCGTCGATTGTACTCACCTTCCGTCAGGGTCGCCAACGCGCCGTGCTGCCGGGAGCTCGTTTTCCGCGTTCCCGCGCAGGGTAAACCCGTACTACACTCGGTAGGCCATGAAGTTCAAGAAACTGGTGAAAGAAGCTGGAAAAATTGCCGACGCCTACCGTGTCAACAAAGGCCAGCACTTTCGTCTGAAAGACTTTGATCCCGCCGACACCAGTGGCATGCACAACAAAGAGAAGGCGATGCGCGCGTTGCAAGAGAGCGTCACGCTGCTTTCGCACTTTCAGGAAAAACTTTACGCCCAGGATCGCTGGGCGGCGTTGCTGATTTTTCAGGCCCTGGACGCCGCCGGCAAAGACGGAGCCATCAAACACGTGATGTCCGGCATCAATCCGCAGGGCTGCAGCGTGACCGCGTTCAAGTCGCCGTCGCACGAAGAGCTCGACCACGACTACTTGTGGCGCACCCACAAAGTCATTCCGGAGCGCGGCAAAATCGGCATCTTCAACCGCTCTTACTATGAGGAAGTGCTGGTCGTTCGCGTTCACAAAGGGCTGCTGGCAGCTCAGCAACTGCCCCAAGAACTAGTGGACCGAGACATTTGGGAAAATCGCTACGAGGACATCAACAATTTTGAAAAATATCTATCGCGCAACGGCGTGGTGATTCTCAAATTCTTTCTGCACGTCTCCAAAGGCGAACAGAAGCGGCGTTTCCTCGAGCGCCTCGAGATGCCGGAGAAAAACTGGAAGTTTTCCATGGCCGATATTCAGGAACGCGGCTACTGGAAGGATTACCAGAAGGCTTACCAGGAAATGATCCAGGCTACGGCCACCAAGCACGCGCCGTGGTATGTAATTCCCGCGGACAACAAGTGGTTCACGCGGCTAGCTGTGGCATCGGCCATCGTTCACGCGTTGCACAAACTCGATCTGCAGTTCCCTGCAGTGGACCAGGCCAAGCAAAAGGAGCTGGCACAGGTCCGCCAAGCCCTGCTTAAAGGCAAGGATTAGCTCCGACCTTCCTTCTGTCGTAAAATGCCGCGGACAAATTGCACGCCCATCGAGGGGGAATTGCCGTCATGAAACACATCGCTGCAGTCATCGGAGCCGGATTCGTCGGCAGAGCGCACATTGAAGCCTTGCGCCGCATTCCGGTTGAGGTGCGTGGCACCATGGTCAGTTCCGGCGACCGCAGCGATGCCGCAGCCAAGGCCCTCGGGCTCGAGCGCGCCTACAAGAGCGTGGATGAAATCGTCGCGGATCCAGCCGTCACGGCCGTGCATATTTGCACACCGAACTACGTGCACTTCGAGCAGGCGGCCAAACTCTTGCGGGCCGGCAAACATGTGTTGTGCGAAAAGCCGCTGGCCATGGATTCGCGCGAATCCGCGCAACTGGTCGCGCTGGCCAAGGAAACCAATCGCGTCGGCGGCGTCGCCCACAATCTGCGGTACTACCCGCTCTGCATTCAGGCCAAGTCGCTCGTCGAGTCGGGCGCCATCGGCAAAGTGAATCTGATCCACGGCGGGTTTTTGCAGGATTGGCTCACCTATTCCACCGACTGGAACTGGCGCCTGGAATCGAAACTCGGCGGCGAACTGCGCGCCGTCTCCGATATCGGCACGCACTGGCTGGATCTAGTGCAGTGGCTCAGCGGGCAGAGAGTTACCGAGCTGTGCGCGGACCTGGCGACGGTCGTGCCGGTGCGCCACAAACCGCGCGGCCACGTCGAATCTTTTTCCTCCGCCAAGAATGTGGCGACCGACGAGGTGCCCATCACGACTGACGACTATGCATCCGTACTAGTCCACTTCGAGCATGGCGCCAAAGGCGTGTTCACGGTTTCACAGGTCAGTCCGGGCCGAAAGTGCAGGCTGTTTTTCGAAATCAACGGCAGCGATGGCACGCTGGCCTGGGACGGCGAAGATCCCAACACCCTATGGATCGGCCGGCGCAACGAACCGAACGGCGCACTGATCAAAGATCCCTCGCTGCTCACATCCGCCGCGAGGCCCTACGCCGCCTATCCGGGCGGCCACGCCGAAGGCTATCCCGATACTTTCGTACAACTGTTCCACGATTTTTATAACTATCTCGCTGCGGGCAACTTCAACGCCCCGCGCCGATTCCCTACGTTCGCGACCGGCCACGAGGAACTGCTGCTTTGCGACGCCATTCAGAAAAGCGCGCAGGCTCGCTCCTGGACGCAACCCGAGTGGGACTAATGAGCGCCCGCGTCCACATCTAATTGCCAAAACAAGAAGCTGAGAATATCCGTGTACTCTTCGACCTGTTTGGCTACCGGCCGCCCACCGGAGTGTCCGGACTTGGTGTCGTAGAGCAGCAAGATCGGCTGCTCTGGCCCGTTGCTGGCCGCGGCCTGCATCCGAGCCGCCATTTTGCGTGCATGTAACGGCGCGACTCGGGTGTCGTTGTCTCCAGTAACAAACAGCGTCGCCGGATACTTGGTCCCGTCCTGCACATGGTGGTAAGGCGAATATTTGTAGATGTATCCGAACTGCTCCGGATTTTCCGCGCTGCCATATTCCACCACCCAATACGGCCCTTCCAGAAATTTCTGGTAGCGCAGCATATCCAGCAGGGGATAGGTGCAAACCACCGCGCGATACAGATCCGGCCGTTGCGTCAGCGCAGCGCCCATCAGCAGCCCGCCGTTGCTGCCGCCAAGAATCGCCAGCCGCGAGCTGCTGGTATATTTCTGCCCGATCAGAAATTCCGCTGCGGCAAAGAAATCGTCGAATACATTCTGCTTTTTCTCAAACATTCCCGCGTGATGCCAAGCTTCGCCAAACTCTCCGCCCCCGCGCATGTTGGCTTCGGCGTAGATTCCGCCGCGCTCCACCCATGCCACCGCCAGTGGCCAATACGTCGGCGTGGTGCTGAGGTCAAATCCTCCATACCCACTGAGCAGCACAGGGGCCGTTCCGTCCTGCTTCAGTCCTTTTTTATGGAACAGAAACATCGGCACGCGAGTGCCGTCCTTCGACGAATACCAGACCTGCTCGACCTGCATCCCAGCCGCGTCAAACGGGGTATTCTCTCTTACCCAGACTTCTGGCTTTCCTCCGCCAAGCTCGGTCCGGAAAATCGTTGGCGCGTAGTTGTAGGATTCAAACGAGTAGAACAACTCCGGAGTCTCCCAGCGTCCTGAGGCGGCGCCGACTGTACCGAGCGCTGGAAGCGCAATCGCCGATTCAAACTTGCCCGCGCTACTGAAGACTTTCAGCTCTGACGAAGCGCTGTGGGTATACGTCGCGACTAGCTTCCCGCCCGACGCGGCCACCGATTCCAGGTGAATCTTGTCCTCCGGAACAACCTCTTGCCAGCGGTCGCGTTGCGGTTCGGATAGGTTCGTCGCGAGCACCCGCCACAGCGGAGCTTTCCAGTTGGTCAGGACAAACAGGCGCTTGCCGGCCAGCGTCGGAAAGAACAACGCCTTCTCGCCAGTCGCCGCGGCGACCACCGGACCTTTCGTTTTCAGGTTCTGCACGTACAGTTCGGTCTGCTCGGAGCCCGAGCCATAGACGACGATGTACACCAGAAAATCGCCGTCGTGCGAAATCTGCACCGTCAGAATCTTGTCTTTGCCGAGATTCTCGCCGTAAATCATCCGGTCTTTGGCCGGATCTTGCCCTACGTGGTGGTAGTATGCGCGCGGTCCGTCGGGTGTGGCTTTTGTGTAATACAGCGCTTGATTGTCCGGCGTTGGCTCAATGCTGAAATACTGTGCCCTGGGAAGGGCGTCCGGCAGCGTGGACCGCTTGTCCACGTCAAAGACGCGCAGCGTGACTTCGTCCTGCCCGCCGTCGCGACGCCCGTAGTAGAGAAACTTCCCGTCCAGGCTCACGTTTTCAAGCACCACGCTGGCGGAATGATCCGCGCTCCACGGCAGCGGATCAATCAGCACGACTTCCGGCGCGTGCACGCCGTTTCGCATGTAAACCAAGCGCAGGTCGCTTCCCGCGGGACGCTTGCGATAGAAATAGCGGCCGCCGCGCTCCATCGGCGGTTCGTAGGCGTCGTTGTGCAACAGCTCCGCGATCCGTTTGCTGAGCTGCTCTCTGCCCGAGAGGCGGCCCAGCGCCGCTTCTGTGCACATCTGCTCCGCTTCAATCCACGCCCGCGTCTCGTTGCTCTGCTGATCCTCCAGCCAGCGGTACGGATCGGATACTTCCACCGCGCCGTAGTGGTCCTTCACCGGATCCACTCGCGCTCCGGGCGGGCACTTCCCCGCCTGCGCCGCCGCCTGCGGTTTTGCGACAGCACTGCCTGCCGTGGCTAGATACAACGCGAGGGAAATCAAGGCTGGTTTGAAGAAGCTTCCTTTCAATAGCCGTGATTGAGGGTTGTGAAGATGCGGCTGGTTCATCTCCTTCTCCTTGCAGCGGCCGGCAACCTTACCGTGGGGTGCGTCCTAGCCAATTCTGGTTCGATTGCGAAGCGCCGCCTTTGTAGTGGTACTGCAGATCACCCGGCAAGTTTCCCGAACGCGACCGGGTGTTGTAGTCCAGTTCGTAGCCGAGGTGCTTCGGGTCCTCCGGGTACTCCTGGCCCGGGGCATAGGGATAGGGCTTCATGCCATGCTTGGGCAGTGGCTCCACGGTGAATCCGTGGGCGGCGTAGAAGTCGAGGTCCTTCTCGAAACCGTCGGCAAAAAAGAAATAGTCACGCACCCACCCGGATGGCAACGTTGGCAGTGACTTCGCATCGAAGTCCAGCTTCAAGCCTTCGCCGGAGCTGAAAATCACGAAGCGGTCGTCTGCAGCAGTCAGCAGATTTTTCACGTCGCCGTAACGCGTGTAGTTCCCTGCCGCCCGCGCGTACGGCCCGGTCTTGCTGCGCTTCGCATACGAATAAGCGGTGTCGCTCGCCGGGGTCAGGCGAATCTCTTTCGGAAAGCCGAGGAACTCGAGCGCCGCGCGCGCCAGCGGAACCTCTGTGACCCGAGTGCTCTTCTCGTCCGGCGTCTGGTCGATGCGAATCGCGTCCCAATAAATTTTCAGATTGTTGACGATGCGAATTCGCCGCGCGCCCGAGGGAATTTTTCCGGTCAGGTCGGCGATCATCGTACGCTCGAGCCCCGCGGGGAACCCCATATCGTCAATCACGCGAACCCACTTCCCGTGTGCGTCGAGAGCCTCGACATAGGGAGGAATCACTTTCACGCCGGCCTGGTCCGCAGCGTACATTGAAGTCGCGGTGAAATAGTCTGTGTAGCCGTCCATGATCAGCCGCAGTGGCAGACGCGAATTCCATTCGCCGAGGTCGAGCTCCACCCAGTGCAATTTGGCGAAACCGCAGAACGGCAAATCGTCAAAGTCGGTCACGTACTTGCGATCGCGTTTCGCCAGCAACGGCAACACATCGTGGCCTTTTTCGTCCCACGCGCCAACGGGAGGACGCCAACTGCGTGAGGGCACGACGCCAAACTCCGGGAACGGAGGACTCGCAGCAAACCTCTCATTCGGAAACACGTCATAGCTCGCGGGATGATCAATCGCCAGCAGCCTAACTTGGTCGAGATAGACCGTTTCTTCCATCGGCTCCAGGAAGCGGAAGCTGAGCATGCCGCCGCGCACCTGCGCGCTTCTGCCAGGCACTTTCAAATACTCGGTTGGGTCCGGGACGTCGCGTTCGCCCGGCGCCACCCAGTGGCCCACCACGCCGGGCCCAATCATATCCGCAATAAATTCGTACTCTTTTCCGTTCCACGCGAAGAGAATCGGGCAGGAGCTGCCGCGGCGATCGAGTTCGTCGACTTGCTGCGATTTGCGACCCTCGAGCTTGATCTCGTCCTGTGGCACGCCGGTAGGCCACAGCAGGCGCACCACGTCCGCGCCTTTTTCGCTGCCAAGGCCAACATGAATCGGCAGCGCACTCTGCCCCAGATATCCGGACGCTCCCAGCACTTCGAATTTCTGAGTCAGCTGGCCTGAGAAAACTTCCACCTTGGTACCAATGCCACTCTTGTTGTCGTTCAGCGCCTTAAGGTCGAATTGGACCCAGCTGTTTTTCTCCGCGCCATGATTTTTCAGCAGCAGCGCCGGCCCTTCGGCTTGCGTGACCACGAGATCCACACCGCCTTCGCCGGTTGTATCGGCGCTGGCAATCGAAAGCGGTTTCGTCAACTTGACCGCGTCGAGTTTTGCGTCCTTCGTGGCGTCAATGAATTTTCCGCCGCCCAGATTACGCAGCAGGCGAATTTCGCCGCTGTTCGCGCCTTCGCCAACCGCGACAAGATCAATCCAGCCATCGTTGTCGAAATCCAGCGCGGCTATTCCCGTTCCCGATTTCCAGCCAAAATCCGGCAGCGAAACTCGCTCCAGCCCTTGGCCTTCTTTGTTGCGCCAAAGCGAAATTCCCGGCGCGCCGGCATGCGTGAACCCGATATCCATCCAGCCGTCTTTGTCGAAGTCGAACGAAACAACCCCGATCGCGGGGGGCAAATTCTCCTTCGCAAAGTCAATTCCCTCGAGAGCTGTGAACTTTCCCTCACGCGGATTCAGCAGGACCGCAGCACCTTTCGCACCGCCGGCAATCACGAAATCCACCGCACGGTCATTGTTGAAATCGGAAGTGACCACACCTCCGCCCGTACCCGCCACGCCCAGCGCCGTCTCGACCGAAATATCGGTGAAGGTGCTGTTGCCGTTGTTGCGCCAAAGCGTGTTGTGCAGCCCCGCGCCAAATTTCGCCGTGATGTAGAGATCGAGATCGCCGTCGTGATCGAAATCAACGAAGGTTACGCCGAGGCAGCCTTTCTCCGGATTTATTCTGACGGCCTTGGTTACGTCGGCGAATTTTCCCCCGCCGTCATTGTGAAACAGATGTATTCCATCGCTGGCGCAAACCGCGAAATCCGTTTTTCCATCGTTATCGAAGTCGCCCGCTGCGCACCCGAGTCCGCTGCCGGCAAGCTTGACTCCGGCCGAATCGGTTAGGTCTTCGAATTTTCCGCCGCCGGCGTTGTGCAGCAGACGCAACGAACCTTTCTCCGTGGCGCTGACCAGCACCAGATCAGGCTTTCCGTCGTCGTCATAGTCGAAAAAGCACGCGCCGGCACTCGGCCCGGCGGAAAGGGTCTGGGCGGCAAACGTAACCGGTATCGCCGCCGGAGCTTTCGGCAAAGCATTTTTCGCGTACTGGGCAAGCGAAAACTTCCCCTGATCGCCATAACCCGCGCCAAACGGAGTGCCGGTTTTGGCTGCCGTCATTTTCTGGAATCGCTGCAGATGCTCTTTCGCATTTTCGGCATCGCCTTTGCGCTGATACGCCTTGGCCAGGCCAAACTGCGCGGAAGCGTGGAATGGGAAAATCTTCAGCGCCGACTGATACGCGGCGACTGCGGCGTCGTATTTCTGCAGTTGGGTGTAGAGATACCCGATGAAGTAGAACGCGTCGGGTTCATTCGGCGCCAGCTGCGTGACATGCTCGAACGCTTCGAGCGCTTTTTCCGGCTCGCTAGTGTCTTTGTAGACCAGCCCGAGGTTGTACCAGCCATAAGGATCGCGCGGCAGTTTCTCGGTGGCCTCCAGCAGTGCTTTTCTGGCTTCGTCGGATTTTTGCTGCGCGAGAAACGCGATTCCGAGATTCAGCTTGGCCAGCGCGTAATCCGGCTGCGCTTGCAACGCCGCTTCGAACTGTTTCTCGGCTTCGCCAAAGCGCTGTTGGCCCATATAAGCGACGCCAATGCTATTAAGCCGCGCCGCCTCGCCGGGGGCCGGCTCAGGCGAAAGCACCTCGGACGAACCGACGTACCCCAGGGCGGGGCGCGCTGCGAACGTTCCTCCATGCGGCCAGATCGCGGCCACGACTGCGGCCGCAGTGAGCATCACGATAAACGGGTACACACCGCGAACAGACCTGCGCATAAGGATCGGCAATTCCAAAGGGGGAAATTGGCCGCCCAAGCCTCGCGCGACCGGTTAAATTTTCGCGGGCTTGGCGCTGCGCGTCAAATGATTTGACCGACTCAACTTGACGCTCGCCGTGGTGACACTTAGGCTCGTGATGAACTCTTTCGGGACATCATGACGGCCCTTCACTACCTCGCACTCACGAAACTCGCACAGAAAATCAAAAACCAAGACATTTCGCCTCGCGAACTGCTTGATCACCACTTGCAACGGATTGCAAAGCTGCAACCCGTGTTGAATGCCTTCGCGCACACGGACGCCGACGGGGCGCGTCGCGCTGCCGAAGCTGCTGAGACCGCCCTCGCGGGCGGCTCGCAACTGGGCCCTTTGCACGGCGTTCCCATCACGGTAAAAAGCTGCCTCGACGTCGCAGTTTGGCCCTGCGCAGCGGGCTCGCTGCTTCGCCAAGACTACCGGCCAGGCGGCGACGCAGTCTTAGTCCACCGGCTTCGCGAGGCGGGAGCAATCGTGCTTGGCAACACCAACACGCCGGAATTCTTGATGGCGTATGAGACAAGCAACCGCCTGAGGGGAAAAACCAGCAATCCATGGAACCTTGCATTTTCCGCTGGCGGTTCGAGCGGCGGCGAAGGGGCGGCAATCGCCAGTGGTTGTTCGGCGGGCGGAGTCGGCAGTGACGGCGGCGGCTCGGTTCGCGTGCCGGCTCATTTTTGCGGTATTTGTGGACTGAAACCAACGCCGGGCCGCATTCCCTCTAGCGGCCACTATCCTTCCAGCGTCAGCGCGTTTGGCTGGCTCGGTGTGGTCGGCCCCATGGCGCGCACGATCGGCGATTTGAAAGTCTTGTTCGAAGTCCTGCGTGGCCCGGATGCCGGCGATGCGATGACGGTGCCAGCATGGGTCGAAGCGGACGGTCGAAAGACCGCCCCTATAGAACGGCGGAAATTGCGGATTGGAATTCTGGAAGGCGATTCGCTGGGGAGCGTCACGCCGGAGACGCAGCTTGCGGTGAGGAAGGCGGCGCAACTCTTGGCCTATGCGGGCCTGGAGCTGGAACCGTTTCGATTGCAAAATCTGCAAGCCGTGCTCGAGCTATGGTGGTTTTTCTTCGGCCACGTCGCGAGCGAACTATACGCGGGCGAAATTCGCGGACGCGAAGAGTTGCTCAGCCCGGTTTTTCGCGACTACCTGGACGCGGCGCGGCCCGAAGGGTCGAAGGCGTTGTCGATGCGGCAATTTGTTGGAGCCTGCGCGGCACGCGATCGCGAACGAGAACGAATTCTGCGCGCCATGGAAAACGTCCCCATCCTGCTTTCGCCCGTTTGCACCGCTGCTGCCTTCCGGCACGGCGAAGGCAACTGGAAACCGGATACCGGTTATCGCGACACCATGCGCCATTCGCAGTGGCTCAATCTCGCCGGATTTCCCGGAGTGACCGTTCCCGTGGGCAAATCGAACGAAGGGCTGCCGATCGGGGTGCAAATCATCGGACGTCCCTACGAAGACGAATTGGTGCTCGATGTTGCGGCGCAACTGGAACAAGCGCGCGGCGCCTGGGAAGCACCGCCTGAAATTTCGTGAGCCTTACGGCACGACGTCGTGCCCCAACGGAAGACAGGATCAGGGTTGTTGGGTGATCTCCGGGTTGGGTACGCTCCCCATTTGCTCCTGGTCCTTCACGAACTTCGAATGAAGTAGTTTCTCCGCCCGGGCAAGCTCCGCCTGGCCTTCTGCCTTGCGGCCCACATGGATGAGCAGCCGCCCGCGCACCGCGCGAATGTTGTGGTTCTCGGGAGAATATTTTTCCGCCACATCCAGATGCGGGAGCGCTTCAGAATCTTTTCCCTGCCGCATCAGGATGCGCCCCACTTCCAGCTGCGAATCCGGCTGACGCGGATCGCGAGCCAGCGCCGCCTGGAATTGCTGCAGTGCTTCCTGGTCCTTCCCGTAATGCAGCGCGATTCTGCCGAGTTGCTCATAGCTGTACGGCAAATCGGGAGCAAGCTCAATGTCTTTGCGAAATTCGACTTCGGCCAGCTGGTAGTTCCCCAAATGCGCGTAAACCAAGCCCAGATTGAAATGCAGGAAGGAATAGTTCGGATCGGCCGCACCTACCTTCTTCAGCTCCTCCAGCGCGCGCTGATCTTCCGAGCGAGTCAGCAGCGCTTTGGCCATCAGCAAATGGAACTGCGGAGTGTCTCCGCCGACTTCCACCAGCCGCTGCGTCGCTTTCTGGTCCAGTTCCTTGTTCTCCGAATGAAAGGCCGAAACGGCGAGCACGTACAGATAGACAAACTGATCGGACATTTTCGGCCACAGCGGCTCCAGCGTACTCACAGCGTCCGCGTGGCGCCCGACAAACGAATAGCAGAGTCCCAGCAGGTACCGCGGCTGGGGGGCGTCTGGCTGTTCGCGCATCACGGCATACAGCGGCGCAATCGCGGCAGGATAGTTCCCGCGCTTGTACTCAACCAGGCCGATATTTAGGCGCACGCCGGTCATCTTGGGATCCAGCCGCTCCGCGCGATGCAACTCGCTTAGCGCCTGGTCCCAGTTCTTGCGGCGCATGGCCACCACCCCCAGGTTCGCGTGTGCCGCCGCGGACTTCGGGTCCAAGCGCAAAACCCCGCGAAATGCCGCCTCGGCCTGGTCGAGATTGTTCACTGCCAGAGCCTGCTGCCCTTGCTGGAAAAGCGCCGCAGGATCTTCGCGCTTCGGGGAGGAAGTCTGTGCCTGCGGCCTGCCAGGGGTCCCAAGCATCACCGATGCGGCTGAGGCCGCCAAAACCAGGCTCAGGATGGCGCGGTAGGAAAACCCAGGCAAAGTCCCCTCCAAACATCTTGATAGTACTGGATTCCCGACCCGGTCGCCCACTAGCGGGCTCCGGCAGCTGCTGCTGCAGAATCAGAACGGTCAGCAAAAAATTGACACACTTTGGGCTTGACAACCCCGCAAAACTGCACTATTAATCCGTTTTAATAGCCGAGAGTCGGTGCTCTGTAGTCGAGTGTCAGGGGTGGCGTTCGATGGGTGGTCTCCGGGGCGCTTTCGGTTGCCAACCATTCCCACGCGGAATCTCTGCAGCAAATCTAGACAGCTGGAGGTAGGCGTGAAAGCTTTCGCACATTTGTTCTCTGGGGCGATGGAATCAAACAAATTCGCCAAAATCTTCCTCGTAGCGGCCGTCGTGCTGTTGGTGGCGCCGCTGCTTACCGTGGCACAAGACACCGGCTATATCAGCGGCACGGTCACCGACAAATCTGGCGCGGCAGTGGCCGGCGCGGATGTCACGTTGACCAACGTCGCCGGCAGCTTGACCCGCACTACGACCACTAACGGCGACGGCGCGTACGTCATCCCGGGGTTGCCGGGCGACACCTACGACCTAACCGTTACCGCCAAAGGCTTCCAAAAATATTCGGCGCAGAAAGTTGTTTTGAAGGTAGCGGAAAAGGCCCGCATTGACGTGCAGATGACCGTTGGCACGATCACCCAAGAAGTCGTGGTCACCGGCGAAAGCGTAGCCCAGGTGGAGACGACATCGTCCGAGCTGGCCGGAACGGTCAACGGCAAACAGATTACCGAGTTGCAGTTGAACGGCCGCAACTTCGTTCAGCTGGCCACTATTGTCCCCGGCGTCAGCAATCAGACCGGCCAGGATGAAGGCACGGTCGGCGTTTACGGCAACGTAGCGTTCAGCTTCAACGGCGGCCGCACCGAATACAACAACTGGGAGCTCGATGGCGGCGACAACATGGACAACGGCTCCAATGCGACGCTCAACGTCTATCCCAGTATTGACGCCATCGCCGAATTCAAAGTGCTCACCTCCAACTACGGCGCGCAGTATGGCCGCAACGCATCGGGAACGGTGGAAGTGGAGACCAAGTCCGGAACCAACGCCTTTCACGGCGATGTGTACTACTTCGGGCGTAACGACGCCATGAATGCGCTGAACTTCTTCGACGCTAAGAAATCGGACCCGACTCAAGCCGTCCCGAAATTCAAGAAACACGATTTCGGCTACACGCTCGGCGGACCGCTCTACATCCCGAATCACTACAATTCGGACAAGAAGAAGACCTTCTTCTTCTTCTCCGAAGAGTGGCGCCGTGACCTGGTGCCCGGGCAAGTGTTTAAGACGGCCGTTCCTTCGGCAGCGGAGCGCGGCGGCGATTTCAGCGATGTTTGCCCCAACGTGAATCACAAAGCCGGAAAGGACCCGTTCGCCGATTGCCCGGTCGATCCACGCACGGGAGCTTTTTTTGATGGAAGCCTCGGACCCCTTCCGATCGATCCCAACGCGGCTGCACTGCTGATCATGATTCCGGGGCCGAATGCACCCCTGAGCCCGTGCGGCGGAAACGCGACTGGGTGCTTTGTCGCTTCACCGGCCACGCCCACGCACTGGCGCGAGGAATTGATCCGAGTGGACCACAACTTCAACTCGAAACTGCGCGCGACCTTCCGATATATCCACGACTCCTGGGACACCGTGACTCCCACTACCCTATGGACAGGGGACAGCTTCCCTACGATTCAAACCAGCTTCATCGGGCCGGGAACCAGCTTTGTTACCCGCCTGAATGCCGAAATCTCTCCGACCTTGTTGAATGAGTTCGTGGCCAGCTATACGGCCGACCACATCTTTCTGAAGAACCAAGGCACTGGAGTTGTATCGCGTACATCGGCAGGACTGACCACAACGGGTATCTTCAACAGGTTCGACGACAAACTCCCCGACGTCAGCGTTTCAGGGAACACTTATTTCAGCGATTTCTCGGAAGGCCAGGGATACATTCCGTGGAACAACGCTAACCCGACCTATACCGTGCGCGACAATGTGACCAAGATCTTGGGCAAGCACACCTTCCAGATGGGTGCATACGCCGTGATCGCTCAGAAAAATGAGCAGAGCAGCTTCGGCTCGATTCAAGGATCACTTTCGTTCAATGCCAGCAATTCGGTGGTGGGCACGGGCAATGCCTTCGCGGACTTTCTGCTGGGCAACATTGACACGTTTTCCCAAGCCAACGCGAATCCCAAGTACTACTTCCGCTACCAGATTGTCGAGCCATACTTCCAGGATGACTGGCGAATCTCCAAAAAGTTGACCTTGAATCTTGGTCTGCGGGTCAGCCTGTTCGGGACTTATCGCGACAAATACAAGCTGGCCTACAATTTTGAACCAGGCAAATACGTTCCGGGATTGGTGGCAATCGATGATGGCTCGGTCACCGGAACGGAAGGCGTTTTGCTGGATCCGGCGACCAACGCCGCCCTGTCGATTAGCGACCCGCGCGTGACCAACGGCGTCGTGCAATGCGGCGGCTCGGGCCAACCTTCCGGATGCGTGAAGGGACATCTGTTCAATCCCGGCCCGCGCATCGGTTTCGCCTATGACCCATTCGGCAACGGAAGGACGGCCATCCGCGGAGGCTACGGCGTGTTCTTTGAACACGGCAACGGCAACGAAATGAATGTGGAATCACTCGAAGCAACTCCGCCGCTGGTCCTGCTTCCCAGCCAATCGAACATCCAGGGCTACACGAATGTCGGTTCGAGCAGCGGAGCAGTTCCGGCGTTCCCGCTGGGATTCAACACGATCGATACCCGCGCAGGATGGCCCTACGTGCAGCAGTGGAACATAAACGTGCAACACGAGTTTCCATGGCACTTGGTTTCCAGCATCGCTTACGTGGGCAGCAAGGGAACGCACCTTGGCCGCGCACGCGATATCAATCAGTTGACGCGCCTGGCTGATTCAGAGAATCCCTTCGGAGCAGGCGAGACCCTCGGGAATACCGGGCCGCCCGATCCAACGAATAATAACCAACCGGTCGGCGCGTGTGCCGGGCCAACCGGGGACCCGAACAATTCGCAGCCGTGGTCGGCCGGCCAGACTGTGGTAGGAACTAACGCAGCGTTAACACTGAATGCCGCCAACCATCTCAACGTGGCGTGCGGCGCTGATCCGAACGCCTTCCGGCCATTCGTTGGCTTCGGAAGCCTTAGCTTCATCGAATACCAGGCAAACTCGTCCTACAACTCGCTGCAGATTGCGGTCAACCGTACTATCGCGCCGCTGACCTTGAGCGTCGCCTACACTTACAGCCACTCTCTCGACAATTCGTCCGACCGCTTCGATTCGAGCTATTTGGACGCCTTTGACATCGCACGCGCTCGGGCCAGCTCGAACTTCGATCAGCGGCAGATGCTCAACCTTAGCTACGTCTACGAGCTGCCATTCTTCAAGCACGCCTCGGGTGTTACCAAGGCTTTGCTCGCTGACTGGCGCTTCTCCGGCCTCACTTCGATCCAGACTGGAACGCCGTTCAACGTGACCGACAGCAATTTCTCGGATAACGCCGGCGTCTCCAACGGATCTGGCCCGGGCACGTTTGTGGATGTGGTCGGCGATCCCAGGTCAGCGGCAGGATCCTGCGCGATCAGCGCTGCCGGACCGCAGCTCTATAATCCGTGCGCGTTCGCCGACCCGCGCGGCTTGACCTTCGGCAATGCGGGGCGCAACATCCTGCGCAATCCGCGAGTGACTAACTTCGATTGGTCTCTGGCCAAGAACTTCAAATTCAACGAAAACACTGGCTTCCAGTTCCGTGCCGAGGCGTTCAACGTCTTCAACCACACGGAATGGAGCGGCGTCAGCAACGACTTTACGAACACGGACTTCCTGCATCCAAACGGGGCACACCGCGCCCGTACGCTGCAGCTCGGCTTGAAGTTCCTGTTCTAACGGCGTTTCACAACCCCACCACCCCGGGCGGCGCATTTTGTTCGTGCGTCGCCCTTTTCTTTTGCGGCACATCCTCACTTCCTGGGGGTGAGGCTTGTCGGACCCGAAGCCAAGTGCCGTTACGACCAACTGTCATTCCGTGGAGCAGGCCGGCGCCTTTTCTTCATGCGCGAAGCGAATAGCCTATCGCGAGCAAAGCCGAGGGACCGGCCTGCCCAGGCGAGGTACGGGTTTTCATCGAGAGGGTTTGGCTCGACGAAGTCTCTCCGACGCTGATGCGCTCGCGTCAAAACCTCGCCGCCGGTGTATACTCCCGTGCGGCAATTTTGTGAATCGATTTACCCGGCCCTATCAGGACCAACGTTAACGACCAACGACCAGGCACTGGCAAAGGAGCAAGGGCAATGATGAACCGTCGCGCGTTTGTGGGAACGACCCTGGCAGGAGTTGCAGCCTCCGGGCTATCGGGCAAAATGTCTTGGACCATGCCTGCCGAACACCACCTGAAAGCCGTAGGCTTGCAGCTTTACACCGTGCGTAAGAACATGAAATCCGATCTTGCCGGCACCATCGCCAAGGTCGCCCAAGTCGGCTACAAGGAAGTCGAGTTCGCCGGCTACGATGACAAATCGCCCAAAGAGATTGCCGACCTTCTCAAAACGAACGGCCTGACTTCGCCTTCCTGCCACGTGGACTACGACATCGTCGAAAAAAAGTGGGCCGAACAGATCGAAAAGTCGCACACCATCGGCCACAAATATATTGTCTGCCCATGGATTGACGAAAAGCAGCGCACCGCCGACGGCATGAAACGCGCGGCCGACCTTTTCCAGAAAGCCGGCGAGGAATCACAGAAAGCCGGGATCCAGTTCGCCTATCACAATCACACCTTCGAATTTCAACAAGCGCCGGGACTGGACGGCAAAGTCCCCTACGACCTGCTGCTGGCCACCGATCCGAAATACGTGAAGTTCGAAATGGATTTGTGCTGGATCAGCGTTGCCGGCAAAGACCCTGTGGAATATTTCGAAAAGCACCCCGGCCGCTTCCCATTGGTTCACGTGAAGGACATGAAGCAGCTTCCGAAGGCCGAGGAAGCAGCGAAAGCTGGCCCGGAGAGCGTCATGGCCAACATGACCGAAGTCGGCAGCGGCGTCATCGATTTCAAGCGCATCTTCGCGCAAAGCGAACAGGCCGGCATCAAGCACTACTTCGTCGAACACGATTTTCCAAAAGATCCGATCGAGAGCATCACTAAGAGCTACACGTATCTTAGCAAGCTGACTTTCTAGCCGTAGGGGCACGATATATCGTGCCCTCTTCGTTTTTCACGGGGAGGAAATGGCAATGCGCAAGACACTCGCGTTTCTCGCGGTCATGATTCTTGGCGCTGCCGCGTTTGTCGCGGCGACCCGCGCGCAAAAGGACTCTTGGAGGCCGCTCTTCAACGGCAAGGACCTGACCGGCTGGAAGCACGTCGGCCCGGGCGGCGACACTGTCGAAGAAGGCTTGATCAAGACCCATGGCGGCATGGGTCTGCTCTATTGGGCCGGCGGCAAGGTCGGCGAGTGCCGCCTCCGCGTGGTTTACAAGATGCGCGATTTCAACGACAACTCCGGCGTTTACATCCGCATTCCCATCGAGCCGCGTGAACCCTGGATGCCCGTGCACTACGGCTACGAAGTGCAGATCGACAACCATCCCGAAACTTCGAAAGAAGATGATTACCACATCACCGGCACGCTCTATTCCCTGACCAAACCGCTCTCGAAGCCCGGCAAGCCCGGCCCGGAGTGGAATACCATGATCATCACCCTGGACGGCCCGCACACTGTCGTCGAACTGAACGGCGAAAAGGTCACCGACTACACCGAAGGCCAGCCGGTACCCGAACGCAAATACGACTGGGAACCTGAACGCGGACGCCGCCCCGACGAAGGCTGGTTCGGCCTGCAGAATCACAGTGATAACGACATCGTCTTCTTCAAAGACATCAGCATTCAGTCTCTGAAGTAGCCATAGAAGATTTGATTGTCATTCCGAGCGAATCGAGGTACGGGTTTCCATCGAGCGATTTTGCTCGATGAATCTGCTTTTTGTTTGAATTTGATCGGTACTTTTCATTGCGGAGGTCATCATGAAAACCACACGTCGTCGCTTTCTGCAAAAGGCGGCCGGTACAGCCGGCGCTCTCGCCATCTCCCGTAACGTCCTGCTGGAAGCCGAGCACATCCCTACCGCGCTCGAAAAATTCGTTCCGCCCAGCGACCGCATCCGCATGGGCATCATCGGCATTGGCATGCAGGGCTCTGGCCTGCTGGCCACCGCCATCACGCTGCCCGGAGTCGAGTGCGTCGCCGCCGCCGATCTTTACGACGGCCGCCACACTCTGGCGCGGGAGATCGTCGGCAAAGACATTCCGACTACCCGCAAGTACAAAGAGCTGCTCGACAACAAGGAAATTGATTGCATCATCGCCGCCGTGCCCGACCACTGGCACAAACAGGTTGTCGTGGACGCCGTCAACGCCGGAAAAGACATTTACTGCGAAAAACCGATGTCGCATTCGCCGGCCGACGGTATCGCCATGGTCGAAGCCTACAAAAAAACCGGCCGTGTCGTGCAGATCGGTTCGCAGCGCGTCAGCTCCGTGATCTGCGCCAAAGCCAAAGAGCTACTCGCCAGCGGCATCATCGGCGATCTCAATCTGGTCGAAGGTTCACTCGGCCGCAACGATCCTTGCGGCGCTTGGGAGTATCCTCCGCCACCTGACGCCAGCCCGCAAACCATTGATTGGGACACCTGGCAAGGTACCGTGCCCAAGCGTCCCTTCGACGGCAAGATTTTTGCGCGCTGGCGCTGCTGGAAAGAGTACGGCACGGGCCTCGCCGGCGACCTGCTCGTCCACCTGGTAAGTGGCATGATTTACATGCTCGGTTGGAATGAGCCCCCGTCGCGCGTCATGTCCGTCGGCGGAATTTTGCGCTGGCCCGATGGCCGCAACATGCCCGACGTTCACGCCTCGCTTTTCGAGTATGGCAAGTATCCGGTCTATTTGCGCCTCAACGCCGGCTGCGAGTCGCAGGAAATCTACCGCTTCCAGGGCTCCAAGGGTCTGCTCGAAATCACCGAAGGCAAGATTACCATCACGCCGCAGTCAGGCAAGGACGAGTATCCGTGCTACTACACCTCAAGCTATCCGTCTGCGCTGCGCAACGAATACATGAAGAAGTGGCATGAAGGAAACGATCCGGCCCCCGGCAAGGAGCCGATCGAGGAATCCTACGTTTACCGCGGTACTTCCTGGGATGACATTCGCCCGCACCTCTGGAACTTTTTCCAGCACGTGAGGGCCGGCAAACCCGTCGTGGAAGACGCCGTCTTCGGCCACAACGCCGCGCTGGCCTGCCACATGGCCAACGAATCTTACTTCCGCAAAGCTTCCGTCACTTGGGACGCCGCTTCCGGCACCATCAAGTCCTAAGGGGCGCCTATGCTCAGCTCGACGCTTTCGCGCTCGGTAGCTCTAGCAGCCGTTGCTCTTGGTTCGGGCGCGCTTCTCTTGCCTATGGATGCCGGTAAGACGCCGGCATCTGCCAAACCAGCGCAGCGCGCAAAAACCCAGATCATCATCAACAAGATCGCCCCGCGCGCGGACGACGTCTCGAGCATTGACGGCATGATCAAGGCTTACTACGACGTCGTTTCCGGTCCTGCGGGCCAACCGCGGCAGTGGAATCGCGACGCCACGCTCTACATCTCCGGCGTGCGTTTCGTCGTCATCACCGAAGACAAAGAAGGCAACGCCAGCGCCATATCGATGACCCACCAGGAGTTTGTCGACGCCAGCGAGGCCGAGATGGGCGGAAAACCCTTCTACGAACGCGAGAAACATCGTGTCATCCATCGCGTTGGCAACGTCGCGCACGTTCTCTCTACCGCTGAACAGGCGGCCTCAGCCGACGGTCCATATAGAGTCAGCGGGCTCGACAGCATCGAGCTCTTTTTCGACGGCAAGCGCTGGTGGATCGCCAGCGCTAATCTTTGGCCGATCAACGCGAAGTTGCATCCTTTGCCGCCCGAATATTTGCCGGAGTAACCGCCACTGCCAGTGCGACGGCACCGGGGTAAAATCGTTCGGCAGACCAAGCGATTTACTTCATAAGGAGCGAACTATGGCTGGACAAGGAATCGACCGCCGCAAAGCGCTTCACTACATCGGCATTGCTTCAGTCGCTGCAACATTTCCAGGCTTCAGACGCTGGACATTTGCCTGCGCTGAACACATCCGCGGCGGGTCGCAAGCCGCCACTGCGACGCAACCTTACAAGCCGCTGTTCCTTTCAACCGATCACTTTCGCCTCGTCGAACATCTCGCTGAAATGATCATCCCCGCCGACGCCACGCCCGGCGCGAAAGACGCTGGAGTCGCCGAGTTCATTGATTTCGCGCTCGCCAATCGCGTTCCGGTGGATGCGCGTTCCGACATTCGCTCCACTGCCGACGCGATCCGCGCTGGTGATGACGGCCAACTCCGTTTCCTTGGAGGCCTGAACTGGCTCAACGCCCGCAGCCACTCCGAATTCGGCCACGAATTCCTAGATTGCGCGGCCGACCAGCAGAAGTCGCTCCTGGAATCGCTCGCCTACAAAGCCAAATTCAAACCCACCACCGAACGCGGCCGCGAATTTTTCCAAATGTTGCGCGACTACACTGTCGTCGGTTTCTACACCACCAAGATCGGTCTCGAAGCGCTCGGCTATCCCGGCCTGCGCACTGTCTGGCCCAAGATGCCCGGCTGCACCCATCCTGACGATCCCGAACACATGCATCTTCCGCCGCCCGATGGCGAACACTCACGAGCCGCACTGACGATCGCCGCAGAACAGGAGAGCGCCCATGCAAGCTAAATCTCCTCGAAACATGTTCGACGCCATCGTCGTCGGCACCGGCGCCGGCGGCGGCACGGCCATGAAAATTCTCTGCGAGGCAGGCCTCAAGGTTCTCGCGCTCAACTCCGGCCCGCGCACCGATCCCGCCAAGCATTACCGCATGCACCGCCAGCCGTTCGACATGAAGTTCCGCGGACTCGGCAATCCGCAGAGTCTCGCCGGCCGCGCGCATCAAGAGCATTACTCGGTCGAAGAAGCCGAATACACCGAAGGGCCCGAACTGTTCGAGCACGACATCACCTACTGCAACGCACCCGGCACCGACTGGTACTGGAAGCGCTGCAAAGGCACGGGCGGCAAAGCCAACTTCTGGGGGCGCTCGTCCGCGCGCTTCGGTGACATCGACTTCAAAGCCGCTAGCCTCGATGGCTTCGGCGAAAACTGGCCGGTAGACTACGCCGAAATCGCGCCGTGGTTTTCGAAAGCCGAACGCTACATGGGTGTAGCCAGCACCATTCAGAACCGCCCCAGCAATCCCGACGGCGACTACCTCCCACAAATGCCCTTCCGTTGCATTGATTACATTTTTCAGGAAGCCGGCAAGAAAATCGGGGTGCCCTATCTTCCCGACCGCTGCGCGCAACTCACCACCGCGCACAATGGCCACCCGGCCTGCCACTATTGCGGCAACTGTTCGCGCGGCTGCGACCAGGGATCGTTTTTCTCGCCGACCTGGTTCACCATTCCGGAAGCCGAACGCAGCAAGAATCTTTCGCTCATTACTGACGCCGTCGTCCGCGAAGTTCTGGTGGACGAACGGGGCCACGCGACTGGCGTCGCCTACGTCGATCGCCACTCCAAGCGCGAAGTGCAGGTGTACGCCAAGGTCGTCGTCCTCGCCGCTTCGTGCGTGGAAACGGCGCATATCATGCTCAACTCCAAGTCCCGCCACTGGCCCAAGGGGATCGCCAACTCCAGCGGCCAGCTCGGAAAAAATCTGCAGGATCACCTCTACGGCGGCCCTGGCTGGGGATTCATCCCGCGCCTGGTTGGACAGCCGGCCACTCCGGACAACATTGCCGACTCCACGGTTGGGTGGATGCCGCGCTGGCAAAATCTAGCAAATCCGCGCGAGGAAAAATTCATTCGCGGTTATTCCGTGTACATCGGCGGCGGCTGCGGCGAATTTCCCGGCCACTACTCGCAGCTCGAAGGTTTCGGCTCCGGCTTCAAGCGCGACATCAAGCGCTACTACCCTGCGGTTATCGGCTCCTACATTCAGGCCCCCGCGCTGCCTAGTCCCAAGAACTTTGTGGACATAGATCCCGAAAAAAAAGACATCTTCGGCATTCCCCAGCTCCGTTTCCACTACGAGTGGGGCGAAAACGAACTGCTCATGTGGGAGCACTGCAAGAACATGATGATTGACTTCTTCAAAGCCGCCGGTGGGGAAATCTGGGGCCAGGGAGCCGAACCTGACCGCCACGGCACCAGCCTGCACGAAGTCGGCGTATGCAAAATGGGCACCGATCCTAAGACGTCCGTCACCAACAAGTGGGGCCAGGCCCACGACGTGCCTAACCTTTACATTTGCGACGCCAGCATCTTTCCCACCCAAACCGACAAAACCACCACCATGCCCATCGTCGCCTTCACCATGCGCAACTGCGACCACCTGCTCGATGAATTCAAGCAGGGCACCCACAAACGCGCTTAACGTACTCGTTGGGTCGGTCCTCTTAATCTAGTGCCGGGCTTAAAGCCCGTCTTCCAGGTATCGATGCAGCGCCGGGGCCTTCAGCCCGGCGTGGCCTGCTGCGGTCACAAAAGAGAATTGCTCTTCGCGTAGCGCTCGTGTAACTTTCCCGCTCGGTTGTTCCCGGCCGTGCCTGTCGGAGGAGGGAAAATGCGCACAATCGCAAAGATCTCGGTCCTTTTGTGTGTGTTTTGGGCCATCGCTATTCTCGCCAGACCACAGAAAAAAGAGTTGAGCGATCCCGAATACATTAAGGAAGCACTTTCCGCCGCACCAAGAGCCGTGGCTGAAGGAGCGAAAGTGGTTCGTCCTGCCAGTGACGGTACCATGAAGACCCTTCGCGAGGGCGGAAACGGATTCACCTGCATGATTGCGGGTACCGACAGAATGTGCAACGACGCCAACAGCATGGACTTCATTCAAGCACTGATGATGAAACAGCCTCCGCCCGACAAAGTCGGAGTCTCCTACATGCTCGCGGGCGACGAGGGCGCAAGCAACACCGATCCTTACGCCACCGGCAAAACTGCTGACAACCACTGGATCGTGACCGGACCACATATCATGGTTTTCGGACCGCCCAGCAAAGCCCTCGGATACACCGAATCGAAAGATCCCGATCCCACAAAGCCGTACATGATGTGGGCAGGAACACCATATGAGCACGCTATGATACCGGTCGGAGCAAAAAAGTAGACGGCAGCGGCCTTTCAGAGGGTGGCTTACTGCACGGATAGTGGCAAGAGTGGAATCCGCATGAGGTTTCTGCAGCCATGAAGGAGAAAGACCGCCGGGCTGTGGCCGGCTCAGCGTCGGCGGAAGGAATCCGGGCTGCGGCGGGAGCGGCTAGAGAGAGCAAACTTGCAACCGCCAGGAAAAGGAGTCGCTCTAGCAGACAGCCATTGGTGATCTAAACAGACTCCTGACTGCCCTGCATTGCGGACACGCATTGGAAGCGGAAAACCGGTGATGCCGAGACCGATTATTCGGGGAGCGGGGGGCAGCCGGGCCATTCGCGGAGCGTGGTGTTCCCGATGTAGCCCAAGTCTTCGATGCCGATTTTGCTGGTGTAGAATCCGTCGCAGGTGAAGTCGCGCATGGCGGCGAAAAAGGCCACGCCCTGGCTCAGCTCGGGATTTTTTTTGGCGTTTTTGCGGTAGGCGAGGAGGTCCAGCGTTTCCTTGCGCTGCTCCGGCGTGCACTCCATATAGACCTTACCGTACTGATCTAGGCAATGGTTATCGAGCCACATCAGGCCGCCGCCGAGGGCGAGCTGAAACTCTTCGTTTTCGCTGGTGAGCAGATCAATGAATTCCGGAGCGCCGGCATCGACCGCGCCGCCGGATTTTTCATCCTTGGGAATGATGGCATCGCAAAGCGAAACAATCGTTTCGTACTGCTTCGGCGTGAAAAATTTCGGGACGTACTTCCCTGCCGGTTCGGCGGCTTTGGCTTTTTTCACCATCTGGTGAGCGAGTTCGGCGGCTTCGAGCGGGATGACGTTGAGCACCGAGCCACCGGCTACGCCGAGTGCCAGTGATTTCAGTACGTCTCTTCTGGTGATTCCGGTTGTGGTCATGATGCCTCTCGCTCCGACTGAAAATTGTTAGCTGGGCCGGAAAAGCGCATTCCTCGCTCCCCCACCCCAACGAGCCAAAACCGGGCTCGCCGGGGACCCCGCTGCTCTCGACAGTTCAGGAACCCGCGACTACAAAGAGCCTTTCTTGGCCTCGTCGAGCAGAAACTCGGAAGCGCGCCAGGACAGAGCCATGATGGTCAGCGTCGGATTCTTGTCGGGATTGGTGACCAGCGGCGCGCCGTCGGTGACGAAAACGTTTTTCACGTCGTGGGTCTGGCAATACCCGTTCAGGACACTGGTTCTGGGATCCGCACCCATGCGCGCGGTGCCGACTTCGTGGATGATTCTGCCCCCGGCTTGAATGCCGAAGGGATACTTCCCATCGATCGCGGTCTTGGTCATGTAGGTTCCACCCATCATTTCCACGATGGACTTGAACGTCTCCTGCATGTCCCGGGCCTGGCGCAATTCGTATTCGGTCCACTTGAAGTGGAAGCGCAGAACGGGAATGCCGTACTGATCCACGATGTCGGGATCGAGCTCACAGTAGGTGTCGGGATTGGGAATCATTTCGCCGCGGCCGGAAAATCCGACACCGGTGCCGTAAACCTCGCGCGCGCGGCGCTTCAACTGAAAGCCGTAGCCTTCTTCGAGTTCGGTGAGGTCGCCGAACATGCCGACGCCGGGCAGTTCGCGGCCGCCGCCGATTTCGATATGGTAGCCGCGCGGAAAATCATTCTTGCGGTCGTACTTCCACCACGGGATGTAGTAGTGCATGCCGCCGACGCCGTCGTGATTGTGCGGCGGCATTTTGGCCAGCGCAGGGATGATGCCCCAGCCGTCGCTGCCGACCGAGTCGGTGAGGTATTTGCCGACGTTGCCGGCGGAGTTGCCGAGGCCATCGGGGAAGAGATTGGATTTGGAATTGAGCAGCAGGCGCGCGGATTCGCAAGCGCTGGCGGCAACGACGATGGCTTTGGCGTGAACCCGCTTTTCGGTTTTGGTGGCTTTATCAATGTAGGAGACGGCTTCGGCTTTGCCGTCTTTGTTGACGATGATTTCGCGGGCCATGGCTCCGGTGACGAGCGTGAGCCGTCCGGTCGCCATCGCCGGCGGAATCAGAACCTGGCTGGAGCTGAAGTTGGAAGCGGTGATGCAGCCGCGGCCGCACTGGCCGCAGTAGTGGCAAGGCAAGCGGCCGTTGTGGGCTTTGGTGAGAATCGCAAGGCGCGCGGGAATGCAGGTGATATTGAGTTTGTCGCAGGCTTTCTTGATGAGGATTTCGGTGCAGCGCGGCTTGGGCGGCGGAAGAAAAACGCCGTCGGGCGCGCTGGCCACGCCTTCCTTGGTGCCGAAGACGCCGATGTAGCCTTCCACTTTGTCGTAGTAGGGAGCAATGTCGTCGTAGGTGATGGGCCAGTCGTCGCCGAGGCCATCCCGCGTTTTGGATTGGAAATCAACAGGAGCGAAACGCAGCGCGATGCGGCCCCAATGGTTGGTGCGTCCGCCAACGATGCGGGACCGGAACCAATCGAATCTTTGCCCGGGTGCCGAGGTGTAGGGCTCGCCTTCGATCTGCCAGGCGCCGTTGGGAGCGAGGAATTCGCCGAAGTTTTGCCCGGCTTTGCCGCCAACGCCCGCGCCGCGATGCGGGAGATCGTAGGGCCACATTAGCATCTTGTAGTCTTTTTCGGGATGAACCTGGGGCCCGGCTTCGAGCATGACAACGTTGAGGCCGCCTTCGGTAAGGACTTTGGCAGCCATGCCGCCGCCGGCGCCGGAGCCGATGACGCAGACGTCGTAGGTTTGAGGGGAGCGAGTGACTTGGGACATGCTGGGTTCCTTCTCCAGAGTTGAAAACCCGAATACGTTTAAGTTGAGATCCTTCGGTTCGCTCTGCGGACCTTAAGATGACCAGTCAAAATACCGACAAGGGAGATTATCAGAGCCAGCGATTATGGCAAGCGCTTGATGAAGCAAATCTGCCAGTGGCAAGAAAAAGCAGGTTCCTCGGAACGACCTCGGCGTGCCGCCGTTGCACCCCGAAAGGTTACAGCTCGTTGCGCTTCATGGCGTTAACGGCGTAGTCGCAAGCACGTGCGGTGAGGGCCATGTAAGTGAGCGAGGGATTGACGCAGGCGGCCGAGGCCATGCAGGCGCCATCGGTCATGAAGAGGTTCTTGATGTCGTGGGCCTGGTTGTGTTCGTTGAGGACGCTGGTTTTGGGATCACGACCCATTCGCGCGGTGCCCATTTCGTGGATGCCGAGGCCGGGACGGGAAATGTCCTGGAAGGTGTTGACGTCGCGTCCTGCGGCAGCGGCGAGCATTTCGCCGGCCTGGATGGCGATATCGCGAGACATGGCGTGTTCGTTGTCGCCCCAGTCGCAGTGGATTTTGAGCGTGGGAATGCCCCAGGCGTCGAGCTTGTCTTTGTCCACTTCGACCCAGTTGGTGTGATAAGGCAGACACTCGCCAAAGCCACCAAGGGTCATGCGCCACGGGCCGGGCCTGCGCAGGATGTGTTTGAGATCCGCGCCAATGCCGGCCATGTTGGTGCCGCGGCTCCAACCTTCGCGGCTGCCGCCGCCCTGGTAACCGTAACCGCGCAGGAAATTTTTCTGCTTGGTCTTTTCGTTGACGTTGCGGAAGCGGGGAACGTAGATGCCGTTGGGACGATTGCCGAAGGGCATTTTGTCTTCGTGGCCGGGCATGACGGCGGAAGCGCCGGCGCCCATGTGATGATCCATGAGGTTGTGGCCGAGTTCGCCGCTCGAGTTGCCGAGGCCGTTGGGAAATTCGGAGGTGGCGGAGTTCAGCAGAATGCGAGTGGATTCGAGCGTGGCCGCATTCAGAAAGACGATGCGGCTCTTGAATTCGAGCGGAGCTTTTTTCTCAGCGTCGATCACCTTCACGCCGGAAATTCTGCGCGTGGCCGGATCGAAAGTCAGGCTGTGCACCACGCTGTAGGGGCGAATTGTGAGCTTGCCGGTTTTCATGGCGGCCGGAAGCGTAGAGCTCAAGCTGCTGAAATAGGACCCGGTGATGCAGCCGCGGTGGCAAACGCCACAGTAGTGGCAAGCCGCGCGGCCTTTGTGGACGCGGGTAAGGATCGCAGTGCGACCAATGGTGAGAATGCGATCGTCAAAATGCTTGAACATGGCGTCGCGAACATCCTGCTCGACGCAGGTGAGTTCCATGGGCGGAAGAAAATGACTGTCCGGCAGCTGCGGCAGATTTTCCGGCTGGCCGCTGACGCCGATGAAATCCTCGACGTAGCTGTACCACGGCTCGAGGTCTTTGTAGCGAATTGGCCAGTCCACGGCGATGCTTTCGCGGAGGTTGGCTTCGAAGTCGAGATCGCTCCAGCGATAGCTCTGGCGGCCCCAGGTGATGGATTTGCCGCCGACCTGGCGCCCGCGAATCCACGAGAAGTGTTTGCCGGGATCGCTGGTGTAGGGATTCTCGGAGTCCTTGACGAAAAACTTGTTGGAGTACTCGTCGCAGGCGTAGTAGCACTCGCGCTGAACGAATTGAGTTTTGGCGCGGTCCTCGCGCACGTCCCAGCCGCGGTATTTCAGCTCCCAAACCGGTTTGTGCTCGACGTAATCCTCTTCCGGTTTGATGGGGCGGCCGGCTTCGAGGACCAGCGTGTTGAGGCCTTTTTCGGTGAGCTCTTTCGCAGCCCAGCCGCCGGTGATACCGGATCCGATGACAATTGCGTCGTAAACAGGTGTTGGCATGTGCTCTTCGATCCTCAGCTTTCCGAAAGGCCGGGGGTGAGATCCGCGCAGCCGTGCTGCGCGTTGGGAATAATTTGAAGTTTGAGTTCCTGCGAGAAGCCGATTTCGGAAGTGTAGTAGCCGTGCAGGGTGATGCGCTTGAAGATGTACCAGAATTCGCCCTCGAGCTGGGAGTCGGGCTTGGGAACAGTGTTACCGTGGCGAGGGCGAACGACGCGATTGCTCATGACGGCGTCATCTATGGCGCGCAGCTGGGAAACTTGCTGTTCGGCGGAGGCGTCAGTGAAATTCTTGCCGTAGAGCGATTGGCTCTGTTTGTCGATACCGGCGAGGCCATCGAGGAAGCGGGAGCGCTCTTCGGGAGTGGCCCATTCGGTGAGGATGATATCAATGAATTCGTTGACCCGTGCGCCTTTCGCGCCGGGAGTGTCAGTGGCGGGGATGATCTGGTCGATCATGGCCACGACCGTGTCGTTAAGATGGCCGGTGAGAGTTCTCAGTGAGTAGCCGAGAGGCGGCTGGGCCTGGTGGAAGAGTCTGAACAGTTCCGGGGAGAAGGCGGGTAAAGCGGCACCCGCGGCGAAGATTCGTAAAGCGTCACGCCGATGCATGAAGCCTCCTGGTCAGCGGCAATCCTAACAACATATGACGAAAGGCCCTACTAAATCGTTTCACTAGCGCACGGCACTCTTTATAGCACAATCGCGGCAAAAGCCGAAACCAGCTCTCGGATTTCGAACCTCAGGGGCTAGAGCCCGCAGCCGACAGGCCGTAGCTAGTCTCCCAGAATTTCTTTGCGGACATTCTGTAAGACGTAGGCGGCGCGTTCTACGCCAAGTTCGCCTGGAAGGATGGGGTCTTCGTTTTCGATGGAGAGGATGCCTTCGTAGTCCACGTCCATGTAGGCCTGAACCACGGCTTTCCAGAGCGAGGCGCTGTGGCCGTAGCCAACGGCGCGGAAGGTGTCCGAGGCTTCGGGTAAGTCTTCTTTT
The DNA here is from genome assembly GCA_964594885.1 of uncultured Acidobacteriaceae bacterium. Taxonomy (GTDB): domain Bacteria; phylum Acidobacteriota; class Terriglobia; order Acidiferrales; family UBA7541; genus Acidiferrum. The sequence goes on from CAZQOB010000034.1 coordinate 32,786, forward strand.
TCGGAAGCGAAGTTAAGGACGCCGTATTTGGCACAGTTTTCGGGGAAGATGACGGTGTCTTTCATGTGCGCGTGGTAAAGCGCGCCATTCTTAGCAAGGAAGTGGATAACTTCGACCGGATCGCAGCCTTGCCAGAAGAGGTGGCTCAGATCGCAGTTGGCGCCGATCTCCTCGCCGACAGCTTCGCGCAGCTTCATCAGCGAGCGGGGATTGTAGACGACGAAGTTGGGATGCATTTCGAAAGCCAGGCGCTTGATGCCGTGGGAGCGGGCGTACTTGGCGGCCTCTTTCCAGTACGGAATGACTTTTTCTTTCCACTGCCATTGCAGCATTTCGTGGTACTCAGGCGGCCAATCGTAGGTGATCCAGTTGGGTTGAGTGTCGGTGGGAGTGCCGCCTGGGCAACCGGAGAAACCGACGATGACCTTGACATCGAGCATTTCGGCGAGAAGGACGGTCTTGCGAAAGGTATCTATGTCTTTTTGGGCATGCTGGGTGTTGGGATGAACGGGATTGCCGTGACAGCTCAGCGTAGCGACGCGGATGCCCCGGGCTTCGAACTTTTTTTGCCAGGCCTTGGCTTTGGATTGGTCCTGGATCAGTTCGTCGAGTGCGCAATGCGGATTGTTGGGATAGCCACCGGTGCCGATTTCCATCGCTTCGAGGCCGAGGGCGCTGACTTTTTCGAGCATTTGGTCGAGATTGAGATGGTCGTAAACGGGGTCGAAGACGCCGATGGGAATCTTTTTCTTAGCGCCGGCCGACGCCCTGCGAGTCGGTGAATTTGTGGTGGCTGGGAGACGATCGGGTCCGGCTCCTGACAGCGTTACCGAAGCGGGCAACGCGGCAGCGAGGAGAGCAGTTTGCGAAAGGAAGTCACGACGATTGACCGCGGGCTTGCGGGAACGGCCGTCCATGCGGAAAGACCCCCAGGGAGTAAACGCTTACGATTTGCAGCGCGTCGGAATTATACGCTTCTGAACAAGAGGAGCAAGCGAGGCGAGCTCTGGAAACCAAGAGTCGGCGTTCGTCGCCCATCTGTGAGTCCTCTGAAGGTTTTCCCGAGCTGCACGAAATCAGATGATACTGCCGTTGAATTTGCGGCGGAATTGGCAGACTGCGGAGCAAATCAAGGCGTACCTGCTTCAGTCCTTATTGAGTTTTTCCCGGAACAATCCCGGCATCCAGCGCGGCGCCAGTGTCGCCGGAAAAACCAGACGCAACGGCGCGCGCGCGCTGGCGGCAGTTAACACGCCACGCTCAATCAGTGCCGAGAGGATGCGGCGAGCATGTCGTTCGCTTGCACCAACGACACGCGCTGCGTCGCTGCGCGGAAGTTCTCCCCGATACAGCACAGCTTCGAGAATGCTTGTCGATTTGGCCGGGAGAGCTCCAAATCTCACTGTTTCTTCCGCCCATAGAACGATTCGCACACGAAGCCGCTCTGGCTGGACAAGGCCTTCCATAAAGGTGACCTGATCGATGCAAACGCTTAAAAAGAATCTGGCAAACTCGGCCAGCGCCTCTTCGCTGAGGTTGCCGCGACCATCAAGATCGTTCCGCCTGGGAGGCAGACAGCTCGTCCGATTCAATTAGTGCCGGTCAAATTGAAGTGCGCGAGGCAGCTCAGTTTTGCGCTTTGAGCTCGGGGAGCGAGGGGATCGAGGAAGGAGCGGAGAGGAACCGTTCGGGAGGCTGAAGACCCTTGGTGATGGCTTGATGAAGCATATCAATGGCCTGGCCTGCGTTGGGCGGAGTGAAAACGGTAGCGGCAAGCAAGCCGGTTCGAATCCACGACTGGCCGGTGCCAGGCAGGCCGTCGCAGCCGGTAAACGGAAGCTTTAGCCAGCGCTCGCTTTCGGATTCATTGGAAAGTTCTTCGAAGGCCCGGCGGGCGCCCATGGCCATGGAGTCGTCCTGCGCTGCGACGACGTCGATGACCGTTTTTTTGGAGGTGGAGAGCATGAGCCAGGAGCGGACGGCCTTTTGAGCACTCCCTTCGGTCCACTGGCCTTTGAGGGTGATGACCTGGATGTTCGCGGGCTTGGTGCTGGTCATGCCCTGAGTGCGTTCCTTAGCGGCGGAATTCTCCGAGGGCCCCTGGATATAGAGGACATTTCCGCCCTTGGGGAGCAGAGCGGCAAATTGGCGTCCCTGGATACGGCCAATCTCGACGTGGTCGTTGCTGACGCAAAAGATGGGCGATTTGGCGGAGTGGCGGAGGTCGCTCACGTAGGCGGCTTCGCGGTTCAGTACGACCCAGCCTACATTTGCGGTGACAGCGGCTTTAGCAACCTGGGGAAGGGCGGTGCCGCCGACAGGTTCGAAGACGATGGCATCCGGCCGATCCTGCGGAGCCGCTTGAATGACGCGTAGCAACTGAGTGCTTTGATTGATGGCGTCATTGCCGGCGTAAATGATCTTGGTCTCAATGCCCAAACGCTTGGAGACCTCCTCGGCAGACTTTGCCTGCTCGATCTGATAATCGTTATCGTCGGTGGTGAGCGAAAGCAGGATGCGAAGTTTTTTCATCGAACCTGGACGGCGGAAGCGCCGGAAGTTTTACGATAAACTGATGCGGGACCGGCGCTAGAGGAATCGGGCGGGATGTTACCTGAAAGTGAATCCCGTTGCCAGGAAGCTACGTTGGCTGGAGAGAAAGAGTGCAGGTAACGGAGAGCGAAGCGCGGAAGAAGCTGGTGGCGGCGCGGCGAATCGTGGTCAAGCTGGGGACGAGCACGGTGACCGACGCCAAGGGCGGAGTGTGCCAGGAGCGAGTGGCGCCCCTTACGCGCGAGATTGCGCGGCTGGTGGAAGGTGGCCGGCAGGTGATGTTGGTGTCGTCGGGGGCGGTCGGCCTGGGTAGAAGCCTGTTGGGCCTGCACCCTTCGCGGCTAAAGGACATGGCGGTGAAGCAGGCGTGCGCGGCGGCGGGCCAGAGTTTGCTGATGGAGTCGTACAAGAAGCTGTTTGACGAGCTAGGGCGGAAGATTGCGCAGGTGCTGCTAACCGAAGAGGACTTTAGCAACTGGGGGCGGTATTCGAATCTGCGGCGGACGATGGAAAAGCTACTGGGATTTGCCGTGCTGCCGGTGATCAATGAGAACGACACGGTGTCGACGGCGGAGCTGGAACTGGTGAAGGGCGGCCGAACCGCGGCCTTTAGCGACAACGACCGGCTGGCGGCGCTGGTGATGAGCGGGATGGAAGCGGACGCACTGGTACTGCTGACGAATGTGGATGGCTTCTTGCGAACGAGGGCGGGTGGCAAGGCGCCGGAAGCAGAGCGGTTTGTGGAACGGGTGACGGAGGAAGTGCGCGCGGAGGCCGCAGGGCCATCGCGGAGCGGGCGCGGCGGGATGACAACGAAGATTGCAGCAGCCGAGATCGCAATGAATTGTGGCGGCGTGGCGTTGATTGCCAACGGCGCGGATGGAAACACGTTGCGGCGCGCGTTTGACGGAGAAAGTGTCGGGACCGTCTTTGCTCCCGCCACGCGAATGCGCGGAAAGCGACGCTGGCTCGCGTATGCCGCGGGAATCCGGGGACGGGTGGTGGTGGATGCGGGCGCGCAGCGCGCGATTACCGCGGGCAAGGCCAGCTTGCTGAATTCGGGTGTGGTGCGGGTAGAGCGAGAGTTTGCGCCGATGGATGTGGTGAGCATTCGCGATTTGGAAGGACGGGAATTCGCGCGCGGGATTGCGGCTTGCGGGAGCGAGGAGCGCAGCTCAAGCGGGAAAGCTGGAGCGGCGAAGGTGTGGTTCACACGGGAAAATATTGTAGTGCTGGAATCGGGCGAGGCCGTCGGATGAGCGCAGGCGGACACGCGAGCGAGCCATTTAAAGCAGCTCCGGGCGCAGGCCCGGCGGAAGCCGCGCGACGGGCGCGGACGGCTTCGCGGAAGCTGGCCGTGTTGAGCGAAGAGGTTCGCGACAATGCGCTGCTAACCGCAGCTGCGGGGCTGGAAGAGAATGCCGCGCGGATTCTGGCGGCGAACGCTGCGGACGTGCGCGCGGCGGAAGCGCTGGCGGCCAGTGGAAAGGTATCGGCGGCGATGCTGGCACGGCTGCGGATGGACGAAATGAGTCTTGGAGAAATTGCAGAAAAGGTGCGGAGCGTGGCCGAGCTGCCCGACCCGCTAGGGCGGAAGCTAGCCGTGACGGAACTGGACGAAGGGCTGGTACTGACAAAACAGAGTTGCCCGCTGGGCGTGGTGGCGGTGGTTTTTGAATCCCGGCCGGATGTGCTGCCGCAGGTAGCGTCACTGGCACTGAAATCCGGGAATGCAATTTTGCTCAAAGGCGGAGCGGAGGCGGCGCTGACGAACCAAGCAATGATCGAAATTTGGCGCGGGGCGATTGCCCAGGCGGGCGCGATACCGGCCGACGCGGCACAGATGCTGCAGTCGCGCGCGGACGTGATGGAGCTGCTCAGTCTCACGAAAGACGTGGACTTGCTGATTCCGCGAGGCGGGAAAGAGTTCGTGGAGCGGATTTCGCGGGAGAGCCGGATTCCGGTGCTGGGACACGGTGCAGGGATCTGCCATGTGTACGTGCACGGAGCGGCGGATTTGCAGAAGGCCGCGCGGATTGTGATGGACGCCAAGACCGACTATCCCGCGGCCTGCAACGCGGCGGAAACTCTGCTGGTGGACCAGAGCGTCGCGGAGCGATTCTTGCCGAAGATGGTGGCGGAGCTGCAAGCGGCGGGAGTCGAAGTACGAGGGTGCGAAAAGACGCGAGCCGCGGCCGAACTGGGTGAAGTTCTGGCGGCGACCGAGCAGGACTGGGCTACGGAGTACGGGGATTTGGTTTTGGCGGTGAAGGTGGTGAATGGGTTGGAAGAGGCGATCGCGCACATCCACGAGTATGGGAGCGCGCACACGGAAACGATTGTGACCGAAGACGGTGCGGCGGCCGAGCGATTTCTGAATGAAGTGGATGCGGCGGGGGTGTTTGCGAATGCTTCGACACGGTTTGCGGACGGTTACCGGTATGGACTGGGGGCCGAAGTCGGGATCAGCAACGGGAAGCTGCACGCGCGGGGGCCGATGGGGCTGGAAGGCCTGACGACCTACAAATATAAGTTGCGCGGCAAGGGACAGACCGTGGCGGAGTACAAGAGCGGCAAGCGGTTTAGGCACCGGAGCGTCTAACCGAAGCACAGAGAGCAGGCAGGCGCCGATTCAGGTCCGAGCAATCAAAACGAGATTCGCGGCAAACGGGGTTCCGGTATATACTTTGCCGACTTAGACTGCGAGAGGGGCGCATGAGCCCAGAAAGTTCCCAAAAGGTGTGGATTCCGGTGTGCTGCGGGCGCGTGATGCGCTTTAACCGGTTCCTGAAACAGGACGGAGATGCGTACGGCTCGATGGTTTGCACGGTGTGCAACAAGAGCATCATTCTGGAGCAGGAAGAGACTCCGGCCACCGATGCCTACGGCGAAGGCACTCGCATGCTGACGGTAGTGGGAACTCCAAAGCCTCCGAAGACGGACCGCCGGAAGGCCAGCGATGCGTTGAGCGGACACAGTTCGGACGACCAAACGCTTTAGACTTTGCTTTTTGAAAGCGCGCTGCGGCGATGATCGGGCAGAGTATCTCTCACTATCGCGTGCTGGAAAAGCTGGGCACCGGCGGCATGGGCATTGTGTACAAGGCCCAGGACACGCGGCTGGAACGCTACGTTGCGCTGAAATTCCTTCCCGACAACCTGATGCATGACAAACAAGCGCTCGAACGATTCCGGCGCGAGGCGCTGGCGGCGTCGGCGCTAAACCACGCGAACATCTGTACGGTACACGACATCGGCGAGCAGGACGGGCGGCCGTTCCTGGCGATGGAGTTCATCGAGGGCGAGACGCTGCGGCAGCACATCGATGGCAAGCCGCTGCCGATGGAAGAGATTCTGAACCTGGGCATTCAGATTGCGGATGCGCTGGATGCGGCGCACAGCGAAGGCATCATCCATCGGGACATCAAACCGGCAAATATTTTTGTCACCAAGCGGGGACAGGCGAAGGTGCTGGACTTTGGCCTGGCCAAGCTGATCGCAAGGGACGAAAACGAAACGCAAGTGTCGGATTCGTCGCACCCGGGGCTGGAGAACCCGATTTCGATTGTGGGCGTGATCAGCGGCACGCCGTCGTACATGTCGCCGGAGCAGATTCGTGGCGACGATCTGGATATGCGCGCAGATATCTTTTCCTTGGGCTTGCTGCTGTACGAGATGGCGACGGGACAGAAGGCTTTTCCGGGAAATACGGGCGGCTTGATCATCGAAGCAATTTTGAGCAAGCCACCGATGGCAGCAAAGACGCTGAACCCGGAGATTTCGCCGGAACTCGAAGCGATCATCAACAAGGCGATCGAAAAAGACAAAGACAAGCGCTACCAGAATGCAGCGGAGTTGCGGTCGGATCTAGTGCTGCTGAAGCGGGGATTCGAGTCCGGTCACACCGTGACGGCGGCGCTGCTGGCAAGTTCCGGGATTCGGCGCCAACCGTGGATCGTGCGGAAGAAATGGACTGCGCTGGGTGTGACTCTCGGCGTCGTTGTGGTGATGGCGCTGGGCGGGTGGCTGAACGAAATTCGGCGTGCACATGCGCTGAACGAATCCGACACCGTTGTGCTGGCGGACTTTACGAACAAAACGGGCGATGCGGTGTTCGATGACACGCTGCGCCAGGGTCTGGTGGTACAGCTCGAGCAGTCGCCTTTTTTGAGTTTGGTGTCGGAACGGCAAGCGCAACAGACGCTGCAACTGATGGGGAAGCCCGCCGGAGAAAAACTGACACCTGAGCTTGCGCGTGAACTTTGCCAAAGGGTTGGGAGCAAGGCTTACCTGAGCGGGACCATCTCGAATATCGGCAGCCAGTACGTGCTGGGGATCAGCGCCGTGAATTGCCAGACCGGCGACCCGCTGGCTCAGGAACAGGTGTTGGCCAACAGCAAAGAACAGGTGCTGCCGAAACTGGGCGAGGCCGCGATCAAGCTGCGAGAACGGCTGGGCGAATCGCTGAAGTCGGTGCAGAAGCTGGCGACACCGATCGAGCAGGCGACGACACCCTCACTCGAGGCGCTGCAGGCGTATTCCATGGGCCGGACGACCATGTTCACGCAAGGCGACTATCACGCGGCAGTCCCGCTGCTGCGGCGGGCGATCCAGTTGGATCCGAATCTGGCGATCGCCTACGCGACGCTGGGAACGACGTACTACAACATGGGCGAGAAGGAGCTGGCTGCGGAGAATACCCGCAAGGCCTACGAACTACGGACGAAGGTCAGTGACCTGGAGCGATTTTATATCGAGTCGCACTACCACCAATTTGTGAGCGGTGATTTGGAGAAGGCGAAGCAAGCGTATGAGCTGTGGGCGCAAACCTATCCGAGGGACCCGGTACCGCCGAACAACCTTGGCGAGGTTTACCGGACGCTAGGGCAGTATGAAAAGGCGCAGCAAGAGTACCGTGCGGCGCTGCGGCTCTCCCCGAACGACGCACTTTCCTATTCCAATCTGCTTTCCGTCCTGATCGACTTGAATCGTGTAAAGGAAGCGCGGGCGCTGGCGGCTGAAGCCGCTGAGCGAAAGCTGGATTCTTCAGGTTTTCGGTTTGCTCTGTACCAGCTGGCTTTCTTGCAGACCGATCCGAAGTCCATGGAAGAGCAAGTCACCTGGTCGGGAGCGCGACCGGCCGATGCCGCGGTGATGATGTATTACGAAGCAGATACGGCAGCGTTCTACGGCCAACTGACCAGGGCCCGCGATTTTTCAAAACAGGCAGTTTTGGAAGCGCATCAGGCGGGCCAACCGGAACGTGCCGCGGCTTGTGAAGCTGCGGCAGGGCTGCGGGAGGCGTTGTTCGGCAATGGTGCGGAAGCCAAGCGCTTTGCAAACAGCGCACTGAAATCGTCAAACGCCAGGGACGTGCAGTTTGTAGCGACCCTGGCCCTGGCGCTAGTTGGTGATCGAGAACGCACTGTCGAATTCGTGGATGCGTTGAGGAGCCGGTTTCCACAGGACACAGTGGTGCAGTTCAACTATGTGCCAACCATCTACGCGCAGATTGCGCTGATTGATGGAGATCCGGCGCGGGCGATCGAATTTCTCAAGACCACTTCCGCTTACGAGCTGGGAATCGCGGCGAGCAGCAACTTTTCGGACTACATGTATCCGGTGTATGTGAGGGGCCAAGCGTACCTGGCGGCGCATCAGGGCGAAGCGGCGGCAGGGGAGTTTCAGAAAATCCTGAACTGGCCGGGCGTGGTCCTGAACGAACCGATTTACCCGCTGGCTTATCTAGGTTTGGCCCGAGCCAAGGCGATGGCGGGCCAGACCGCCGAAGCGCGGACGAACTACAACGCTTTCCTAACGCTTTGGAAGAACTCCGATGCCAATATGCCGATGCTGGCGGCGGTACAGGCCGAAGCGCCAAAGTAAATTGCTTCAGCCGGGCAGCTTGAAGATCCGATCCATCCGAAGCCACTTCTCTCCGGGCTTGGTGCCGGGCAGAGCCTGCTGAAATTTCCACATCAGAGTTTCCCATTCCTGAACTTTGCAGTTGTCGCGGTCGGTCCGGGCCTTCTTTTCAAACGAAAAAGATTCGCTCACTTCCATGATCATGAACATGCGTGCGCCGAGGAGATAGATCTCCATGTCCTCGATGCCAGAATCGCGAATGCTCTTGATGATTTCAGGCCAGACGATTTCATGATGGCGCCGGTATTCGGCGATGAGGGCAGGGTCGTCTTTCAAATCGAGTGTCAAGCAATAACGATGGGTCACGGTTCCCAGCCTTCTTCTCAAGTCAGTGCGCGATCCAAGTGAACGTAGCCGCCATCCACGAAGAGGTGCTGTCCAGTGGTGTGGCTGGATTTTTCGGAGAGCAGAAAGACGACCGTCGCCGCGATCTCTTCGGCGGTAGTCATGCGATGACCGAGCGGGATTTTGGATTCGATGTGCGCGCGTGCCTGCTGCGGATCGGGGAATTTGGCCAGCCAGGATTCGTAGAGAGGGGTCATGACTTCGGCGGGAAGGACGGCATTGACGCGGACGCCTTCTGGAAGGAGCTCGACGGCCCATTCGCGGGTGAGCCCGAGGATGGCGGCCTTGGCGGCAACGTAACCGGACGTTTTTCCCTGCCCGGTCACGGCAGTTTTAGAGCTGATGTTGACGATGGCACCGCGGGATTGCTTCAGGGCGGGCAAGGCGTAATGGGTAATGTCGTAGACGTGAAGAAGATTCTTCTGCAGCGATTCGACGAATTTTTCCGGAGAGCCGTGTGCGATGCCGACGCCGTCGTTAATGCCGGCATTGTTGACGAGACCATTGATGCGGCCGAATTTCTGCACGGTAAAATCGACGGCGGTTTTACACGCGCGCGAATCCGTCAGCTCGGTTGGGACAAAGCCTGCTGCTATCCCATTGGCGGTCAGTTCGTCAGTCAACTGATTCGCGGCTTTTTGGTCTTTTTCGGCAATCACCACCGTCGCTTGCTCCCGCGCCCATTCGCGGACAATCGAATCGCCAATGCCTTTGGCGCCACCGGGGCAAACCAATACCTTTCCTTTCCATCGCAGTGCCATGGGTTAGCCGTGCAGGCGCAGGAAGCCGCCGTCGAGGGGATAGTCGGAGCCAGTGACAAAGGCGGCTTCGTCGGAGCAAAGGAAGTGAGCAAGTGCGGCAACTTCGTGGGGCTCACCCATGCGGCCCATGGGCTGAGTTTTGGCGAGCTTGTCGTACATTTCGACCTCACGGCCGGGATAGTTTTTCTTCAAATAATTATCCACAAAAGGGGTGTGCACGCGAGCCGGGGAAATCGAGTTGCAACGGACGTTGTGCGCGACATAGTCCTTGGCCACAGAAAGAGTCATGGCGATGACCGCACCTTTGCTGGTTCCGTAGGCGAAGCGGTCGCCGAGACCGTTGGTACCGGCGATGGAAGCAATGTTGAGAATGACGCCACCGCCTTTCTCTTTCATGTGGCCGGCACACGCATGGATGCAGTTGTAATATCCCTTGACGTTGACGCGCATGATGCGGTCGAAGTCAGCTTCGCTGGTGGTTTCAACATTGCCGATGTGAGAGATGCCCGCGTTATTGACGAGGATCTGCACGCGGTCTTTTTGGAAAATTTTCTCGAACGTCTTATGGACGGCAGCCTGGTCGGTTACGTCGCAGGAAAAAGCGACAGCGTGGCCGCCCGCCTCTCGGATTTCGTGGGCGGTTTGTCCGGCTTCGGGAAAGTTGAGGTCCAGAATGCGAACCGAAGCTGCGGCGGCTGCAAAGCGCATGGCGATGGCGCGGCCGATACCGCTGCCGCTTCCGGTGACGACGGCCACCTTGCCCTTCAAGCTGAAGAACGAGTCAGACGGTTTGGGATCGCTCACAAAGAGACTCCGCGCTTCCAGGGAATGAAATCGCACTGGCCTTTCACTTCGGCGCGAACCGGCGCCTCGCCACTCGCAACCCGAATCACGTAGTGCAGAATTTCTTCACCCATTTTTTCGATGGTGGATTCGCCGGAAACGATTGGACCGCAGTCCACGTCAATGCTGTCAGCCATGCGCCTAGCGAGCTCCGAGTTGGTGGAAAGCTTGACCACCGGTGCGATCGGATTGCCTGTGGGAGTACCCAGTCCCGTGGTGAACAAGACGACGGTGGCACCGCCGCCGACTTGCGCGGTGACGCACTCGACGTCGTTGCCAGGCGTGCACTGCAGCTTGAGTCCCGCGCCGGACGAATATTCGGGATAGTCGAGCACCCCAGTGACCGGCGATGTCCCGCCCTTCTTCGCTGCGCCGGCGGATTTCATGGCATCGGTGAGCAGGCCGTCGCGGATGTTGCCCGGGCTCGGATTCATTTCGAACCCGGAGCCGACCGCTTTTGCGCGCGCCCCGTAGCCGCGCATCAGCTGCATGAAGCGGTCGCCAATCTCTTTCGTCGTGCAGCGGTTGATCAGTTCCTGTTCGACGCCGCACAGTTCCGGGAATTCGGAGAGAATTGTGCGGCCCCCAAGCGCCGCCAGCAGGTCCGCCGTGTGCCCGATCGCAGGGTTAGCTGAGAGGCCGGAGAAACCGTCAGAACCGCCACACTTGAGACCGACGCAGAGTTGCGACAGCGGAGCATCCAAGCGGCGCGCTCGATTGGCCTCGATCAGTCCTAGGAAGGTCTTGCGAATGGCTTCGGTCAGCATGGTTTCTTCGGAGCCGGTTTGCTGCTGTTCGAAAATGACCAGCGGCTTGTCGAAATCAGGATTCCGCTTGCGAATCTCTTCCCGCAGGATGGGGATTTGAGCGTGTTGGCAGCCGAGGCTAAGGATTGTAGCTCCCGCGACGTTCGGGTGATGGATGTAGCCGGCGATCAGTCCGCACAGATTGTTGGAGTCTTCGCGAGTCCCGCCGCAGCCGCCCTCGTGCAAGAGAAAGCGTATGCCATCCACATTTTCGAAAATCTTCGAGCGCGCCGGGCCGGCGGTCTGCGCGGAGAGCGTCACGGCGGCAATCTCGGCGGACTTCCCTTCCTTATATAGGCGCGTGAGTTCGGCCACCTGGCGGCGATAGACCTGTGGTGCGGCAAAGCCGAGCTCTTCCTCAAACGCCTGTTTCAGCACGCCGATATTGCGGTTTTCGCAGAAAACGAGGGGAACGACGAGCCAATAATTGCGTGTGCCGACCTGGCCGTCGGAACGGTGAAAGCCGCGAAAAGTCTTGCCGACCCAGCGGTAAACGTTGGGGGGGTTCCAGCGAAGGTCAGAGGATTTTTCGTGAAAGGTTGACGAGTCGTGCCGGACGTTACGGGTTGTTAGCGCGTGTCCTTTTTGAATGGGCTCAACGGCTTTGCCGACGAGCACACCGTACATGGTGATGGGATCCCCGGCGGCGAGGTCCTGAACGGCGAACTTGTGTTTCGCGGGAATGCTGGAGCCAAGCAGGTATGTATTGGGGCCGAAAGCGACAGATTCGCCCTGCTGAAGATTTTGCAGAGCGACCAGAACGTTGTCGCGCGGATTAAGCTGAAGAACTTTGGGATTCATCGAAACGCTCATTGTAGTACAGGCCGAGCACCCATCGCGAAGAGCCAAGCGAAGCCCTCCGCACTCCATCAAGCGCGGCGCCCGAAAGTCCTGGGACCTATTCGATCGCTTGCTGGCGTGATTCGCCGAGTCCTTCGACGCCGAGTTCTACAATATCTCCTGCTTTCAGGTATTGCGGCGGCTTCATACCGAGGCCGACACCGGCGGGCGTGCCGGTGGTGATGACGTCGCCGGGCTCCAGCGTCATGAACTGGCTGACATAGGAGACGAGAAACGGCACGCCGAAGATCATTTCGGAAGTCGAGCTGCGCTGGCGGAATTCGCCATTGACCTTGAGCCACATTGCTAGGCGCCCGAAGTTGGGCAACTCGTCGCGGGTAGCGAGGAACGGGCCAAGAGGAGCAAAGGTATCGGCGCTCTTCCCTTTCACCCACTGGCCACCGCGCTCGAGCTGAAAGCTGCGCTCGGAGTAATCGTTGTGCAGAGCGAAACCAGCGACGTGGCCCAAGGCCTCAGCTTCGGAAACGCAGGTCGCCTTTTTTTCGATGATTACAGCGAGTTCCACCTCCCAATCGACTTTCGTCGCATTGCGTGGAATTTTCAGAGCATCGCCGGGCCCGACCAGCGAAGTTGTAGACTTGAAGAAGAGCACCGGCTCCGTCGGAGGCTCGGCCTTGGTTTCGGCGGCATGATCGCGGTAGTTCAATCCGATACAAACGATTTTGCTGGGGCGGGTGATCGGTGGGCCAAGCCGGACTGAATGGGCGATCCGCGGCGTGGTCGCCGCGTTGTGGCCGAGCCAGTCGCGCAGCTTTTGGAGACCGCCGCCGGCGAAGAACTCCTCGTTGTAGTCTGAACCGAACGCGGAAACGTCAATCCGCGTGCCGTCAGGCAGTTGAATCCCGGCTTTTTCGCGACCTGCTTCCCCAAAGCGAATGAGCTTCATCCGATTCGCCGCTCCTTTTTTGTGCAGGAGATTCTACCAGTGATGAGGGGAGATTGCTGGCGGTGCCGGTGAACTGCGAGCGTCGTTCAGAGAATCGGTTGCGGTATAGTTAGGCTGCAACCAGCAGGCGGAGAGAGTCGCAAATGGCGTTCAAAGTTGCGGTGGTGCAGGCGTCGTCGGTGGTGTTCGACCGAGAGCGCACGCTGGAAAAATTGGACCGGCTGGCGGCAGAGGCTGCGCGGGCTGGGGCGCAGCTGGTTCTTTTCCCCGAGGCTTTTGTCTCCGGTTATCCGCGTGGGCTGGACTTTGGCGCCGTGGTGGGATCACGCAGCGACCAGGGACGCGAGGACTTCCGGCGCTATTGGGAGAGCAGTGTGGATGTTCCCGGGCCGGCAGTGGACCACATTGCGCGGACGGCGCGCCGAAACGCGATTCATCTGGTGGCAGGTATTATCGAGCGCGACGGCGGAACGCTCTACTGCACCGTGTTGTTCTTTGCGCCGGATGGACAATATCTCGGCAAGCATCGCAAATTGATGCCCACAGGATCCGAACGCCTCGTGTGGGGATTTGGCGACGGCTCGACGCTTCCGGTATTTGACACCGACCTGGGGAAACTGGGCGCGGTGATCTGCTGGGAGAACTACATGCCGCTGCTGCGCACCGCTATGTACGGCAAAGGCATTCAGATTTATTGCGCACCCACAGCGGATGCGCGCGATTCCTGGCTGGCAACGGTCCGGCACATCGCGGTAGAAGGCCGCTGCTTTTTGCTGTCCTGCAATCAGTTCAACCGGCGGCGCGACTTCCCTGCCGAGTATCGTTCGACTTTTGCCGAGGATCCCGATGCCGTCGTGTGCCGCGGTGGCAGCTGCATCGTCGATCCATTCGGAAATTTCCTGGCTGGACCAAATACCGAAGGCGAGGCGATTCTGACTGCGGACATTGATCTCGCGCAAATCGTGCGCGGCAAATACGACCTCGATGTCGTCGGGCATTACGCGCGGCCGGATATTTTCCGGCTGACGGTTGACGAACAGGCAAAGCAAACTGTGGCGATAAGCGAGGAAAAAGACCACGCGCCTCTCCCCGAGGAATTTCCTGCCACGCAACACGGTTCCGCCAAAGCCAGTACCGCGGATTAAGAAGAAGTGGAACTCTGTGGCCTGCCCCAGGGGACGACTTCCGAACTTTTCTCAGCGAATTCATCGAACCATGGCCGGTCTAAGGGATATAGCCGAGTTGGGACGTATAATACGTGCTACACATAAATTACGTAGCTGGAGTACGGACGATGTCAACTTCCGGGACTCGTGACAGGCAGAACTTGACGATAGGTCTCAGTCGGCAGGTACTCAGGAAAGCCAAGATTCTTGCCGCGCGTCGCGAGACTTCGATCAGCGGTCTCCTCGCCCAGGAGATTGACTCCCTGGTCGGTAAGGACGAGGCACATGAGCGGTCCGAACGGCAGGCCACAGCCCTTCTCGATAGCGGCTTTCACATGGGTGGGCTAACTCGGGCCAGCCGGGATGAACTGCATGAACGCTAAGACATTCCCTTCGTGTAAAAACGCAGTCTGCTTCCTTCATAGCTGAGAGCAAAAGAATGGAAGGGTGGCGCCCCCAAGGGCGATTTTAGCGCCCTCCTTACTGATTTCGTGACAGCCTCATGAGCAGATCGACCAGTTGCGGACCAGGCCAGTGTCGTCGGAAATAGCAGAACGCACCGAACGCGTGATCTTTCAATTGACTTTGAGATGTACGGCCTGGGCCAGTTTTCGCTGCCGTTCGTCGAAGCTAAAAAGGAAGACGTCAATCTGCAAAGGAAATACGTGCAACAGGTCCCGGTGAGTTATCCACTTCTCACGCTCGGCGGAGAAGCCCCAGTCTCTACCGCGACATTGCGCGCTATCCAGCGATTTTTCTGATCGATCGTCAGGGGCGACTCCGACCCGCGCCTGGCCCAGACCAACCTTTCGTGCGGGTGAAGGAGGTCGTCCATGTCCTGCTCGCCGGCCGCTCTTAGATCATCAAATCCCCGATTCGGCGTTAACCGGGTTCTTGGTCGTGCCAACAAGATAGAATCGACAAGCCACTATGGACTCGCAAATCACAACCGTCGTCACGTTTGAAAGCGCAGCCTTTAACATGACCGAGGCCAAAGACTATTTCATCAATCCTTGCTGTTTCGGAGATGATCTCGCGGAGTGGCTGCCCGACGAACTCCGAAGAGTCGGGATAGTGGCGGATGAAAAGCCTGGTCAAGAAGACTTCGGCTGGTATCTGAATTTTGAAGTAGCGGGCATCGGTCACACGTTGTTGATTGGCCATCGTCCAACCGGCGAAACTGAAGCGGGAACTTGGATCGCTTGGCTTGAACGCAAGCGTGGTCTCATCGGCTCTTTGCTAGGTGGACGCAAACGCGGAGTGCAACCTTCTGCCGCAGAGGCAATTCATCGAATCTTGGCTAATTCTTCAATGATTAGGGACGTGCGCTGGCACTTCCCGCGTAATTTTGGCACAGGATACGAGGAAGGTTCACCTGCACCGCAGTCAGCACTGTAAAAGACAACCCGACAAGTACGGATACGTATTTGGACGATTTATCGGACATCTTGATCCTAGTACCCACCTCTAAAGCGCGTTTCGTTGACTCTACACGAATCGAAACCTAAGATGGCCACATTATGGCGGGCTCCGACGCGTTCATCGGCCAGACCGTCTCGCACTACCGCATTCTCGAAAAACTCGGCGGCGGGGGTATGGGCGTGGTGTATAAAGCCCAAGACACGCGCCTCGATCGCTTCGTAGCGCTCAAATTCCTCCCGGATGAAGTGGCGCACGACCGGCAGGCACTGGAACGCTTCCGTCGCGAAGCCAAAGCCGCCTCGGCCCTCAATCACCCGAACATTTGCACCATTCACGACATTGGCGAAGCAGACGGGCAGGCGTTTATCGCCATGGAATTTCTGGATGGTGCAACACTCAAGCACCTCATTGCTGGCCAGCCAATCGAGTTGGACCGCCTTCTGAATATCTCGATTCAGGTGGCGGAGGCGCTGGACGCAGCGCATTCCGAGGGGATCGTTCATCGGGACGTCAAGCCAGCAAACATTTTTGTTACCAAGCGCGGCCACGCCAAAATTCTGGATTTTGGGCTGGCAAAAGTAGCTGTGGACCAGAAAGAGGTCGGAAATTGTGAAACGCTGCCGACATTGAGCATAGATTCCAAGCAATTGACGAGCCCCGGGGAAACTTTGGGCACGGTAGCGTACATGTCGCCGGAACAGACCCTGGGCAAAGAACTGGATGCGCGCACGGACCTTTTTTCCTTTGGAGTGGTGCTTTACGAAATGGCCACCGGCAGGTTGCCCTTCAAAGGCGACACCTCTGCAGCGATCTTTGACGGCATCCTGCACAAACGACCGCCTGCTCCCGTGCGACTGAATAGCGAAGTGCCTGCCGAACTAGAGCAAATCATCAGCCGCGCCCTGGAGAAAGACCGCGAACTGCGCTACCAACACGCCGCCGATATGCGAGCGGACTTAAAGCGGCTCAAGCGTGAGTCGGAATCAGGCCGCGCATTGACAGCGGACGACCGGCCGATACCGGCGAAACGAAGAATTCTTGTCTCGCTGATCGTGGCAGTCGTCATAGTTGGTGCAGCGGCTGGCGAGTTCGTTTACTATCGCTCTAAGCACGTCGCGACTGAGGCCCCTGCTGCCACGGCTGTGGCAACACCACCCTCCGTGCGAACGCTCGCCGTATTGCCATTCCATGACCTTTCGGGACAAAGCGGCGAGGCGTGGGGCATCGGCATAGCCGATGCCATCATCGGCCGCCTTACCACTTTGCAGAATCTTACGGTTCGTCCCACGAATTCCGTCCTGAAATATGCGAAGGCGGCTGATGATCCGGCTGAAGCAGCTCGGGAGCTCGGGGTCAATTCAGTATTGGCAGGAACTTATCAGCGCGCTGGCAGTGTGATGCGTGTTTCCGTGCAGCTAATCGATCACGGTGCCACGCGCTGGGCGAGCCATTACGACTTGCAAGGCCAAGACATGTTGCGCTTTGAAGATGACGTCGCCCAGAGGGTCGTGGATGGCCTGAGCGTTCAGCTTTCAGGTACTGAACAGCAATCGTTAAAAGCTCTTTCGACGAATTCCGCGGACGCTTACGACCTGTTGCTGCAGGCACGGGCGTACCAGGCGGACTACCGCATCGATTCCAAACGCGAGACTTTGCAGAAGTCGGAGCAAATGGCCCAGCGAGCCATTGAAAAAGATCCCAGGTTCGTTGACGCCTATGCGCTGCTTGCGCAGACTTACGCGCTCGAGGCCACAAATTTCCAGGAAAATGGGGCCCATAACCTGGCCTTGGCAGAGGAAACGGCGCGCAAGGCGTTGGCTCTAGACCCACACTCCTTCAGCGCGAATGTAGCGCTTGGCTCGGTTTTTGGCGAGCAGGGCAAGATTACCGATTCCCTCCGGATCTTGCGCGAAGCTGTAACTCTGGGGCCTAACTCGGCGCAAGCATGGACGGTCCTTGGCTACATCTATCATTACGCCGGTTTGCTTGACTTGGCCGAGGCCGCCTTTCGCCGCACGCTGGATCTGAACCCCGTTCCGCCACAGCCCTACTCGATGCACGCACGAATGTTCCTGTATCAGGGTAAGCCTCACGAGGCGGAACTGGAGATGCGCCAAGTTCTCGAGCGGTACCCGGATAACTATAAGCTATTGGCGTACTTGGGCGATTTCCTCTACTACCAGGGAAAAACCGAAGAGGCAGAGCGAGTGCTGGACCGCGCTTTGCAATTAAGCCCGCCGAACGGTGAGGACGATGCCCTGATCGTGTCAGCGTTCGTACGTGCGTCTCGTGGAGAACGGGACAGAATTGACCCCCGACTTCTGCGTTATAAACCCGAGGAAGTGGTTGACGGTGACACGGCGGAATGGACTGGCTCCGTTTACGCGCTGTTAGGCGACAAGCAAATGGCCCTCATTTGGTTGCGACGAGCTGTCCAACTGGGGAATCACAATTATCCCTGGTTTCAGCGCGACAAAAACTGGGACAAGCTGCGCGGGGACCCGGAATTTCAGCGCCTCATGCGCGAAGTCGAAGGCTACTGGAAGCACTACACGGAACTCTTTGCACGCGTTCAGTCTTGAGGAAGCAGTTTACGTGCCTGATACGCGGCCAACCGTAAAGATGCCCGCTGCCAAATCCACTTGAAAGATTTCGGCGCAAGCTGTGAGTCACAAGAGACTATTTGATTCCCAACGCGAAAAGCCGAACCAAACCGGCAGAATTAATCGCCAAAGTGGAGCCATTGGGGGAAAGTGCTACGCCAGAAGACTCTCGCATTTATCCTTGGCCGAGAGTTCCGCTGCAGTCCCCTTAATATTGCCCATATCTCCCGCGTACAGACTCCAGCAATTTCTGCGAGTCATACCCAACACCATCCTTGAACACGATCTCCACATTCTCTATGTCTGCAATGTTCTTAGATGGGTCGCCGTTAATCACCACCAGATCCGCATTCTTGCCAGCCACGATCGATCCAATTTCTTTCTCACGGCCGAGGAAAACTCCTCCGTTGTAAGTGGCTATGTGAATTGCCTCCACCGGAGAAAAGCCCGCTTCCACCAGCAACTCGATTTCGCGCTGATCGCCAAATCCCGGCAGAACATCCCCCGCCCCTGTCGGGTCAGGCCCCGCAATCAGCAGTCCACCTGCCTTCACGAATGCGCGCTCCAGCTCAAGCTCGCGCTTCCACACCTCTGCCATATCAGGTTTGCCCGGCGCCGATCCGGCGTTACGCTGCCGCAAAATGAAATAATCTTTCCGCGCTTCCGCAGTCATCGTATCCAACGCGTGCTGCCGCAGCGGCGGCCGTCCCGGCCCCGCCCATTCTTCAAAGACAGGCAACGTCGAAGTAATCGCCACATGATGCTGGATCAGTGTCTGAAACAGATCGCGTGCCTCCGGACCCGCCGGATCCATCTTTAGAATCGTGGGCACGCCTTCCGTATCCGGACAGACATCCGGCTTTTTTCCCGGATCGAGTTGCGTATTCACAAAAAACCCGTGCTCCAGATTGTCAATGCCCATCTCCGCTGCCTCTTTGTACGTCACCGAGCACAAATGCCCTGTGACCTTAATGCCTCGCCTGTGCGCTGCTTCGATAGCCGCTTTCAGTTCGTCGCGCGTAATGAACATATAAGCTTTAAACGAAGTCACTCCTCGATCTGCCCAGTAGTTCACCATCTGCCGAGCATCTTCCGCGTTCTTCAAAAAAGGCTCTTGCAGAAAAAAAGAAGGTCCGTCCAGATACGGCCCGGTCACATCGATGTGCGGTCCCGGCAATTGACCTGTGTCAATGGCATTACGTAGATTCAGGTCAGTGTACGTCTCTATGCTTCCCGTGGTTCGCATCGTCGTGACGCCGCTGGCCAAATACAGTCTCGGCGAACTGAAAGTCATCTGCGGTGTGAGCAAAGGCTCTTCGGACTTCCTGCTCGCGTTCAAGTTTGGTCGCGCAATGTAAACAAGGTGATCATGCATGCCCACGATTCCCGGCATCACTGAACGGCCACGCAGATCGATCACAGTTATCCCGGGCGCTCCCGGCACGTCTGTCTCTCGTACATCTGCTCCTGCTTCGATCGCTGCGACCTTACCGTTCTCAATCCTGATGTTCCGGTCTTCCATGGCAGGCGCGCCGGTGCCGTCTATCACCCGCACATGCGTAAGCACCACCTTGCCGGCCTTCACCCTCACGTACGCTTGCACCGTTGGCGACAAATCAGGGTTCTGAGCCACACTGCACGGCGCAACGCAGCC
Source organism: uncultured Acidobacteriaceae bacterium (assembly GCA_964594885.1). Lineage (GTDB taxonomy): Bacteria > Acidobacteriota > Terriglobia > Acidiferrales > UBA7541 > Acidiferrum. Next base: position 52,610 of record CAZQOB010000034.1, read on the forward strand.
TAGGAACAAGGCAAACTCCGCAAACGTCGCCACCGCCAACCCGCCATTTCGCCCGCGCATCAGCCAGCGCATAAACACCTCCAAACCCGCCTTGATGGTGGCGCTCATTCTATCTGAGCTCGCTGTCTAGACGGCAACGGGGCAAAGGGTTTTACCAACCCACGTGGCACACGATCAGTCGTGCAGCAGCGTCTTACCTCAGTCAGGTTCTGTTCTCGTCTTGGGTAAACAGCCCGACAGGACGTGTCCCCAATAGAGCAAGATTAGTGGGCAAATTGTCCATGGGGCGGCGGATGGCGAGAACACCCAACTGGCACCGAGCGAAAATCGCTCACCTAAGAGTGCGGATGGAAGGGTGGCGACAGAGG
>CAZQOB010000035.1:0-52972 GCA_964594885.1 uncultured Acidobacteriaceae bacterium
CAGCGAAATGGCCGGACAATTCCTGGTGACTCTGACCGCCAAGCCCGGCGGCGATCTGGGTACAGTGGAAGCGGAAGCCGACCAAGAGCTGCAAAACTTCCTGAAAAACGGCCCGACCGAAGCGGAAATGCAGCAGGCCAAAACGCAATTCTTCGGCGACTACGCGCGCATCATGGAGCGCATCGGCGGCTTCGGCGGCAAGAGCGACATTCTCGCTCGCTGCCAGGCCTTCACCGACGATCCCGAGTGCTACAAGACGTATCTGAAGCGCATTCAGGCCGCCACACCAGCATCGGTCAAAAAAGCCGCTGCCGAGTGGCTCTCGGACGGTGACTACGTCCTCGAAGTGCAGCCGTTTCCGACGACGCTCAAGGCTGCCGCGCCCGACGATCGCTCCAAAGCCCCCGCAGAGGGCTCGGCGATGGCCCTGAAGCTGCCCGCGATGCAGAAGGCCACTCTTTCCAACGGGCTGAAAATCGTTCTGGCCGAGCGGCATTCCGCTCCAGTCGTGAACTTCTCGCTGCTCGTACCGAGCGGCTACGCGTCGGACATCGACTCCGCTCCCGGTACCTGCAGCTTCGCGCAGAGCATGCTGGAAGAGGGCACGCCCACGCGCGATTCGCTGAAAATTGCCGACGAGCTGGAGTCTCTCAGCGCGGAGTTCTCCGCCGGCGCTAATCTCGATTACGCCACGGTGGACCTCGACGCATTGAAGACCAACCTCGAAAAGTCGCTCGACGTCTATGCCGACCTGATTCTTCATCCGGCGTTTCCGCAAAAAGAGTTCGCGCGCCTGCAAAAAGAGCGCCTCGCGGCCATTCAGCGCGAAAAGGTCACGCCCAACGCCATGGTCCAGCGCGTGATTCCGCAGCTGCTCTATGGCCACGATCACCCCTATTCCCAAGGCTGGCTGGGAACGGGCAGCGAAGCCGGTGTCAGCAAAATGACCCGCGAAGATCTGGCCAAATTCCACAGCACCTGGTTCAAGCCCAACAACGCCACGCTGCTCGTCGTCGGTGATACCACGCTCGCGGAAATCGAGCCCAGGCTGGAAAAACTCTTCAGTTCCTGGACGCCGGGCGATGTTCCCAAGCAGACCATCCCGCCGCACGCGGAGCCCGAAAAGGACGTGGTCTATCTCATTGACCGCCCGGGCTCGGGCCAGAGCGTGATCGTCGGCGCGCAGCTCGCGCCTCCTGCCAACGATCCGGATCGTGTTCCGCTGGACCTCGTGAACCAGGTCTTCGGCGGCACCTTCAGCTCGCGCATCAACATGAACCTGCGCGAAGACAAGCACTGGTCCTACGGCGTAGGTTCGCGGCTGCTCGCGGCTCGCGGCCAGAGGCCGTATTTCAGCTTTTCTCCGGTGCAGACTGACAAGACCAAAGAGTCGCTGGCCGAACTACTCGCCGAGTACAAGAACATCGTCGGGAGCAAACCCATTAACGCGGCGGAACTGAAAGACCGCCAGGACGATGATACGCTGGGCCTGCCGGGAAGCTTCGAGTCGGTGCCGGAACTTGCCGGCTCCTACAGCACCATCCTCGAATACGGCTTGCCCGAGGACTACTACAACACGCTCACCCAAAAGATACTGGCCGTCACGCCCGATCAAGCCAATGAGATCGCCAAAAAGTACATCCAGCCCCAGCACTTGGTCTGGATCGTCGTCGGCGACATGAAAAAGGTTGAAGCCGGCATCCGCGAACTCAACGTCGGCGAAGTCCACAAAATCGACGCCGACGGCAACCCCGTGCAGTAGCTCCCGGTAGTGCCGGGTTGCAGCCCGGCTTCGCGCCTCGGCTCGATTTTCTAGGGGCGGGCCTTAGCCCGTGCCAGTGCCATGCCCCGGGCCGTCACTCCGTCGCGGCAAAGCCCAATTTCAGCGGTTCTTCCGCGATTTCTGCCGTCCGGTCCGACCGTAAAGAAGGCCTTTCCGACGGTTCTCTTTGATTTCAAAGGTCGGTCAGGGGGCGGGATCACGGACGGACGGCGACGACGACGACGTCATGGGACGGCACTTTAGCCGAAAATCTGCCGGTGAATTTTCCGAGGTCCTTGTGGGCCCACAGGTCGCGGACGCTGGCGCTCAGATGTTCCGGGTACCCGAGCGTAGTCCAGGGAGCAGCGATTTCGGCTTCGGATTCGCCGCGGTTCAACAGCACGACGACGCGGCTGCCGTCTTTCATCTGCTTGCCCCAGACTTCGAGCTCCCCGTCTTTCCATACCCGGCGGCCCTGGCGTCCCAGCTGATCTTGATTGATAGCGATAACTTCCTTGTTGGTGAGAATGTCTTTGATCTCCGGCGTCATGTTGCGCAGATCGTTGCCGGCCATCAGCGGCGAATCGAGGATGCACCACAAACTGAAGTGCGCGCGGTATTCGCTGGTGGTCATGCCGCCGTTGCCAACTTCCAGCATGTCCGGATCGTTCCAATGGCCCGGTCCGGAAAAAGATTCGAGCCCGACTTGCAGATCGAGAATATCCACCACACCCAGCGCACAGCAGCTGCCGTCTGGATATTTTTGCCCACCCTTCCAGTGGTCGCTGATGTCGCCCGTGGTACGCCAAGAGTTGCCGATGTCGCGCGCCCAGAGCCAGGGCTTGCCATCACCCCACTCGCACATGCTGAAGACGATCGGGCGGCCCGTGGCTTTCAGCGCGTCGCGCATCGTCGAATACGCTTCCTCTTCGTTGCGCTTGCCGGTGTTGCACCAATCGTATTTCAAGTAGTCCACGCCCCACTTCGCGTACATCAGAGCATCCTGATATTCGTGGCCTTGGCTGCCGGGACGGCCATCGCAGGTTTTTGCACCGCCGTCGGAGTAGATGCCGAATTTCAAGCCCTTGGAATGGATGTAGTCACCGAGCGCTTTCATGCCGGAAGGGAAGCGCTTGGCATCCACTACGATGTTGCCGTCGGCGTCGCGGCTAACGGCCCAGCAATCGTCAATCACGACGTATTGGTAGCCGGCGTCTTTCATGCCGCTGGAGGCCATGCCATCGGCCATGGACTTGATGATGTCTTCGCTGACGTTGCAGGCGAATTTGTTCCAGGAGTTCCAGCCCATGGGTGGGGTCAGAGCAACGCCATTGTCGAGCGCGTTGAGCTCAACGGCAAAAATGAAGATGGCGGCGAGGGTAAGCAACAGGAAAGCGCAGCGAGCCAGCGTACGCGTTTGCATTTGTGCAGCCTCCGGGACGGAGAAATTCGCGAACGATGATACAGGAAAAGCGGCGAGCGGCGAGGCGCGAATGAACCAGGACCCAGGCTCAGAGAACGAACCTGGGACACCCTCCGCTCTCAACATCCGGTGACTATTTGAGGCGGAGGATGAGCAGGGCGCCGGCTGCGAAAAGAAAGGCCGACGTGCCGAAGGCGGCGCCGACTCCAAAAGCGGACCAAAGTTCGCCGACCAGCAGGCTTGAAAGAAAATCGCCAACCGCATTGACTGCAGCCAGCGTGCCGAAAGCCATGCCATGTTGTTCGCGCGGGACGATTTCAGCGGTGACCGAATCTTCGAGCGCCTCTTCGGTGCCAATGAAAAGGCCGGCGAGGATGAAAATCACCGCGAGCAGCCAGAGCGAACGCGTGCCGGTGCACAGCAGCAGCGCGGTAACGACGGCCAAAGCGTATCCGGCGGCGAGAACGGCGCGGCGTTGCGGAAGGCGGTCGCTGAGCCAGCCGCTCAGATACGCCGAGCTTGCGTAGAAGACGTTGTGAATTGCGTAGAGAACGACAGCGGCGCTTGCTGCCCACGCCGGGCCGTGCTCCGCGGCCAGCATCTTGGTGGCGTAGAGAATCAGAAGCGTATGCGAAAAATCGCCTGCGCCGAAGATTCCGACGCCCCAGAGAAATTTCTTGAACGACGGCGGCAGCGTGCTTAGGCCATGCAGAAACGACTTCTTTTCTTTTGCCTCCATGGGGCGTTCGCGCACCAGCAGCCAGAAACATCCGACTGCGACCAATCCCGGAATGAGAGTGTAGAAGAAGACTTTACGATAGTCGTGATGCATGACCTGCAAAAGCCACAACGCGGAAAGGGGGCCGAGGATCGCGCCGAGGGTATCCATGAACCGCTCGAGGCCGAAGGCGCGGCCGTAAGCGCCCGGAGGAACGTCGGCGGCGAGGAGTGCTTTTTTTGCGGGCGAGCGTACGCCGCGGCCAAGCCAGGCGGCGGCGCGGCCGGCCAACACTTGCAACGCGTGAGTGGCCAAGCCAAAAGAAGCGGTGGCCAGCGCGGTGAATGCATAGCCCAGGACCGCGAGCGGTTTGCGCCGTTTGAGGCGATCGGTGAAATGACCGGAGGCGAGTTTGGCGAAGCTGGAGAGGCCGTCGGCGAAACCTTCCATGAAGCCGAGCCAGGCTGGCCCGGCTCCAATCACCGCGAGAAACGCTGGGAGAATTGCGGTAGCAGTTTCGTGGCTCCAGTCGGAAAACAGCGAAGTCAGCCCGACGCCGAGGACGGTGCGATTCAGCCAGTGTTTTTCGTTTGGCCAGTCGGACATGAGAAGGTTTCAGTTGGATGGCTGAATGGTTGGCAAGTCGCGGTCCCAAGAAATCGCCGAATCATCTCATGCGGGCGTGGTCGGCCTGGAAGCCGGCGTGGACGCGGGATTCGTAGATTGGGAATTTGGCGGCGAGTTCAGCGACCTGCTTGCGCACACTGTGCTCGGCCTCAGTCTGCTTCCCAGGATCGCCAACCGTGCCCACGACTTCAGCTATCCAGCCGGCAATCAGTTCCATTTCCGGCTCTTTCATGCCGCGAGTGGTGATGGACGGGCTGCCGATGCGAATGCCTCCGGCTTTCATTGGTGGCAGCGGATCAAAGGGAATGGAATTCTTGTTGACGGTGATGCCGGCGCGGTCGAGCGCTTTTTCAGCTTCGCTGCCGGTAATCCCGCGCGAGTGAATTTCGACCAAGAGTAGGTGATTGTCGGTGCCGCCGGATACAACGCGCAGACCACGCTTTGCCACTCCGGCCGCGAGGGCCTTGGCGTTTTTTGCAACCTGTTCTTGATACTCCTTGAACGATGGCGCCATCGCTTCCTGTAAGCACACCGCTTTCGCCGCGATGGTGTGGACCAGCGGTCCGCCTTGCAGACCGGGAAAGGTAAGCTTGTCCAGTTCCTTGGCGAGCGCGGCTTTGCACAGCACCAAGCCGCCACGCGGTCCGCGCAGGGTCTTGTGTGTGGTGGTGCTGACAATGTCGGCGTGTGGAACAGGACTGGGGTGCACGCCCGCCGCAACCAGCCCGGCGATGTGGGCCATGTCCACAAAGAAGAGTGCGCCAACGGATTTGGCCGTCTTGGCCATGCGCTCAAAATCAATGATCCGCGAGTAGGCGCTGGCGCCGGCGACGATCATTTTCGGCTTGTGCTCGGCGGCCAGCCGGTCAATTTCTTCATAGTCAATCTGCTCGGTGTCCTGGCGCACGCCGTAGGCCACGAATTTGTACATGCGGCCGGAGAAATTGAGCGGATGGCCGTGCGTCAGATGGCCGCCGTGGGAAAGATTCATGCCGAGCACCGTGTCGCCCGGCTGCAGCGTGCTCATATAAACGCTGACATTGGCCTGGGTGCCGGAGTGCGACTGCACATTGGCGTGCTCCGCGCCGAAAAGCTGCTTGGCGCGATCGATGGCCAGCTGTTCCACTTTGTCGGCAAATTCGCAGCCGCCGTAGTAACGCTTGCCCGGATAGCCTTCGGCGTATTTGTTGGTGAAAACCGAGCCCATCGCGTCGAGCACTGCTTCGCTAACCAGATTTTCGCTGGGGATAAGTTCGAGGCCAGTGGCCTGGCGCTGTGCCTCTTCGCGCAGCAATCCCGCGATTTGCGGATCCACCTCCGCCAGCGGTCGTTGCATCCGTCGATTGGCTTCGCTGTTCTTGGTCATGTCGATATCGGATCCTCGCGGAAAGTCGTGCCCAACATCATAAGGCGGATGAGCGCAGGAAGGAAATGCGGCGGAACGAACCGAAGCTGGGCACCTGTCCTTTTGGCCAGTGGAAAAAATCTGGCCTCTTGTACAGTTGACCCAGCCTTCGCAGCGAATTAATTGTGAAGAGATCGTCGCGTGGGGCGCGACTGCTTTCCAGCCAGCACCCGCCTGTCACCCTGCGATTCCATTACCGAAAATGCGTGGACGCCGGAACGTCCCCGAAAGGCACACGCGTATGAACTTTATTCGTCGCTGGCGGCATGGTGCCGAAAGAGAACAGGAGCAGCTGTTGGTGCGCCTGTGGACGCTGAATAACATGAACGCGGACGAGCATGCCAAGGCTGCTGGATTAGCGCTCGCTGCAAAAAGGGAATTAAAGCTCAGCCTGAAGTATCTTTCCGGACTGGAAGTGGAGCGCACCATCGAACGAACTGTGTCCGAGGCTGCCTACACCCAGCAGTGCGTGCACAACCTGCGAAGGCAGATCCGGCACGCAAACGGTAAATTCTGACGCAACTCCAGCGGCTAGAGCCGCTAGGGATAACACCATCCTCATGCGGGGGCTCAAGCCCCGCCTCTTAAGAGTTCTCCGCAAATCGCACTATACTGCTGGCGTCGAACCGTGCCCCGCAAACGAGACAACTCGCCTGCCGCTGAAAGTCTATCTCTGTTTGAGGTCGCGCCCGAGCCGGGGGCGCAGAACCAAGAGTCGCGCCTAGATGCTGGGCCGGCCGAACGGATCGGGTCGTCGGACGAAAAAATCCTGATTGGGACCTCGGCGTTTACGGCGAACGGGTGGGAGGGCACGTTTTATCCTGCCGGGATGAAGCCGGCGCAGTACCTGGCGCATTACGCCAAGCGCTTCCGAACCGTGGAGATCGACACCACATTTTACGGCACGCCGCAGATCGCGCGGGTACAGGCCTGGTACGAGAAGACACCGCCGGACTTTAGGTTCGCGGCCAAAGTGCCTCAGGTGATAACCCATGACAAAGTGCTGCTTGATTGCGATGCCGAGTTCCACGAATTCATAAACACCATGGAGGCTTTGCAAGAAAAGCTGGGGCCGCTGCTGCTGCAGTTCGGATTTTTCCAGCCGAACATGTTCCGCAATGACCGGGAATTTCTGCAGCGACTCGTGCCGTTCTTGCGCAAGCTGCCGAGCGAGCATCGTTTTGTGGTGGAGATCCGCAACAAACGCTGGCTGGACACTCCTTTCACGGATGCGCTGCGCGAACATCGCGTGGCGCTGGCACTGACCGATCATTCCTGGATGCCGCGGCCCTGGGAGGTGATTGCTCGCAGCGGCAAGCCGCTGGACCTGATCACCGCCGACTTCGCCTATGTGCGCTGGCTGGGCGACCGCAAAGGAATCGAAGCGATTACCACCTCCTGGGACAAAACAGTTGTGGACCGCCGCGAGGATCTGCTGCATTGGGTCAAACTGTTTCGCGAACTGCTCAGCCGCAATTTGACCGTGTACGCCTACGCAAACAACCACTACGCCGGGAACGGTCCGAGGACGGTGAAACTGTTCTGGGAAATGTTCGAGAAAGGCCAATAGGAACGAGCGCAGATCGATACCAGCGAGAAACGGCCCAACGCTTTCGCCAGCCGTAACGCGAAGGCTGTCGACAAGGCCATTGGAATGGCGTACGTTGTTTTAGAAAGTTTCTGGCGCGCTAATGATCGCGACAAAAGACGGCGAAAGCTCGCGGTTTGATGAACTCAGGCGGAGCCTTGATCAGCTGAGACGACGCTCGTTGGTCATGAGGCTGGAAGCCTGCGAAAGGGTGGAAAAGACGCTGGCCGCGCGGGTTGACATTCAAACCCAGGTGCTTCGGCTTGCCAGCAAGGGCTTTGCTCAGCGGTATGTGATGTCCATTCTGACGAAGATTCTTGACGCCGCCATGGAAGGCACAAACGCGGGCATGGGCAATATCCAACTATGCTGCGGAAGTTGCGAGCAGTTGCAAATCCGCGTACAGCGCGGCTTCCAAAGGCCATTCCTGTAGTTCTTCAACGCCGAGCATGCCGGCCAAGCGGCTTGCGGCACGGCGTTGCGAAACGGACAGCAAGTGGTCGTTCCGGACGTGACCGACAGCCCCATTTTTCATCGACAGGCGAGTCTGGAAGTTCTGTTGGACGCAGGGGTGCGCTCCGTTCAGTCCACGCCGCTAAGCGACAGCGAGGGCCGGGTGCTGGGGGTGCTGTCCACACACTACCGGCACGCCAAAGAACGCGCCAAGAACGAACTGCGACGCATCAACTATTGGGCACATCAGGGGGCCCGTCTGCTGGAAATGCATCGGCTAATTGCTCCGAGCTAGACTTCATCGAATACGCAAAGCGGCACGCCCGCGGATGGGCCCCGCAACTCCCGCCTAGGATCTGGCGCCTGCCTGCATGAGCCACATCTTTGCGCCGGCCCAGGATTGCGGCATCGTGAGGACCATCAGCCCGATAGGGTACCAATGTGGACCGAAGTCAGGCCCTTTGTCCCACGTGGCGATGGTTCCGGCGAGCGTCAGCACCAAGCCGAGCGCACCAAGCACTAAAGAGTGGCCCACCGGACGATTGGGCGCCAGACGGGCAGTGACGTAACCACCGGCTAGGCCGAAAATCACGCGATAAACCGTTGCAACTGCAAAATGTGAGCCCGGCGCGGGCTGTCCGTGCGATGGGTAGTAGCCGGCGTGATTCAGAATCGCGTCGCTAATTGAGGTTGGTATGACAACCGTCGCGATTCCGGCAAGCCCGGCAAGGATACTCCCGAACGTGTTCTTCACTGTGCCGCACTCCTTTCTTCCCGGCCGGCGAAAGTGTACAGGACAATGCGGCTCTTTCGTAGCTTTCCATTCCCGGTATGGTGGTGGGCATTAGTGGCAGTGGGAGCCATAGATGGGCAGCGAAAGCAAGAAAGAGTTGCACCAAGTGTTGGCGCTGGCGGCGAAGCGAGGCGCAGCGTACCTGGCGACGATCAGCGAGCGGCGCGTCAGCCCCTCTGGGGAAGCTGTTGCTGCGCTGCGCCAATTTCATGAGCCAATGCCCGAACGGCCCAGCGACCCGCGCCAAGTGATCGAAATACTGGACCGGGTTGGCTCACTCGCGACAGTAGCAACGCAAGGCGGACGATATTTTGGATTTGTGATTGGCGGATCGCTGCCAGCCGTAACGGCCGCGAATTGGCTGGCGGGTGCGTGGGACCAGAACGTCGCCTTGCGCGTGATGTCGCCCGTTGGAGCGGAGTTGGAAGATGTGGTGCTCGGGTGGATTCGCGAACTGTTGCACCTGCCGCCGGAGTGCGACGGCGGATTTGTAACCTGTGCAACGGCAGCGAATTTTACGGCGCTTACCGCGGCGCGGTCGGTGCTGCTGGCGCGCGAAGGCTGGAATGTCGAAGACGACGGCCTGAACGGTGCGCCTTTGGTACAAGTTGTGGTTGGGGAAGAAGTGCACGCCTCGCTGCAGAAGGCGTTGAGCATCGGCGGATTCGGCCGTAAACGCGTGACGATCGTAGAAGCCGACGGGCAAGGAGCAATGCGCGCGGACAAACTGCCGAAACTTTCTCCCCGCAGCATCGTGTGCATCCAGGCAGGCAATGTAAACACTGGGTCGTTCGATCCGGCGCAAGAAATCTGCAAAAGGGCGCACGACGCCGGTGCGTGGGTACATGTGGACGGCGCCTTCGGATTATGGGCCGCCGTTTCACCAAAGTATGCGCACTTGACGCGCGGATTCGAGCTGGCGGACTCGTGGGCAACCGACGCGCACAAATGGCCGAACGTCAGCTACGACAGCGGAATCGTCATGGTGCGAGACCCTATGGCGCTGCGCCGGGCGATGACCATCTCCGCAGCGTATCTGACAGCAGGAGCACTGCGCGAGCCGATGAACCATGTTCCTGATGCTTCGCGGCGTGCGCGCGGGGTAGAGCTGTGGGCAGCGCTGAAATCGCTGGGGCGCAGCGGGCTGCGCGATCTGGTGGAACGGACCTGCGCACTGGCGACACGTTTTGCGGATAAGCTGCGCGCGGCAGGCTTCGAGATTTTGAACGACGTGGTGATCAATCAGCTGCTGGTATCGTTTGGCTCGGCGGAGCGGACGCAGGACGTGATTCGCCGGGTGCAGGAAGACGGCACCTGCTGGTGCGGGGCCACAGTGTGGCAGGGAAAGGCGGCGATGCGAATCAGCGTGTCGTCGTGGGCGACGACGGAAAACGATATTGACCGCAGTGCGGATGCGGTTATACGAAACGCACGCCAACTATGACCGGAAAGGGCGCCATATGCAAAGGCGCTAGCCTGGCGCGCAAATTTCTTTGCTGGCAGCGCAAGTGCCGCTGAGCCCCACTATTCCAAGGATGTGAGGGACTTGACGTGCAGTTCGAGGGCCTGATTGTACTGGCGCTCGATCTGGAGTTCGGTCTGAAGTTTCTTGATCAGCAGTTCGAGACGCGAGATTTCGGTCTTGAGTTTCTGGATGCCGCTGACGCTTGCCTGCGGGCGATTGGCTTGAGTGAAATTCTGTTGCGGCACGGCTGCGGGCTGCTGCGGGACGTGCGACGACGGCGGCGCTAGCGGCAGCGCGTGCGGTTGCGGTGTGAATGCGTCGGCCAGCGCATTGGGCCAGGCGGATTCGGAGGGCGGCGCGGCCTGAGCCACCGCAACCTGCGCGGTTGGCGTGGGTACCACGGGAACCGGGACGGGCGGTGGAGCGAACAGGCTGCTCAGCGAGGGCGCTGCCGGCTTGCGGACAGCAGGTGCAACCGGGGCTGCGGGTTTTTCAGTTTTTGGCTCGAGAAAGTTCTTTACGCGGGCGATCAGATCCACAGGCTGAAACGGCTTGCGAATCAGTTCATCGGCTCCGACCGCAACGGCTTTGTCCGCGACGCTCTTGTTCACTACGCCGGACATCAGAATTACCGGTGTTTTGGCGAACTGGGGATGCTGCTTGATCTGGCTGCAAACCGAGTAGCCGTCCTGGTCGGGCATGATCACGTCGGTGATGACCGCGTCCGGCGGATTCTGCTCGAACTGCGCGATTGCAGTGGCCGCATCACCCGCGGTGATGACGGTGATGTTTTCCTTGCGAAAAGCAATCTTAATGACTTCGCGCATGGTGGCACTGTCGTCAATAAAATAGACGGTAGGCGCACGTTTCGTGGCGGCGCCGGTTTCGGCCCCTGCCGGCGGGTACGAAAGAGTCTCGCTCATTGTTCCTCCTCGGAACGCGTGGCCACGGATGGATCATCGGAGGCCGGGGCTGCAGGATCTGGCGCCGGCGTTGCTGGTGCTGCAGATTCCTGTTGCAAATCTGGAAGCGAATCGAAGGTGTATTCGCTTGCTGGATCGTCACTCACCGGGTGTTGCCTCGCCGGTTGCACGTTCGCGTGGTCGTCGTCCGCTGAGGCGGCCAGGAAATCGTTCGAGCGACGATTGGCGAAGCGATCGATAGCGTCGGTAATGGCGGCAAAGTCGTCCGTGGTTTCCACGGTTTCGGTGCGCAGTTCCTCAGAAGACTCCTCGGCCGATTCTTGAGTCGGTTCTGGCGCAAGTTCTGGTGTCTTCTGGCGGTCGGCGAAAAAGTAGCCTTCGCTCGGCGGATAGTGAAAGCTCTCCAGATCGACGGAGCCGAATCCCGGGGCGTTGGGCGTAGGGACGTCGTCCAATTCCTTTGCGACTAAGAACTGGCCGCTTTCGAGGGCTTCTGAACTCTCGTCACCAACAGCAGCGTCGCTGACATGGGCATCCACGGAGCTAATGGGGTCGTCGGATTCGGAAGGAAACGCCGACAAATCGTCTTGGAGTTCCTCCGCCCCAACAATTGCCTGAGCCGGCGTGGGCTCCGCCGGCGCGGGTTGTTGGATCTCAGCTTGTTCGCCCGCAAGTTCATCGGTCGTGACAGGGGTTGGCTCGGATTCGCTTGCTGACGGCTGAGCTGTTGCGCTGGTCTCACTCCAGTCAGCGACGGGATCCTGCGACTCACTCGCGCCAGAGGATGGCAGGGCGATTTCATCGGGCGTCGGAGCTGAGTCAGAGGTTTGTTCCGCGTTGGCAGCTTCATCGACCTCGCGCATGGCGTCAAGCATCAGGTCGGTGGAGGAGCGCAGCACAGTGCGCTGCGGCGAAGCGGAACCATAGACAAATTTATAGACGCCGGAATTGTTCTTGAAGCAACTCTTCAGGATGTGAATGACGGCTTCATCGCCGAAGAGCTGGCCACACTCGGCGTGAGAGATCGCGCCGGCATCGAAAAAGAGGAGGGCGTCGGTGTCGCCGGAATTGATGTGCAGCGCGCCAGTCTGGTGGGCTTGGCCGAGCATCTGCATCACGCTGGGGAGGTCATGATGGGTGAGGCTGCCGCTCAGACTGGTGTCGGCCTGTGCAAGCATTTGTGTCGGCTGGAAGCCTTCTGCTTTGCTGACAATGATGTTTCGGATGTGGGTGGCGATTACTGCAGGCGGACGCGTGCGGTCGATGTAATCATCGCAGCCGGCCTGAAACGCCTGCATCAAAGCGCGCTGACCGCCGTCGCCCAGAGCGATGATGGGCATGGCGGAGTTCTTGACGTCGGCACGGATCATCCGGGCGATATCGAGCGCGCCCATTTCACGCATGTTGGTGGAGCAGACGATGGCCGTGGGAGGATCGTATTCAAGCGTGGTCAGTGCGAACGCCGGCTGAGTACTGGACGTGACTTCGAATCCCTCGCGCTTCAGCGAATCACCCAAGCGTTTGGAAAAATAAACGTTGGTGTCGATTAACAGAATTTTGGCGGCTCGGCCGGCGAGAATCATGATCGGGCCTCCGCGAAATCCAGTAACGGCGCGGGAAGAGAACGATCCGCTGGGCCGGGAGTCAAAGCGGAAAGGCGCAACACTTCAATCACTTCACCGCCATGCGAGAGCCAGGCCTCGACGTGTGGGGAATCGGTGGAGCTAGCGTCCATGATTTCGACGTTGATCAGTTCACATTCACCGCTGACGGGAACGGCGATCCAGTCGAGCTGATTCCCGTACCTGCGTGTTGCAAGCAGGTAAAAGCGGCAGGCCGAGAGCTTTTTGCCGATGAGCTTGTCCGCGATGTCGCAAACGGCGATCATGCGGCCGCGGCGCAGGATGACGCCTTCGAGCGCAGGCGTCTTGTGCGGGAAACGGAAGACGCGACTGGGCGCGACCAGCTCGGCGACCTGAGAAGCCGGCAGTGCGAAGCGGCGTTCGCCGAGGCGCAGCAGCACAAACGACTGCACCGGCGCCGAGGCGAAGGATCGCACGGGAGCATCGGCAAGCGTGGTCATTGCGCCGGAGCCCCCTGGGATGCGGCAAAGCTGGAACGATTGTCCGCGGCCAGTTGCGCCGATTCGAGCAGCGAAAGCTCTTCCAGTGAAAGAAAACCCTCCGGCTGGATGACCGGAATGACGGCTTGATCGAGAGCAGTAAGTCCGCGGTACCAGTTGCGCTCTTCACCCTGAAACGCAAGCGACAAGGCCTGGAGACGCGACATGGTGGTCATTTTGTCGATGCCGTCCACGAGCAGCGCGGTTCGCGTGCGGCGAAGGAAAAAGACCAGCGAAGCGGGACGCGGGGGCAGGGCGAAATGGAGCGCGCCGTTGACAATGTACTGCGTACGATCACCGCGAAGGACGCTGTGGCGCACCTTCGGCAACGGACTATCCGGCAGTTCGCGCGCCATGCCGGCGATGTTGTCCACGCTTCGCACTTCCTGTACTGACGCCGAAGAGATCGCGAACGTCTGGCCGCTGATGCGAAACAGGATGATCTGTTCGGTGCGCGGCTGGTGGCCGCGATGTTTGGAAGACAGATTCATCTAGCGCACTCCTACCGGGGTGCGAGTCAGCGCCAGCACGCGCTTTTCAATCGCCGCGTAGATGTCGTCGATGCCGAGAACCTGATCCACGACCTGAGCCTTGATCGCTTCCGCGGGCATTCCAAAAATCACACAGGTTGCTTCGTCTTGCGCGATCACGTAGCCGCCGGCTTTCTTGATGGCTTTCGCGCCCTGTGCGCCGTCCCCGCCCATCCCGGTGAGAACCACGCCCATGGCCATTGCGCCGCCGTAAGCCGCGACGGATTCCATGGTGACATCAATGTTGGGCAGATAGCCGTTGATGCGGCCGGTAGCCGAATCGAGCTTGACGCGACCCAGCGGATCGACGCTCAAGTGCGCGGCGCCGGGGCAGATGTAGAGATTACCGGGTTGAATAACGTCGCCGTTTTCCGCTTCCTTCACGGGAATTTCCGTGAATTCGGCGAGTTGCGCCGCATATTGCGTCGTGAAGGTAGCGGGCATGTGCTGAACCAGAACGACAGCCCCAGGAAAATCTTTGGTGAAGCCTGGCGCCAACCGCATCACGGTAGCCGGGCCTCCGGTGGAGGCGCCGAGCACGACGACGGGGAAGCGCTGGTCCGCGGGCGCTGCCACGCGAGCTGCGGGCGTCGCGGCACGCAAAACAGGTTTTGCCGGGACCGCGCCGTGGCTGCCCTGCAGCGTCGCGGCGAGACGAGAAGCGGTTCGCACGACGCGAACTTTGGCCGCCATTTTGACCTTCTTCAGCAGTTCGTCCTTGATGGTCTGCATGTCCAGGTCAATGGCGCTGTTCGGCTTGGCCACAAATTCGATGGCCCCGTATTCCAGAGCTTTCAGCGCTCCGTTGGCGCCTTCGCGCGATTCGGAGCTGACGACCACGATGGGCCGCGGGTTGGTGGTCATGATTTCGGCCGTCGCCTGCAGGCCATCCATGTGCGGCATATTGATGTCCATGGTGATGACATCGGGCTTAAGCGATTCGGCCAGCGCGACGGCTTCGCGGCCGTCCTTGGCCTGGCCGATCACTTGAAACTGGGGGTCCGAGGTAATGATCGTCTCCAGCACCTTGCGCATGAAGGCGGAGTCGTCCACGACCACGACGCGAATCTTGCTGGAAGGAGTGTTCACCATGGCTGGTTACGCAACCGGCTGCGGTGCCTCCGTTCCGATAAGTTGCTCGACCGCTTCGGTGAGCTGATCTTCCTGTACGGGCTTGGTAAGGAAAGCCACTGCGCCTTCTTTCATGGCCCGGTCGCGATGCTTTGCGCCCGCGCGAGAAGTGACCACCATGACCGGAATGCGGCGCGTCGAGGGGCTCTGCCGCAACTGGGCCATCAATTCGTAACCGGTCATGCGCGGCATTTCCAGGTCGGTGATGACCAGATGGCAGCCGTGCTGGGCGATTAGTTCGGCGGCCTCCAGGCCGTCGGAGGCGAGAATCACGCGGTAGCCGTTCTTTTCCAGCATGCGCCCGACGAATTTGCGGACGCTGATGGAGTCGTCGGCGACGACGACGACGCGCTCATGCTGCACGCGGTCGATGGCGTCGGTAGGGATGCTGCCCTTGGCGATGGCCGCAGAGCCGGGCGCAAAGATGCGCGCGGTGCTGGCCGAAGCCTGAATGGCGCGCCGCTCGTTGGGTTCGCTCGCAATCATGCGGTTCAGATCGAGCAGCAGGATCAGGCTGCCATCCGGCGCGATCGTCGTACCGGGGAAAAGTTTCACGCGGCGCAGGTACTCGCCGAGGTTCTTGATGACGATTTCATCTTTGCCGAGAACTTCTTCGACCACCAAGCCGACCTGGCGATTGTCTGCGTTGGCGACAACCATGCGGAAGTAGCCGTTGATGGGTTCGAGCGGGGGCAGGCCGAGATAAGAATCGAGCCGGATGACCTCGGTGACGACGTCGCGGACTTTTGTCAGCAGTTTGCCGCCCACGTCCTCGATTTCGTCGGCCCGAATGCGGCGAATCTCTTCGACCACGGAAAGCGGCAGTGCGAAATTGGCCTGGCCGCAGCGCAAGAAGAGCGCCGGTGAAATGATCAGCGTCAGAGGCACTTTGAGAATGAACTTGGTGCCCGCGCCTGGCGTGCTCTGAATCTCGATTTCGCCGTTAAGGGAATTCAGGTTGGCGCGAACCACGTCGAGGCCGACGCCGCGGCCGGCGAGTTCGGTTTTTGCGGAGGCCGTCGAGAATCCCGGGTGGAACAGCATTTCGCGGCATTCGCGTTCCGTCAGGTTGTTGGCGGTTTCGATGGAGACCAGGCCGCGATCCACAGCGGTCTGTCGCACGCGCTGGTAGTCAATGCCGTTGCCGTCGTCTTCGACTTCGACGTAGATGTGATTGCCGCGGTGATACGCGCGCAGGAAGACCCGCCCGGTTTCGGACTTTCCGGCGTCGCGGCGACGATCCGGCGATTCAATACCGTGCGCTACGGAGTTGCGGACCAGGTGCACCAGCGGATCAGAAATCTGCTGAATGATGTTGTTATCGAGTTCGGTTTCGCTGCCGAAGAGTTCCAGCTCAACATCCTTGCCGGTGGACTTTGCTGCATCGCGAACCGCGCGCGAAAGGCGCGAATCCAGTGTGCCGATGGGCACCATGCGCGCCGCTGAGATTTCATCCTGCAGGTGGTGCGCCAGCTTGGTGAATTCGTCGATGTCACCTTCAACGCGGGCGATGAAACCGGTCATTTGCGAGAGCACTTCGTTGACGTCAGCGGAGATTTCGGTCATGGAGCGCGAGAGAATGTTGACGTCGTCGTAGCGGTCCATCTCCAATTCGCTGAATTCGCCCCAGAACGAGGTGTCGCCCGCCGCCGCGCTGGTGAGCATTTGCGGCGTGGGATTGGTGTTCTGGTTTAGCGGGCTGCGGGTCGCGCTGACCCGGTTGAATTCGTACTTTTCCTGGAACTCGGAGACTTTGCCCTGCAGGCGTTCCTTGGAGAAACCCAGCGTGTCGCGCAGGCGTTCGAGTTCGGCGACGCGGCCGACCATGCGGGTACGGTTGATCACCAGTTCGCCGACCGTGTTCATCATGCGGTCGAGACGCGAGAGCGCAATGCGCACCGACTTGGCTGCGGACGTGACGGCATCATGGGATGACTTTGCCGATTTCTTGGCTGTGGCCGAACCGGAAGCGGGTTCGTTCGATTTCGCCGGTGCTGACACGGCAGCTTCGTCAGCAGGCAAGTCTTCGGCTTCCACCGGCGCAAGCTCGGCAATGCGGTTGAGCAGAGAATCGACGCCTGAACGCATCTCAGATTCGTCGGCCCACTGCTTGTGAAGAGTTTTCTTGAGCACATCTACTGATTCGAGACAGAGATCAATCACCTGCGCCGACGGTTCGAGTTGGCCTTCGCGCAGGCGGCCAATCAGGTCTTCGACGCGGTGTGCGATTCCGCCGAGGCGCTTGAGCCCGACCTGGGCTGCGGAGCCTTTGACGGTGTGTATCGCGCGGAACAGCTTGTTGATTTCTTCAGGACTGTGATTGGCTTCGAGCGAAAGCAGACAGTCGCTGACGATCTGCAGATGCTCTTCGGCTTCGGGCTGGAAAAATTCGAGAATTTCAGCGGGAACATCGTCGTCTTCCGGCAGGGCATCGAAGCTCGAACCCACGGGTGTAGGTTCCGCAACTTCCCCGGCGGCTGCTTCGGCAACCAGTTCTTCCGCGACGGGTGTAGGCGCCGAGTAACTGACCGGCGCAGATTCAGCTGGAAACGCGAAACGATACCGTTCCTTGAACGCGACCACATCGTCGAGCAATTCCTGACCGGTGTCACTAATCTCCAGTAGATCGGCTTCGAGCAGAGAAATCCCGTCTGAAAGAAACTCGGTCAGCGGACCATGCAAGTCTTCGCCGAGGGAAGCGTTGGTCGCGTACTGAAAAACGTGCGCCAGCTTGCCGGAAATTTCCGAAAATCGCGGAAAGCCATAGCTGGCCGACGTTCCGCAAAGCGTGTGTGCGGCGATGTACAGACGATCCAGGTCTTCGCGGCCCGGCTCGAGCTCCTGAAGCACGCCGATATACTCCCGCAAATACTGCAGGTGCTCGGAGGCTTCCTGGAGGAAGATCTCGACGGATTCGCGGTCGAGCTGGCTCACGCGCGGCCCTCCGTCACGAGCTCGGCTTTCTGAGCCTCTTCCACGGTCGGCTTGCGATAGAGAATGCAATCGTTCAATACGATGGCCTGGAACTTCACAGGCATCTTGGAAATGGATTCGGAGTGGCCGAGGAACAGATAACCGCCCGGCTCCAGTACCGAATAGAAGTGCTGCACCAGATCGCGCCGCCGTTCTTCCGAGAAATAGATCAGCACGTTCATGCAGAAGATGACGTCCATCTTCCCGACGTACACGGCGTTGTTCAGGTTCATCGGCACAAAGTTGACCATCTTGCGGATCCGCGCACGGATCTGCTGTCCGCCGGCCGCCGGCTGGAAGTGCGTGGCAAGCTGTTGAGGATTGACGCTGGCGATGCTGCGGCCGGAATACAAGCCGCGTTCGGCGATCGCCAGAGCGTTGCGGCCAATGTCGGTCGCCAGGATTTCCAGGTTCCACGCTTCAGCGAACGAAAGCGTATCGGCAATCGTAATGGCGACGGAATAAGGCTCTTCGCCGGTCGAGCACCCGGCGCTCCAGATACGGAGGGACCGCGGGTTCTGCCAGAACTTGCGGGTATGCAATTCCGGCAGCACGCGCTTCTCAAAGGCTTCAAACACTCCGGAATAACGGAAAAAGGTGGTTTCCTGGGTGAGCAGCGACTCCAGCAATTCCTGGAATTCGAAGTTGGTCTTTTTGATGGCGCGCAACAGATCAATGCCCCGAGCATGGCCTTTCCGAACCATGTGCTCTTGCACACGGGTGGAAAAGAACCGCTCCCGCGATTCGTCGAACCGGATGCTTGTGCGCTCTTCAATCAGCATGCGGATTTCGCTCAATTCGTGTTCAGTCAGACTCACTGGGCCGCCCTGGCTCTTTCGATCGCCGTTTTCGATTCAGTTCACTGCGCACCGCAACACAAACAACTGCTGTTCGGCTGTAGCCGTTTAGCGCAGAGCAGCGACGGGCGCCGCTTCTTCCGCGGCTTCCTTGGCTTGCTTGTTTCCGGCGCGGAACTGGGACAGCGCTTCGTTGAGCTGATCGGAAAGTTTCACCAGCTGGCTGACCGTGGCCACCGTGCCGCGGGTGCCTTGCGAGGTCTGGCGGGTAATGCTGCTGATGATCTGCATCGCGTGCGCCACACCTTCCGTGCCGCGCACCTGCTGTTTGGAGGCCAGCGAAATTTCCTGGACTAGTTCCGCAGACTGGCGAACGACGCTGGAAATCGCGTCGAGCGCGCGTCCGGCCTGATCTGCAAGAGTCGCGCCGGACTCCACTTCCTTGGTGCCTTCTTCCATGACCACCACGGCCTCGTTCGTTTCGGCCTGAATAGCCTTGATGAGCGCTGCGATGTCTTTGGTGGCACTGCGGGAGTGTTCCGCCAACTTGCGGACTTCGTCCGCAACCACTGCGAAACCGCGTCCGGCTTCTCCGGCGCGTGCAGCTTCGATGGCGGCGTTGAGTGCCAGCAAGTTAGTCTGCTCGGTGATGTCGTTAATCACGTTGATGATTTCCGAGATTTCGAGAGACCGATCGCCGAGGGACTTGATCTTCTTTGCTGTTGCCTGCACTGACGAACGGATGCGCTGCATTCCGTCCAGCGTGTCGCGCACCGCGCGGTTGCCCTGCTCGGCGGCGTCCAGAGCGCGGCGCGCCGCTTCGGCACTGGCTTCCGCGTTGTTGGACACCTGCTTCATCGAGACCGTTAGCTCTTCCACGGCGCTCGAGGTGTTGGTGATTTCCTGGTCCTGCTGGGTCGCGCCGGCCTGCATTTCATCGGCGGCGACGAGAATGTTGTTTGAGCAGGCAGTGACTTCCATGGCGGCCTTGCGCACGCGCTCGAGCACCTTGGTGAAGTTGTCGAGCATGTAGTTGATGGAGTCGGTGACGTTGCCTAGCGCGTCGTTGGTCACTTTGCCGCGGAGCGTCAGTTCGCCTCGCGCCACTTGGTTGATGACCGCCAGCAGTTCGGTAATGCTGCGCTGCAGGGACTCACTGGCTTCCTGATTCGTGGTGGACTTGGCGACCTTGGCCACCGCGCGATTGAGATTCTCCGCGATGTAGCCGAGTTCGTCGTTCGAGGAGACTTCGGCGCGGGCCCGCGCGTCACCGGCGGCCAGCCGCTCGGAGAATTCCGCCAGCTGTGATACCGGTGTGACGATCGCGCTGCTCAGGCGCCAGTACAGAAAGATGCTTCCGATCAGCGCGACGCCTCCGGCGACGAAGACGCCGGTAGCTTCCGTGCTTCCTCCGGCCGCCTGTTTTCCGGCGCTGAACGCGAAATAAATCGCTGCTGCATACGCGATGACGTTCAACACGGTCAGGGTCAAAATGGTGCCACTCAGTCGCGATTTCATTACTTCCTCCAAACTGCTTCGTGCGGAGCTGCCGGACGAACTAGCGTCACTCCGTCAAATCTCAAACTCAAATCGAGGGCCCGGGAAATGCTTCCAGCAACCGCTGTAGATCCAAAACCAGCGCCAGGCGATCGTCGTGGCGCAGCATGCCCACGCAATGCGGCACATTTTCCGGAGCCTGCCGTAGCAAATCTTCACTGGTCACCGAATAGGTGCCGACCACTTCATCCGAAGCGATGCCGATGCGAAGGTCTTCGTGCCCGCTGCCGATTTTCATGGAAGCCACTACAACGTGCTTTGGCAACAGGCCGGGACGGCGACCTTCGGTCATAGCGATGTCAATCAGCGGCACAATCGCTCCGCGCAAATTGAAAATTCCCATCAGGTAGCTTGGCGCGAGCGGCAGCTTGGTGACGATCGGCCACTCCAGCACTTCTTCTACATCCAGCACCGGCAGGCAAAACCGCTCGCGGCCGCTGCGAAAGACGCAGTACTGCGATTCCGCCGGGCGCTCTTCCAGGGGACCAATCGCCTCCAGCATTTCTGCGGTGTCGGCGTCGGGCGGAAGCGGTACGAGTTGGAAGTCTTCAGTCATTTCGTTTGCTCACACAAATTTGCGAACCGCGCGTAAGAGCTCTTCGCGGGTAAACGGTTTGGTCACATAACCGTCCGCGCCCTGCTGCTGGCCCCAGTATTTGTCGCTGGCGCTGTCCTTGGAGGTCACCAGAATCACCGGGATCGATTGAAACTCGTTGCTGTTTTTCAGCTCTCGGCAAACCTGAAATCCATTGCGCTCCGGCATGACCACATCCAACAGGATCAGGCTCGGATGCAGCGACGTGATGGTCTCCTCGACGCGGCGCGGGTCATTGAGGCCAAACGACTGATAACCCTCGTGCTCCAGAACGCCTTGCATCAGCTTTACTTGCGCCGGCGAGTCGTCAACGATGAGGACTTTCTTGACTACCACGGTCTCTCCTCAGAGTTCTCCGAAGACCAGAGGTGCACGTGGGAGTCCATGTTTGCAGGCCAGCCGAGGAAAGTTTCAAGACGCGAGAATCGCCCTAGTTTCAAGCACTTACCACCGCTTTGCAGGGCGCTAGCGGCGTCGCTGGACTCCGGCCAGGACTCCCGCCGTCTCAGCGTGAGATGCATTCTCAGCCTCGCGCATCTCGCTTGCTAGCGATGAGAATCGCTGCATGATTTCGTGAATCCGCAGGGTCATGCTGTGCATGGTCTTGATCTGGTGCAGGCACTGCGCGGACAGCTGGCCTGGCTCCAACAGCAGCAGTTCGGCGTTGCCCAAAATGGAAGTCAGCGCATTATTCAGGCTGGGCTTCATCTCCAGCATGTAACGGCCGAGCATGGCTTCGTTTTCGCTCTTGGTCACACGAGCCAGCGCTTGCCGCGCCTCGCGTCCAGCGCGTACCCGTTCGAGCGATTCACCCGCAACCAGCACCAGGGTTTGCGTCCAGTCCTCGCGCAGTGGAACATGGAGCAGCCGTGGGTAACGCGAACGCAATTGCTGAATTTCGCCGCCGTCTGCTGGCGCGCACAGGATCACCGCGGCCGTCGGTTCGATCGAGCCCAGAATCTCGCTCAGGCGGTTTTCGCTCACTGGCCCCAGCACTACGAGATCGAAAGCGTCCGGTTCTTGCGCCTTCCACAGCTTGCTGTTTAGAACTGTAATCGCCGGAGCATGCCGTTCGGTGTGCCAGCAGGCACTCAGCAGGCGGGCGAACTCCGTGTCGTCCGTCAAAATGACTACGTTTGCGTTTCTCAAGAAACCCGGCTCCAGAAATTCTCGTGCTGCACGTGCTACAGCTTTTCCGCTTCGTCAATTGCCGAGACCAGGCGCTTGGCGCTGATGCCCATGTTGACGGCGGCTTCAGTGTCTTTGGCCTGCTTTGCGGCGTCCACTCGTTCCTGCAGACGCGTTACTTCCATGCGCGCAACGGAAAGAGCGCGGTCGAGGTTTGTGGCGTTGCCGGTCTCACGCGCAGATTCCGTGGCGGCGGCAACCAGTGCGCGAGCCACAACCGCCCGACGAAGGTCTTCAGCGGAAGGGCCATCCTCGCTGACGAACGCGCTAACCTCCCACGAAGACAGCAACACCCGGGCGGCTCCCAGGCGAATAGTGGTCATGGAGCGGCCGCGGGTTGGCGGCGCCGCGATCAACTGTTCCCAGATCTGCTCCATGCAAGTCTCAAAATCCAGCGCGGCACCCAATTCAATGGTGGCGGTGGCGCGTGACGGCTCCGCCACTGGGTTCATGTTGCGCGGCTGCGCCGCTGCCTTGCCTGCTGACGGTTTAGCCGAAGGTGCGGCCGGAGCCTTGAGTGGCGGCGCGACCGGCGCTACCGCAATCGGCGCCTGCTTCGCGGCGAGTTTCTCCAAAGCTTTTTCCACCGCTCCGCGCAGGCTCAGCAGCTTATCGAACGCCTGGTTTACGGAACGCTCCGTATATTCCCTCTGAAAGGGCTGCTTCCATTCTTCAGTAACTTGTTTCAATCGGGTGACCGATTCGTTGGACGACATGCCCGCAGCATCGCAATCCAGGAAGCGGATGCCTCCGGCCTCCAGCTGCGTCAAACTAGCGCGAATCGCGATAAGGTCCGCGTGCATCAGCTCGATCAGCGTGCGGCGCAGCAGGAAGTTAAACCGGATGAATGCAATCAGAGCCGATGGATCGTAGAACATCCCGCCCGCCGATTCTTTCACCTTGCGGCCCTGTTCTATGAAATTGGTCTTGAGGATTTCCCGCAGGCCGCGGAATCCGTGCAGCGCGTCGATCATTTTCTCCAGCGGTTCGCACCAGGCCAGCGGACTGGTGTCAGCCTCGCCCAGCACAGGGCGCATCACCAGCGCCACGTCCTGCAGTTCGATCTGCTTGTGATAAATCTTCGGCGGCGCGCTCAACGCGAAATACTGCACCAGCAGAAAGTCAATCTTGTCGCGATCGGTATTGCTCTTGGTCGGCTTGCGCAAATGGCGCAGGATCAACGCTCGCAGCCCGCTTTCGCTGGCGTTCAAGGTGGTGGTCTGCAGTAGCTGACGCAGTTGATGGACCATTACCCGTTGGTCCATCGAATTCACCCAGGTCTGCACCTGTTGGAAGAGCTCGGGGCTGGCTTTCGGCGGGAGATTGCGGCGCTCGGGGCCAAAGGGAATCTCGGTTTCAATGTGCTTGGCCAGCGCCACGTAGATCGGGAAGAGCGACCGGAGTTCGTCCCACTGTTCCTGGCGTGCCGCTCCGCCCGCTGCGGCGCCGGGAATCTTCAAAGTTGTCGTCGAATTGGTCACGGCCTGTTCACCCAAGAAGTCTCTGCGTTCAGAAACTGCACCGCCACCGCCTTGCGTGACTGGTGGTACTGAACCGCTGTTACCCTGGCCTCACTCTTGTGCTGGCCCTCGACGAAATGCAGTTGCACCAGGTCACCAAACTCGAGAGGCAAGGCGGAAGTAAAGATTGCGTGTTCCAATCCTGCATACTCGACGGTCACCGTTTCCCGCACGCCTCCGCCGTTTTGGTTTGGCTTCAAAACGGCGCGAATCTGCACCCGTTCGACCTCCGGAAAGAAGCGCGCCAAATCGTCTGTGCCGGAAGCCTCGTGGGTGACAGCGCTGCTGGTTAGAGTTTCCACTTTCCATGCCTCGACGTTCACGAATCTGGCTCCGGGGCGTACACCCGAACACACCGAGCAGAAGGGAACTATGCACGCCTGCCACCAAATTTCAGGGAAGTTTACGAAGTGTGAAGCTTCTCAAAATAAATGGCTTAGCATTTGCCCACGGTACTAACGGGACTCATTTGTCTCAGCCTGACACGCGCCCGTCTCAGTCTCGCAGGATTTTTCGCCCTCAGTCCGGTCGGAAGGCTTGAGACGTCTCTTAGTGCGACGCGGCCTGGGCCGTTTCCCCCGAGCGCAGAGTAATGTTGTAGCGCTTCAGCTTGCGGTACAACGTCGCCCGGCTGATCCCAAGCATCTTTCCGGCCAGCACTTTATCGCCGTTGGCTTGTTCAAATACCTTGAGGATGGTCATCCGCTCCATTTCGGCCAGGGCCGTTGTCGAAAGAGCTGCAGCATCCGCCACGGCCCGCTGTGGAGTTTCACCGCCTTCCAAGCGAATCGCCGGAGGCAGATCGTTTACGTCGATCACCCGGCGATCACCCAGAGTGACCGCGCGGGCCACGCAGTTTTCCAGCTCGCGCACGTTTCCGGGCCAATCGTACTGCAGCAGGCTCTTCATCGCCGCCGGAGTAACGCTAATCGGGGTTCCCGGGGCATACCGATCCAGGAAATGGTGAACGAGCATCGGAATGTCCGACCGCCGCTCGCGCAGCGCGGGCAGATGCACCGTCACCACATTCAGCCGGAAGTACAGGTCCTTACGGAATGTGCCTTCGCGATACGCCGCTTCCAAGTCGCGGTTGGTTGCCGCAATCACCCGGACATCCACACTGCGGCTCTCGTTGCTGCCGACCGGCCGAATCTCACGCTCCTGCAGCACGCGCAAAAGTTTGGCCTGCATCTCCAGCGGCAATTCGCCGATTTCATCCAGAAAAATCGTGCCTCCATGGGCCGCTTCGAACAGTCCTGACTTCGACTTCATCGCGCCCGTGAACGCGCCTTTTTCGTACCCAAAGAGCTCGCTCTCCATAAGCGTGGGCACCAGCGAACCGCAGTCCACCGCCACAAATGGCGTCTGGGCCATGGCTCCGCGGAAATGGATCGCGCGCGCCACCAGCTCTTTGCCGGTTCCGCTTTCTCCGGAAATCAGCACCGGCGTACGCGTATCCTTCAATCGCGACACCATCCGCAAGACGTCCTGAATATTCGCCGACGCGCCGATAATCCCGTCCAGGTTGTCCTCGGCGCTCACCCGCTCCTTTAAGAATTCATTTTCGTTCACCAAGCGTACTTTTTCCGCCATGCGCTGCAGCAGCAGACGCATTTTTTCTACGCGGAACGGCTTTTCAATGTAGTCATACGCGCCGAGCTTCATCGCGTCCACTGCCGATTCGATCGAACCATGCCCGGTCATGATCGCGATTTCCACGCGCGGAAACATCTGTTTGGCTTGCCGCAGCAAATCCACGCCAGACTGGCTTGGCAACTTTAGGTCCGTCAAGATCAGGTCGGGCGCTTCCTGCTCGATGCGCGAGACCGCCGTCTCCGCACTTTCCGCTTCGCTGCATGCGTAGCCCAGCGAGCTGCCAATCGTCATGCACAGCTTGCGTATGCTCTGCTCGTCATCCACTACCAACAACCGCGTTTTGATCGCTTCGCTCATGGTTTTCCGAATGTGCTCTCCGCCACTGAAATCAAATTCTGAACTCGAAAAGGCTTTTCGATGCAGGGAAGGCCGCTCTCCGCCAGCAGCGTCTGGGTCTTGCTGTTGGCCGTATCGCCGCTGATCAAAATCAGCCGCCGCGCCAGCTCTGGCCGGTTCGAACGGATCCACTGATGCACTTCGGCCCCGTTCACCGTCCCCGGCATCCGGATGTCGGAGATCACGCCGCCGAAGCCGCCATTTGTCAGCTTCTCTAGCCCTTCCTCGCCGCTTGCAGCTGAAACCACCGCGTATCCGTGCCGCTCCAGAGCCGCTTTCAGAAACGCGGAAACCGAAGGCTCGTCTTCAATCAGCAAGATCGCGTGCGCGCTGGTCATGGCGGCCTGCTTCATTGACCCGCCTCTTTCGCGCTGGCCATGGGCGCTTCGGCCGCGATCGGCAATCGAACCGCAAACGTGCTGCCCCTTCCGTCCGCATTGTTCCAGCATTGAATCTCGCCGCTATGCGCCCGCACAATTCCGTAACAAATGCTCAGTCCCAGCCCTGTTCCCTTGCCGGTCGGCTTGGTCGTATAGAACGGGTCAAAAATTCGGTCCAGATTGCTGAGCCCGACGCCGTTGTCGGTCACCTTGACTTCAACCGCATCGGTCGCGCGCTCCGCGCTCAGGCGAATGGCTCCGCGCCGCCCGGACTCTTCAATCGCGTCATACGCGTTGTTCAACAGGTTCAGAAAAACCTGCTGCAACTGCTGCGCGTCGCCCAGCACAGTCGGCAAATTCTCGTCGTATTCCTCAACCACTTCCACGCCGTGGCTTTGCAGATCGTAGCTGCGCAGCTTCACCGTTTGCCGCAGAATCGCGCCGACCTGCACGTATTCGCGCTTTACCGCGCGCTGCCGCGCAAAGCTCAGCAGGTCCTGGACGATATCTTTGGTTCGCTGGGTCTCTTGCAAGATGATCTTCAGGTCTTCTTTTGCGGTTCCGGGTACTTCCGGATTTTCCAGCAACAAATCCGTAAAACCTAGAATCGCCGCCAGCGGATTGTTCACTTCGTGCGCCACCCCGGAAACCAGTCTGCCGAGCGTAGCCATTCGTTCCGCGTGCGCTAGTTTCGCCTGCATCAGCGCCGCATCCGTGATGTCGGTCATCACCACCACTACGCTGTTCACGGTATCTTGCTCGTCGCGCATCGGACTCAGGCTTATGGAAAAGTGGCCCATCGAGCCGTTGCTGCGCCGCGCCCGAAGCTCCAGGTTTTCCACTTGGTCGCCGCGCGCCGTTTCTTCCAGAGCGGCCTCGAAGTCGTGCTGGTGGCCGGCTTCTACCAAATCCACCAATCTTCGCCCGATGATTTCATCCTGCCGGTAACCCGCCTCATAGCAGCGGCGGTTTGCGTAGCTCACCAAACCGGCGGTATCCAGCACCAGGATCATGCTCTGCGTGGCGTTCAGGATTTTCTGATTGAAATCGCGTTCGCGCTGCAGCTGCGCCTGAAACATCTTCTGGTCGGTTACATCCAGCATGAGTCCGCGAAACTGCTTGATCCGGCCGTGAGTATCGCGCACCGCGGTAATGTTCTGCAGCGTATGCAGCAGCTTGCCGTCTTTCCGCCGCAGTGACTGCTCGTGATTGCGCAGCACGCCGCTGGCCCGGATAGCCCTCAAAACCCGGCTTTGCGCATGCGGCTCAGGATACAAAAACGCGCCCACGTCGTCGCGCAGCAGCTCCTCACGCGATGCATACCCCAGCATCCGTACCATGGCGTCGTTCACGTCCAAAAATTTTCCGTCCGGCGTAGCGAAAAACAATCCTTCCTGAATGCTGTCGTACAGTTCGCGGTACCGCCGTTCCGCTTCCCGCCGGTCGGTGATGTCCTTCAATACATGAATCGTGCGCTCGTCTTCAGAGGTGCTACCGCTGGCCCGCGAGGTGGACACGAGATAGGTCCGTTCGGCCGAAGTCAGGATGTGCTCTTCCTTGCTCAAGCTGGTGTAAAGGCAGAAAGGGCAGGGTAGGGTGCCGTCTCCCTCGGCCAATTGCCGCAAGCTGCCGACGTGCTCGCCGACCAGTGCCACCGGCGGCAATCCTAGATGATCCGCCAATGAGCGATTCGTGCGCACAATCTTCCAGTCGCGATCGTGCACCACAATAAAGTCGGAAATTGCGTCAATGTCCTGAACCCACTGCTGCTTCGAACGCTCCAGTTGAGAAAATCGTCGGAAACTATCCAGCGACAGCGCGGCATGGCTTGCCAGGGCCTGCAGCAGTTTCTCTTCCTCTTGCGGCAGGTTCTCGCGCACGCCGTAGGCGCAGATTGCTCCGAGCGCCTCGCCGCCGCTTGCCCGCACCGGCACAATCACCAGCGGCCTAGCGGTGTGGTCAGCGGAACCGTGCAGTCGCAAAACCTGAACATTCTTGCCTCGGCTCGCTTCCTGCGCGGACATCAGGATCTGCCGGCTGTCCAGCCCCAGCGATGCCGCCTGTCGGGCACCATGCAATTCCGCGTCGTGCCCTCGGGTCACTGCGATGCCGCACCATTCCGCCGGAAGCATCCGTGCCACCCGGTCGCTGAAATGCTCCAGAAACTCCCCCAGGTTGCGTGCCTGCGCCGCCACCGTCGCCAACTCCATCAGTTGGCCGGTCCGTTGTAGATCACGATCGCCGCGGGCTTTTGTCGCACGCCGCGGCGCAACCCTTCCGGCTTTTTCTTTTACTCGTCTCATCAGTGAGAGACGGGGCCTTCCGTCTCAGGATGAATCACTCCACGCTCCTTCCAACGCTAAACGCCCATCTCAATGTGAGTCAATCGCGGTCGAACATTGAGTTGTTCATCACGCTACGTTCCCTGTACCGAAGGACAGGTTCGCAATCTCAGCGTGAGACCGCGCATCGCACAGATAACTCCTGGTGAGACGGATTCCCGATTTGCTATCTCTACTCGGGTCCGCGGCGAAATTACCTAAGTTGCTGAGCGTGAATGACTTCAAGCAAGTTTTCTGGCCACCTAGCGGGCCGGCTTCCCGGTCTTGGTCCTGGCATCCGACGTGCCTCTCCAACGCCGGGGGAGTTTCCCTCATTTACAGGAGGATTTTGCGATGAGATTCCGCTGGAGTTGGATTGCCGCGCCGGTCCTGGCCTCGGGATTGGCGCTCGCCAGTGCGTCGGCCCAGAACGACTCGGACGCCGGACGCAAGGCCAAGAGCAAGGTTGCACCAGTCTATCCCGAGATTGCCCGCCGCATGCAGGTTTCGGGCAGGGTCAAAATCGAAGTCATCATCACCCCGGACGGCCACGTGCGCAGCACCCGCGTAGTCGGCGGCCATCCGCTGCTGGTGCAGGCCTGCCAGGATGCCGTCAAGGAATGGAAATTCCTGCCGGCTCCGGAAGAGACCACTCAGATCATCGAGTTCGAATTTAAGGGCAACTGACCGCCGTTCTGGTTCGCTGCCGGGCCTGCAACGGTTTCGCGGAAAGCAGTCGATGGCATTTGAAGCGTAGTGGAGGGAGTAAGCGATGAGTATCCGCAAGAGACTTTATGGGGGATTCGGCCTGATCGTAGGGGCTCTGATCATCCTGTTCCTGGTGAACATTTTCGCCGGAATGCGCGAGCGTAGCGCACGCACCGAATCCTCGGCGTCACTGGATAGTGTCACGACGATTGAACAGGTGCGTCTGCAGATCATGCTGAACCGCTTGAACCTGGACAATTTCCTCCTGAGTGGCGATCCCCGTGACGAGGAGAAGGTCAACAAGGGCGTCAACGATCTCAGCGATACCCTCAAGCGCGGCGAAGCGCAAACCTCGGCCGACGTCCTCCGTACCGCTCTGATCCAGGTCGAAAGCACCGAGGCCAGCTGGAACGACAATTTCGCAAAGCCCCTTCTGGCCAAGCGCCACCAGGTGGACTCCGGCGACTCGACGGTGTCGGACTTGCAGATCTTCTACCTGCAGAAGGATCCTACGTCCTGGCTGATCAAATCTTCCTCGCTTCTCGATCAGACCACCGCGGAAATCAAGCGCAACTTTGACGAGACCAAGAAATCGGCGGACAGGGCGAGCGCCTGGAGCACGAGCCTCGCGTCGCTCGGCACTCTGCTGGCGATTCTGGGCGGCATCCTGGTTGCCTTCTACACCGCCAAGTCCATTACTGATCCTTTGGCCCATCTGATCACCGTAGCCCGCGAAATCGGTGATTCCGGCGACTTGAACCAGAACATCGATATTCACCGCAACGACGAAGTCGGCGATCTTGCCACCACCTTCAACAATCTTGTCGCTTATTTACGGGAAATGGCTGGCGTTTCCATGGCTGTTGCTGAAGGCGATTTGAGCGTCGAGGTTGCGCCGCGTTCCAAGCGCGACACTCTCGGCAACGCCTTCCTGCGCATGTCCCGCGGTTTGCAGGACATCGTCCGCACCACCCGTGATTCCGCCGGTCAGGTCTCCGCTGGCTCCAATCAAGTTGCCGGCGCCGCCGATGAGTCCGCCAAGGTCAGCGTGCAGGCCTCCTCCGCCATTGAGGAAGTCACCAGCACGATGCACGAAATGAGCATCAATGTGCAAAACGTCGTGAAGAATACGCAGATCCAAGCTTCCAGCGTCGCCGAGACTTCCGCTTCGATCGATCAGATGGTCACTTCGATCCAGCGCGTTGCGGATACGGCCAAGATTCTGCTAGACATTGCCAATCGTTCCCGCGAAGAAGTCGTCGTCGGCATCCAGACCATGGAAAAGACCACCGACGGCCTAAACCGCACAAACAAAGCCATTCAGTCGTCCGCGGAAATCATCAACGTTCTCGGCCACCGCGCCGACGACATCGGCCGCATTATCGAGGTCATTGATGACCTCGCCGAACAGACGAACTTGCTGGCTCTGAACGCCGCCATCGAAGCGGCGCGCGCCGGCGAACATGGGCTCGGCTTCGCGGTCGTTGCTGACGAAGTTCGCAAACTCGCGGAAAAGTCCACCCAGTCCACCAAGGAAATCGCCGAACTCATTTCCAGCATCCAGCGCGAAGCGCGCCAGGCCGTGGAGAACATGGAGCGCAGCACCCGCATCGTCGAAGAGGGGCTCAGCCTCGGCAACGATCTGGGCTCCGCTCTGCACAAGATTTCCAGCGTGGTCACCGAAGTCTACAAGTTCTCGCAGGAAATCGGCGCCGCCACCAACGAACAGTCAGTCGGTTCGTCGCAGATTGCCAAGGCCACCAGCCGGCTCACCGAAATCACCCAGGAAATCAATTCTGCCGTCGAAGAACAGGCTTCCGGCGCGCAAGCCGTCGTTCGCGCCATGGACAAGATGCGCGAACTGGTACAGCAGTCCGCCTCCAGCTCCACCGAGCTTTCCGCCGCCGCCGAACAGATGCTCAAGCTCTCCCGCAACCTGCTCGACAGCATGGACCGCTTCGTTCTCGAGCGCGCTGCCAACGCCAAACCCCGGCGCGACTTTGCCGGTTCCCGTCGCTCCGCCGAACCCGTGGATTCCCGTGAAGAGGAATATTCCGAATTGGTTCGGTCCTAATCGTACGGAGAATCCGACATGGAAAAAGATCTACAAGTCGTCGGCTTTCGCATCGGAGATGAGACCTTTGGCGTCCGTATCGGTTCGGTTCGCGAAATCGTCCGGGTCCCGGAAATCACATCCGTTCCCAACGCCCCCGATACCATCGAAGGGGTCATCAATCTTCGCGGCAAAATCATCCCGGTAATGGATCTGCGCAAGCGGTTCGGTGCCAGCGATCTTCAACCCGACAAGAAAAACCGCATCCTGGTCGTCGAGTTGGAAAACAAGCTCATCGGCCTGATGGTCAACGCCGCTTCCGAAGTCTTGAAGATTCCGCCTTCGGAAATCGAATCTCCCGGCTCGGTCTTTGCGGACACCGAATCCAGCTACGTTACCGGCGTCGGCAAACTCAACGGCCGCCTGATCATTCTTTTGGATATTTCCAAGCTCCTGCATCGCCCCGAATTCAAGAAACTCGAGGAGGCCGCGGAAACTGTCGCCTCCGTGAGATAGCTGTAATCTCCGGTACGCGCCCAAAACGCGCATTCGCATGGGAACGCTAACCGCTCAGGTTCAACTCACCGAAGCCGAACTGAAGCTGTTGCAGACTCTGGTTTATCAGGAGTGCGGCATGTTCTTCGATGAACGCCGGTCGCACTTCCTGAAGGACCGTTTGCAGCGCCGACTGAAAGCCGTTCAGCTCGACTCTTTCTACAGCTACTACCGCCTGTTGACCAGCCGCGAAGGCCGCGCCGAACTGGCCCTGCTGCTGGAAAATCTCACGGTCAACGAGACCAGCTTTTTCCGCAATCGCCCGCAGCTCGAACTGCTGCAAAAAACCGTGCTGGAAGAAATTCTGAAAAAGAAGCAGGAGCGTCGCGACTGGACCATCCGCGTGTGGAGCGCCGGCTGCTCCTCCGGGCAGGAAGCCTATTCCGTGGCCATGCTCATCTGTGACGCACTGGCTTACTACTACCTGCGCAATCCGCTTCCGTTTGACATGCCTTCTCCTAAGCCGTTGATTCCTCCGCCCTGGAAATTGGAAATCCTCGCGTCCGACATCAGCTACGCCAGCCTGCGCGCTGGCCAGGAAGGCCTGTACAACGAAAACCAGATGGATCCCGTGGACTACACCACTCGCCTCCGCTATTTCGAAAAAATGGGCGACAAATACGCCATCAAGAAGCAGCTCAAGGAGTTGGTCCAGTTCGACTTCCACAATCTCAAGACCGAATTCTTGCCGCGCCGCAACGACATCATTCTCTGCCGCAACGTCATGATCTATTTCGATGAGGCCGAGCAGAAGCGCCTCATCGACAAGTTCTACAACTGCTTGAACCCCAGCGGCTACCTGTTTGTCGGCCATGCCGAGAGCCTGTTCGGCCTGACCCAGAAATTCCGCATGGTGCACGAAAACAACGGCACGGCGTATCAGCGTCTTGAGGTGACGGGGTGAGTCTTACTCCCGAGGATCGGGGCAGCGAACTTCGCGCGCTTTTCTTCGAAAGCGCCAACGAACTCCTCCAGTCTCTGAACGAGGCTGGGCTGGAGCTCGAGGCTCGCCCGTCTGATGCCGAAGTGATCCGCAGCGTGCGCCGCGTGGTGCACACGCTCAAAGGTGACTCGGCCGCTTGCGGTTTCAGCAAGCTCAGCGAGATTGCTCACGAACTCGAGGACGTTCTCACCGCGGAAATGGGTGAGAAGCACGGACCTAAGTTTGCCGAACTGGTTCTGATCGCCGCCGACACCTTTGAAGCGATGCTTTCCGCGCATCAGCGTGGCGTCGAGCCGCCGGGAGTGGACCCGTTGCGCGTGTTCATCCGCCAACTGCAAAATGCGCCCGCTTCGTCCGCGGCTATTACTGGTTCAGTCACCACATCGCCCACCGCTTTCCAGTGGAGTGAGTACGAGCAGTTGATGATTTCCGAAGCCATCCATCGCGGCGAAACGGTTTTCAACGTCGCGCTTACCGTGGACCAGACCAGCGGCATGCGTGCCGCGGCGTTTCAGCTGATTCGCAACGTTTTGCACGGTTGCGGCACGGTGATCGCTCTGCGGCCGGAAGACAACGCCGCAGCGGCCAACGTCGAGCTGGTGGAAGCCGCGCTGGCCACGAAGTATCCACAGTCGCACATCGAACAGCGCTGCCAGATTCCGTCTATCGTCGCGCAGGTGTGGGTCGAACTTGCGGCGCAGGCCAGCTCCGCGGAGCACGAACTTCTTGGAGATTTGCTCGATGCCCAAGCCGCGCAAGTTAGCGCCACGATTTCGGACCACTCGGAAAGCAACAATGCTGCTTCCAAGTCCGCCGCGCTCGGCTCGGCGGTCGCGGCTGTGGCTGAAAGCACGCTCCGTGTGGATGCCGCCCGCATCGACTCGGTCATGAATTTGGTCGGTGAGCTGATCATTGGCAAGTCCATGCTCAATCGCGCGCTTACTGAATTTGATCAGAAGCATTCCCGCGATCCGATCAGAGCCAAGCTAGCCGACGCGGTTTCGTTCCAGGCGCGCGTGCTCGACGAACTGCACAAGTCCGTGCTCAAGATTCGCATGGTCCCGGTCGAACAGTTGTTCCGGCGCTTTCCGCGCGTCGTTCGCGACGTGGCCAAACACTGCGGCAAAGACGTTGCTCTGGAGTTTTCGGGCGAACACACGGACCTCGATAAAGGCATTTTGGACGCACTCGCCGAGCCCATGACCCACCTGGTTCGCAACGCAGTGGATCACGGCATCGAGTCCAGCGAAGCGCGCATCGCCGCCAGCAAAGGGGCCCGCGGCACCATTTTTCTAAACGCCTACCACCAGGGCACCCAAGTGGTGATTGAGGTCCGCGACGACGGCTCGGGCCTGGACCTCGACGGCATCCGCGCAAAGGCCATCAAGAACGGCCTCATCAAGGCTCATGAAGCCGCGCGGTTGCTCGATTCCGAAGTCACCAACCTGATTTTTGAACCTGGCTTCAGCACGGCGGCTGAAGTCACCGAAGTTTCCGGCCGCGGCGTGGGCATGGACGTGGTCCGAACCGTTCTGGACCGTCTAAAAGGTACGGTTCAGGTCCTCACCAACAAGGGCAAGGGAACTACGATCCAGTTGCGGGTCCCACTGACACTCGCCAGCATGCAAACGCTCCTGTTCCGCACCGGCGGCCGCCTGTTCGCCGTGCCGATTTCGTCGGTCATCGAGATCACGAGGATCAACAATGAAGAGATTCACCGTGTGGACAAGCGCGAAGTCCTGCGCCTGCGTGACCAGGTACTGACCCTGGTCCGCCTGAATGCCTTCAAGGGCATCCATGCCGTGGACAGCAAGAAATCCAAAAAGAATTTTGTGATCGTCATCGGAGCCGCCGACCGCCGTTTCGGTCTGGTTGTGGACCAGTTGGTCGGCGAAGAAGAGCTGGTGATTAAGGCCCTGCCCGCGGATATCGTGGCGAGCGATCTGGTCAGCGGCGCTTCGATTCTGGGCGACGGCACCGTGGTTTTGATCTTGAACGTTCCGGCAGTTCTCCAGCGCCTCTCACGCGCAATCCCACTTGAGGCTACCGCATGAGCGAGCGCATCCGAGTCCTCGTGGTTGATGATTCCGCACTGATGCGGAAGCTCATCCCCAGCATTGTCGAACGCGACCCACAGATCGAAGTGATCGGCACCGCCATGGACGGCGCGTTCGCGCTGAAAAAGATTGAAGAACTCAAGCCCGACGTGGTCACGCTCGACCTGGAAATGCCGCGCATGGACGGCATGGAAACCTTGCGCCTGATCATGCGCCGCGCCCCGATGCCGGTGATCATGGTCAGCACGCACTCCAAGGAGGGCGCTTACGCCACGTTCAAGGCTCTGGCCCTCGGCGCAATCGATTTCGTCGCCAAACCGAAGGACGCTGCTGCCGGTCACCTCGATTCCATCGCGGCGCAGCTCATTGACAAAATCAAAGTCGCCAAGCGTGCCAGCCAGCGCACCGCGCCGCCGGTTCCGGAAGAGTATCCCGAACAGGTCAAGAAGAGCGCACGCATCGCACTGCCGCCGCATCGCATCATCGCCATCGGCATTTCCACGGGTGGCCCCAACGCTTTGCAGTATGTGCTGTCGCAAATCCCGGCGGATTTTGGCGGAACTCTGCTGATCGTTCAGCACATGCCGGAAGGTTTCACGGAAATGTTTGCGCGCCGTCTCGATGAGTGCTGCGCCATCGAAGTGCAGGAAGCGCGCTCTGGAGATTTGTTGCTGGCAGGGCGAGCTCTGATCTGCCCGGGCAACCGCCACATCATGGTGCGGCGCATGCCGCGCGGCGATATGGCCGTACTGAGCGATTCCGCGCCGGTGAACGGTCATCGCCCGTCGGCGGACGTGCTCTTTCACTCCGTGGCGCAGGAATTTGGCCCGATGTCGGTCGGCGTTTTGATGACCGGTATGGGCGAAGACGGCGCCGAAGGCCTTGGCGCAATCAAGGCCGCCGGCGGCTTCACCATCGCGCAAAGCGAAGACACCTGCGTGGTGCCGGGAATGCCGCGCGCCGCGATTTTGAAGGGTTATGCCAACCGAATTGTGCCGTTGGACGCCATTGGTTCGCAGCTCGTCGCGCATTTCGGCGGCGACCGCGTTGCCGAACGGCAGCGCTTTGAAAAGCTTGATCGCTCCGACAGAAATGAGCGGGACGATCATTCCGACAAGAACGAAAGACACGAAAGGATACCTGCTTCGACCAACCGTTCTTAACGGAAAACGGTTTCCAGGAGCCAGATACAAGGAGAAGGTCATGCCACAATTTGCCGCTCTGCTCAGGAAAGACAATCAACCCGTCCGCTACTTGGTCGTGGACGATTCCGTCTTCGCGCGCAAAAACATCATCAAGATGGTGCAGCTCTTCGGCGGGGAAATCGCTGGAGAAGCCGGCGACGGCCTGACCGCCATCGCTGAGTTCAATCGCACCAATCCGGACATTGTGCTCATGGACATCACCATGCCGCAGATGGAAGGCATTGAAGCGGTGGAGCGTATCGTGCGTCAGACGCCGGAGGCGAAGATCGTGATGGTCTCGTCGGTCGGCTACCAGGAGAACATTCTGGCGGCGCTGCAGAAGGGCGCCAAGCACTTCGTGCAGAAGCCGGTGAAGCCGGAAGTGCTGTACGAAATTCTGCGCTACGTCCTGAGCGATGATCCGGCCCTCGCGGGCTCGACTGCCGCTCTGGTCGGGGAGCGTCGCATATGAGAATGGAACTGATCCAGCCCTTTATCAACGCCGCGGACGCGGTTTTCGCCGAAGCGCTGCAGGGGCCGACGAACATCGGCGACCTGGAGATGGACGAAGGCATTTATCGGCGCAAAGGAATTGCCGCGCTCATCGTGATCAAGGGTGACATCGAAGGGCGAATCATTCTTGACCTCGCGCCTGAAGTGGCCATGCGCGTGGCCGCGATTCTCAGCGGCGTTGACAACGTCGAGAGCGAACAGACTGCCCGCGAAACCGTGTGCGAGCTAGCGAATATGGTGATCGGCAATTCGGTGACGCTGTTGAATGATCAGGGCTACAAGTTCAAAGTATTTCCGCCGGAGATTCATACCAGCGACGAAGGGCTGGCGGGATCGCAAGACACGGAAGCAATGGTGCTGGCGATTGAGACCAATTGCGGCAATATTTACTTGAATATCGCCATGCATCATTTGGCGCGGAGACGCCGGGAGCGCGACTCAGTCCCCGTTGTTTCCTAGCAGCGGCGAAATTTTTTCCTGTAAAGGCACGGCATGCCGTGCCTTCTCTGTTTTGTGTGCCGGCAGCCTCGCGCCGATAGAGATTCGTGCTGCGCTAGACCTGAAACCGCAGCACAGCCAAGACTGGCTGGGCCACTCGATTTCGGTGTTATGCTTTGCGCGCTTGATCTGCTTTGAGGACTGCTATGCGAACCATTCGCCGATTTGCATTCCTTGTACTCTCTATTTCTGCGATCCATGTAGCTATGGTTTTGCCGTTGAGTGCGCAAAGTGCGGCGCCAGCTACAGCCAGGACGAAGATTTTGCTGGATACCGATATTGGCGATGACATTGACGATGCCTTTGCGCTGGCGCTGGCGCTGAAGAGTCCGGAGATCGAGCTAGTCGGAATCACGACGGCGTGGGGTGATACACAGTTACGGGCGCGGCTGGCGCAGCGGTTTCTGCAAGAGAACGGCGCATTGGCGATTCCGATTGCCGCGGGGATTCCGACCAAGAGTATTGCCAACTTCTCGCAGGCGAAGTGGGCGGAGGCCGGCGCCCCTTTTAACGGAAAAACGGAGGTGGTGAACTTCCTACTGGAGCAGGCGCGCAATCATCCCGGCGAAATTACGCTGGTGGCGATCGGTCCGCTGACCAACATCGGCGCGGCGATTGATCGTGACGCTGTTGAGTTTCGGAATTTCAGACGCGTGGTGTTGATGGGCGGCTCGATCCGAAAGGGGTACGGTGACATAGGATATGCGCCAGATCGGGGACCGCAGCCGGAGTACAACATTTCGAGCGACGTGGCAGCGGCACAAAAGCTGTTGGCGAGCGGTGTGCCGATTTTCATGATGCCGCTGGATTCGACACAGCTCATGCTGGACGAAGTGAAGCGCAACATCTTGTTCAGCGCAGGCACACCGATGACGAATGCCCTGGCGGCGCTGTACTACCAGTGGGCCGCGGCGAACCGCACGCCGACCCCGACGCTTTTCGACGTGATGGCCATGGCCTATGTGATTCAACCAGAGTTGTGCCCGGTGACGGAAATCCATATCCGGGTGGACGAAAAAGGATTCACCCGGCCGGAGACCGGCAAGCCGAACGTCGCGGCTGGCCTGGCGTCGGGTCCGTAAAAGTTTTTCCATTTCCGTCTGCCGCGATTGATGAACTAGGGGATCGCAAGGCCAACCGTCGATAAGAACACTTATCGGGAGTTGGCAGATGGCGAACGCAGACTTGTTCGCCGTTTCTGGCCTTCCCTATAATCGTAATCGGACATGGTCTGTGGACTTTAGAGGCCGAGGAATGATCGAGCAAAAGATTAACGACTTCTTCGGCGATGCCGAGTCTACCGGCTTCGGAACGGGTTGGTGGAGCGGGATCCTGTCGGTCTTTTTCGGGCTTCTTTCCTTGGGAGGAGTTTTGTGCCTCCATTTTCCTCAATTCCTAACTTCCGCCGAATTCCGCCCGTTTTATTCGCTGCACGCAGTGCGCCTTCTAATCCAAAGCCTCATCTTGTCGGCAATCTTAATCGGAGCCATTTCTTCCATTCTGCGCAAGAAAAGGGTATTGGCGTTCACTGGTATGCTGCTGGCCGGAACGGCAGCCGCTTGGGGCGGCTCCAGCGTAAAGGTAAACGGGAGCCAGCTCAATGGTGTGACCATCGGCATGGACTGGTTTTTGCTCGATTTGCTGCTGATGGCTCTCATCTACGTGCCGATTGAGAGACTCTGGCCGCAATATCCAGAACAGGGAACATTCCGCAAGGGTTGGCTGCAGGACCTGGTTTATTTCATGTCTACCCATCTCCCAATCCAGATTTTGTCGTTCATGGTTTTGTTGCCTGCTACCTTAGCCACGAAATACTTTGCTGTTCCGGCTCTTCAGCACGCGATCGCGCGACTGCACTGGATTCTGCAGTTCTTTTTGGCCGTGGTGGTTGCGGATATCGCCGAATATTTCGTTCATCTGGCCTTTCACAAGGTTCCATTTCTATGGCGTTTTCATGCCATTCACCATTCTTCGAAAGCGCTGGACTGGATCGCTGGCTCGCGCTCCCACTTTGTGGACGACACGCTGGTGCGCGGACTTGTCCTCGCGCCCCTCATGCTCGGATTCTCGCAATCGGTCATCCTGTGGTACCTGATTTTTGTGACCCTTCACGCAACTTGGGTTCACTGCAATTTCTCTCCCAATGTGAAGTGGCTTGAAAAGTTTTTGATCATGCCCAGATTTCATCACTGGCACCACACTTCGCAAAAAGAAGGCATCGACAAGAACTTTGCGATTCACTTTCCGTGGATCGACAAGATTTTTGGGACCTACTACTATCCCGATACCTGGCCGGCAAAATATGGTCTCGACGGCGAAGAGGTTTCGCCCACTTTTCTTGGGCAAACGGTCGACCCCTTTATCGGAAAAATAGGCAAGAAAAAAGCGCTCTAGAAACCTAGCGCATCCAGCGCGACGTCCTTCGGGATCCGCGCACCGGTCGTCGTGGCCTTCACCAGTCCAAGTTTTTTCATAACTTTTACCGTCAAAAATCCGAAGTCGTATTCCAACTCGTCGTGGCTTAGCCGCAAAAGACCCTCATAGTGGTGATGGTTGTTCTGCAGGCAAGCGCTGAAGGTCGCCGTTACTGGCAGCCACTCGCCGATATTCATGGCGTTGTCTTGTTCGTCGTGATACCGGCGGTATCCGAAGTCCTGCGTGTGGGTCCAATAGTTCTGAATCATATTCACCCACAGAGCGAAAATGCGAATTCCAAGCCACATCGTCAGCGCGAATTTCAGGGAGCCGGCTATCTTCCACAAGAGATAGAAACTAAGGAGTTGTGCAGGTATCGCAAAGAGGGGACTGGCCGCGATCCGAAATGTTCGCGATTTCAGGATTTTGTCGCCGGCCAAGTCTTCCGTCGAGCGATACGGAAGTACACAGAGAATCATGGTTCGCCAAAAACCGTCGCCTGACAGTTTGTTGGGATCTCCTGAATGGTCGGAATATTTGTGGTGCAATCGATGACGATTCACCCAGGCAATCGGATCGACGTAGATTGCGAAAATGTTGGTCACGATGGTGACGGCTTTGATGAACCACTCCTTATAATCGAGCGCGCGATGGGCGATTCCAAGGTGCAGAACATCGGCCAAATACAATCCGCCAAGAAACCAAATGAAGACGAAGTACGCTGCGCCGATGAGCAGCCCTTTCCAAGGCCCTAATTGAGGCGGAGCGGAATACCCGCAGGCCACCGCGTAGGCAACAATAATCAAATAGCCGTAGAGGTTGTAGGTCTTCATTGAGGCTCCCGTGCATGCATTCAATCAAAGATCGCAGCACCTTTCAAACATGTAGGTTGAGGAAGGCGCTGAGCGCGAGCGGGCTACGTTTCGCGCGGCATGGCGCCAGCGACCAGCAGAACGGCACCGCCAAACATCAGAGTATCCCCCAGATAATTAAAGCCATTGTCGATACTGGCGAGTTCTGTGATGGCGATTGGTACGTAGACCAGCGAACCCCGCGCTTACTCCACTTCTCGAACTTGGCAAACACATCTTCGGTCAGGAAGACGATTCCCGTGGAACGGCCGATGAGTTTGTATTCCTCCGAATCTGGTCGCGGAGCCAGCAGCAAAAGCACGGCGGTACCGTCCGGAGGAGTAACTGCCAGCGATCGGTCCGGTGAGGCCAGCGGCATGTCATAAGCGGGGCGGAATCCCAGTAGATCCAGGTAGAACCGCCGGCTGCGATGTGGATCACGAACGAAAACGGAGAAGGCTCCGAGGCGAAGGTAGGGGTCCTGGCGGTCCGACTGGAAACTGCACCGGTGAGCCTTAAAGGGCTAGGGATGAGCCGCCAAGGGCAAATGATGAGCGCTAGCCACTGTCCGCGAGTATAGCGTAGACGCCGGGCCTCGCGAATAGGACAAGCAATGTGGACCTGGGACCCGAGCGCAAAATTGAATGGGGACGGCCCGTAGGCCGTCCCTTTAGGGCAGATTGATTGCTCGAGCCGGATGCCTGACGGCTGCAGCTATTTTGCGGGTACGATGTCGAACTTGGCGGAGCCTTCTTGGTAGAACAGCGCTCCTTCGGTTTTGTCCCCGCCGCTCCAGTGCTTGTGGCCGCCGGGGACCAGGAGAAAGTCTCCCGGGCCGACCCGCTTTTCGCCGGCTTCATCTTTATAGAGATAAGCACCCTTGAGAACGACGATGCGGACCTCATTGGTGTGCGTATGTGTGCCGGCGTCAAAGCCGGGCTCGAATTTCGAAAAAGTTCCGTGGGCACCCTTGGTGGGATCGCCCCAAACGACTTCCTGGTTGACGCCCTTCATGGGCGAGTCTTTGAATGCTGCTTTGCTCGAGGATACATAAACGACTTTGTCGCCCGCCTTCTGAACCTGCACAGAGCTTGACGCGGCAATGACTGCGATGACTAAAAGAGCCCCGACGCCCAACACCACCAGTGATTTTTGCATTGTGATTTCTCCACTCGTTTTTTCCGTCTCGGAGGCAGCTTGTGCCGTCCCGGTTGGGATGGTTATACAGCATGGGACGGAGATTGGACAAGAAACTGCGTGTGGAAGCGCGTGAATCACTCGCTCTTGGCGAGCACCCAGT
The DNA here is from genome assembly GCA_964594885.1 of uncultured Acidobacteriaceae bacterium. Taxonomy (GTDB): domain Bacteria; phylum Acidobacteriota; class Terriglobia; order Acidiferrales; family UBA7541; genus Acidiferrum. Next base: position 41,341 of record CAZQOB010000035.1, read on the forward strand.
CCAGAGCTTCTTCGAGGGTGCGAAAAACGCCAATTCCGGTTTCGCCGCGAAGTTCCCGGAGAGTCGCAAACATGCGCGCCAGGCCATACTTCGCATCGTCCGGAGCGATGAGTGCTCGGCGCGAATGGGGAGAGAAAACGGTGAATTGCGCGAAGGCCCGCAGTTCGTCCGTAGAGAGCGCCACCTCCTTGACCTGAGTGAAGTCCGAAATTTGCGAGAACGTGGGGTCAAAGTCGGGGTCGTTCAGGAGTTTGTCTTTGTAGGCCACTGCGTCTGCAAAGGAAAGGACACCCCAGGCTGTGGTCAGGACGACACGATGCTCCTTGTCGATCTTGTACGATGCGGGCATAAGGTGTCGGTGCAATTAAATTTTATCACTCGGTCTGAGGCGGTTTATGAGACGGCTTGCAGCGGTTGATCCTTGGATCCTCGGATGAGGAGCCAGAAGATGATGGGCAGCTCGCAAATCGTGAGTTGGCCGACAGCGCGGGACAATGTGTTCGCGCGCAGGATAGCAAAGCCGACCAGGCTGTTTGCGAGGTAGCCGAAGCAGGCAACGATCAGCAAAACACCCAAAATGCGCGGAAGGAATCCGGACTTGTACACCAGGATGCCGAAGGGAATCAGCCAAAGGCCCCAAAAGACTTGGGCGACCATGAGTCCCTGGAAATGCAAATCGAGGAACATCATGGCCAAGGCATTACGCTGATTCTGGTCGACGACGGAGAGGAAGTTGGAGCCGCGCACGAGAGCGAGGGCAGCGAACTCGTTCAACACGTTCATCAGAGAGATGGGGATGGAGACAAGCATGAGGATCGCCATGAGCGAGGCGTGGCTTTTGTTGACGCCAACCAGCAGGCGATAGAGAGCGCGGACGACGAAGATGAAGCCGGTGAAGCCGACCAGTTCGCTGAGGATGCCAAGTCGGAACAGAGATGGCGAAGTAGTGATCTTGGCTGCGGTGGCGGTCGCGTCACCGGAGACGATGAAATGGGAGGGAATGTAGATGAGGCAAAACACGCCGGGAATGGATGCGAGCACATAGAGTAGACCGGCGATTCGAGCAGCGCGCTTAGCGGAGTTCATGGGCTCTCCTTATGAAGTAAAACGAAGAGCGGGGCGCGAAGTTTCGCTCAAGAACGGAATACAAGTGGCAAGTGAGGCCGGAAGTCGGCGATCCGATGGCGCCGGGCATGATCGAACTCCATTTCCAGCAAAGGCCTGGAGCCGATCTTAGTGGTAAAGATTCCAGCCCCTAGAACGGCCTTGGCCGCGTGCGAATCGAGAGGAGCTGCGCAGGTTAGAGTGAGGCCCGTAACCTCAGCGACTCCCGCCGGATGTTGGGTGAAGTACTTTTCGCGCTGGGACCGCCGCAGAAAGCTGAGATAGATCCACATGGGCTCAGCAAGTCCGCCTTCGCCGATACCCATGAAAAGCGGATCGGGCAGGTAGGAAGGACGATAATCCCAGAAAGGGAACGGCACTTTATCCGGTTCGGTCCCAGCTGGGCGAAGACAGATGCCGAAAGGGCAGGCGCCGGCGTCCCGGCCCGACCACCGCTCCCAGAGGCGGGTTCGCCCAGTCGGTTCGTTCCGGGCTTCAATCTCGTTGCTGACCCAGATGAGTTCAAGCATGGCATTGCGGAAGGAGAAACGCCGGCAGGCGGTGCCCTGTCCGGGATGCCGGTTGGGAGGCCCCTCATGAAGCCCGAAGCGCAAGAGTTCGTCCGCTTCGGGCGCGCCGGGAGAAGCACACACGAACACGTGATCCAGTTCGACGGGCATGGGTAGTAGTGTAATGGAAGCTCGGGTGTCGACAGGGCGACCGGGACTATTCCGGTGGCTTGAGGTAGGCGGCACCGTGGCGGAAGAGGCGCGCTGAAGGAATGACCTGCGAGAAAACGATGCGGATGGGGACGAAAATCGCGCCGGCTCCGGGAGTGTAGGGAACGGCGACTTCGACACGCGTGCCTTCCGGATATTGATTGCGGCTGCGGAAAGCGATGCCACCCTTGGAGAGGTCTTCGCAGACGGCAACCTCTTCCTGAAATCCGCGGCGGCGAATGCAAGCAAGAACGCGAGCCTTTACGCGGGTCCGGTTGCGGCGAGGCAGAACGCGTTCGTCTGGAAGGCTGGACGTGGCCCCCTTGGCTTGCGGCGCTAGCTCAGATTGCGCTTCGACCCAGATGGCCGGCGCATCACAAATCTTACAGACGCGCGCAATGGCTTTGCGAGCTTCGAAGGATCTCAGCTCCAATTCGTTGAGGTACACGACTTCACGGCGCTGGCAAAAGCTGCATTCCATGAGCAGGCGTGCCAGGGACTCGTGCGCCTGATGCGGGTGCGGGAATTCGATGTCCCAGAAATCGCCTTTGCTGTCCAGAAGGTGGATGGCGTAAAGAAACCCTTCGGACTCTTTATCAATTTCGGCCACGATGCGGGCGCGGGAGGAGCGAACTCGATCGCCCTCAAGCGGGCGTTTGAGCGTGATTTCCTGGCCTGAGAACAACTTTTCCTGCAGCCGCAAAACCCCGCCATTGCGGCTGATCAGAAGCGTCTGCGCCACTTCCCGTTTGACGAGGCCGGGGCCTTCGAGCCAGGAGACTTCCAGCGGCATCCGAAAGCTGATGCGATCGCTTTGCCGAACGGCTTCTGCGGTAAACGTGGTCATATCCGGGAGCTGCACCCCATTTTACAAATTCTAGCAGCCGCTAGCGCGCGAATCGGCGCTTCTAGAGCGGCGATTGTCCTATTCGATAATCAGGAACTGGAGCGTTACTCTTACGAAAAAACTTGGGGAAGGTCAGGTTGGCAGACCGCCTTTTCCGGCACACTGAGGGTGCGCAGGAGTGGTCTGCCTGCATTACGCTACGGACCCAGCCGTCGTGAAAAACCTGATTTCCATGGACGAACATGTAGGCAAAGGCGGACGCGCCATGCTTGTGCGCGACCGGCGTTATGCGATCCGCCACCCGTTTGCAGCCGATGCGAAATTCATTGACCTTGAAGGCGGCACCATTGGGGACGGGGTCACCTCAGACCTTTCCATGGGCGGCTGTTTTGTGTGCACCAGCAAGCCGCTCAGCCTCAATACCCGCACGCGTCTGACTCTCTGTCGCAAAGATCAGATTGTCGAGGCGCTGGCGGTGGTGCGGATTGTCAAGCCGCGAGTCGGCATGGGGATCGAGTTTCTGGACGTCGAAGAAAAGCACCAACCTACCTTGGAGCGCTGGCTGTCGCAGCTGAAGCGCGATCTCTAATCCAAAACCGAATCGAAGAGTTGAGCGACTGCCCGGCGGGCTTCGAGGATCGAACAGCGATGATCCATTGTGCCAGCGAGGTCGGTATTGGCGAAGGCGATGCGGCCAAAGGGAGCTGAGCGAAGTACCTCGCGGGGAGCGGGCTTCCCGTTGGCGCCGAAAAAGAATCCGGGCTGAGGGCTGAGGTAGGCATGGCCCCACCGGTTGAGAATGATGCCGACAATGTCGCGCTGCGCTTCGAATCCCACTGACGAAAACATTTGCGAGAGTTGTTCCCGGATGCGCTTTTCGTATTCATGAAACGACGTGGCTAGGAGTTCCGCGCGGCCGCGATGGCCTTGCTCTTCAGTGGACAAGCCTGGGCGGGAGAAGAGAATCTTGATCGTGAGCACAACGGGATCATCGGGAGACATCGTTGCCGAAATGGTGCCGACCAGCGCCATACGGCGCAGTTCGAAATAGTTGCCGATGCCTCCGCCAAACCAGCGGCAGCCGGTGACGCCGAATTTTTGCAGGAAACGCCAGTTTCGGACCGCGACGTTAGCCATGATGCACGGCGAGCGAAAGAATTGCGCGTAAGCGTTTCGCTGCGTTTCGGGTAGGTCGGTAATGATGTGCTTGCTGGTCCAACTGCCGCCGGCCATGATTACGGAGCGGGCGCGAATTTTGAAAAGCTTTCCGCCCTGTTCATAGAAGATCTGAACCGAATCGGCGCGGACTGGGTCGCCTTCGTGCGCGACTTGCAAAACCATGGAACCGAGGCGGATGCGCGCGGAAGAAGTTGCGCAATCGAGCGCCGCAAAATTGATCGCGCTGCGCGAGACGGCATCAGCTGAGTCGTCTCCGGCGAATGCTTCGGGAATGAGGCTCTTGACGATGAGGCGCGCGATCGTGGTATTGCCACCGGGAAACATCTGGACGGCCTCGCCTTTTTTCTCGTACGGATGAAGCAGGTCGGCGGAATATTCGGAGAAAGCCGAAAGGGCGTCGGCGCCCAGGCCGGAGCCGCCGCCGAGATCGGGCGAGAGGAACGTCCGAACAAATTCACGCGACAGTCCAAAGCGGCGCATGTAATGGTCTTCGAGAGTGACGCTGTCGAGCGCCCGGGAGACGGCGTCGCCCTCGTACTGCGGCGGAAGAAATTTGCTGTGACCTTGCGCCGCGCCGGAGTACCAACGCAGAAGTTCCGCGCGCATAGAACCGCTGACGGGAGCGGTTGAAAATTTCTTGCCGACGGGATCGACCAGCCATGTCCCGTTGGTGTTGGCGTCTTGCGCCCCCACTAAATTCGGGCCGAACCAAAAGCCGTATTGCCCAGTCTCCATGCCTGCTGAGTCGTAGGGCGTTCGACCGACCGTCATCGCGGGACCGCTGCCACCCCATTTTTGATATTCGAGGCGTGGCTCGCGCAAGCCGATCGCATGGTAAAAATCGGCGAGAAAGCTTTGGGGGTAAGGAACGAAATAGATCGCCGAGCCCTGGTGCGCGAGGACTTGCTTGCCGTCAACGGAAAACTCATTTTGTCTGGCTTCACCGCCGAAGACGGGATGGTTTTCGAGAATCAGACACTTTGTATTACGGCCGGTTTGGCGCAGGAACAGCGCAGCTGCGGTAAGCCCGCTGATGCCGCCGCCGACCACCACGCAGTCGTAGAGTTCCTCTAGAGCAGTTGCGTTGTTCAACGAGGACGCAACGTTAGCTTCGCGCAAGCGGTGACCAGCGGAGAGCACCTCCCAGGTGTTTCCGTTGCAGTCGGCGTAGTCTCCGACCCCGCTGTAACCGTTCCAATCTTCGGCGGGACCGGGCGGAGTACCGCCTTGTTGGACCAGAAAATGCGCTGGCGATAAGGGGTGCAAGAGTTGAGCGCCGGAGGCGAGCAGTGTGGCGCCCAGAAAGTCGCGGCGGGTGACGTTGGCGGTCATGGCGGTTTTAAGCGAAAATGCAAAGGTTGGAAGAGCCGGGGCTGCCCTCGCATAAAGCGCCGGCAAACCTAACTATTGCTTGGTGTCGAGCGGGTGGCCGCTTTTCTGGAAAAATTCGTTTTGCAGCCGCAGGCTGTTTTCATCGGCTTTGACGGCTTGAATGGCGTCGGTAATGGTGGCGATCCAGTTCTTCAGGTTGGCTTCGCCAAGTTCCTTGCTGGCGATGGTGCCGTCGCCGGAATAATGATCCGGAAATCGGGCGTACCACCAGATTCCCGTGTACACGGTCTCCGGGAGCGGGTCATGCTTTTGATCGGCTCCGGATTCCAGCCCGGCGCGGTCCATGTGAACGAGGTCGGGGCGCGAAATCATGACGTTCGAGGTCTCTGATTGGCCGGCGTGCATATCGAGGGGATCCTTGCGTAGCGGGTTGTTCATCTGCTTGCGCTCGCCGGACTGCACATACACAACATAGTCGTGTGGTTTGTCGAGCTGGGTTTGCGCGAAGAAGGGAAGCAGGCTCTCGTTGCCTCCGTGGCCGTTGACGATGAGAACCCTCTTGCAGCCGTTACGGGCCATCTCATCTGTGGTTTCCTGCAGCAGATTCAACTGCAACCCCCGACTGTAGGCGATGGTGCCGGGTTCGTGTTTAGCCTCAAAAATCTGGCCGAAATAATATTCCGGGAAAACGACAGCATAATCCTGCGCCGCTGCATGCAGTGCGGCGTAGCGCACATTGATTAGGTCGGTGCCGAGCGGAAGGTGCGGTCCGTGCTTTTCCAGAATGCCGAAGGGCAGGATGCATGTGCCCTTGGACTGCGCGATAGCTTGGCGGAATTCGTCGGCCGTGAGCTCTTCCCATTTCACGGAGAGCTTTTGCTGTGCGCAAAGCGAACCGGCCGATAAAACGCTGACAAAAAGAATCACAAACAAACGCCGCATGAGACAGACTCCTCGAGCGAGAGATCGCCGCAGCGCATTGTACAGCTCTGCCGGCGGATTTGCCTGAGTTAAATCGATTTGAAGCCGGTCTTCGGTCGGTTCGGTCTTGCGAACGCAAACGCCGCCAGGATAGTCAGCAGGACCAGTAACGGGTCAATGGGATGGCGATAGCGCAGCGATGTGTGCGTAATGTAGTAAACGAGCGGGTAAAAAATAGGTCCGGCTGCCAGAGGAACCCAGAACGGACTCTTTTTGACAGCCGGCAGCAAAATCCCACATGCGGTCCCGATTGCCAGCGCCAGATTCACCACGATGACCGCGCGCGCCAGTTGCGAGTCCGTCTCGCGCAGATCGTGCCACGGATGCTCCGTGCCCGTCCAAGTTTCAACAAACCTCTTCTCGCAGAGAAGAAAGAAAAGGGCCGGCTTTTGCCGGATAAACGAAGTACCACGCTCACGTTTTTCTGCAAGATATGCGGCTTCGCCAAGTTGCGCGTAGTGCCGGGTCTCTTCGAAGCGCGTGATGCGCTGCTTTCCGCCGACCGCGTGCGGGTCAAAAACGTCGTTGTTGCCGATCCATAGTTCAAAGGCGAAGCTAGAGCGGATTGGAATGACCCGGTGAAACTGCGCAAAATTGCGCAGAGTCCAGGGCAGGCAGCAGGCGACGAGGAGCAAAAGAGAAAATACCGGCGCTCGCCATGAAAAGCTGGGGTGAGAGCGCACACGAAGCATTAGCCACACAAACAAAAACGGCAGAATGATGCCGAGCGACGGATTCGTCAGCAAAGCCAGCGCCCACAGCACGCCGTAGCCGAGCCAGTGCCGCAGTTGCGCCGATTCCGCATGCCGAACCGTAGCCCAGACCACCGTGACTGCCAGCAAGACCGAAAGCGAGGTATCCCAAATCCATTCCGTCGGCATCAGAATGCCGGCCGGCAGCAACACCCAAATCCAACCGCTCGCGATGGCGACGCCGCTGCCACTGACTCTTCGCGCCAGATCGTAAAGCGGGAGAGTGGCCGCTGCCGAAAAGGCACAATTCAAGAGTGCCGCTGCGATGAAGCTGGCGAAGGTGAATGCGCCAAAGATCCGAAAAATCAGCGAAAGCACAAAAGGATAGACGGGAGGCAGCCAGGCCGTTGGACCGGTAGCTTGCCGGAACAGATTGCTGAAGCCATGGCCTTGGGAGAGTGCCAGAGCAATGTTGCCGGCTTCCTGGTTGAAGGGAACCTGCGCCAGGACTTCGTGGGGAATCACACGCTGCTGGTGCCAGAGAAAGGCCACCCGGGCCGCGAAAGCGGCGGCGGTGATGAGCCAGACGCTTGCAAACGGGGCAAACAGGGGAAAGCGGGACGAAGTCATTCGATATTGCCAGCCGCTATTTTCACTTACTTTCGAGCAGGGGAGAAACGTCCGGAAGAATTCGTGCACTACTTCTCGGAATGGTTTCCTCCGTAAGCATGATCTGGTAGGAGCCGCCTTGACCGCAAGGTGACTTGACACTTGGCGCTGCGCGGAGTTTAACTGGCCATAGAAAATCGGCAGCCCGCGGTGTCCTGCGAAGGGCTTGATCGCCGAATGTATCTTGTCTGTGGGACCAGGTTCTCCCTCAAAGGCTGACGACCAGCGGGCGTGTTCATGCGTGTCGGTTCCATCATCATTCTTCTAGCGTGGGCGGGAAGCCTGCTCAATTCCCCGCCGCTTAATGCGCAAGACGCGCCGTCCAGCAGCGCACCCGCTGCAGATTTGCTCGATCCAAAAAGCTCTCCTGTCACGGGCAGCTTAAAGGTTTGTCTGAGGCTGGAGGACGAAACCCCATTCGTCGGCTCGGCCGTCGTCCGTGTACTCCCGGTGGGAGGCAGTGAGCTCCTAGGCTTTCCTGCAGGGGCGACCGGCGAGTTTCTCTTTTCTGGCGTCGGCTCCGGAAGATACCTGATTGCCATCAGCGCTCCAGGATTCGAAGAGATCCAAATGAATACCCAGCTGGAGATGGGACAGCGGCTGAAATCGCTGTTCGTGCCGATGAAACCGAAGTCGGCGGCGGCCGAAAAGCCGAAAACCCAGGTTACCCAGCTCCAGCCGGACGCGCTTCCCGACGCTGTCTATGCGGGCAATGAAGTGCTTTCAGCATCGGCCGGCCCCATGCCCGGGGCAAAAGCCGGCAAGACCGGCGACGTTTTGCCTTCGGTCGACGACCCTCCGGAACCCAAAACCAAGGGAGATAGAGACTTTTGGAATCCGCACGAGCTGCAAGAGGTGCCCCCCGTAGACCCGGAAGTTGCCTGTCCGGTGGACGAACTGCTCCGCGGTGTCGGCAGAAGCATGACCGAATTCGTCGACACCTTGGAACGGTTTACTGCTACGGAGAAGTTGGAGCACTATACGGTGGAACGCTCCGGCGCGCGCAAGGGACCGGAGACACGTAGTTTCAATTACGTCGTTTTTGTGAAGCTAAGCCGGTACGGAACCTTCTTGCTCGAAGAGTACCGCAACGGGAACGCTGATCCGGAAGCCTTCCCCGCACACACTGCGACCAATGGCTCTCCCGCCATGGCTCTGATCTTCCATCCGACGGTGGCCACGGGTTTTGATTTCCACTGCGAAGGCTTGGGTCATTGGCAGGGCCGCCAGGTCTGGCAGGTTCACTTTGTGCAGAAGCCTGACCAGCCGATTCAGATTCGTGGCTACACAGTGAACGGAAAATCGGTTGGATTGCCGCTGGAAGGGCGGGCGTGGATTGACCCAGGTAGCTACCAGGTGCTTCGCTTGGAATCGGAGCTGGCAAAGCCGATCGAGGAGATTGCCCTTACGCACGAACATTTCACCATTGACTACAGGCCGGTGCGGTTTCGTTCTACTGGACAGCAAATTTGGCTGCCGCAGGATGCCGAAATCTACGTGGAGCGGAAAGGAAAGCGTTATTACCGCCGCCACACGTTTAGCGACTTCGCGCTGTTTAACGTGGACTCGGCGCAAACGATTCGCCCGCCGGAAGAATCGTTCAGTTTCATGAATACATCGGACTACGACGTCAGCGGCGAATTGACGGTGACCCGAAGGGAAGGCGTGGCCGGCGACCCAGTTATCGTGCGTTTTGTCGTGCCCGCGCATCAGAAAGTGTTCAAGGTCGTCGGGCCGGGGAAAGACGTCAACATGCCTCTTTCGGCGGTCGGGGAGGCGGTTTTTGTTCACGAAGGCGGGGCCGATGCGGTCTCCGTAGATAGCCATTTGTCGAAGGGTGCTTCGCTCGACGTGGTGCCGCAGACTCCGTTAACGCAGCCACAGCCTGCTCCGCCTTCACGGCAGCAGTAGACCCAGCGAAGTTTCTCTGGCTGGTGCGCTCTTGCCCTTCCACGAAAGACCTCGCGAAGCGCTGGTCAGCAAACAACCAGGGCGATAAAATGCGAATCGAAGATTCGCGAAATGAATCAGACACGCAAGTTAGGGACGGCGGCTGGCACATCCTGCAAAGGATTGTGTTTTGCGGTTGTTGTTCTGTTTCTGTCTCACGGTAGCCGTGTGCCCGCGCAGGATAAGCCCAATCCCCACGAGGCGCACGTTGAGGGGAAGGTGGTAACGGCAGATGGCCAGGCGATTGCCGGGGCGACGGTCTGGCTGGAGCAGATCGTTGATGCCCGGGCGTTTGAAGAAAAAACCGGCTCGGATGGCAAGTATGCATTCTCAGTGAATCAGGGCGGAAGTTTTCGCCTAAAAGTTGCCAAAGACGGTTTCCGGGACCTGGCCGTGGATCCGTTGCCGCTTGCCGATGGCGAAAACAAACACCTGGACCTGCTCCTGCAAAAGATCGCCGGCGCGAAGCCGGACGCAAAGGAAGACCCCACAGCAAAACCGATAGAGCTCTCCGACGATCCGAAGTATGCCGTGGCGGGCGTGAAAGACTGGAGCAACGCCGGCTTGCACGGTTCAGACGCGACGACGCGTACCAGCGAAAAACTGGCCAAAGATGCGGCGGCGCTGAAACCGCCTGCCACGGCTGCACCAAAGACCGCGTCTTCCGCTTCTGCGGAGACCCACCGTTTGGCGGGAGACGCCAAAGAAAGCAGCGGCGATCCGGTTGGAGCGCTCGCTGAATATGAGCGGGCGGTAAAGCTGGACCCCAGCGAAGAAAATAACTTTGCATGGGCAGCGGAACTACTCTTGCATCGCGGCGGAGCGGCAGCTGTGGAAGCTTTTCAAAAAGGAGCAACGGCGCATCCGAAGTCGGCGCGTATGATGGCTGGACTTGGTGCTGCCTACTACGCAGATGGCCAGGACTCCGAAGCTGCGGAGCGGATGTGCGCCGCATCGGACCTCGGTCCGGCAGAGGTTGCGCCGTATGAATTTTTGGGCCGCATGGAAGCAGCGTCATCGGATTTGTTTCCCTGCGGCGAACCACGTCTGGCGCGGTTTGCGCATGATCAGCCCTCGAATGCCGAGGCTCACTATTACTACGGCCTAGCGCTGTGGAAGGAAGGGCGGCGCGCGCAAAACGTGGAACAGATTCGCGCATCATCGGCCCATCTGCGCAAAGCGGTGGAACTCGCTCCCAACTACGGTGAGGTCTATGTGCAGATGGGAATCATGTATAACGCAGCCGGCGATCGGGCGGCAGCGCTTGCGGCATTTCAGAAAGCAGCGGAAGTAAGCCCCAAGCTGCCTGCTGCTCATTACAATCTGAGCCTGGCCTACCGCCGTGTCGGTGATATGGACAAGGCGGAACAGGAACTAAGTGTTTACGACGAGCTGCACAAGAAAGAGGAAGCCGAGCGCGAAAAAGAGCGCCGCGAGCTGCGCCAGTTCGTCACCATTCTGAAAGACCAGAAAACGGACGGGGCTCCGCAATAAGTCTTTCGGTTCTTTTTGTGAAGTGCGGGTGGCTCGACGCGGCAGTTTCGCAAACGCTTTTCATCTTTTGCGAGCCACAGCTTGTTGCTTTAAGCTGTCTCCCTCTTGGCTTCCACCGAATTCACTGCTAACCGCGAAGTGCCGCGGCGGCGCTGGGGAATCGCAGCGCTGCTCGGCTTCGGCATCCTGGTCAGCTATTTTGACCGCGTCAATCTTTCCGTTTCTAAGGAAGCGCTGCACAACGCTTTCGGAATTTCCGCGGTGCTCTTCGGGTTTTTGTCCAGCGCTTATAACTGGCCGTACGCAGCCCTTCAGCTCCCATCTGGACTGCTGCTGGATCGCTTTGGCGTTCGACGCGTCGGAATTGTTAGCACCATCGTTTGGACCGCGGCTTCATTTGCGGCAGCAGCATCCCTTGGTGTGCGCACCCTTTTTGGTGCGCGCATTCTGCTCGGCATCGGCGAGGCACCGACATTTCCCGGAACGGCCAAGGCCACCGGATACTGGTTTCCAAAAAACGAACTCAGCCTGGCGACCGCAATGTTCGATTCGATGGCCAAGTTTTCCTCAGCCGTTGGTATTCCGCTCCTGGGCATGGTTTTGCTGCGTTTTGGCTGTCGCGTGAACTTTGCCCTCACCGGGATCATCAGCCATGTTTTTTTTTT
>CAZQOB010000036.1:0-52896 GCA_964594885.1 uncultured Acidobacteriaceae bacterium
CCTTCCCATAAACGCAACTCCCCGAGTGTTTTCGAGAGTTGGCAAGGCAAACCATCCTCTTCAAATAAGACATTGTGGAAGCCGCTATCCATAACCTCTTGCCGTGAATGGTTCTTTACCTTACAAGATACAATCAACCACGGCTGTTAACCAAGCATGAGGCAAGGGCCGGAGCCTTTTGCCTATGGCAGTAGCCCCGTTATCCGCAGAATCGCTCCGCACTGCGGGCAACGCTTACTGACTTCCTGATCTATCGCGTGTCCAAGCATCAGTCCACCTACCACACAAAGTGCTGCGATCACAGGATTCTTCACGGCCCGAGCGCCGAGCGCCGCAGAAGCCAGCCCGAATGTGAGTTTTCCCCCGATTTGCCGAGCTACGGTTCGTTCTATAAAACCGCAATTAGGACAGAATGCATTCATGAATTTCCTCCAACCGATACCCTTCGCCGGAACTCTATTTCACGTTGGCTGTGAATCTGACGTGCACGGGGACTTTCGTTTTCTTCGAGGCGACAAATTCGACCTCCTTGCCCTCCCTTGTTGTGAACTCAACTTCCGTCGGCTTCTTAGTAGTCTTGTGTGCTTCAAATTCGACTCTCTTCTTCATCACTTATCCTCTGCTCCCTGGTGAGCTGGATCGTCACCGGGGAAACTCTTTGTCAAACCGTACGCCTCTTGGCACTCGCAACCGGGGTTGCAAATCATGTCCAGTGCTCTGGCGCGGCCTGATTTGAAATTGTGCTGAAAGTGCAGGGAGTGGGGATATCGGCGGCCCATTAGCCACTTCATGGTTTCGGCTGCGCCCTTGACACCAGAGGAAGCAGTCACGAAAGGAACAGCCGGAGCAAAATGCGGGTCATACCCTTCCATCTCTAAGCTCTGACGGTTGATGTGTCCGCAACGCGGCTTGCCTATCGCTTTTTGAAGTTCAGCCTTTTTGTCAGCTGGTGCGGCGTCAACCTCAGCTTGAGTTATTGCTCCAGTTGGGTTGCCGGCGATGAGTACGGGGTCCAACCCCGTCGCTGCGGCGAGGTGTTCGGCCCAATCCTTTTCGTCCGGGGGAATCGAGAGCGCATGTAGCAGGCATAAGCCGTCGTTGTTTTTGTGCTTTACGATCACCTGACTATGCAAGTCTCCTGCGGCCATGTCGATCAAAGTCTCGGGCCACATCCGCTGCACTGAGTGTCGCGTTGTCACGTTGTCGAGCCCCGCGATAACGAGTGGCGGAACCTCAAGCCCGTGGTCGAGCCAAATCTTGAAAAACTCCCACTGATCTGATCTCGCCATGACATCGATTGCTGGTGCCAATAGTTCCTTCATAACGACGGCTTTGGGCTTGCCGACAGATTCGCGGCCAACTGCAACATACGACCAAATGTTCTCTAAGCGGAGTGACTGGTTATCAATGGCCTGAAGCCTACCTGCGATGGGAAGCCGTTTCACGGTATATGCCCAGCCGTTAGTGACGGCCCCACAACCAACTAGAAACGCATTGAGCGAAAGAGGGAGTACAGGTAGGGGAGGTCCCGGCTCCAGTTTTCCGGGGAGCGCAACCTCATGGCTGAAAACAGAAGTTTCCATGCACAATATCACGGGTCTGCCGAGGATGGCGAAAAATGCCGCACCAACACCAAGGCAGCTGGCAAACAATGCGCCCAGGGCGTTTGGCATTTCGGGCATCCAGCACAGCTTTGTGGTCATCGAGCCAGTGGTAGCTACCCGAGCGACCCATCCGCTCGAATTGATAGTCGCCGAGGGCACACCTGAGAAAACCTCTGTTCCCACATTCACAATTGCATCGAAAGAACGGCTCGTTACCCTTTCCACCACTTCCACGCTGGCCGCTTGACCGTGTACCCGCTCTGCGAGCGACTCGCAGGCCCGAATCAGTCCACCTGACTCACCCTGGAGGCAAACGCTGATGTTCGAGCAGAAGCGAAGGCACTGGTTGACAGCAAAAAGGAAAGTCTCACGGGCGTCGGCATGTTCGATGAACTGTGCTTCAAGCCGTACCAATATCCTCTTTTCCGCGAAAAGATGAGCGATGGACTCTTCGGAGTCCCCGGTAATCAACGCCCCGAGCCTCGCGGGGCGGCTGAACGCCTCGTTGCTCATTAGCCCCTCCACTGCTGGACACCACTCGCATCTGCGGTCCAAGCCTCGAACTGGCCCTCGCGGTCAATCCTGACCCGCTCGCGCACCTCGTGGTTCGCGAGCGACCTGTAGTCCCCATCCTCGAAAACGTGCCAACCCCAGTCCAGATGGTCTGAGTCGTCGCCGCCATTGCCGATAATCACCGCGAGCATATCCGGGAATCGGACTCCAAGGTTCCGGTCGCTCCATGAGAGAACGGGAGGCACACCACGCAGATGAATATGCGCAACGCCCAATAGGCACAGGCCCCGTGGCTTTGCCCATCGTGTAACGACGCCGAATACCTCGGGCGACACAGTCCATCTCCCACGTTGCTCGTCCACACCGACCCCGTGGGGCAGGACAACAGCGTGAATACGGGCGGTTGACTCACGCGTCCCAAGCCAAAAGGCCCCGGCCTCCCTGCCCGAACGTCCTATCGGTCGTACGGCTTCGAGGGTCCGGCGCAAGATACCTTCGGCAATAGCCCAGTTCTCAACAGCTTGGTAGGTCGCGACCATTCCAATGCTGACCCTGCGTCACTCGCTCGATCAAATTGAAATGGGCGCTGTGCCGATGAGGCCCAATCAGCTGTTCGAGGGTTTGAGAGGTGTTCTCGATGACGCGACCTTCAAATTCAAGAAAGAACTTATGAATATTGCGGTCCTGAAAATCCTTCACACCGAAAAAAGCCATTGCGTCAGTTCGAATCGGTTCAATCAAAGTCTCGTCCTTGTACCGTTGACGAAACTGATTCGGTGACGGCAGGTAATCAACAGAAACCTCCACAAATTCGCGGGCCAGTACGGGTTGGCCTGCGCTCTGTGGAGTCACTTCGCCTTGGGTTGTGGGGTCCATTTCTCTGCTCCGCATGGCTCCCGGTGTTGAAGTGCAATGTCAGCGGCGACCATGCGCGCGAGCTTTAGATTTGATACGAGAACTCGCGCTATCTCACAATCTATCTGAATCCTTACTGCGTGTCAACCTATTGCACAATTATATTTGCTCAACGTTTGTGTCAGTGACTTTTCGCGGAAGTAGTCGTACTCGTTTATTCGCCTTTTACGCGACTTCAGGGGAGCGGGTTGTACGAGACGCCTTCGCCAAAAATGCGGACAGTCCTCATGCAACCAAACGATGAGGTTCGATGGCGGCGAATAGGGCCTGATGCACTGACCAGCCGTCGTACACGGGGTCCGGGTCCCAGCCCAGATAGGCAGGAGTTGTTGGCGGAATGGCCTCCAGCCGGGGACGGTCGGCGGGTCTGCCGGTGACGATGCAGGCTTGGTGATGGGTGCTGAGCAGAGCCCGGAGGCCGCGTGGATCGAGGGTGAAAGGGTCTGGTTCGGGAAGCCCCGCAAGAGGATGCCAGGCAATTAAGATGTCAAATTCTAGACCTTGGAGCTTATTGGCGGTGTCGACGACGACAGTCGGGTGCCCCATCGAGTCCAACCGAGCGCGCAAAATATCTTTCTGGTCGTTGTGCGACACGCCTACAGCAATGCGCTGCGGATTGAGATCGGTCCACGAGAGTATGCGTTCGCACCGTGTGCGCGGGTTTCGTTGCGCAAGCCGGTCGATAAGACCGCAAATTAGATCCACAATTTCCGGATCAGTTGTTAGCACCGGAGCCTGAGGAAGCTCGAGATGCACCCAGCCCCGGCGGGCGGCACTGTCAAGGAGCTGGTCAATCAAGCGGTTCCGCGCGCCGCGGGAAACCGCGGGGAGCAATCGCAGCTCGCGTACGCCTGGGAGCACGGCGGCTGAAAAAGGCAGGTCAGGATAGAAGCATTGCACGACTTGAACGGCTCGCGAATCCAACCGACGGCTCACGGGAAGCTGGTGGACTGGCGTTGTGGGATGGTTTCGCCGCAAAACGCCGACAGCCGTCTGGAGCGGGTCTTCGGTTAGCCCCCGCCAGCGGTCTTCGTCGTCTATACTCGAGAAGGGGTTGAGTTGACCGCAATCGCCGACCAGCAGGTGCAGGTCCGCCAACCCCGCAACGCCGAAGTATCTGGAGGAATCAGCTTGAAAGCTTTCGTCGATCAGCAGGGTGTCGAATCGAGCGAGGTCTCCACGGCTGAAGGCGTCACCCAGCTTGCTCAGTGTTCCGACGACGACCCCGGCGCTCGCGGCCTGCACCGCTTTGACCTGGCGCACGTTGCGAAGCTGAGCGACGGGCGAGGGGAGACCGATGTGCGAAGCAGGGACGAAGGTGATCGTCTCGCGGGGGTAACTGGTGGCCAGGCGCCCGACGAGATTGAAGGCCTGTTCGTTGGTCGGGGTTGCGGCCGCAACGCGCAGCCGGCGCCTTCTGGTTGCGCCAACCGCTTCCACGACAAAACCAGTTTTTCCCGCTCCCGCGGGCGCGCTCATAATGACGCCGCGGGGACCACGCTGGCTGGATAGAAAGTCGTCCAGCGCGCGCTCTGCCACAGCGTCGGCGCGCGTTAAGACTTCCGCATCGTAGAAGGGCATCGAATTACCGCGTGTGGCCATTTTTCGCTCAGCCCCTACTTTCTTCCAGAGACGCGAGGGAATCTGCCGGCGCAGCGGGGCGATGCGTCCATGGTTCCTCATCAGGAAGCTGCACGCCCCACGGTCTCGTGGTGGTGTGAACGGAAAAACAGGCCTGCTGTCCAAGTGCCGGCATTGGGACACCGCGCGTGCTGGTCGAAAATTTCAGCGTGACGGTAGAACCACCTTCAGACCGAGCCGTCACTTGATGAACTTCGTAGGCTTTGCCGCCGGGCTGGCCCGTCCACCAAAGTTCTTTGCCCTGCGGTAGGAGGCAGGGGTCTGCCGAAGCAATTGTTACCAAAGGACGGCGGACCATGACGGACCCGGAGGGGCCCAGCTCCCGGTGATCCTGGTCCAGACCGACCACCTGGCCCTGGACCGCTTTGCCATCCAGCAAAACCGGAATCATGCGCAGGGGATCGTCGCAGGCTTCTTCGGCCTCGAGAAGCGCCTTCGCTTCTTCGAGCTGGTGAAGCAACATGGCCGCTTGCCGGGGAGTTTCACGAGTTCGCCGGCGGCCGGAAATGGCCATCCAGTCCATGTGGGCTGTATATGCCTCGCGGTCTTCTTCCCACCGGCGGGGTACTGACGGCCCCTCGGCAAATGAGGCCTCCCGCTCGCGACATACCCAGATGAGGTTCCACGTGCGCGTCACCAGCCTGCGGTAATGAGCTTCGATGGGATGGATGAGGCGGCGGATGGTGGCGGGGTCGGTGCCGTTCGCGCGGCGGAGGTTAAAATCGTCGAGCAAGGGTTCAAGCATTGTGTCGTCGCCGCTGTCTGGCACAGGTCCCACCGCGTCGTGTTCCCTGGCAACCGCGGCGTCGAATCCATGGCCCCTGGTTTCGGTGAGGAATCCATTTAGCGCCGCGAGCGAGGCACGCTCTAAGTCCGACTGTGAGGTGGCCCAGTGTGAGATCAGCAGTTCATCCAGGGCGAGGACCAGTTGCTGGCCTGGCGTACGCCAATGGCGGAAGAGAAAAAGAAGGTGCTGGCCGAACCGAGTGAGCGCGGGAGGCGCGGGGCGCGGTCCGTCACTTCGGAGATAGGCCAGCCGCCGGCCCAGCCGCCCGAGCATTTCGACAGTGGCGCTATTTGCCACCAGGATTTGCGGTGCCTGGCGGGATCGCGTCGGGCGGTAGGAACCGCTGCGTACCGTTTCGCGATCAACGGTGGGCGCTTCAAATAGAGGATTGAACCACTCGGCGACGCGGAGGAGCGCCGCGAACGCTAGGTCGCGATTGCGCGGATCACCGGCGACTTCCAAACGAAGATCGTTGGCCGTACGCCCGAAGCCGACCGCGGCTGCAGAGAACGGCTCAGCGCCGAGCTGCCACAGGACCAGGGTGAGCGGCTTGGCCACGAAATGGCGATGACGAAACAAGGCCGTCCGATGGGCGCGGCCGTCCCGGAAGGAGCGAGCCGCAAGGACAACTTCAAGGTGATTCATTAACTTGTCCTCCGCAGCGGTGCCCGCAGTCGCTGGACCGCAACATCGTAAAGTCTTCCGGCGCGCCGCAGATAGGGTGCGACGGGCGCCTCGTCCGGCGATGGCGGTGCGTTTTCGGTGAGTTCAGCCGCCCGCTCGAGCGATCGCACGCCGGGGAGTAAGCGAACGGCTTGCGGCCCCACCACGCAAGGCGAACCCGCTCGAAACGCGCGGTCCCGGCAGAATGCGGCATTGCCGCAGGTCGATAAGCACGAGGGTGAATAGGTTGTGCCAACCGTGTCCGCGAGGCCATGAAGGGCATCGAGGCGGCGATTTGCGATGGCAGAGCGGTCGGCCACCACCGCAAAGGTGGTGTCCTCGGGAACGGAAGTGGCGATGCTCCGCACGTCGGGGATGCTCGCGAGAATTCTCTCCACGCGCTGGATATTCCGCGACACATCCTTGATGGAAATCGTTGGCCTTAGGCCGACGTTCATGGGCGTGATCAACATTGCCGTCTCGGAAACGAGATCGGCGTTTCCGCCGAGTTCATCGACCAGCTGCTTGGTCAGCAGAATGTAGATTGCGACCTGGTTAAGGGCGGCCGCAAGCTTTTCGGGATCCGCGCGGCCATCGACGACCGGAAAGGATTTGACTTCGCCAGCGTGGATGGGGCCTCCGAAACGTGCCGCTAACGCATCCGCTTCGAACCTCGCGGGCACGCCGCCGATGATGGCCTGGAGAACCGCACCATCGATGAGATTGGGCGCCGAAGGATCGCCGGAAACAAGTTGGCGGACGAGCACGCGAGTCTGATCCGCGCGGAGTCCCATCCCCAGTGCGTTTTTCGGATAGGCACTGCGCAAATTGATGATGCGGGCGTCGGCCACACTAAAACCCATCCGCGTGCGCAAAAGATCGAGGGTGGCCGCGTAACCGTGGTCGGCGATCATCCGTTCAAACGCCAGGCCACGGCTAAACGCAAAGGGTGACTGCCCAAATTGCGCCTCGAACCGCGTGCCCACGAGCAATTGATCAAAATCAATCCGCGCCGCGAATCCGAGCGTGGCCAGATTGCAGTCGGCATGGCTGGCATAGGCAGCTAGGGCGCGCACCGTAGGCGATCGGCGACGCGCGTTGCCACGGATGGCATCGAGTCTGGTCTCGACTTCGGGAGGGATGGCTGGGCGCGATGCCATGGATGGTTCCTCCTCCTATGCCGATGTCGCGCGGCGGATGATTTGAGGAGGCGCCGCGCCCCAGAGCAACTGTTCTTCGTTCAAAAAACTGCGGGCGCGTTGCGCTGTTTCCGCTCGCCATTCCTGGTCCCGAGGGCCAATCACGTTGAGCTCGGCTTCGACGGCCTGTTCGATCTGTTTTGGGTCCGGCGTCTCGGGATCGCGAAGCGCGCCAGGAACAGTGGCCGCATACACCGCGGCAAGTGCACGAAGGCTCGTGCTCGCCGAAGGTTGCGACCGCCGAACCCACGCCAATTGGCGCGCGATTTGGAGAGTGGCGGTGAGGTGGTCCACTCGTTCGCTCCAGGGCCCGATCAGGCGGCGCTCCAGCGCCCAATCGGAGAGGCTGACTTTTCCGCGGACCGGAAGAAATCGCTGGCCTTCGAGGGCGGGAACAAGATAGACGACGCGATTCGACCGAGAGGACCAGGTCCGCAATTCGTCCCGCCGCAAGGAGGGCAGGCTCCGGTGGTCGATTTCGGTTCCGAAGCGAGCCCGCGCATACTCAGAAATCGCGCGGGGTGAAACCGGCACACTGATTTCGCTTAGCGCGGAAACGATAACTGCGCGAGCGCTCTGTTCGCGTTCGCTGGAAGGCGAGTCCGATTTGGTCGCGCGAGCGGAGGGGCTTCGTGACGCGGAGAGTTCTTCTGCGGCGCGGCGCGCCTCGCGGCGGAGAGCATCCGCCTTGTGCTCCAGATTGAGGGCTTCGTCGATTTGCCCGGCCGCACTCAACGAAGCAGCGCGCTGCGATATTGTCGCTGCTTCGGCCAAGAGTTTTGCGATGCGTTTCTGCGTGACCAAGGGAACTAACCTCGCTTACCCATTATTCTCCACTATTTGCCACGCTGTGTCAAGCCTCCCCCCAAAAAAGTGTTCAGGTGGCGACGCCCGTTCGCTTGTCCGTGGATTCTAGGAAGTGAGGACTTCATGGCATTGGTGATATGAGTGACGGCAATGCCCCCATTGATGGCTGCAATACGTGTAACTGGATTTTAGCCCGACGAGCATCTACACTGTTGGCGAATGAGTACCTCTGCGGTTCCCCAGCCTTCGGCTTTAGCTCGGTTTGTTGACTGGCTCGCTTCTAACAGCCAGCTTTCAAAGACCGACGGGCGTCACTACAACTACCTGCCTCGCAGTAGCAGTCACTCGCTGGCCCTGTGCAGGTTCATCATCGAAGACCTGATTCAGCGGTCTGAGGTGATTCGCGAAAAAGCGCAGAACGGTAGAATCGCGTTCGGCTTAAACATCTACCACACGTGGCCGAACGGCAAGACTAAGAATCTCGATCTCGCCATTGGCATCGCGGATCCGCCTGCTCTGCCCATACCTTCACACGGGATCTCTGTCGCCACAGGTTTCTCGCGCGTGTTGGTGTCCTGCGAAGCCAAGAACTGTATGACCGAGCACGGGAAATCTCAGCCGCGGCTGTTCGATGAACTTAGCTCATCGCACGAGATCGTCCACCAAGGTGACCAGCAATGTATCGCCGCGGGAATCGCCGTCATCAACATCGCGCCGACTTTTGTTTCGCCTCTGCGGCAGCGGACAGGGCTTCCTATCGAGATTACAAAACACGATCAGCCAAGAGTCACCGGCTCAATGATTACCCACCTGCGTGGGCTACCGATTAGAAATGGAGTTGGACAGGTTGGCTTTGATGCCTTCGCGCAGGCCGTGGTGGATTGCAACAATCAAAACGGCGCAGGCCTCCACACGGGACTCCCCGCCCCGCAGCCGGGGGAGCCGGACCACTTCGATACTTTCATGAATCGGATTGGTCTCGCATTCGAACAGCGGTTCGCAGGTATCTGAGCGGCTACGGCTTCTGCACTTCCACGTTTAGTTTCGCAAACATGGCTGGAGCCTCCACGGACATCCTCTTTGCAGCGATGTCAAAGTAGTGAGAATCAACCTCGACGCCGATGCTGTTGCGACCCAAATGCGCTGCCGCGATGTTTGTGGATGCCGTTCCCATGAACGGATCAAACACAGTGTCGCCCACGAAACTGAACATCTTGATAAGGCGAGTTGCCAGTTCCAACGGATAGGGGGCCGGGTGGCTTCGGGTAGATGCGCCGGTCAAACCAGTCCATATCTGTTGGAACCACTCGCCGTGATCGGTAGTACGGATAAGACTCAGTACCCGCGTTGAAAGATCGGGCGAACGGTAGCCGCCCGATTTTCGCTGCATGAGAATGAACTCGATGTCATTCTTGATGACCGCATTCGGCTCGTACGGTTTTCCGAGGAACGCTGTGCCGTTCTCAGCTTCATAGCTGGCATTGGCAATCTTGTGCCAGATGATGGGAGCCAGGTTGTCGAAGCCGATCTTGCGGCAACGCTCCTGAATGGCTGCGTGAAGCGGCACAACCATGTGCCGGCCTTTGTTCTTCCGACGGGAGAGGCAGACGTCTCCCACCACGCAAACGAGGCGCCCGCCTGTAACCAACGCTTGATAGCAGGCGGACCAAACGGCATCCAGCTGGTTCAGGAACTCCTCGTAGTCGCTCACATGCCCCAGCTGGCGCTCGTGTTCTCGATACTGCTTCAGGGTCCAGTATGGGGGTGAGGTCAGGACCAAATGGACAGACTCCGGGGCCAGCCGGAACTGTGTTGAGTCCGCCAGCACCAAGCGGTGCTCGGTGGGGATTTGCTGAATCGCGTTCTCGACGAGGTCCATCAAGGCGACTTTCTTGGCAATCGTGGGAAAGGCTGACTGAAAATCCTCCCCAGTTGCTGCCTTGACTTCCCCAAATGCTGCTTTGACTTCGTCTGGGACGAAACGCGAGAGGCTTCCCCATTCGAGCGCAGGTGAGACGCCTTGGCCGTTTTGCGTTGAAATCACTCTTTTCCTATGTTGGCGAACTTCCTTCATTATCACCCAACAAAATCAGATTTTGTTATGTCGTTTTTTGAGCGCCTGTTGAAGATCTGTAAAGAGAAACGCCAGCGTCATGAGTGTACCAACGGCGCGGCGCCAACCATCCGAGATCGTAGAAATCTTGGCGTTAACTCACTTGCTGCCGTTTCGCCGCGAGAGTTGCTTGAAACTTTGCCGCCGGCACTCCCGCTGCGGCCCGCTGCTCCCAAGTCATCGCTGGCCCGCGTTCGCCATAAACGTGAATCAGCTGTTCCCGTGTGGGACGCCCCGCGACTTTGAAGAGCCTCAGGCCTTCGGCGCGTGCCTTGCCCGCAGAGGTTTGGTGTGGCGCAATCTTTTCCGTCGCCTTCACTCTGCGAGCCTTCTTTGCAGTCCCACTTATCTTCGGTTTTTTCATTTTCCTCTCCTGTCACCTTGAGTGACTCGCGAACCATAGTTGGTTCGCTAGAGAGAAACTACCCAAAACGTATCGTGAAACGATAAACCGGGCGTTCACGTGGGCGGTCTGGGTGAAATGCGAGCCGGGTTTCTCCAGCCCGAGAAAGGGCTAGCGTGATTTTCTGATGGTAGGGGCTGGTCGCGGCGAGTTCGCTCTGGAGACGGCTCTCTCGTCCTCCCGCCAACACATCGTAGCGGGCTGCATGCGTAGCCATTTGAAGCGCCTACGTCTAGCTTTACTTTTTCACGCGGGCGGGGTATTACCGGTTACGACGGTTACGATTTTTCGGTACGTGACGAAACGCAAGGCAATATGGCGCAACGTGGCCGAGGAATATTCCGCTGAAAAGTAAGGAGTTAGCGATTTAAGTTTTGTGTTTGCAATGCGATTCGGAGCGGAGGTCTAGAATCCCCCCCTCTCCGCCAGACTTCAATAACATTGGACTTACGGGTCAGGAAAACGGCGGCTACGTTTTCGGCTACGAAACGCGCCGGGAATAATCCATTTTTCTCTCCCACATCGGTATTAAGCCTCTTAGAGGATACCGATGAAGGTCAGTCTTTACGTCCGCGAACGCGGCACCCGCAAGCAGAAGAAACACAACCCCAAGAAGTCATACCCACAGGACGGCAGCATCATCTGGGTGCTGCGCTACGGCAGGACGTGGGAGACGCTCGACGTTAAGGGTCTGTCCGAAGCAACCAAGCTGCGCCTGCGTCGCCAAATCGAACTCGACGGCGGCTGGTGTCCGCAGCGCAAAGAAAAGCCGCAGACCGTGACCGTCCTGATGCTGGACAAGGCGAAGGACGACTATCTTGCCGAGATTGCGATCAGCCGCAAACCGAAGACGTACTCAGCCTATAGCCTGTCGGTGGGTTGGTTCTAAAACTGCACCGGGAATAAGGCAATCAAGGACCTCGACCGTGGCGACTTGCTGCGCTACGCGGCGTACCGGCGCGACGAGAAGGATCAGGCTCCCCGCTCCTGCTACAACAAGTTCGAGAACGTTGCGACGTTCCTCAACCGCTGCGGCGTGTCGCTAAAAGCCCTTGGCGTCACGTCGCACGACTGGCCCCAGTACGTCGAGGAGGAGCCGGAAATCTACGAGCCGGAAACCTTGGACAAGTTTTTCGCCGCGTGCGAGGAGGATGAGCGGCTGCTGTTCGAGTTCTTTCTGATGACGGGGATGCGCGAGCAGGAGATATTCGCCACAGACCGCGCCGTCGATTTCGAGAGCAGCCACGTCCGCGTTAAGCACAACCCGGGCTACGGATGGACGCCGAAAATGTACAAGGAGCGCACCATCCCGGTGCCGCGCTACCAGACCTGGGCACGAAGTTAACGCAAAAACTGAATGCCTTGTCGTTCACACACAAGAAAGAATTCATCGTGTGGTATTCCGAAGCCAAGAAGGAAGACACACGCGCCCGCCGAGTGGAAAAGATGAAGCAGATGCTCTCAGCGGGGAAGGTCATTAGCTGAGATGAAAAACGAACTTTCAACCGTTCCGAGTTCAACGCTTGGGAAGCTGCCCCGTGCTGTCGCTCCCAGTCTGCGATAGAATCCCTTCTCACCACGATCCCGCCATGGCAATGCAACAGAAGCGACGTTTTTATACTGTTCTCTGGTCTGCCCTAGTCGCATTTCTCATTCTTCTTGTTGGGCAGGCATTCTGGGCTAGTCTACTCGCCGCGAACTTCAAGAGTTCTCCACGGACGATGCCATGGTCAGTTGCGGCAATGGCTATTGTGCTCTGGCTCTTGTGGCAGTACCTTGGCGGACGCTGGTCGCCCCGCAGTACATCAGAGGCGCGTAAGCGAGCGCTTCGCGCTAATCCAGTTTCGGGAAGCGTTCTCACAGGCGCGCTGCTCGCGGGCGTGCTTTCCATCATTGCGCTGGCTGGATTATGGATAGTCTTCGTTCGGCTGGTCAAGACACCAGCCAATGTCCTCAACGATCCATCGAAATATCCGTTGCTCACAGTCGTGTTGGTTGTCAGTATGTCATCGTTGGTGTCCCCTATTGTGGAAGAGATCGCCTTCAGGGGTTACTGTCAACAGATTCTTGAACGTCATTTCTCTGGAAGAATCGCAGTTCTGCTTTCATCGTTGCTATTCATGCTGGCTCATACTAATCATGGTTGGTACTGGTCGAAGCTCACTGTGTACTTTTTGGCAGGAGTCGTATTCGGCGCAATTGCCCAGTTGACGAATTCGATCTTAACTTCCGTGCCCGTACATATCTTCGGTGACCTAACATTCTTCATTCTTATCTGGCCTCGCGACTCTGCACGCGTTCTGGTGAGGGTGGGCGGAACAGACAAATGGTTCTGGATACACATCGCACAGGCGATTCTTTTTGGTGCCTTTGCGCTGCTCGCATTTCAACGGTTGAGGAAACAGATGGCCCCAATGGCGGCACGGCAAATCGCACCTTGATGACGCAGCGGATCAACGCACTCGCCCATGCCAAAGAGCACAATTAACTTCGACACCGTGAGGAACATCGGCTTGACGTTGCCCGGCGTGGAAGAGAGCACAGCTTACGGGTCACCCGCGCTCAAGGTTCACGGAAAACTCTTGGCATGTGTGCCTGCGCATCGTTCGGCTGAGCCGGGTTCGCTTGTGGTTCGTGTGGGCTTCGGGGACCGCGCCGAACTGCTCGCAGCCGCTCCCGACAACCTCCGCGGCGGCCTCGTCGGTAATGAACAGTCCAGTCGTGCATCCGCCAACAAAAACAACCTCCTTCAGGAGCGGGCCCAAGCGTCTGGCAACTTTTTTCAGAAGGTCAATGTTGGGGCTGGGCATGTTGGGGCGATTGCAACCTGATTCTGAGTTCTTCTTCCGCGATGTTTCGTTCGCGAGATCTTCCGTCGCGGATGGCGTCGATTAAAGCAAGCATCTCGTAGAGGTACCGATCATGGAGCGCCGCCTGCGGAACGGTCTTGTAGAGCGGTGCAAATGAGTACCCTCGCGCTACCCCCTTTGGAAACGGCCAAACCGGCGGCGGCTCATTGCCGGCAGAAATCCGACTCTTGAGTGGCTCTGCCGCGTATGCGGTTGGCATTCCTCGAGTGAGTTCGCCCCGGTCCGGGGGGAAAGCATACTTCACTCCGTGGACCAGGAACTCTTCCAAGGCAGACTTGTTAGGAATCTCCGGCTTTTCGGGACCTGCGAGCAAGCGCGCGTATTTAGCCCGTTGAACAGCCGCATGGACCTCTGAAGCACTTAGGTAGAGTTCTCGGGCGACCTCAGCATACGGGGGCCTGCGGTCCTCGTATTCGAGGAGCTTTATGAGGACAACGATGTCCTGAGGCTTTAAATGCATAAAGAGATTGTACATTCGCTATTCGCGAATAGCAAATGCCATCTACCCAGGTCGTCGGAGCGGACCGGTGTGTGAAACCGCTGTCCGGCGGTCGACAGATTATTTCCGGGTTGCTCGTCATCCGTCCGAAACCGGCGGTGAGTGCTCGGATCGGCTATTACATTGTGAGGACGGCGCGGAACCGGGTCGTTCCCTCGACAACGCGTTGATAAGCCTTCGCAGCTTCGGCCAACGGGTAGGTCTCGACTATCGATTTAACTTTCCCTTGGGCTACGTAATCCAGGGCTTCGTAAAGGTATTCAGGGCCATTCTGCTGGCTGCCGATGATTTTGATGCGCTTGAAGAGCAGCTCGATCAGCGAGATCGAAAGGGGTTCCGCGTCGGCGCCCATAACGATGAACCTGCCGTCTGGGCGCAGACCCTGAATGCTGTCGACCATGGATTTGGTCGAGTTGGAGGTGCTGAGGATGATGTCAGCGCCGCCCGCGACGGTAAGGCCCTTTCCGTCGCGGACAATTTCATCCGCGCCGAGCTCGCGGATCATCTTGTCCTTATCGGGAGAATGCGAGATCGCGATAGTTTCGAAGCCTGCAGCCTTCGCGTATTGCACTGCCAGGTGCCCAAGACCACCGATGCCGAGCACGGCCACGCGCTCGTGCGGCTGCGGGTCGGCCCAGCGGAGCCCACTGTAAACGGTATACCCGGCGCAAAAGATCGGAGCTGCTTGCTCGTAGGAAACCTTGTCAGGAACCAGGTACGTCGCGTCGGCGTTCATGAGCATGAACTCGGCGTGACCGCCCTGGATATCGCCCCCGGTGCCCTTCAGATAGGGGCAGAACATCCTGCGGCCGCGCTGGCACCATTCGCAGCGCCCGCAAGTGGACTGAATCCACGCCGAGCCGACGCGGTCACCTACCTTGCGAGTGGTCACGTCAGGAGCCGTGGCGACAATCTCGCCGACTGGCTCGTGGCCGAGGATTCGGGGAAATGGTCCTGGAAGGTGTCCAAGCGTTTGGTGCACATCGGTGAAGCAGATCCCGCTTGCGCGCATCTTCACCAGTACTTGTCCGGGTCCGGGTTGAGGCTGGGGAACGTCTTTGATCAGCCAAGAACTACTCATAGCGGGTACAACAGCAGCCTTCATAACTCTTCCTCCTAGCGCGAGACAACGCGCGCCCTTGGGATCCGTAGGCGATCTTGCATCCCCATCGTCAACACGCAAGCTGAGGTTGACGGTCAATTGGAGGATCGTCGGCCAAAGCGGAAGTCACCGCGGACGGACGCGAAATCTCGTTGGCAGGACGCTCATTTTTCCGTCGATTCATGGTCGCCACAACGGTTTGTTTGAACCGTCGAGGTTTCACACCTAATGCTCAGCAACGGTCTCTGCAACCGTTGTAGCCCTGCTCGATACAGAAGCGAGCTACGGGCATAACCTAACCGTAGACACGGACTGGCAACGACAAAGCGTAGAGTTGTGTCTCTTGCACACGAAACAGATATGCAGATGGACGCGAGCTTTGTCTCAACAAATCACGTAGACATTCAGTTGGCGAATCGTTTGAGCGTCGTCTCGCAACGTTTGCGAATCAGGCCCGCCACCTTCCGCGCGACTTGCTGGTCGATTTTGACTTTGACGGTGGCATCGAGAACGGCTTGTGCAAGTTCGGGCACGCGGCGTCGGACAAGGGGCCCGGCCAGCCCTGCCTGTTCGGCGAGCTTCTCGAAGTCGCGTGGAGTGACTCTGTCCGGCTTGTATTCATCTCCGATTTTCATCGCCATCTCGTTGCTGAGCTCCGGGTAGTACCTGGTGCTAATCGCGTCATAGAGAGGAGCGAGTCGGATCTCCTGATTCGCCGTTCCGGCCTGATGATAGAGGAGCGAGAAATTCTTGCCGTGAGCATCGTTGTTGCCGACGAGGAAGTTGTAGATGACGAAGTCGAGCAGCCGGGTAAGGTCAACGACCGGGGCGCTTGAGACCTCGCGCACCAGTTCGAAGCATCGTTTGAGGGAGGGGCCTCCTTCTTTCTGGTATTTCGTCTCGGGCACGATATTCAGGGCCTGACAGAAATCTTCCTGGTGAAGCCGGTCGAGCCTTGTGGCGGTGCCGGATTTGATGTGAGTGCGGTCGTAGCGTTCGACGGACAGGTATTCGATTTCTCCGGCGACGCGAACTTCGACCTTTGCGGCGGGAAGACCTGCCGCGGCCGCCAACTGCATGGTGAAAGCTTCGTTGAAAACGACTCCAGCGAAACGCTCGATCGAAGGCTTCAGAATGTGCGTGCTCGGCGCTCCGCCGAGCGGAAGCGACAGTTCGTCACCTTTGATGCGAACTGCGATTTTGTCTTGCGCGCCGGCAAGTGAAAGCCGCATTCCTTCCTCGCCCGCGAGCAATGGACGCTTCGGAAGTTCTTTGAAGACATCGGCGAGCTGCTTCGGAGAGATGGTACGGTAGTGATAGTCGCGCGCAGGCAGCGCCTGGCCCGCGGGAATGAACGTAACCGCACCGGCGCATTCCCCGCCGATTCTCTCGAGCATGGCGAAGTCGTTCCGCGCGCTGATGCCAAGATTGCGGGCAATGATTTCGCGCTTGGATTCGTCAGGCAAAATGCCAGCGAAAAAGCCGCGGCATTCGTTTTGATTGAACCGTTCCTTCCGCAAAGATAAGGAGACCGAGAGTGCCGCGGCGCCAGGGCGCTCGAGCCAAGCTTGGGCGTATTCGAATACGGTCTGTCCGGCTTCGTCCTGAATCAAGTGGCCAATCAGTTCGTCGTGCAAGTAGACGTCAAGCGTTTTGGCCATGGTCAGGACTCTTTGGCCGTCACGGGCGGCGTGAGTGTGATGCGAATGCCGAGTGTCTGTACGACGGTCAGAGCCTTTCCGATTTCGCAGGTGGGTTTGCCTTTTTCGAGTTCGATCACGAATCGAAGGCCAGTGCCGGAAGTTAGGGCCAGGTCTTTTTGCGTGACGCCGAGTTTCTTGCGCGTTTCGCGGACAATCCGGCCGATGTCTTTGGGAGCATACTTCATGACAGCCTCCGATATTCCCGTACGGTAATATTATGCGGTTTTGAGGCAAAAAGGCAAGAAACGTTCCCGTACGGGAATAACTAAGGCTATTGAACGGGCGTGGCGGCTGAAAACCTCCCGTACGGGAATAATGACGAATCTGGCTACGCGTCGAATAGTGCGTGGAATAAGCGTCGAATTGGAAACGACATTATATATGGGTAGCGCCGCTGCGGAAGCGCGCCTTGGCCACGCCGATAAGGCCTGGGAGAGAACCTGAAGACACCCTCTTGCTACTAATCTTGCTACCATTTTCGTGCGATTTGGGGGTGATTAGAAACCGCATAAACACTGGCGATTCCTTCTAATCGCGAGGCTGCGTTGAAAACAAGAGACATACCAACGCTCACCAACCGTCACCTCCCTCTCAGCAACAACGGTTGCAATCCCCCCCTCTCCGCCAGATTATCTTCTTGCTTCGGTTACGGGTTCGCAGGATGAACGATTGATCCCGGATTTACCAAGCACCACACAAAGTTTACGTAACTATCGGCGTTCTGTAAGGCATTTTCCACGAGAATCCCCTCACCGAAGCAGGCCGCAGTGTCCATCTCACCAAAATTGAAAATGTAGTTGTCACCCAAGGCTCCTGCGATATGGCACGATTCGTGAATCATTCCCCATACGCGCTCTTCGGGATTCATGGCGGAACCGAAAAATAGGCGGCAGAAGTTGATACGGTAACCTTGGCCGCGTCTGACGTAGGCGTAGTACTCTCGCTTCGAACACACTGCGTCCTTTGCATCCACGCAATTAAGGTCGACATTGCCTTTTGTCGCTTCTTCGAGAATCGCAGAAACTTGAACCAACCGGCTGTGGACGGCGCTTCGTGTACTGCCTGAGTCTGAACCGAAGTGGGACCGCAGCAGGGCGTTCAGTTTGACGTCATTTTCAGGAGCGGAATTGCGAAACCAATCCAAGGCCATTTGCAGCATACGCTGCGCCTTAAGAGCCGAAAGGCCGATCATACGGGCTTCCCTGTCCGAGCAATTCGTCTGAAGCGCCACGCTGACCGTATTGCCTTGTGGCTGTGCTTGCTCCTGATTGTCTGGATGGCGCTGCAGCGCGGGCGCGTGCGTCGCACCGGATTCCTGCTGCACGACATGAGTCAACTCGTGAGCGAGCAATCGCCGGCCTTGCGTCGTGCCGGGCGAATAGGCCCCGTTTTGAAAGACAATGTCACTACCCGTTGTGAAAGCCAGTGCATTCACAGCACGAGCCGATTCGCTAGCGAGCGGGCCAATATGAGTGCGGACACCGCCTAAGTCGCGCCCGAGTCGAGGTTCGAAAAATGCCCGCGTCGCCTGGTCCAGCGGCTGCCCCGGCGAACGCAAGGCGTCATGCACGATTCCAGGCACAGACTCAGCCGACGGCGCGGTAAATGCCGAACGCTGCAGCACACCTTCCTTTTCTTCCTTGCAGGAATCACATTCGCCGCTCGCGAACGAACCACACGAACACTTGCGACTCAACGCCGGACTCGTTCCTTGCGCATGACTAATCGAAGGTCGATCGGCGGTCCACATTACCTGATCGGCCACGCGATCGGCTTCAAGTTCGAGCGGATCGTTGCTGGCGCCAATCGAGAGCATCCTTTGCAACGGCATCGGCGCTATTTGCGGACCTACATCGGCCAAGTTCCGAGCCTTGACGCGGCTGGCTCCGCCGCGCGACGGCCGAACGGCTCTCGCCACGCCTTCCCACGCACCCCGAGAGGCACTTTTTGCCAAGACCGATCTGGAATAGATGCTCATTCCCAATCGATTTCTTTATTCGCTTTCCTAACCGCGCATGGTAGTACAACGACCCTTCTATGAAGACGCAAAGCTTTTTCGTCGTCAAGCAGATTCAATGTGCTGCGCCCGCCCCCACGGCCGACCCGCCGGTCCGAATTGCCGACTCATATTTTGCGGTCATCGCCGCAATCCTCTCCTTGATGGCGGCCAAGGATTTGTCTTCCAAGTCACGCATGTCGTTGACGTTTTTGGCTGTATATCCGTATTCCTTGGCCTGGTCATAGGAGATTTCGTGCCAACTCTTGTTGCCTTTCATGACGGAATTCGGTCTCGACTGCATCCGGAAGAGATTTTCGTTGGCGTCTCCCAAAGCCTTGATCTCGTCGCGAATTTGCGCTTTAAGCGCTGGATTCGCCTCAGTATAAGCAACGAGGAGTTCGTTGAGCTCGGGCATGTTGGCAATACGGTCGAGCGCGACCAGGTGGTCCGTGGCGAGAGGAGGAGGTGTCTTGCCCTCCGCGCGCAAAGACTCCACGAACTTTGTCCAGTCTTCCCCCGACATGACCTGATCGACGTTCACGCTCCCCTTCGCCCGGTAGTTTGGTCCCTCGCTTCTTAAGATGTCCATCAAATCCCGGTTGGCTTCACGCAACTCCTCGCTGGCGACCTTGCGAGCAGTAGCGAGGTCATCGAGTTTCCGGGAGAGCGCTTTCGCAGTGTCCCCGGCATCTTCGGCTTCCTTTTGCAGGCTCCACGTCTCCTTTCGCCAAGTCAGATAGGCTTTTTCTTCGTCGGTCAGACTCTTCGAGGTTTTTTGCAATTCCTCCAGTGCTTCGATCTTTTCTTCAAGAGATTTCAGTTTGTTGAGTCGGTTCATGTCCTGCGACAAACCAGACGGCACCTTCAGAGGATCGCCCAAGGCCTGCAGTTGTCTTCTCGCACTGGCAGCCGCTTCGTTTTCGGCGCTAATCGAAGCGACCTTGTCTCGAACGTCTTCTTCGATGGATTTGAGTTTCTTCGCGGCCTTAACCTGCTCCGCCGCATCCAGAGGTTTGCGACTTCGCGAAACAGCGCCCTGAGACTTGAGCGCCTCGGAGCCTTCGCTGGTGCCTTTTTTGGTCTTCGCGACGTCGCCCATGGCGGCTTTCACGCGGTCAACTGACAGGGTGTGATCATCCGCCATCTGCTTGATAAAACCGCCGATTTCTTCGTCCGAAAGCCCGAGACCCTTCCCTGCTTTGACCACGTCGTTGACCACGTTTCGGGCTTCGCTGAACATTGACTTGAGACGAAGAAGCTCCTCGGCAGAGAGCCTGGTCTCGTCGATAAGCTTGGCAGCCTTCATCTCTTGCATGAAGCGCTCGAAACTGACATACCCTCGCTTTCCAAGACGGAACATTACATTTGCCATCTCGGGGACGGCGTTTAATTCGCCGGCTCCGCCATACAAGGACGACCCGACCTTGGCGCCAAACCTGGCAAGCGCTTCGTCGGCCTCGATTTGCGCGACGGCGGCGCGAAGTATGCTTTGCCGGAGGTTCTGAGCCAGCTCGGGAGCTTTCTCGAGGGCCTCTCGTAATTTCTCGATGTTTTTGTACCGGTTGAAGGTGCTTACGGCTTCTTCCATTCCGCGCAAGGCAGAGACCGCGCCCGCAAGATCGAGCCCGGCGCCCACGACTGCGACGATGACCCACGCGAACGACGGATCGTCCGACAGCAGCTTCGCACCGTGCGCCGCGTGGGCGATTTCGTACTCGCGAAACGATTGCCATGCCTGATAGGCGCTAAGTCCAAACATGGCTGCGCCGGCCAGCACAGCCGGCAGCGCGGTTCCGGCGGAAACTATGACCAGCGCTATGCCAATCACGGTAAAGACAATGGCCTTGATGATGTCCTTCCAACTGCGTGAGGAAATCTTGTCGGCAATGATCATTCCGTAGATGGAATCCGGGTCGATCATCTGGGCCTGGTAGGAAAGTTCCAGAAGCTTATCGAGGCCGTAGATGAGTTGCGGATCTTGGCGGAGATTGCTGCGTGTGTCCGCAATGTCGTTGCGGCGGTCCGCAATGTAGTCGCGGATAATCCCCGGTCTTTTCGACGCTTCCGCCCTGGCAAGCTTCTCTCGCTTGAAGTCTTCTTCACCGATCAACCGATCGTCCCCAGTGGCTTGCTTCACCGCCGATTCGGCTCGGGCCCGGGCGGCGCGGCCCTCGCTCTGCGCTTTCTGCTTTATTTCAAAGTCCTTTCCCACATAACGGTGAAGTTCGGGATCCGGCTGGATGCTAGCCGCAAGACTTTCGTGCCCCGCCGCTTCTTTATATGCTTCTTTAGCGGACGATTGATCGAGCTTCTCCGAAAGCTTCTTCAATTCGTCGGGATCTGAAAACTTCTTTTCTTCCTCGTAGAGCACGTGTTCATATTTCATCAACGCGTCCATGGCGAGGTTAAGCGTTTGCTTTTCAAACGCTTTTTCATAGGCATGAATGCTCACTTCGAAATCATCGATATCCTTGAAGCCGTTTGCCTTCACGCTGGCAATCAACTTCTGTTCGTTTTCATAGAACTCATGTGACAGATCGCCTGATTCATCTGCACCCTCTGCAATCGCACCCTTCGTGCTGCGACTAAGCTCATAAATCCGATACATTCGATAGGTTTCTTCCAGCCCGTAGAGTTTCGTTTTGACGGGTTGCGACTGCTCGAGCTCCGCTTTTCGGCGAGCGCGCTCTGCAAGGTATCGGTCGATGCTGTCTTCGAGCACGTCCCAACTCGCTGTTTCACGCGTGACCTTGGCCTTGTAGTCTTCAAGCTCTTCTGGTGTGAGATCCATGAGTTTGGAAGCGATTCTGGCGACCCGGTCCAGGTCTTCCGGAGCGACTTTGGCGTCTTTGGTTCCGAGAAGAATCTCTTTCGCGGTCGGCGAAAGGTTGTCGATCTGCTTTTTTTGTCGTACTAGCTTGGCCCGCAAGTCCTTCCAGACCTCGGCGAGTTTCCGGTCATCGCCGGAACTGCCTAACTTGGTTCCCGGCTTGTAGTGGGTTAAGGCCCAGAATTCAGCGTCCGCCTGTGCATTCAACGCATCTCGATCCTCTTGAGTTAATTTGCTGAAATCTTTGGCCTCCTCCTTTCGTGAAGGTGCCGGCTCGGTCGAACCCTTTCCCCAGACGGCAATCAAGGTATACCCCTTCTTTGCGTCTTCCTCGGTGGCCCTGGCCTTCGGGTTTTGCCATGAATATCCTTGCTCGGCGATGATCTTTCGCGCTTCTTCGTCGCTCTGCGCGTGGTGGAATTGCTTTACGAACTCTATTAACAGAGCGTCCCCGTTCATCGGGGCGTTGACCTTTACGCTGAAGTAAAAGGTTGGGCGGCGCTGGGATTTCTGTTTCTCAACCGGGACTTTGGAGTCTCGCTGCACAAACCGACGCGCGGGCGCTTCGCTTTGCTGAAAGACGTGAGCAATTTCGTGGGCAATCAGGCGACGACCTGCATCGGTGTGAGGAGCGTAGTGGGCGTCATCGCAAACAATCTGACTTCCAACCGTGTAAGCACGGGCTCCGACGGCACGAGCCGAGCGCGATGCCTCGTCTCCCGTGTGCAGGCGGACGTGCGAGAGGTCATTCTCAAATCGCGGCTCGAAAAACGCCCGGACCGTCGAGTCGAGCGGTCGTCCACGAGAACCCAATACCCTGTGTACAATTGGCGGTACGAACTCTGCCCGCGGCGAAGAAGAAACGGATCGCCGATGCAACCGTTCCTTTTCCTCTTTGCACGAGTTGCACTCTGCACTCGCGGAGGAGTCACATGAACATTTGCGATTCAGTTTGACCGGCGCACGAGTTGCCCTCCTTTCGGGCGGCGCTTCCGGCGTTCGCATCACGTGATCCGCGATAGAGTCCGCTTCCTGCTCTAAGGGATCGTTTACCGCTCCAATTGCAAGTTTGCGCTGGAGGGGCAGTGCCGGACGATCTGGGAAGGATGCCGGGTTTTTTGGCGGAACGGGTGAACCGGGAGGGAGAACCGGAATCGGTGCAAATCCCGATATGGCACGGTCACGATTCGCCGGGGAGTCCCGGTCTTCGGTGGGCGCGTTCCGAGCCGCCGTACGGAATGTTGATTGTCCTCCGTCGTTCTGGGTCGATGCGCTCTTCGCGGAATAAACTGCGGTTTGCATGGTTTCCCAAACCTAAAGACCGCTCTTGTCCTTTGCTATCGCAAACTCTTAATTCGTCCGGCCGCTAGAAATTGCCGATTGCTCCTCTCGCAACGAAATCCCGGCACCGCCCTTCCTGCTTGCGAAGAGCACGGAGTGGAAGCCTCTGGCTTTCAGATCGTCAAGCTAAACACGGGTCATTGTAGATATATGCCTTGATGCGCTCGTCAGAAACGGATGTGGAGACGATGTCGTTCAGGTCCGGAGTGCCGCGGGAATCTCCCGACTCGACAGCCCACTTGCCGTCCGGTTGCTTTTTGTAAGTTACATTTTTCGAATCGACCTCCTGATTTCCCCAGAAGTCAAAGGCGCACTTACCGACATCCCATTGCATTTTCAGTGTGTCGCCCGGACGTTTGCCATTGGCAGTGGCGCGGAGTCTCTCGCGCCAAACCGGGAAGTCAAGCCGCTTGTCCATGGATACTGCTTTGTCTGCGTCATTGGCTGGGTCGAGAAACCAGGAACCCAAGTCATACAGAAGACCTTCTCCGCTCGGCGCACCCCGAGGAACGTAGCCTTCTTTGTGGGCTTGCTCTTTGATGCGTTCTCGCACCGCGCGTTGGTGGATGAATCCAGCCACCAAAGGCAGCGCAAAACCGGCCAAGCCTCCTGCCACACCAGGTTCCTCTACCGCGCTTGGAGGCACTTCTTCGGGCGTTTCGCCCAATGGAGTTGCTCCTTCCCCGGCGGCGCCCTCAGGCGAAGCGGTTGATTTCGTCGCTTCTGGAGGAGTAGCAACGTCTGGCGAGGCCTCCGCGGGCGGAAGGTCGCTGGTACCGGGCTCGCGGAATTCCACGCCCAAATCCTCAAGCGACTGGCCGACGCCCTTGGCTTGGCCCCCTTGACCCGTGACGATCAGTTTAGTGTTTTTGGGAAGCGGTTTTCCGGAGGCGACCGCCTCGCGCATCTGCTTAAGAAGTTGAAGGATGCGAATCCGTCTCGGCATGTCTCGCATGCCTTGCACTTTCGCAATCAAGTTATCCAGGTTTTTCGCGAGGTTTCTTGTAAGCGCGGAAGCACTCCGCACAGTCCCAGATTTTAACGACTTATTGTCAATAACATGAAGTTCGTCTGCCTCTAATTCATAGGCAACTCCATCGAATCCGCTGGTCGTCACGCCATGACCGGCAGCTCCACTCGGTCCCTCTACAAGAATCCATCCTTTTTCCTGACGATAGCCGAAACCCATACTCTGTTCTCCGGCATATCCACGAGCGTGACGCGGATCTACGGATGAGCCAGTGGCTGATGCCGAACTCGCAAAAACCTCGAGATCGGCGGGCTTCGACGCCAAACTATCGCGATAGGCGGTGTAAAGGGCGATCTCGCTGTTCGGCCTGGCTTCAAGCGACACCTCCAGAAGAACCTTATTTTCTCCGGGTGTAATTACGAACTGTCCTTCCGCAGGCTTATACTGAATCGTATAGGGCGTTTCCGATGGAGTCAGCGCAGTTTTGACGGTAGCGGAGACCGAACCGCTGTTCCCTTCAAAAACGATCGTCTTAGGCAAGACAATCCGCACGCCAGTGCACTGGGCCTGTCCGGGTGCGCGGCGGACGAAGTCGGCATTCCCGATGCGTTGTTGCAGCACATGCGCCAGCTCATGGGCGAGCAAGCGTCGTCCCTGTGCGGTTGCGGGCGAGTACGCCCCTTCGCCAAACACGATCTTATTTCCGACCGTGTAGGCCTGTGCGTTCACTGCTCGGGCGGATTGGCTGGCTTCGGAACCGACATGCGTGCGCACAGCACTCAAGTCTCGGCCGAGGCGAGGTTCAAAAAACGTGCGCGTTGGGCCGTCCAGCGGTCGCCCGGGCGAATGCAGCACATCATGCACAATGGGTGGAGCGAATCCGACCTGCGGTGCGGAAGTATTTGGCGCGCGTTGTAGCAGCGCGTCCTTTTCTTTCTTACAAGATTCACACTCGCCACTGCCAGATGATCCGCAAGAACATTTGCGATGTAGCCGAAGCGGTGCGCGAGCCTCCGTTTGTGTCGACACCGTAGCCGGCATGCGCATCACGCGATCTGCCACGCGATCCGCTTCGTGCTCCAGCGGATCGTCAACGGCGCCTACGGCGAGCTTTCGCTGAAGGGGCAAACCGGGTTGACCGAACGGAGGCCGTGGGCCTTCTGCGGCACCCAGCGAATCTGTAGCAAGAACGGGAGTCTGATCAAACCTGGGCGCTGCGCCTCGGAGCTTCGCGTTAACGTGCTCCTTTGCAGACAGGCGTCCCGTTTTCACTCGCTCTGGCGAGTCTTGTTCTCCTTCTTTGGTCGAAGGGGTCTTCGTTGTATGCAGGGCGGATTTCATGCTCTTCTAAATCTTTCTCCGTTCAGAACGGACAAGGCGTCAGGGCCCTGCCTGCCCTTCCGCAAACCGTGTCACGCCGGGCTTCGGAAACGCGCGTGTACCTCTTCACTTCGGCACAGCACATCTCGGGCCGGGACTCAACGTCAAGCTGATCGTCCTCGGCCAAAGAATCGGTCTCTTGAGCTTGCCGGCCTGGCTCGGAGGCGTCTGGCTCGTCAGCACCGCCGCTGCCCTCGAATGGCACCACCGTTACTACGGCACTCGATTCAATGTCGGCGCTCACTTCTGGCGAAAGCGATTCGGCGGCCGGGGACTTGCAGTTCTTTGCAAGAAATTCATTTCCGCAACGCGCGCTCTCTGCATATGCCCTGCATTCGAGCCAATCGACGTTCTTTTCCCCCCAATCGTTGAACTTGTCCTGGACGCTGGCTCTTTTTTCATCCGATTTGGCAGCTTTGTATGCGGCATTTGCCTTGCGGCAGCACGGGGCGATGTCCCGGCGGTGAACACCTTCATGCCTTTCAGTGCACGCTTGATAACACGGATGATTCTGATTGAATACTGTCGCCGGTGTGCCAACCGATACGTCGCAAGAGGTATCGGCATTGGTAGCCTGGAAAAACCTTATCCCGCAGCCGGACTCGTGCAGGGGCAACGCGACCGACCCGCAACCGCCTCTTGGACCTTGCTGGCTGGAGCACCTCGGCGGAAATCTAGGCACTTGCAGGAGATCGGGGCCTGTCCTTCCGTATGCGACGTTTCGTTTGAGAACGGAAGCTTCTCGATGGCGGGCGACGGCGCCGCATGGCGGCTTTGCCAACAACTTGCCGCGAGCCACTTTCAGATTGAGCCGCGATACCATGGCCAATGCATCCTTTAAGGCGTAAAAAGCGCCCGGAATTCACACCTCACAGGACTGCGCAGCGCGCTCGCAAATCCGGAGATAAGCGGGGTCTTCTCTACGCATGCGCTCCTGAAGCCGTTTTCTGACGGCCGGATGAGATTTTGCTCCACCCATGAGGTGCGTATAGCCGACGCGCGCCGCACAGTTTGCATCGTACCCGTCTCCCCAGGACGGAAAGAGGTATTTGACTCCAACGCCACGGTACGGCGATTCGGGGTGGAACCTGTGGAAGCCAATGCACGCGGACAGCAGATATTGTTCGACGACCATGTTGTAACTGGTCTTTACGTCAAGCGAAGACCACGCCTCCGCGTTGCGAGCACTCGAGACCATGTCCAACGCAGTCTCTGCGAAATGACGAAGGAACGCCACGTTGGTTCCCCCGACAACTCCGCAATTCTCCTCCCGAAAGTATGCATTTTCCTGGGAGCGCTCCCATTCCCACTCCAGCGGAAGCTTGCAGCCGCTTAGAAGAAATGCGCGTTCGATCTCACGCTGCGGAGCGTGCGGATCGTTGCTGTGAATCTCGGGGCATTGCGCGAAAACCGAAGCTTCCGCCACCTGGGGAGCCAGTGCCTTCCATAGGAACACGTCCGTGTCCAGATGAACGAAGGGCCGATCTTGCAGGGAGTAAGAAACCAATTTTCCAAGGGCCCACCATGACGGATCGACGTGCCCGAGACGATCAAGTTCCGTAGACACGTTCACAAAAGGAAGGCCGAGCCTGTCGATCAAAAGCCTTTTACCTCGACGGTCGGTAATCAGCATGGTTTCGGGATAGTGTGTTCGCGCGGCAAACAGCGACAGTCCCCAGGCGAGAAAGTGATCGAGCGCACTTCCCCAAGAGGTGCTTTTTCCCGCCTCCATCGGCCGGCTCCAGTAGGTCCAAACGGCTCGCAACGCGTTTCTCCTTTACCTCGGCCTTTGACGTTGACCGGTTCCTACCCGATGACCACAAACCCCGTCACACTGAATTGCGCGCTGACCTCGCTTGTGGAGCCGGTGAGATCTGTCAGTTGCGCGTTGATGCTGTAGCTCTGAATGGTTGATGTACCGGTGTTTCCGATCACTTGAACCGGAAATTGCCCGGTGGCACTTCCGCTCTTGATGGTCAGCGTAGTCAATGGCGAAATGACGCCAGCAGAACTTGGTCCGCTGATGGACAACGTTATAACCGTGTCCTTCACCGCCGCGTAGTTGAGCGTGAGGGTGGCTTGAGGCGATACCGCAGGCGTCGCATGCCCGAGGTCGCTCACGGTCCCGTCCGCATTGAATTGCACCGACGGATGGTCGATCGCCAAAGAAACAACCGCGAGAGTCGGCGCCAGATAAAACCAGCTTTCAAAGTCACTGGCCTTTTCCGAGTTTCCGGAAGGAAGTTGCAGATTGATCCTCGGCGTAACGTTGTCGGCACGAACCGCGGACGTCCCAAAAGCTTGGCCGTCTAGAAATGCCTGGCCGGATGTGACGGTCGAAAACAGCGTCCGCCCTTCGAGGCGCACCCGGACCCGCGAGAGTGTTTGCTGGCCGGTAGAAGGCGCCTGGTGACTGGCGCCGAAGAGCAAGAGACCGTTAAGCAAAAGCACGGCAGCAGCCTGGCCGCGGAATGCGGTAAAAGGCTTCCATGTGAGGGTCGAGCCCGACGAAATGATTTCACCGTCTAATTGCAAGTCGAACCTGTAAACAGCCACCAGGGTCGACAGCCTCCTTGCCAGAATCTCCGCCGCGCTGAGTCTTGCGTTCAAGACTCGTGACGCCGAGGTTGCGGAAGACAGAGCTGCCGCCCGCATCGCCTCCGGCAGCAAGGATGTGGCTGCTGCCAGGTGTTCGGCGACCAGCGGTTGCGCCGCAAGAATCTTGTTAAACGAGATCTCCCGCTGCGTCGATGTGATCGGAAGGGCGAGTTCAAACGTCACCGTGAAGTTTGCCGCACCAACCGTGGCCTGAGCAGGAGCCGCAGCGTCGAGGGTGACGGCCAAGCCGTTCATCATCAGCCAATCGAGCGTCAGGATGTCGTCGTTGGGCCAGTTGATCGCCATGACGTGAAGGGCCGGGGGAACTTTCCGCGCAGCCAGATCCGTCAGAGGATCGAACAAAGAGCGGCAGTCCTGCCTCACCCACGCTTTTTTGGATCTGTCCCAGGAAACACAGGCAAGAGGAGCTCGGTGAATTCGCGGGTGCGCGAGGGGCTGTTGCAGCGCGCCGTCACCTCCGCATGGCGGCCACTCGATCTGCCCGGAAGCTGTTCTTGCCGGAATCAAGGCATAGTCGCCGGCTTGGTAGAATCCCTTCGTGAACTTCACCTGAATTCCGTTTTCCAGACTTACCCAGGTCTCGGCAGAGAGCGGAACTCCCGCCGCTTTGGCCGAAGCGCCGGACTGGTCCCAGCGGCGCGCTCGCGCGTTTTTTTTCGTATCGACAATGGATACGGGCAGGGTCATGCGCAAAGCCTTCTGCTCGGGAATGACTTTGTCGATTTGGTATAGGTTCCCGGGCACGGGATTCAGACCGAACAGGTCGGTATCATCGCTGATCTCGATCCACTGCCCGGAAGCAAATCCGAGATTTGCGTCAAACCCCAAACTGTCAACCTGAACGACGTTGCCCGAAACTCCGGTGATTGCGGCGACTACCGATCCGTTCTCTCGAGACCATTTGAAGGTGGCCGTAGTCTCGTCGCCGGATTTTTGAATTTCCACGCGATAAAGCTGGTTCTCAAGCCCCAGATAGCCCGCCGAGGGAATGGGCTGGCAGGAACACTCACCCGCAGCGCCGCTGGTTTGCGCGGCAAGTTTGCCTTTTGCCGAGGTCGGATCCGGCCAAGTCATCGAGCAGCAGGGTTCCTGCTGCTCTGTCGAAGCGCGCGCTACGACTCGCCACACCGTCTGTAAACGCGCCGTCGTATCCGGCAATCCAAGTGCCGGCTCACGAAGACACGGATCGTCGAGCGCGGTAATCAGCCTTTGCCATACCTCGAGATACACCTGAATCGCGGGGATCGCACCCCGTCGCGCCTCGACCAGCAGCTCCGAATCGGTCGGATCGGGACTCAACAAATAAGGCTGGTCCTGATATTGGAGAGCACTTTCGTTCTCACAAAGAATCCCGTCGACATAATAGCGGCCGGCGCTGAAGGAGATCGTTTTCCCGTCGGTCGTAATGTCAAAACCGGCGTCGTCCCGCGGCCCGCCGACCGGCCCGACGATATCGGTGATCTCGGTATCGCGGATGTATTCGTCAATCGCACACTGCTCATTCGCGTCAGCGTCCAATGCCACACGGCCTTGCTGCTGCAGGACGGAGGTATAGTGTCTGGTGGGGTTGAACGAACGCCGGCTGAAATCGCCTCTCATGGTCAATACCTCCTAGAACCGCCGTTGGCGCGCTGAAATGAAACTCTCGCGGCTCATAGCAAACGCGCTCCGAATCCCTCGAAGTTCAAGCCTTCGTCCTCGTCCGGGTCACAAAGGTCGGCGGGTCTACCCAACAAGGAGTACCCATAGAGTTGCGGCACATGGCGGGCCGGAACGGGGCGAGACGGTTCGAGAAATATTCCCGCTTCGAGTCCGAAGGGGAGAAACTCCGGCGCACGCAACTGCACATTCCGGACCGCGCCTGTTTCCTCGATCTGCTTGTAAACGCCAATTTGTGATCCGTTGTCCGCGCCCTGCCAGACCGCCAACGGAACGTCTCCGCTCAGGAGCGCGTAGGAATGATGCCCGTACCTTAGCGTGATGAACTTTGGCTCAAGGGCGTTCTGGCTTGCGGCGTCCGGCGGAAGACAACGGTAGCGGCGCGGTGTGATCGAATCGAACGGCAGCGAGCAGAACCGTACGCATCCAGTCTGTTTGCGGCTGCTCCAAACGGCCGCCCTCCAGGCATCGTGCATGGCGCGGCGCGAATGAAAGATCGTATTGGACGCGAGCTTGAGCGTGCGGGCCCATACTTTGCCAATGATGGTTGAGTCCTCGACATGCAAATCGGCCCCGGCCGAACTGAGGTCGACGCTGGCGTAGGCCACGCAGCAAGGCGCCGTAGCGTCGACGATGCTCGAGCAGACTCGCGTCGATCCCCCGGAATCCGCGGCGATGGGACCGCTGATCGAACGGAGCAATGAGAAATTCGCCTCCGCGGCCGAAACAATAATGCTTGGTTCGCCGGGAGCGAGCGGGGATCCGTCTCGGCTGAGGCCAAGACCGGGAACCAGTGTGGCATCCTGAATCTGCACTGCCACGGCTTCACCCTTCACCGTAAGTTGTCCGGCGATCCAGATGCCGCTGATAGCGAGCTGCCCCGGCGGGGCCGTGGTCCCGCCAGGCAGAGTCGCCGAAGATAGACCTACGACTTCAACATTTCCGTTCAGGGTGACCTGCGAATTGCTCCAAGTGAAATCAAGCCGGCCTGCTTCCACCAGGGGCTGCCCGGCGACAATCGAAAGGTTGCTCTCGGGTGCAATCTGGATTGCGTTCAAACCTGTAAGGTCGATCGAAAAAACCTCAAAGTTTGGCAGGACGATACGCCAGGACTGGCCGGGCGGCTCGAGGTTCCACTGCTGGACCGCGGCTTCGAGCGTCGGGAACGCGGCGGAGCCAACCAGCGCAACCACTTGCGGTGCCGGCTGAAGCTGTGACAGGGACGCGGAACGGTCGTACGGCCCGCCGCCGATTTCCGCGGGAAATCCGCAGGAGTAGTTCACGCGCAGCGACTGCGGCAGGGCAACGTCGGAGGCGAACTCGATTCTTCCCAATTCGGGATCAATGGCGATCTTTCCCGAGGCGACTTTGCACCAGGATCCATCGGCCAGGTCAGAAAGATTTGCGCAGCACACCTCTGAAGCCGGAACGGGCGTGCCGTCGGCAACAAGGAGAATACTTTCCGAAGGCCCGTAGAACGCGGGTGAGGCGGTCTTAAGACTCCTTGCGAATTCATCCCGGCAAATAGGTTGCGGAACGTCTATTCTTCGCATGAGCCCGCTGAACGAACTGCGCGCCGGCGGTTGCGAAAACAGCGCGATGTCCTGGCCCAGCGGGCTGAAGAAGTAGCGTCCGCCCCCGATCGGCACGGCGGGTGAGTTGACAAAAGGCAAGCTTCTCCAGCGCCACAGATGGATTGCGACGTCGGGAAGGTTGAAGCGGCCGGGACCGTGCAGCGCCACGTCAAGAGCGGCCGTGTCCGGGTCCGAAGCGATGCGCAAGCGCGGCACGATCCGGCGCACGTCGATGGTTCTGTTTGTCGCGTCAAAGGCCGTACTCACACGCTGCAACGCGGAAACATTACGCAAGTTCACCGTCGCCTGGTGGTGGGACCGAACGTGACGCATGCTTTCGGTGGTGATCAGACGTTTGAACTCTTCCACCGCCACCACTGGACGCCCGGATACATCCATAGAAAGCTGCTCGAGAGCGAGTAGGGTCCCTTTTCTCCGCCGATACCCGATTGTGTTGGCCACTTCCGCCCGGCTGTCGAAGTTCGCAGACACCAGTTCATAGATTGAGTTGTAGCCGATCAGGTCGCCGATATACGGGATGGCCCACCGGGCGCAAGTCTCGATGAACTGGTCGTCAAAGAGCTGTTCGATGTTGTTCTTGACGACTGCCGACTGCGCGGCCAGCGCGCCGAAGAGCGCCTCGAGCGGACCGCCCTCCTGAGCATCGCGCGCGCGATAGACTGCGGGGAGCAGGCTGAAAAGCTGCTTGGCCGCTGCGATTTGGTCTGCGCTGAGGGTCATGACCAGATTCCAATATTTCCCTGCGTAATGGGATCAAGCAGAAGCAGCTGCGCTCCTTCGGGCGGGTTTGGACCGGACGAACACAGAA
The DNA here is from genome assembly GCA_964594885.1 of uncultured Acidobacteriaceae bacterium. GTDB lineage: Bacteria > Acidobacteriota > Terriglobia > Acidiferrales > UBA7541 > Acidiferrum. The sequence continues at coordinate 32,021 of CAZQOB010000036.1, forward strand.
ACGCTGGAAGTGAAGCCGCGCCCGATTCTCCACTGCGGTGAAACGCCTGGAGTTGCGTGGCGATGACGCCCGGCGTCTGCTGCAGGATCTCCACAATTTCACTGGCAGCCACTTTTTGGCCCAGTTGACGGCGCTCGAAGGCAAACGAATCGGTCAGGTTCTTCCATATTTGCGCGAGAACCAGGTTCGCGTCGTAATTGCTTTGATCGATCCGTACCTGCGCCGAGAACTCGAAAAGCACCGGTTCGTAAGACGCGACTTGCAAAGGAACGAAGGAATTTCCATTTGCCTGCAGTGAAAGGATTAGGTTCTTAACAATCGGATCGTCGGTCTGGAGTTTGCTTCCATTGACTCCGGAGACGGTCAGAAAAACGCCGCGTACGTTGCCGAACCACGTCCAGGTGGCGAGCGCTTTGGCAATTCCCGGAAAGGCGAGAGCATAGTTCTGGTAGTCCTCGAGCGAAACTACGCGGCCAATCGTGAGCGTAGGCATGGGCGCGCTCTTGCGCGCGTCATCGGCCGACGCCGGGTCGGCCGCTCCTGTTGCCGCGCTCGGATTGGTTGCGGATTTAAGCCCTTGCGGCCGGTCGAGGGCCTGCGAGAGTTGGCCGGCGGCAACCATCCCCCGAACGCCGATTCCCTTCCGATAGACGGCCCGGATGTTGGACACTCCGGTCGGCGTTCGCGCGCCTTGAACGCCGTTGCCGAACTGAACCGTTATATTTCCTGAAGGGTTCTCCCTGGTGATGAAGGCGCGGTCTGCCGGGGCGGAATCGAGCAGATTGGCCACTTCCTGCCAGTGAAGATTGTTGACCCAAACCTGCAAAGTGGACTGCGAACCGCTGTTCGACGCGGAGGTAACATAGGTCAAAGGCGACTGTTTCAAGGTAAATTGCAATGTGGCGTTAGTGGCGTCGCCCGAACCAAGTATTTCGTGCACAGTCTCTCCGTGCGTGGCGCCGACTGCGTTGGCATTCACTTTGGCCGTGGCGGCGTCATAAATTCCCCTCAGCGGTGCTTCGAGTCCCAGGATTGTGAAGTCGCCCTGGACCTTAACCGTACCGACCCTAGCCGCCTCGCTCGCCAACGGATCGTCTTTTTCAGAAGGCAAGAGGCGCACACCGTTTTGCGCAATCAGCAGCGTTCCCGCAACGTTGCTCGTGGTGAGCACGCTCCACAGCAGATTTCCGCTCGCGTCCGTCGACGGCGGGTAGCTGTCGACAAGAAAGGTCTGGTTGTCTGCGGCTTGGAGCGACTGGGAAGAGTCGCTGGGGGTAAAACTGGCGCCTGCAGAACTCAGAATTTGCAGCCGGACGCGCTTACCGGAGATTCCGACGGGTTGATTGGCGGCAATCTCCTGCCCGCCGACCACCGAGACCGAAGCTCCCTGCACGGGGACGATCATTCCTTCGGCGAGCGGGAATGTTGTTCCGCCCTGCCAATTTGTTGTGGGCAGATCGGCAGGGGTCAGTTGGACGCTCTGAACGTAAGCGGTGATGTTGCGAGTCTCTTGAACAAATTCCCATAACACTTCGTTTAGAGAGAGGCTAGTGTCTCCTTGCAGGATCTTTCCCAACGCGAGAGTCAATTGCGTGGTTTTTGTGGTGAGCGTGTAAGCCCCAGGGTTCGACTCGACGGCCTTCGTTATTTGAAAGAACGATGTGAATCCAAGGCCGGTGAGCACGATCCACTGGAGAGTGCCCGCTGCCGGTTCAAGCCCGGGATATGAGGCATCGAGATTGACCTGGTTGCTGTTCTCTACATACTGAAATTCCCAGTCCGTACCGCCACCGTTCGGATAGCCGGGAATGCTGGTTACCTTCGTGTTGTTGGTGGAAAGCGTCAGGGGACTCGGTGCCTGTACACCGTAGAGAGCCGCCTTCTTGCGAAATACGTAGATGCTGACTTCGGAGGCATTCGCATTGGCGAAGAAGGACGATAGCGGCGCATCCCAGAGGATTTGCGTGTTTCCGGATTGCGCATCGACGTGAACCGAGGTCACGTACCGCACGTCAGCCGGACCGGTTACGACCGGGACGCCCGATTGCGCGCTTAGGAAAAGCAGCGCGTCTCCCGCGTTCACGTTGTTGGCGGTGCCCTTGATCCAGGTTTTAGTGTCGGAGCCAAACAGTTGCCACGGAATGGTTGTCTCGACCGGCAAGGCATTCCAGGAAATGGCCGCCGTCAGATCGGCTGATGTCTCAAAAACTTGGGGAGTCTGCCCGGGTCCGGGAATGCTCTGGACGCGGGTTCCAGCAGGAATCACGACCGTATCAGGCGATCCGGGCGCGTCGGAAAGCGTGAAGGCTAAGACTGCGGAAGCCGCCACGCCCCGCGAAGGAACATATCCGACCAGTCGCGCGAGCTCAAAAACGGAGCGCTGGCCAAGCGCGGTTCGCAGAAAGGCTTCGTTGGCGAAACGCTCCTGGTAGAAGGTCAGAATGTCCAGCACCACCGCCCATGCATCGATGAGAGCAATTGAAAAATCGGAGCTGTCTCGAGTCCGCAACAGGGCCAAAGGCGCCAGAGACGGATCGGAGAGCGCCGCCAGCATGCTGGTTCTGAAGGTCGAATAGGTGCCTACCCTGTATTCAATCGAAGAGAGCGCGGGGCGGTTGCCGATGAGTTGCGGAGTTTGCCCGGTTAGGCCGGCACAGCACCCGCAGAGTTTCTCTTCGGGGATTTCGCACGAGCCGCTCATTTGCCACCGTCCAGATGAAGAACGAAGGTGCCGCGATCGAGGTGGTTCGGATCGTTGTCGCACCGCGGAATTTCGAGCCGGCCCATCGTCAGGAATCCCTTCGCAACGCCGTCAATCGATGGATCGTCCATACGCGTGAATGTGGTCAGCGTTGCCGAAAGCACGCCTTCCACCTCCTGCGCCGCCGCGACAAGCGGACTGCCATATACCGTTTGACCGAAGGTAAAGTTCGACGCGTCCAGCAGGCCGGCTTGCCCAGTGCATTGGTTGCCCGCTAGAAACAGCTTCATCAGCGCGGTGAAAACGCTCCCTTGAAAGTGCTCTCGATCGACGCAGATTTGCATCTCGATGCGCAGGCCAACCAACACCGCACCTTCAACCGCGAGGTCGGTGCCCATCATGCGCAATAGATCAAGATCACGGGTTACTTCGGATTCGAGTCCCGCCGTCAACGACGCCTCGGGGGCGATCGACACGAAAGCCGTGTGCCAGCTGCCCGTCCAGCGCAGCGTGCCTCGCGCGTCGCGGACGCCCTTAATCGCCGTGGCTTGTTCACCGTAATCAGCTTCCGTCACGCAACGCAGTTGCTTGGAGTAAGCGAACGGTGCGTATTGCCGGATGTGCTCCATGTCCTCGGGATCGGTTCCACCGTACGCCGCAAGAGGGTTGGTCACCGCAGCGATACTGGCGAGGGGATGAGCAAAGCCCGGCGGAAGAACGACGTGCGTTAATGTATCTCTGCCTACATTACCGATGCTCCCGTTTCCTACGCGGTAGGTCGAAAAGAACGACTCTCCGGTCTTGGGAGACATGCCGTACTGTCCGTCGCCAAAGCGCAGGAACACCGAACCGTCGTGTTCGATTTCAGGAACGAATACCCGCGCTAAATCGTCGCTCGACAATAGATCCGGTTCGGCCTGCCAGTTCCCTCCGTCATCGCTTCGAACCTTGATTTGCGGTCGAGCCGAGACCGGATTCGGACGAAGAAATGCAGAGGCCGGCGATGAAGCGTCGAAAGGAACACTGAATGTGAGGGGAGCACTGGCAGGTTCCGGATAGAAGCGCGGGCGCGACGACGCCCCATCTACTGCTGATCCGCAAGTGCAGCCGACGCCGCTAACCGGCTCTGGAGGTGCCGGAGGCACTTCGCCGATTGCTTCGTCTTTAATCCACACGCCGTGGTCGGCCGGCACAACGTTTCCGATCGCGACGCTTACACCTGGAATCGAAAAATGATCCGCGTCTCTTGTTGAAGAAAGGCAGAGGGGGAAAGGCAACGCGTCGTCTTGACTCCAACGGATGCGGGTGATCGGCTTCCCGGTGAGCGGATCGACCAGCGTCCGCTGCTTGTAATCGGTTGTAGACACTTCGGTAAGGCGCACTGCCCAGCGGTGCGTCGGGTCGGCGTCGTCGGGATTGCCGGTCTTCGGGCCGACGACCTCTTGAAAAACGAGGAGGTCTCCAACCTTTAGACTCGTTAAATTACCGTCCAGCGTGGCTTCCGTTGCTCCTGGAGCGAGACAGCAATCGGCGTCGCCCCACGTGTAGAAAAGCATCTTGTTTTGCTCGACAAACGCCGTCGTCTTCTTGATGACGGCGAAGACCGGTTGACCAGCCTTGGCTAGACTCTGTTCCACCGGACTGCCTGAGCTCGTGACCAGCGGCAGTCCAGGAACGCGGACGTAAAACAGAGTTTCGCAGGGTACTTCCACGTTGTCCGCGTTGACCGTAAAGCAAATCCACGTCCGCGCATTCGACCCTTCGCCGATTCGGTAATCCACAAGATGTGCGTGGCGGCGCAAAGAGATGCGACTTCTGGCTGTGCCCAAGTAGGCTTCGGTGCTTGCTGCGTCCTGCTGGTAGCTCAGATGATCGGCGGCGTACGCCAGCGTCTCCACGAAAGCGATTCCTGCATCCGGCACGTGGGTTTCCTTCCAGGACGGTGATAGCGAGGCCAGCCGGTCGAGGAGTACTTGCCGAAAGCCTTCGTAATCTTTTGCCAGGTAGTTGATGTCGGGAGCTGGAATCGCTGTCGCCGGACAGCAATCGTCCGGCACGCAGTCGGCGGGCGTGGGGCACCCCGCCTTGAAAGAAAAGCTCACACCCGACAGTTGCGGATCAAATCCGTCTGGCGGATCGGCGGTTCCAGGTTTCGCCACCAGCGCCAGGCTATAGACGGAGAAATCTCCGCTCTGCTTCAGGTTCACCGTGAGCACGAACGGGTCGTCGTCCGTTCCCGCCTGGACCGAGGTCACTTCGACCGGTTGGCCTCCGGTAATGGTCACATTGTCCGGACTGAGAGCAACCGTGCGCGCGTCCTTCAAAAGCGTAACCAACAGTTTTGTACCGCAAACCGAATCTCCGGCGATTTCCAGATAATCGATTCCATTGAGATCCGGACTCTGCAGCACGAGAGAGCGGCGATTTTTCTGTGAACAGAAATAGATCATGCCTGGCTCCGTCCGCCGTAGACGAACTGTTGCGTTTCCATCTGTTGGGTCTGAACAATCCAGTAGGAGACGGTAATCAGGAGAGTGGAATCTTCGGCCATGACCTGAACCGACTGCACGCGAATCAAGTCGGAAAGCCATTGTTGCAGGCCTGCCTGGATGGCCTGCTGCTGCGCAGAGGCGAGTACGTCGCTGTTTGGCGCAAAAACCAGTTGTGCTGTTCCGCTTCCAAAAGTCGGACGATTGACGCGCTCGCCGGGAGAGGTGAACAGGATCTGCTCGATCATGTCTCGCACGTGCTTCGACAGCGTGGTCTGCGCCGTGTGCCCGCTGGAGTCAAAGTTGTACGGAAAGGCAAGATTCATAAATTCCTCAGATTGCCGCAACCCGCGTCTGCGTGACGATTGGCAACAGTGGCGTACCGCCCGGAGCACACACCGCTTGGCTCGTCTGAACCAGCAGCGGAAGTCCGAACGAGGTCACGCGCGTCGTCCCGACAACCCACTGAGCCGTTACGCAAAGCGGAACCACAGGCGGAACTCCGGCGCAGCCGGCAATCACCCAAGGATCGGGAAGGAGACACGTCGGCATGCCATCCAAAGTGACCGCGGGATTCGGCACAAGCGCCGTCGCCTGTCCCCCGTGCAGGCACATGACTGTGGCTCCTTGCTGAATGAGAAAGCCCGGCATATTCAGATCACCTCCATGGCCCCTTCGTTGATGGTGACCGCAGGACCGATCATCGAGATCGTTGCCCCCTGCCCGTTGCTGATGGTGATGCCGATTTCACTGATCGAGATGAAGGCGCCGGTCAACGTCTTCAGCATGATTCCGCCGGTTGGCCCGGGAACGTCGCTGATGAGCAACATGTTTTGTTCCGTAGTCTGGACGACGACTTGTTGCACACCGGGCGGCGCGGCGAGTGCGAGCGCAGGAACGTCCGCCGCCGAAGCCCAGTAACAACCTACCCAGATCGGATAGTCGGGATTGCCCTGTTCGAACTCGATCCAAACCCCTGAGCCAATCTCCGGTACAGCGAAAAATCCAGACTGTATCCCCGCAAACGGCACGCAAGGCATGGCCCAGGTTGACGGAATTAGGTTCGACACGTCGGGGATCTGTACCATCAGCCGACCCATCTGCATGGGATCGATGTTCTCGATCACGATCCCCCGATATTTGCCGACGTAGTTGTTCACGTCTCTTCCTTCTGTGTCAGAACGCGAGGTTCGGCACCAGCGGCGTGTTGGTGACGAGCGCGTTGCGCTTCAGCACAAAACTTTGTTTGTACTCTCCTGGCTTCAGCTGATGCGTCGTGCTATCCACAAAATGCATTCCGTCGTAGGCAAGGCCCGCGCCCCGAACACCCACCAGACTGCGCGCCCGCAACACTTGCCCGTAACGGAGCACGTCCAGAGTTCCGTCCCCGGTCACCACGTCCGCGGTCTCTACCGCCCGCGCCATCCCCTGCATCAGGGCTTGCGCGGGAGAGAGCTTGGCCGTATCTCGCAGCGGCTCGACCTTTTGCGGAACGGGCACGAAAGCGCCGAGTGGCGGATTAAACGGCGTGGTTGGAGGAATGGGAATCGGGATCGTGACATTCGAAAACTCGTCTTGGATGTAAACGATGGGGAGGACCGAGGATTGTGGCTGGTAGCGGAACGTAAGGCTTTCCACGTTCGTCCAGGAATCCAGATTCACGCTGAGGGCCGGTTGCGGAATACCCACGCGAACCTGAGGTCCCCAATACGCCTGGTTCATGCCCGGCAACGGCCCGGGGGTGACGTAGAACACGTATCCTGCCTCTTTTGCGAGTTGCTGGATGTAGGCGAGATCCGTTTTCTTGTGAGTCGGGATCCGTTGCACGGGCACGGGCACATCGGTGGCCGGGGAAGGAATCACTTCGGGAACAATTCCAAACGCCGCATATTTTCCGAGAATGGTGAGGACCCTGACTTCCGGCGGCATCGCGGGATACGGCAGTCCCGAAAAATCAATCAGATCCATCAGCGCCGAAAGGTCTTCGCCGGTTACGACCAGATTCGAGGAACCGCTCATGCCGTGGGGCACAACCTCGACATGTTGCACAATGCCGTCCATGATGACTTCTGGCAGCCCGCCGAAGGTCACTACCAGGATCACGCGGAACACGGGAATCGGCGATCCCGAAGCCAAGAGGAACAGTGTCTGCAGAATCGAATCGTCCGATAGCGTGAAGGTAAGCTGGAATCCGCTTCGCCCCGTTGCGGATTCGGTGACTTGCGCGGATACCAGCGCGTCGACAAACGGCTTCGGCACGGGAACCGCTTCGACCGGACCCGCCAGAATTGTCAAATAGAGCGGACTAGCCATTGCGCGCTCCCGGTGGAATCGTCGCAGCCAGCGGAACGAGAATCGTTCGTCCAACCTGAGAAACGAGGTCATCGGGATCGACCGTGCCGTTGGCATCACAAATCATCCAGAAAAGAAGCGGATCCCGGAGAAATCGAAAGGCGAGATTGTCCAAACGGTCGCGCTCCACGATGACGTAGTTCTGCAGGGAGGAATAGATCTCCGGCTGCGGGATAATGCGGCGCGCGAGATAGGCCACCACCGTGCCGTTGCTCTGCGTGTACTGGTTTATCGCTGCGCCGTAGTAACGGCTGGTCTTGTTGGTCGGTGCGCCGGTGCCAGCCGCCGAACGGATCAGGGTTGCAAGTGCGTTGTCCATGGCTCTTTGCCGAATTCGCGCGGACTACGGCGCCATTCCTTCCTTAGTGATCTGGTAAATCATGTACAGGGCGCCCGCCGGCGTCAGGAACCCGACGTCGTTTACGCTCAGCACGCGCATGTCGAGCGAGACTTTTGCCCGGATCGGATTTAGCTGTGGATCAAACGCTTCTTCGGTGATTTGCAGATCCGTAATGCGCACGGGGGTTATTCGGTTCCGGTTCCAGACAAACACCGTCAGAGCCGACTCCATCGGCAAGATCTCCACTGTCCCCAGCAGAGAAAGAACCTCGTTCACGATTAGAACTGCGCTCGACGGGTACACCAGTAGCTCCAAAGCGGAAAGCTGCGGTTGGATCCCGAGGCCGAGCGCAGTTGCGTCCTTGGCCGCCAGCTGGTCTGTCGCGTCGATCTCGACCTCGCACTTGATGGTCTCGACCGGCGGACCTTTCAACCGAAGAACCTCCGATCGATCCGGTTGTTCTCCTACACTCTGCGGTTTGAGCGAACGCGTCAGCGTGTCGGGGTTGTACTGCAGCATGATTTTGCCGAGCGGAATCCCGGTGGTCGGGTCGAGCGTAAGGATCGCGCCCTTGTGCAGTAATGGAGAGATGTTAGACACCGGCTTTTCCTCTCGCGCACCTTCCCAGTGCCGCAACGATCTGCCGCGCCACCTGCCGGCCGGCTTCCTCGGCCGAAACCCCGGGGCGGAGCTGGCCGGCGTCCAAAGACGATAATTTGCGTGAAACCTGCGCCAGCCCGGATGACCCGAGCGTTGGCGCAAGGGAGAGCAGGCTTTCTCGAAAAGAATTCAGAAAGCGCGCATGGGCGTTCGCCGTGTACCCGTGCAGCGTAATTCGATCGATCTGGAAATGCAGTCGAGGCCCCGGGTTCGACTTTTGCAGCGAAACCACCGTCCGGAAGTTTTCGCTTGCCCGCGCATTTGCCGCGTTCCGTTTCATGCCAGGCCTCGCGTTTCCGCCACGGTGAGCGGCACTTCCATCTTGGAATACTCGCTTTTCGCTGCCGCTAGCACGTGTCTCGGCTCAACCGACTGTTTGCTTTCGGCGGCAAGAAAGGCTGCGTGCATCGCGATGTTCCGGATGACGCCGCCCGAGACATTCAGCTGTGCCAGCTTCTCGGGATCCAGATTTCCAATCGGCGTGGCGGCCGGAAAAATGCGCTTCCAGATGAGCGCGCGCGCGTGCAGGTCTGGAAAGGGAAACGGAACGACGAACCGGAGACGGCGCAGGAAAGCGGGATCGATCGCGTGCTGCATGTTGGTTGTCAGGATCGCTACACCGCGGTAGGTTTCGATTCGTTGCAGCAGATAGCTGATCTCCAGGTTTGCGTAGCGGTCGTGGCTGTCGCGCACTTCGCTTCGCTTGCCAAACAGCGCGTCGGCTTCGTCGAACAGCAGGATCGCGCCGCTCTCCTCCGCCGCGTCGAATATCTTTCTCAAGTTCTTTTCCGTCTCACCGATGTATTTGCTCACCACGCAGGAAAGGTCGATTCGGTACAGGTCCAGCTCCAGCTCTCGCGCGAGGATCTCGGCGGCCATGGTCTTACCCGTACCGCTGCTTCCCGAAAAGATCGCGCTCAAACCCAGGCCACGCGAATACTTTGCTGCGAAGCCCCACTTCTCATGGACCGTCACACTTTGCTGCACGTGAGTCGCGATCTCCCGCAGCGTTTCAATTTGCGCCGCGGGAAGCACCAAATCCTCCCACTCCCCGCGCGGTTCGATGCGTTGCGCGAGATTTTCGAGCGAACGCCGCGCGTGCTCGCGGCAGATTCTCCACATTCGCTCGCCGGGATCGTCTTCGGCCTCACTCCCTTCTTCGAGGGAAGCCATCGCGGTAAGCCGAATGCTCGTTTGATCAAAGCGAAAATGTTCGACGATGCGGTCGAGTTGTCCATCCATGCTCTGGGCCAGACTCCCCAGATTCTCAACCCATAGTTGCTTGCGCTCTGCTGTAGAGAGGGCCGGCAACTGCACTCGCGGGCCGTTCAGATGCTCGGCTGCAGAACCGGTTTGCACTTCGACTGCAACCGGAGCTTCCACAAGGTCCAGCCACAACGAAAGGTTGTTGGCGCTTTCCAGCTTTTCGGTCCGTACGTACAGGGCCCCGGCCGCCAGCGCTGACTCGCGCGTCCACAGACGCGCAAACACTTCCCGGTCTCCGGCGGCCGGCGGAATGTCTACCGCATCCATCGCGTAGGGCCGCAAGCCAACATGGCTACAAGCCTCGATAAACACGCTTTCGAGCGAGGAGGTTCGGCTTCCCACCAGCAGGACCCGCCTGCTTCGCGTGCCGGGACGCTGCCACAGCCGTGCGATGCGCCGGGCCGTTTGCGCCTGGCCCGAATCTCGTCTCCCGTTGCGATCGGGCGCGGCGAAGGAAATCGCATGGACCAGCGGTTCAAGGCGCTCGTCGTGCGACGGTACGCCCATAAGGAACTGCAGAACGCGCTCGTCAATCCGCAGCGCCGCGTGCAAGAAGGGCCCGTTGTCCATCTCGAGCAAACGCCAATAACGCAGCGGCCGGTTGCGGCTCAAACAACTCCAGTGAGGTTCATCCAAAACGAGGAGCCCCAGTCCGAACGTCGGCCAGGTCATCTGCGGATCTTTGTGAACGGCGGTGCAGGCGCTCGCAAAGCGGCTCTCTAAACTCGCACCCGCGCACAACAGCAGCAGGTCGCGCTCAAACGAGCTCAGCCCGAACGCCGTCTGCAAGTGTTCCAACGCAACACATGGCTCGCTCGAATAAAAACACGGAGTAGCCGCCGCATCTACTTCGGTGCCTTCGCGCGCGTTCCGCAGCAAGCACCGGTAGACGCGATCTAGCTCTTCCGCCAAGGAAGTCAGCCGCGCTTCTTGTATTGCGTTTTCAATCAAGGACTCACCTTTACTTGCGGCAAAAATTGCCCGCCGGCATTCGGCGTAAGTTTGCTTTGCGCTCCGTCAATCTCGACACGAATTGGAAAAGTTCCCAGCGCAAAGTCTTTGGCGATGGGAAAGGCCAGCGTCGCGGATGTCGCCGGATCGCTGACCGGCCGTTCGTCGATAGGGATCGCGTTATCCCCGATGTAGAGGACCGCACGCTGGGTCCTCCCAACCGCCGGCGAAATGTCCACCGTCAGCGGTGTTCCCTGCTTCGCCCCGAGCGGCGACGCAGTCGTGATCGTCGGAATCAATTGAAAGGGCGCTGGACTTGAATTGAACCCTGCGTGGGGCGTGGAAGAGGACGGGAAAGTTACCAGCCGCTCGACCCGCACGAGGCGGGTTCCCGCCTGCAAACCGCCTGGCAGGGTCACGCGGATGCAGTTCCCTTGTACGGTATCGGGCGCAATACCGGCTCCAGAATCGAACGAAACCAAGGTGTTCGCGGCCGAATCCCCCACGAAGTTGCTGCCGGTGATGGTAAGCACCTGGCCCGCCGCGAGCATGCTCGGCGTAAGGTTGTCGATCACCGGGCTCTGCAGGGGGAGGGCCACCAGGCTGCGTGACTGCACTGGCAAGTTCGAGGTGTAGGAGTTTGTGGACTGAATGACTACGACCGAAACCTGATAAGAAGTCGTCGGGCGATAGTGTGTTTGGAAGGCGGTCCAGAGCCGGTAAATCTCTTCGGTCGTAAGAGTCTCGGGAGTGATTCGGATATGCTCGATTTGGTTGGCAAGCGTGCTGGCCCCGACCAGTTTCGCCTCCGGGCTCGACTGGGAGAGAAGGTTGGTCAGCGCGTCCTGGATCGTTTGCCGTGGTATGACCGGGGTGTCGTGAAACACCTGCATGGCCCATGCCAGGAGAATTTCGGGGTCAAATTGCGTGCTTCCGTAAGCCGTAACCAGGTAGTGCAGATTCAAGGCGAGGGGCGGATTGCTCAGTCGCCCTCCGCTCGAATTCATAGAGGGCAGGTCCAGGTTTCGCAGTGCGGGATTCAGGCTGGCGTAGTACATGAACAGATTCAAACGCGGGTGCTCGCCGTTTCCGGTGGTGATCAAATCGGGCGAATTGGCAGTGATGCCAGGTGGGGACGAACCCAGGATGGTGCTGGGTCCTCCGTTGGTTAACGCGCTGGTCAGCAGCGAGCAAAGGGCCGCACTCACTCCTCCGACGGCCAAGTAGTCACTCACGGGCCCCTCCGTGCTTGCGGCTGAGAAAGTCGGCGAGCGAAACTTTTGGGCGGAACGTCACTTTACGGGGGCGCTCAGCGGCCTGCGCTGCGCGAATTTCAATGTGGCCGATCGAGATGGAAACAGGAGGCTCTTGGCTCGCGCTTTCGGAGGCCCGAGGGTCTGAGGCTGCTCCTTGAAACCGTCGATAGCCACGCTCCCTTTGCGGCGGCACGGGCGTCTGCTCTTTTGCGGGTCTGGCTGTTCTTGCACTCTCCTCAAGCGGCTTGTTCAGTGCGGAGGGGTGTCGCTCGTTCCGGGTCGGCGACGCCAGACTTTCCCGTCGCCTCTCAACGCCCGGAGCAGAAATCGGCTCGAGCGAGACTTCCGAGACCATGCCGTCGCCGATGACCTTTGGCTCCCTTTTCGCGGAAGGGAGGTTTGGCGGTTCCCCGGAATCTGTTCGCCCAATCGCAGGGAGTGGCTTGCTTCGGTCGGAACTCGCGAGCTCGGGACGGATTGTCGTGGCCTCTGGCCTCTCCTGCCCGGACGTTGCCTCTGGCCCGGCTGCAGGCTCCCGAGTGGCTGCCGGCTGGCGCATCTCCTCAAGATCGCCTGGTTCAGAAAGCGGCGTCCGTATCCCGACCTCCGCTTCAGCAAAGAGCGGCGTATAGAGCGGCTCCACGCGCGGCAGCGGACTGCGTGCCCGGGCGATCATTCGATTGAGAATTCCACTCATGCTTCCAGCATCTCCAGGTAAGCATTGCGCCGTCGTTGCGGCATCTGCGCGATGGAGGTTTCGCTCCATCCATAAGCGCTCGCCAGCAAGTGGATTTCGCACAAGAGTCGCTGTGCGGCGTGGCGCACTTCGAGCCACAGGAAACCGGCGATGTCCAGGTCCAGCGCTTCGCTTGCGGAACATTCCGGGCACTGGATCGAGCAACGCAGTTCCGTTCCTCCGTGCAAGGCGTCGAACTGTTTCAGCACCGATTCGAGAAGCGTTACGGCCGCCTCGGTCCGAGGCTCCTCACCGAGATTCGAACACCGCCTCAATAACAGCTGCTGCGCCTCTTCTGCGTCCTCCACTGTCGCCAGTGCGAGCAGATCCTGTGTATTGACCGGCCGCAGCCGCAGTTGCCTCCCACATGCCTGCCACTCAACGGCTTCGACCGGAACGTCTTTCAGTTGCGCCAGCATCCTTTCGATGGATAGCGCAAACTCCATCCGCGCAGAGCAGTGTAGGCAGGTAGCGAAGGCCTTCAATTCCGGCCCGAATGTCGCGGCTCGTAATTGCAGCAGCAGTCGATCACGATCTGCGATCGACAGTTCAGCGAGCTTCTTCCGTTCGCCTTCGGGAAGACCAAGACTCAGCATGGTCAGAGCGCGATCCAGACTGTGCTCGGTCGCGCCCGTTTCCCACGCTTTCAACAAGAGCTCGCCTGTCAGGCCACGCACGGCTTTGCTACCTCCTTGTTTTCCGTTCGCCTTTAGTGCCGCGGATCACAGCGCGGGCGGAAGCTTGCCGCTTCATCAGGCTCGGTTTGAACTGAAGGTGGGCTCGGTCGGCTCGGTTGCGGAAACGTCGCGTTCCCATCCTTCGTTTTCCAGCTTGATGTGCTGAATCGCGACGGCGTTGGCGTTGGCATCGAGATCAGGCAGAGCCTGGTACTCAGACACCCACGCTCGATAAATCTTGTAGCTGATCGCGAGTTGGCCGGCTTCGTTGTAGAAATCGAGGATGACGTCCTTGCGGAAGTCGGCAAGCGACACTTCGGAGCCGAGACCCACACCCACCTGCCACACCTTCGCCGCCCACGCTTCGAAGTCCGGATCATGTGTCACGCCGCGCTCCAGCGTGATGGCCTCGAATTCCGTACGCCCCGGCGACTTCCGGCTGGTGCTCGGATCTCCGCCCTCGCGATGTTTCACCACCTCGGTGCTGCGTTTCAGCGAAGAAACTTTGCTGATTCCCGCTACGTAGCGTCCGTCCCATTTCAATCGAAACTTGAAATTCTTGTAGGGATCGAACCGCTGCGCATTTGCCACGAACTGTGCCATAGATCACCTCTTCATTTGCCGGCTCTCGAAAGCGAAATCAGCCTTTTTGGGTTAACTGTTCGATCTGAATCACGACAAATTCGGCTGGCTTTAGCGGCGCGAAACCCACCAAGATGTTCACAATGCCGTTGTCGATATCGGTCTGTGTGGTGGTCTCTTTGTCGCATTTGACGAAGTAGGCCTCGCCGGGCGTTTTTCCCTGGAACGCGCCTTTGAGGAAATACGTCTGCATGAACGCGCCAACGTTTAATCGGATGGCAGCCCAAAGCGGCTCGTCGTTCGGCTCAAACACCACCCACTTCGTCCCGCGGAACAAACTCTCTTCAAGGAACAGGGCCATGCGGCGCACCGGCACATATTTCCACTGGTTGGTCAACGCATCGGCGCCGACCAGAGTGCGCGCGCCCCACAACACCGATCCATACACTGGGAACGAGCGGAAGCAATTCAGCCCGAGTGGATTCAGTACGCCGTTTTCTGGATCGTTCAACTTGTAGGTCATGCTTTGCACGCCGTTCAGGACCGCTTCGATTCCCGCCGGCGCTTTCCAAACCCCACGAGATGCATCGATGTTTGCGTAGATTCCCGCAACCACTCCCGATGGAGCGAAAGTGCGCAATTGAAAATTGTTTTCCGGATCGGACAGGCGCAATCGCGGAAAGAACGCCGCTCCGTTCGGTTTTAGCACCGTCAGCTGGGTGCTCTTCCAATCGACCGCACCGGCGACCGTGTTGACGTTTGGGGGCGGGTCGATTAACAGGAAAGCGCGCCTCTGTTCGCAAAGAGTCATGGCCGCGCTGTAAATATCGTTCGTTTTGACATTGGGATCGGGAGCGGAAGAGTCATTGGGCAACGACCGCGTCGCGTCGGGGATGCTCAGCAAGTTGAAAAGATCTGTCTTCAGCAACGCGTAGATGCCCGTAAATTTCGCGGGATCACCGATGAGTTCGTCGGTCTGCGGCAGCCCCGAGCCGTCCGATCCTTTTGCCGAACTGGTCTGAGAACCAAAAGCGTTGGTTGTGCCGAGCGCATAGTGCGCAACGTTGGCGGTCGTTGGCGCGGCCAACCCCAGCACTGCAGATGCGTCGCTGCCTGACGCCGGCGCCGCAAAGGTCACAACCGCGTCCGGGTTTTGCGGCAGCATTGCGTTCACCCGCAGGGCCTGACCGGTACCATTCGGCGCCACGACGCATTGCACGGACGCTCCGGGCATCTTTACCGCCAGCACCGCGTTGATCGCTTGTTGCACTTGATTGGCAATGCCGCTGAGCGTTTGCGGGATAGCCGTTCCTTTACCGAAGATCTTGATCGGGTCCAAGGGCAGCGGTGTGGGCGCAGTGGCTGGCGAACTGGTGCTGAGCTTCAAACTGAAGTCATCTCGGGCAACTTTCGTGCTGTCCAATACCGTGCTGTTTATCGCCGTGTTGGTGATCGCCGTTCCCAAAACACCGGTGATCGTGACGGCCGTGGTTGGAGGAGTGGACGGCACCGTTACGTTCACGAGCTCCGATCCATTGTCGGGATCGTTGACGACAGCGCTGACAAAGTTGCTTTTTGCGGAGTTCAGAGTGAGATTCGGAAAGGACTCGGTCTTCTGGTCCATCAAGTCCGTGACCGTCAAGTTGAACGCCAGCGAATCGGCCGTAAGGTTCACATTCTGAACATCGATGTCGATCAACAGTTGGCCGTTGGCCCAGGCCCCGCTGCTCAGTGCGGTAAAGGTCAGCTGATCAAATACTACGTTTGCGCCCGAGGCACCGTGGCGGGGAGTGCGGACCACAATGGCCAGTGATCCTTGGTTCAGGTAGAACTGCTGGACCGCGTAGCTCAACTCGCTGTCGGGAGCCAGCCCTCCAAACAAGCGCTCGAAATCCGCGAAGCTGAAAATCTCTTCTGCACGGTTGTCGATTCCACGCGCCGTGTATCCGACAAACGCAGTGATCGAAGTTGCCACGGGCGCAATCGTGTGTACGGGACTCTGCAGCTCCTGGATATATACGCCGGGATAGGTATATGACGTCGACATTTGCATTCCCCTTTTCGGAATTCACTCGATCTGGGCCAAACTTAAGTCGATGGCCGGAACAGCCACTTCCAGACCTTCCATCGGATCCCCAACCGCACCTTCATCGAATTGAGATAAGGCAAAAGGAAAAGCTCGAGTTCGCTCAGATCTTTCACGTAACGTCGCTCGCCGCTCGGAACATGCGTCACTTGGCCTCTCCACACCGATCTGCCCGATTCTTCTTCAAATTCCTCGAGCCATATTCTCAAGATGAACGAATGCGCCTGCAGCTTCTCGAAGTCCGTTTCGTTCGCTTCCGCCCTTGGCTCCACGATCAATCCGCACGGGTTCGGTTCACCGGCGTTCCTGGATTTGCTGAACCGAGTGAGTTCTACCGGAGCCGCGTTTCTAGCGGCGTCTCTCGAGCGTCTATTCAGGCGTCTTTTTTTTGCGGAGGGAGAGCCTGCCTGGGGGCTAGAGCTGCAATAGCTTGTTCTTGTCCTGCGACGTGACTGTTGTGGAAGGTTTTGCCGGACGGTCTGCCGGTTGGGTGATTAGAACCGATCCGGCGTCAACTGCGGATCCCTCGCTTCCGTGACGGCGCGTTTCGAGTACCTTATCCACTTCCCGGATGTCGCGTTCAAGCTGACGCCTCACTTTGAGCAGCAGTGATCTTATCCGCCGCAAGCGATGACCCAGGACTTCGGAAGCGAAGACGCGCGCTTTGGCGCCATCCTCGCCTTCCGTTACCACAACTCCGACTTGGCTGGTGCGCAGCTTATCGTAGAGTTCGACGATCCGCTTTCCGGGCTGGACTCCCAACTCTTTCTTCAGCACTTCCTCGCAGCGGTGAAATAGCCGGAACGCGCGGGCCCGGTCTCCGGCCAGATAGTTCAAGCGCATCAGGCGGTAGTAGGTTCGCTCCCGGGCCTGGTCCTGGCGAAGCAGCAATTCCCCATAGCCCTGTCCCGCTTCAAAATCGCCGCAGGTTTCGCAATATCCCATCAACTTCTCGAGCATGAGTTCATAGCTGTTCCGCAGTCGCTCGCGGTGAAACAGACACCAATCCTGATACCATCCTTCGAGCAACTCCCCGCGGTAGAGTTCCACTGCGCGCCGCAGGCTGCACGCTTTTTGCTCATCCAGGTTTGCTCCGGGTGTTCCGCGCACGGGGGCAAGTGCCGTCTCGAAAAGGGCGGTGTCCAACCAAAGATGCGACCCGCATTCCAGCCGAACCGATTCCCCATCGGTGCGCAAGACCAAGCCGCATTCGGAAGGGCTGCCGGCATGCAGCACCTGCTGCAACTGCCAAAGTGTTTGACGGAAATACTTTTTGGATTGCGCTGTCGTGCGGTCACCCCAGAGCAAACTTGCCAGCACTTCGCGCGAGTGTGGCCGGCTCCTGTGCAGGAGCAGATAGCAGAGCAATTCCCTGGCCCGCCCCGACTGCAGCGATTCGCAATCGCAGTCGCCCCTTTGCAGGCTGAATCCACCAAAGAGGCGAACTCTGAGGGGCGACATGACCTACCTCCGCGGGCTAGAGCTGGAAATCCGGTCGGCTCAGTAGGATTGTTGAGGTGTTGAGCTACGCCGTGAGCTCATGCCGGACGATAAGGCAATGCCTCAGCCAATGGACTTCCAGTGGTATAGCAGTAGTGCCAAAGGCCGTTTATCCGTTTCAGTCTGGTACTTCATTTTTTTGTTAATTCTTGACGAAGCAGCGCCCTGGCTCCAGCTTGGCAGGTCGGCCGCAGGCAACGCCGCTAGTATATCGGCGGAAAAAGCCAGCGGTATGAGGAGAAGATGGGCCAAAAAGGCGGGGGAAAGGGGGCGCTACATTCTTCTTACCATGGTTCGTAAGATTTCGATCATCCGACGCATAGCCACAAGAAAGCTAAAGCGAGATGCCCAAGGCGGTCGCGGTTTGAGGTCCAACTTCGCCGTCGGGGGTCAGTCCCTGTGACAGCTGGAAGGCAACCACCGCGGCACTGGTATGCGGACCAAACTCGCCATCCGGCGAACCCGGGGCAAACCCCTTTCTCGCCAATGCTTGCTGAATTTGCTTTACCTTGTCGCCGGTCATCATTGGTTGCGCCAGCCGGTAAATGACGGCAGAAGGAGGCGCCACAGAGACTGCTGGTCCCTGACTATAGGTCACGCCGGGAACCAGAATCGCGGTGTCCCAACGGCGCTGGGCGAGCGTGGAACGGATTACGCCGTCCGCGGGAGAGTGGGCTTCAACCGTTCCACCCAGCCCGTCGGAGAGCACGATATGGCCGGAAGCGTGGACTTGGGGAAACCTCAGTACCGCTGCCCCCGGTGTGCGTGCCGCCTCATCCAGCGAAATGATACGGCCGAAACTCACTGAATCGCGCTCCCAGTATCCCGTATAGGCGTCCGCGTTTGCGGGAACGCCGCTGTCGTTGTCACACCCGTAGAGTATGCTCGCTGCCTGAAATACCGACCACGAAGCAAATTCCGCACAATCCCACGGACCCTTCCAATTGGGATTGTCTTTGGGAACCTGAATCCCAAGCACGTATTTTTCGCCGACATGCTGGCGTGCGATTTGCAGGATGGCGCCGCCGGTTAACGACGGCAAGCTGGGAGGTGGGCTGGCCATTTCGATGCCTCTCGGCCAAACGTTCAATCTTAAAGTGGCCGTTTGCCATGTAGTGAAGATGGCCCCTGGTTCGTTACAAGCTTTCTTGTTTTGTCATCGCTTTTTTAGGGCTCTCAACCTGGAGCAGGGGCCGGGAAGGGAACCATGACCGCCTTAGGCGCCGCCCAAGAAAGGGAACTCGTGGCGAGCAGCCGGATCCCCAGCGTCCCCATCCGCACGCGCGCCAGGTCGTCAAGGTATCGGTAGTTGAACAAAAGAAAAAAAGGTCGCGGTGTAAACGAGGAATAGAGTCCCCCAGACCTGAAGCCGCGGAACGGCCAAGTTTTGCCAGTATCGCGCAACCGCCAAGAACAAGTGTTTGGTCGAACGCACAAGAACAAATTTTGGTTTATATTTGTTTACACTTCGTGGTACCGGTTTTTTCACCAAGAGTACGTTTTTGGCTAGGTAAATAAGGACCAGCGCCAAAACATGTACAGGAACTGTTTTGTACCTTGAGCAACGATCTGCGGCAATGTTCCGTGGCTGTAAACCCAAATCGCACGCTCCATCGGGAACTGAGGCCAGTTCCAATGGAGTGCAGCGACGATGCGAGTGAACAGAAACGGCAGGAGCAACCAAATGGATGCTGCCGCAATCAGCAGCTTGCGCGAAGAAAGCCGGCGAAACAGCACCAGCGCGAATCCCAGCAAGGCGTAGGTGTGCAGGATGGTCAATCATATAAGTGCCGTACTAGTATCTGTGTACGTTCGTGATGCGCAAAACATTCCACTTCAGAACGTTTCAATAAAGTGCCAAGTTTTTGGCGACCGTCTTTCGGTACCATTCAGCCGTCGGGGTGTAACGAAAATTTACCGACTCCACCGTTCCAACCAAGGGCAACGGCGAACCGATTTTGTCCGCCCAAGGCTGAACCAAACGCCACGCCCGCAGCCGTGTCTGCTCTAGTCTTGATTTAAAGGACGTGCACCTCGGCGCCTCGAGAACGTAGCCCGCGGTCAAAGGTTACGAGCTTTAATCCCGCCACGGAAGCAAACGCCAAGAGGTAGGCATCCGCCCATACCTTCGGAGAAGGATTGCGAAGTGCCGACTGCCTTCGAAACTCGCGCTCGATTGCTTCAGGTTCGGAAAGAAATTCGATGCGGTCATCCACGGAGACCTGGTCCCAAAGTTCCCAGGCCTCATGCATCTTCTTCACGTCGTTTCCCATCACTGCAGCTGTCGTAAGAAGTCTGAGAACAGTTATTTGTGTGATTCGGCAGAAAAGGAATTTCTCTTCACTCGAGCGCTCAAACCATTCCTTTGCTTTATCTGAATGGATGTGCCGACTCCATAGGAGTGCTAGCCAAACGTTGGCGTCAAGGAAATTCAACGTGTTCATAGATCTGTTCGTTCGTTAGATCGACCTTCGGGCCCACTGACACGATCAGGGGGAACTTGACTCTTCGAGACCGAGGACGCTTGCCTTCGGCAAGAGTGACGCGCACACCGAGAAGAATTAACTCACGAACCGATCGCCCTCGCGCGGCAGCCTGCGCTTTGAGCCTGCGGTAAAGGGAAATGGGAATATCAACCGTTGTGCGGACAGCTTGTTTTTTCATGAAGGAGATTATGTCACAAGTGCCATAAATATGGAACGCCTCTACTGAAGCAGGTTGGTGTAGCAAAAGTGTAGTGGTTCCATGTTCAGAACGAATCAATTCCAGTTACAAACAAGTTAATACTGCCTTCTTGTACCTCATTGAGGAATATAATAAAGTCCAGAATTTTCAAAACCGATCAACAGATTCGGCAGGTTTGCTAAACCGTTTAGAGACTAAACACTCTAACGGGGGTTCGAATCCCCCCTCCACGCCAGATTGCTTGTTTCCAACCAGTTAGCACGAAATTTGTGTTCTCGTCTTATTCGTTCCAGAGCTACGAAAACGCCGAGGTGTAGTAAAAGTGTAGTAGTCTCAGCGCGCACTCTCCTTCCACATCCGCCAGTCGCTCCCATTACTTCCATTTTTTAACGCGGTTGGAAAAGAGCAAGACTCTGCAAACCACGACGAAACCCGCATGAGCGACTGTTCCTGATTTAACGCCGAAGGGTCGTACTAGCCTCCACAGAGACGATAAACTAATCGGACACTGACCGTAACTACTGTAGTCTCGCGTACTCTGCCTTGGCTTGCTTCAGGATGGGAATGTCGGGGTCGGCGTCTTTCCAGAGGGCGA